>CANLOE010000023.1 GCA_947492745.1 uncultured Cyclobacteriaceae bacterium | reverse complement strand
TTGTATCACTAAGGTGACGAGCCTGCGCAGCGTAAAACCGCTGATTTTGAAGTGATTTATGCTCGCAATAGGAAGGCGATCGGTCATTTTGGGTTCAATGGTTTTTTTTCAGGAGATTAGGTGCAACGGTGAGTATGACGGGGGAAATTATTTAGCTGGAGACGCATTTGTGCATGCGAATCGTGACCATTAAAAATAAAAGAGATACAGTTTGAAACTGTCTCACAGAAGTTGTGGGCGTCCCTAATTAGGGAGGGCATCAGATGCAAAAGTCCTGAAAGTACTTAACTTATATTTCCCCTAAGCAAAATAATGTTGGTCTCCTTACCGTCTTTGGATTAATGCTTCATTATATGATTTGAAAGACAGAAATCCATCAGAACAACATATCCATCACATCAAGGCTAAAGAACTGGTTCAACACTGTCAACAGAAAAAGCACCCCTAAAACGACAGGACACAGATAACTGATAGCAAAGTTGATGTACATTTCTACAAATGACCCTTTGTAACCGGGGTAACCTTTGGCTATCTCCTCATTGAGGTTTTCTTTCTTCCATACATAGGCACCAAAAAAGACGATGAGACAACCTCCTAGAGGAAGGAAGGAATCGTTGGCGATATGTTGTACAAAATCCATAAAATTTGTAGAGGATTCGGCACCAAAATAAGTAATAAAATTCGTGAAAAACGCTGAATATCCATTGCCCACCAATGAGGGTAGACCAATAATGAAAATAAAGGCTGCGATGATCCATACAGCTCTGTTCCGTTTGATTTTATGCTCGTCTACCATGTAGGCTACAGGTACTTCCAATAAGGATACCGTGGAAGTGAGGGCCGCAAAGGATATCAATAGGAAGAATAATGAGCCGATAACCACGCCCAGTACCGGTCCCAGAGTTTGGAAAACACCGGGAAGCGTCATGAATATGAGTCCGGGGCCGCCCGATACATTGGTCATATCTCCACCGTTCATGAACGCGACCAGTGGAAACATCATCAACCCTGCGATAAAGGCGATACCGACATCGGCTAGCGTAATCAGAGCAGCGGAAGTAACGATATTTTCCTTACTATCCACATAACTACCGTAAGTAATGAGAGCACCCATCCCCAAGGATAAGGAGAAGAAGGCTTGTCCCAAAGCCTTATAAATAACCTTTGGGGTGATTTTGCTGAAATCGGGAACCAGATAAAACTTGATCCCTTCCATAGAATGTTCCAGTGTCAAGGAGTAAATGACCAGTCCTATGATAATAATGACCAGTGTGGGCATCAAGAACTTAGCAGCCTTTTCAATACCACCGGCAACTCCTTTGCTAACGATAAATGCCGTAGCGGCCATAAACACGACTGCGTATAGGCCTACGGTCAATACATCTTCGGTGAACTCAGTGAAGCGACTGCCAATATCGAAGTGTCCCATGGAAATTTCCACAAAATATCCAAAGGACCAACCGGCAACTACGTTGTAAAAGGAGAGGATCAATACACCACAAAATATGCCTATTTTACCTACAAAAGACCAGTTTTTATAACCTAATGCCTTGAAGGCTCCAGCAGGGTTCTTGTCGGTCTTTCTTCCTATGGCGATTTCGGTAATCATAACGGGAAAACACAGAACGAAACAGAAGAGCAAATACATGACGACAAAAGCAGCACCGCCACCATCTCCAACCTCAAAGGGAAACCTCCATATATTACCTAGGCCTACTGCCGAACCGGCCGCAGCCGCAATGAAACCTAATCGATTGGAAAAGCCACCTCTATTTGCCATGGTTGTTGTTTTGAAATGAAGCCTCGAAAATATACACAAAAATTCAATTTATCAATTTACGCTGTGTAGATAAGACAATTGTGAGTTCCGTTTATTGGACTTCTTTCCCAGTAGTGAGGCCCTTGCTTGGGGATGAAGTGGAATCGGAGTGCCTCTCCTATCTTGTTCATTCCGTTGAGGAAGCTTTTCTCCGTTAGCGGTAAATTTACCGGTAATCAGCAAGTGTATCCGGTTCCTCATACTTTGTATAAGAACTGTCTTCATCGTGCAGCTATGTTTTCGGGTAAGTACTCCTAACGGATGAAGAAAAACTATTGAGAACCTATCTGAGTATTTCCTTTATAGTATGCTGAACAATAGCCTGTTTATTAGAGATAATTAAGGTATTTCTGATGAGGTATGGTATAAACTGCGCATGGGATCTGACCCTTTTGGGCTAATGTTTGTTATGTGTTTAAGTAAGGTCAACGAAAATTAGCCGTACTATTGAAAATAATCTGGATCTTACATCTTATATTAAATATAAAATATATTCCTTTACGTAAAATTTCCTCAGCCCCATTATGGATGATCTTAGAAAGTTAACGACTAAAGAAAAAGCACTACAAATCAACTTGAGACCAGATATTTATGGCTCCTTTGCCGAGATTGGAGCAGGGCAGGAAGTGGCAGCTAATTTCTTCAAGTCAGGAGGTGCATCCGGGACAGTTGCCAAGACCATGTCCGCCTATGACATGACCTTTAGTGATGCTATTTATGGGCAGTGCGACCGCTATGTGTGTGAACCTCGCCTGATGAGAATGCTGGAAAAGGAATATGAACTCTTGGGAGAGCGTCTTCCCGAGAGGGTTTCTACTACCCAATTCTTTGCTTTTGCCAATACCGTGGAGGCTTTGAACTACAAGAAAACGAATAGCCCTCACGGTTGGATAGGCTTTCGGTTTCAGTTGAACCCTGACACTCCGCCCAACGATTGCATCATTCATGTAAAGATGCACGATAATGATAACGTCCTTCAGCAACAGGCTCTAGGTATCATCGGGGTCAATCTTATCTTTGGCTGTCTTTTCATAAGAAATGAAGCTCAGTTGTTGAGTTCTTTAGTGGATAACATTTCATCCGATAGGATAGGGATAGATATGTTTCGTTTGGATGGTCCTGATTTCAAACACGTGGACAACCGACTGATGAGCCTCAAGCTGGTCAAGGAAGGCATGACAAAGGCCACGATGTTCGGCCCTGATGGTAATGTGATGCAGCCCTCTGAAGTATTGTATAAAAAACATGTGCTTATACTGAGAGGTAGATTCCGTCCCGTGACCCATGTCAACGTGGACATGTTATTGAATGCCAGAAGGCACTTCAAAAATGAACCTGATGTGGATAGGAATAAGATAGTCGTGCTGACGGAGCTTACCTTGAACGATCTTCAAGGGGAACAGGGGATCAATGATAAAGACTTCCTTAATCGCGTAGATATCATCTGTTCTCTGGGGCAAAATGTGATGATTTCAAACTATCCGGAATATTATCGACTGGTCGATTACCTCACACAGTTTACCAGAAACAATAAGATAGGCATCATTCTGGGGATACATAACCTCAAGAAGGTGTTCGATGAGAGCTATTATGAGCACCTCAGAGGAGGCATTATGGAAGCTTTCGGCACACTTTTCGGTAGTAACGTTAAATTCTACGTATATCCTTCACTTCGGGAAGGTTCGGATGAAATCTATTCCATGGAAGATCTTGGCGACGAACTGCCCCCGAACCTGATCTACCTCTTTCAATACTTGGTCGCCAACGATAAGATGGAAAAGATAAAAGGAGCCAATGTGGACCTGCTTCATATCGTAACAGATGACGTGCTGGAAAAAATCAAGACAGGCCAGCCAGGGTGGGAGGTAGATGTACCACGAAAAGTTGCCGCAGCCATAAAGGAAAACTGCCTATTCGATTATCCCTGTGACCTTGAGCAGAAAAACAAGGCACTGAATGCGAAACGCCTTCTTTCCAAAGAAAAGATTTAAAGAGGATTTCGCTATCACTATCATCGGAATACCATAAGAAAAAGGGTAAATAGGTGTTCCTCCTACTTTTTAAGGATAACTACCTTAACAGCAGTCTATGAAATACACGAAAGAAATTGCCCTAAAGCCCGAGGAAGCTTTTGATCATGAGTACTTCCCATCCACTGCACTGCGCAAAATGGGACTTAAGCACATTCCCTTAGAAAAGGTTTACCTACGGCCCCTACGCCGATCGATAGATGCGCGTTCCCAGCAAGTCAAGGTAAAGGTATTGGTAGAAGCCTATATCGACGAATCCCCACCCGATAGGATATCCCATGGACTGAATTACCCTCAGGTTCAAGATGCAAAGCGGGTCATTATCGTAGGGGCAGGACCTGCAGGACTCTTTGCAGCTTTGCGATTGATAGAACTGGGTATAAAACCTATTGTGCTCGAAAGGGGTAAGGATGTAAGGTCAAGAAGGAGGGACTTGGCCGCTATCAATAAGGCACATAGTGTAGACGGCGATTCCAATTATTGTTTCGGAGAAGGAGGTGCGGGTACCTATTCGGATGGCAAACTGTATACGCGTTCTAAAAAAAGGGGAGATTTACGGAGAATATTAGAGATACTGGTGGCGCATGGTGCTCAAGAAGATATTCTCGTTGATGCACATCCCCATATCGGTACCAATAAGCTTCCAAAGATTGTCTCCGCCCTGAGAGAGCGTATTATCGATGCCGGAGGAGAAGTACACTTTGGAGTTAAGGTCGATGATTTTTTGATCGATAAAGGCGAGTTGAAAGGGGTCGGTACGACCAATGGAGACCATTTTTTTGGTGAAGGCGTTATCTTGGCCACAGGTCACTCCGCTAGGGATATTTTTGAACTGCTGGAGCGACGTAAAATAGACATCAAAGCAAAACCTTTTGCACTGGGGGTTCGGGTGGAGCATCCACAATCACGGATAGATACCATCCAATACCATTGTGAAGGCCCCAGGGATATTTATCTGCCTGCTTCTTCCTATTCTCTGGTTCATCAGGCAGTTCATAATGGCGTAAAACGTGGTGTTTTTTCTTTTTGCATGTGCCCGGGCGGTTTCATCGTACCCTCGGCAACCCAACCGGGAGAAGTAGTGGTCAATGGCATGAGTCCTTCCAGAAGAGACTCCAAATATGCCAATTCGGGTATAGTAGTGGCCGTAGGTCTGGATGATTTGAAGGGCTATGAACAACACGGCCCCTTGGCAGCAATGCGTTTCCAGGCGGCAATAGAACGCAAAGCCTGTGCTATTGCAGGGGAAAGTCAGCAGGCTCCCGCACAAAACCTTATCGATTTTGTAGAAGGGAAAGTTTCGAGAGGTTTGCTCCCCACTTCCTACCAACCTGGCTTGGCCTCAGTGGATATGGGAGAGGTTTTACCTCTTTTCATAAAGGATAGTTTACGGCAGGGTTTTCGGTCTTTTGGGAAAAAGATGAAAGGTTATCTTACCGATGAAGCACAGGTCATCGGCGTTGAGAGCAGGACTTCCTCTCCCGTACAGGTACCCAGAAACAAAGATACCTATGAACACACCCACTTAAAACGTCTCTATCCCTGTGGTGAGGGCGCGGGATATGCCGGTGGTATCGTATCGGCTTCCATGGACGGAGAACGCTGTGCAGAGGCCATTGCAAAACATTATTTTCACATAGAACTTTAACGATTAATTTCCCAACATTGAAAAAGACCGTCATAATAGGAGCAACCACTAATCCCGCACGTTATGCTTTCGCCGCAGCCGATTTACTCACCGCAAAAGGGCATCCCATCATACCTGTAGGTATCAAGAAAGGAGAAGTCCAAGGTAAAGCCATACTCAATATCAGGGAAGAACCTCAAATCGAAGAGGTGGACACCGTTACCCTATACATAGGGCCACGGCACCAACCTGAATGGTACGATTACATCATTGGTCTTCAGCCCAAACGCATTGTTTTCAATCCGGGTACCGAAAACGAAGAGTTCATGGTCATGGCGGAAAAAGCAGGGATTCATACCGAAGAAGCCTGTACACTGGTGCTTCTTAGGTTGGGCAATTATTGAACAGGGAAAGCCACCTCATTTCTCTATTTCACAGGAAACGGAAGGGTCCAATACCCCATGGCGATCTCCAGTATATATGCGCAATGCAGCACTATAGAATACAAAAATAATGGTCACAGTATTGCTTCTCCCAGGAAGGTCCCCATTACAGGTCTACCAATGACCTTACTATATCGATTATAATTCACTTTAAACCCAAAATGATGAATAGAGAACCTATTCCGCGCATAAATAGCTTCCTACCGGAAGCTTTGCCCACCGGTCTTCATTCACCATAGCGGTGCTATGCCGAACGAATCCAAATGGCCGATATTTTGCTATTTATACGCTCATCACGATTTCTATCGATCCATTTGGGTTAAAGTCAGCGGTTTTTTACACTGCGCAGGTTTTATACAAACTTAGCTTTTAACTATCGCATATCTTCCTGTTCATTTCGTTTCACTCTGCGTTGACCATCCTCGGGATAGCGCTGCTATCCCTGCGGTGTTCGCCTTGATTGAAAAAAAATGACCCGCGCAATCCTATACGACATTTAAAACCCAAATTTGTATTACACCTTTAATGAGACAAAAGCCTCCTTACCTTAACCATTGATCTTATTGAAATCATGCCCTCATCACGAAATCCTATTGAGCGGTTTGGGATATAGTGTATCCTTTATTTTCCAGTGTAATCTCTTGGAGCCTGATTTTATTGAGATTTCCCTATGTAGCACTGCTATTCATATATTTTCCTTATGTAAGGAAATAGTAGTGTATCTCTATTAATTAGTTGTAAATCAGTAAAATGATTTCTATAAATATTGTACATCCGAAAAAGGGACATTGATTGTATTCAGATAAAGTTTTACTTTTTGCACATTTTCAATTACTTTGAAAACGGTAATTCCTGTTCCACACCGTAATCATCGGTGCTTTTCATTTCCGGCTGTAGTTTTTTTGGAGAAAGGTATTACCAATACTCTATGAAAAAAATTCTTTGTACACTGTTATTACTGGTATCGGTAGCACAACTTCATCAATTGTGGGCAAGTCATATTGTAGGAGGGGAACTGAGCTATCGATGTTTGGGTAATCAAAGCTATAGGTTTACCCTCGCTATCTATACCGAATGCGGGTCTTCTGTCATTCTGGAGGAGTCATTTCTTGTGCGTTATTTTTCGGCATCTCAGGGAATGAGCCCGAATGCCCCGCGCTCTTTTAATGTAAGCAAGCAGGGAGAAGAAGAGGTTTCCCTCTCCTGCGAGGATGTGGTGACCACCTGTCGAGGAGGAAGCTTCCGTGGTGTAAAACGGGTCATATACGAAGGCAATGTCGATCTGAATGCCTTCGACCGTGCGGAGGATTGGGTTTTTTCATGGCAGAAACCCGCAAGAAGCGAAGTAATCACCACACTGTTGTTTCCGGAAAATGAAGACTATTACACCCAGATTACCATGAACAATGTCGCTGCTGAATGCAATAATTCTCCCGTATTCAGATCAAATCCTGTCTATTCCACCTGTTTGAACAAACTCAATACACATAGCAATATCGTAGAGGACGAAGAGGGCGATCAGCTGGTCTTTAAGCTCAGTACCCCTAGAAACAGCTTTGCCCAAGAAGTCACCTATAGAGATGGCTATGACTTTCAGCGCTTTCTTAGCGTCAATACGCCTATCGTTATCAATCCTGTTACAGGGGACCTACTAATGCAGCCCATTCTTCAGGAAACAGGTATAACGGATATCCTCGTGGAAGAGTATAGGGAAGGTGTACTCATAAGCAGTATGACCAGAGGTATTCAGGTAAGTGCTGTTGATTGTTCCAATGACATTCCGGAAATTTCGGATTTTTTCAACAGCAAAAGTTCAAGTATAGAAGTCTGTGCAGGAGTGACGATAAGGGATACCATCAGAGCGATGGGTGAGGGGGGGGAACTACTGAATATGTCTTTGGTATCGGGCGACCCCCGTTATGTCAAAATCGTAGGGAAAGATACCACTGAGGTTGTTGCTTACTTTGATTGGGATACTGATAAAGGTGATGTAGGGACACATTTGTTTTCCTTTTCTGCGGAAGACGATGTCTGTCCCGAGCCTGGTATAGCGGCCAAAACCTTTATTGTTACCGTGAAGGATACTCCTGAAATCACCTCTTTTGAAGGAACCATCATGGGCAAATATTATCTGAGCTGCAATGATGCGTCGGTCACCCTGTCGCCCGAAGTTTCCGGAGGTGACGGCAACTACACCTTTGAATGGCCTACGGGAATCACCGACCGCCAGCTGCAAGTGGACAGTACAGGGAGCTATAAAGTGAGAATTACTGATGGGAAAGGTTGTGGGACTTTCGATTCCGTTAGGGTCTCACCGGGTATTGCTACAGCATTGGCACCCTTTAACTACTGTTTTGGGGACACCACGGTATTTTATGATTTTTCCACCGCATTTGGCGACAGTGATAGGATCGCCCTACGCTCTTTTGACTTTGGCGATGGTACTACGCTAGCTACCACTCTGGACAGTGTAGTGCATATCTATGCCTCTCCAGGGGCCTATACCGTAAAGATGACCGTCACCGATGACAGTAGCCCTGCTTGTCAGGACATCCATGAGAGGACGATCACTATCTGTGATGGAATCAAAGATCCGAGCTTTGAGTTCCTACTGGCCTGTGCAACGGATACCACATTCATGACCATAACAGACCAAGAGGATTCTGTATGCGCACTGAATCGGGTAATCATCGATTTTGGCGATGGTACGACAGATACGCTGGGAATAGATAGCGTACTAAAGGTACCCCATGTGTATGTATTAGGTGGTGAATATGAGGTGACACTAGGACTATTGAGTAAATCAGGTTGTGAAAAAACCGTCACGGACAGTGTGTATATATGGAAAAATCCCGAAATCAATATAGACGCGCCGGATGAAATCTACTACAATTGTGACAATCCCGATTTCGACCTGAACACGATTCTTATCCCTGGCGATGATGATGACTTTGCGTACCTGTGGAACACCGGAGAGATACAACCGAATATCACTATAGACCTACCTGGAAGGTATGAGGTAGAAGTCGAGGATGGTAATGGATGCACGTCAAGGGATTCCATGGATGTGCGATATCCTATATTTTCCAATTTTGTGTACGATGCTTTTTGCGAAATCGGTGACAAGGTGAATTATAGAAACAGTTCGACCTCTTTCTATGCGGTCAGTCTTTATGAGTGGGACTTTGGCGATGGTACTACTTTTATAGGAGAAGATCCGCCGCCGAAATCCTATGCGGCATTGGGCGATTATATGACCAGTTTGACTGTAGTGGACGAAAATGGTTGTGAGGCCAAGTCTACCGAGATGGTCTTTGTCACGTTGATAGATAGTAGTCGCTTTGACGTGACCCCCAATGACGCATCGATTTGTGTCAAGGATGCGGTAAAGGGGCTGGGCCCTGAAGGACCTCACGTGAACCGCTACGAATGGGTTTTTGGAGATGGCCAGACCAGTGAAATAATGGACCCTATGATATCCTATAAGAGTCGGGGCAAGTTTGAGGTTTCCCTGACCGTTCACTACAATGCAATCCAGAGTGTCACCGACGGATGTTCTAGCTTTTTCTACGAAAAGGTGGAAATCTTTCCCGAGCTGAATGCATCCATCAATACCGGACGTGCCTGTAAGGAGGAGCCTATCGATTTTTCCTTTGAAAGGACAGCAGGTGACCTGAGCGTCCCTATTATCGACGTAGTTTGGGATTTTGGGGACGGTGTAGGGAGCTCGACCGACATCCGACCTCAATATACCTACGGCAATTCGGGAAACTATACGGTCAGTCTGGCGATGGAAGATGCCCTCGGCTGCCGACGTACAAGACAAAGACGCTATAGGATAGAGCAGGTAAGCCGTCCCGATTTCAATTTCGAAACCAATTGCGGCAATGAACCCGTTTCCTTTTCGCTGAATTTCAAAGACAGCCTGGAAAACATCACCAATTACGAATGGGTGTTCGACAATCGGGATACCCTCGATGGGTTCTGGCCACCACCACCGATGACCCAAAGCGTACTGGGTCGGGACACCCTCCACACGGTCAGCCTTCGCGTCTCCAATGCGTTTTCAAAATGTGATGAGACCATCACCAAGACCGTAAAGACCTTGGCACTTCCCATAGTCGATTATGTAAAGGACTCTGTTTGTGCAGGTGTTCCACTATTGTTGAGGAATACCAGTAGGGCCACTACAGGGACCGTTTTGACAGGTTTCCGGTGGTTCTTTCATGATGAGGCCACCTCCGTAGAGGAAAACCCCATCAGAACCTATGACAGTCCGGGAGCTTATCCACTCATACTGGTGGCAGAGAATGACCTCAACTGTACCGATACCCTGACACAGCGTATTGTAGTACACGAGATACCCGAAGCAGGTATCGCTACCGCAGACCCCTTTGTGGAAGCCTTTGTTCCCGTACAGTTTTTCAGTACTTCCCTGGGGGATATCAGGGCCTATGACTGGGATTTTGGCGATGGCACCCGCAGCAGTGAAGAAAATCCCATACATACCTATGATTCGATAAAGCCCTATACCGTACAACTGGTCGTTACCAATACCTTGGGCTGTACGGATACCCTGCGGCAACGCTTTGACCTGAACGTGCACTTGGAACTGCCCACGGCATTCAGCCCCAATGGCGATGGGGAGAACGACCGTCTGGTACTCATTCACAACGGTATCAAGGAACTGTATGAATTCAAGGTCTTCAATCGATGGGGACAATTGGTCTTCGATGGGGACAGGGTGAACAGGCAGTGGGACGGCTACCTGAATGGACAAATGCAGAACACGGGGGTCTATGTCGTTCATGTCAAGGCCAGGGGAGCCTATGACACGCAATTTAATTTCAAGCGCAATGTTACCCTGCTGCGGTAAATTATAAGGAGATAGTCTATGAAAAAAGAATACCTGTTCTGCATCCTACTTTCGATCGGTCTCGCTGAGCAGACCGCCCGAGCACAGAACGCGCGATTTTCACTCTACGAGATGTACACGGCCACCCTGAACCCTGCCCGTACGGGAAGTATGTCCGAAGACTGGCGCCTATCGGCCATACACAGAGAGCAGTGGGGCGGTATAGGTTCCCGGTTCATGACTACGGGCATCAGTGGTGAGTATGTCCTTCGGAACCTGGGTATGGAGAAGAATACCTTGGGATTGGGAGCTTTCTTTACCAATGATGCTATGGGAGAAGGTATTCTGGATACGTATACAGCGGGGATATCCTTGGCCTATCATCATTTTTTTGGTGCGTTTGAGCGTGGTAGGATAGATTTGGGGCTACAGGGAGCTTTCCATCAGTATAGTATCGACCTCTCCGGATTCCGCTTTGGCAATCAGTACGAGTTCTTTAGTTTCAATCCTGCCCTGAGTTCAGGGGAACCCACTGCTGATGAGCAATGGAGCAATACTACCTTGGGTACGGGAGCGAATTTCAAATACCGCTTTTCTTCTACTTTATCCCTAGCTGTGGGTACGGCCGTATACCACTTCCTTGGGAAAAAAAAGTCGATTTATAGGAACAGTGTCCGGCAGAATGAGCTATGGGTGCTGCACGGTCTAGTGAACAAGCGTTTGCGCAAAAAATTGAGTATAATGCCCCACTGGCAGCTCCTGTATCAGGGAGGAGCATATTCTCTGTTGACAGGAATGCGCTGGGCCTACGACCTCCCTTTCGAAAAGCCACTTATTGTCCTTGCCGGCCTGGCCTATCGCTATGATGATGCCATGGTATTCTCTGCCGGTCTAAGATGGAAAAGAATACAGGTCATGGCCGCCTATGACCTAACGACTTCAGGTTTAGGGGAACTTCGGGAGATTCCGTCGCTGGGCAAGGGTGGACTTGGAGCTTTTGAAATAGGACTTACTTGGTCAGGCTGGAAGAATCCTGCTGGAGACCGGAGAGTCGCCTTGCCCTGTAATACCTTTTGAATTATGCAAAGAACATTCTCTATTGTCCTCCTTTTTTCCTTTATCTACAGTCTCTCACCGGGACAGACGGTGCCGACAGTCCTTTCTCTCCAAAAAAATGATCGGAGAAAAGGGACTTATCTATTTGAAAAGAAAGCATATTTCGAAGCCATACCTGTTTTGGAAACTGCTCTTAGGACCGCACCAAAGAACACAGCACTGCGATACCGTTTGGGAATGGCCTACTACCATACCCGAAGTTATGCCAAGGCCGAAAAGGAGCTACTGAAAGTACTCAGTCTACAACTGGAAGATGAACAGCGAAAGAACGATTATCCATTGCTGCCCTACTATCTGGCAAAGGCACAGCACTATCAAGGTAAATACGAGGAAGCAAAAAGCCACTATATGAATATCATAAGAAGCAAGGCCGGTATCGACAGGACACTCAAGAGAGAGGCGACCAATGCCATCCGTAACTGTGACTTTGCCCTGCAAACCTTGGAAGAACAGTACGTACAGCCCTATGAGGTCCGGCGCCTGCCCGGAAAGCTGAACACTGCCTACAGCGAATTTGCTCCCGCTTATGTCATGTCCAATGCTATGGTGTATACATCCATGCATTCGGACTCACTTCTATTCGATAGGACGGAGAATGGGGAAAGGAAATTGACCAAATTGTATCAAAGTGAACTGCAAAATGGTGTACCCACGGAACCGCAACTGTTGGATGAACTCAATGATGATTTTTACCATACGGCCAATGCCTCCTTTACCCAGGACGGTAAGACAGTCTACTTTACCTATTGCGCGGAAGATCGATATGACAAAATGAGGTGCCGGATATACAGAAGTTATCGACAAAAATCAGGATGGACCAAACCCGAAAAACTGGTCCATAATATCAATATAAACGGATATTCCAGTACGCAACCCACTATAAGCACACTTAGGAAGAGAAGTAAAACCTATGAGGTGCTGTACTTCGTCTCCGATAGACCGGGCGGAAGAGGGGGGATGGACATTTGGTACTCCGCCAAAGGAAGGGAGGGTACTTTCGAAGTTCCTGTCAACTGTGGTTCCGCTCTCAATACTCAAGGAAATGAGGTCAGCCCTTATTATGATGATGAAACGGGTGTCATGTACTACAGCTCCGATTTCCATCCCGGTCTGGGTGGGTTGGACGTATTTCGGGCCGGTGGTTCCAGAAGAAGTTGGAGGAAACCCGAAAACCTGGGTCTGCCCGTCAACTCCTCTTATGATGACACCTATTTCAGTTTCAGTGCGGAGGAACATCGGGGCCTATTGGTCTCGAACCGTCCTGGAGGAAAGCTTTTGGGGGAGAATACCTGTTGTGAGGATGTATTTACAGTTATCGACGTGCCGGTCAAGCACCTACAGATTCTTATATCGGCCAAAGATACCCTCAACAAGTCTTTGGAAGTAGTATCCGTTCTCCTTATTGACGAAGGGACTCCGCAAAAGCCTCCACGGCATATCGCCACAAGCGATGCCAATGGTATCTTCAAGTTTTCCTATATCCCGGAAAGGAACTATCGCCTATCCCTGAGTATGCCCGGGTATGAAAAGACCGAGATGGATATGGATTCACTATTGAAGCAGGGCCCCGAGACAGATACGGTTAGGTTTTTTCTGTCAAAAGTCAATAAGACCCGGTCATTGGCCACGAAAAAGGCGGCGATAAGTGATATGGGAAATGAAATCCCGCAGAAAGATGTCCCCATTATCAGGGAGAGTTACGAAGAGGGCAAACAACTACATGCAGGAGATGTGTTGGTGATGGAGAATGTCTATTTCCGTACGGGTAAAAGCACCCTTGAAAAAACTGCTACCCTTGAGCTGGAAAATCTAAAAGAGACCATGTTGCGTACCATACATATAAAAATCGAGATTTCGGGGTATACGGATAGTCAGGGGGACGAAAAATCGAATCAGATACTGTCCCAAAAACGTGCCGAGGCGGTCAGGGATTACCTCATCAATGCGGGCATTGGTGGAGAACGAATGGTCGCAAAGGGCTACGGTGAGACCAACCCCCGAGCCGACAATACTACAACGCAGGGCAGAAAGCAAAACCGCCGCACCGAAATCAAGGTCTTGGAACAGTGAGGCTCGTTGTTGCCATAGGTGGTGTTCATACTCGGGAACGGCAAAGTGTCGGGACAATTCCTAGGGTCACCATGTCCTCAAAGCAAAATCCTATTGATTATTCCGGGATTGGCCAATAGTCAACGACCGCAATCAATGCAGGCCCGAACTACTGCAAAATCAGTGAATAGTACCGCATGGCCCGTCACCTTCATCATATCCTAACCTCTTGCGCCAAAGAAACGCATTCCAATTGTACTCCATGTTGAATATTCTGGGTTGAGTCCGAATGAGTTCCTTGGCCCTACCATTTCAACTACGGGACGATGCAATACTTTGGGTTTGGATGATGGGCTCACTGCACATTTCGGCCCTAAACAGTGGCTTAGTGGTTGTGCGGCAGGAAATAAGGATAGTATAGTAGAAGAGGATCCTGTTCAATGATAATAAACTGATAAATTACTGCTTTAAAACCGTGTAAAAACGCCTTAATTATTGTACTTTTGATGGATTTAGAATTTACATATGAGCGAACATAAAGATAAAGCAAAACAAGAATATTCATCGGATAATATCCAGGTGCTTGAAGGCTTGGAGGCGGTAAGAAAAAGACCCGCAATGTACATTGGTGATGTGGGCATAAAGGGCTTGCACCACCTGATATGGGAGGTCGTTGATAACTCGATAGATGAGGCGTTGGCGGGACATTGCGATACGATTACTGTGGAGATCAATGAGGACAATTCCATAAAAGTTACGGATAACGGTCGGGGTATCCCTACGGGCATGCACAGCAAGGAAAAGCGTTCTGCCCTCGAAGTGGTCATGACCGTGCTCCATGCCGGCGGAAAGTTCGATAAAGATACCTATAAGGTGTCCGGAGGGCTTCACGGTGTGGGGGTTTCCTGTGTCAATGCACTATCGACGATGCTAAAGGCAACAGTATACCGCGATGGGAAAGTCTTCGAACAAGAATACTGTAAAGGTGCACCTCAATACGATGTGAGAGAGGTAGGTACTTCCGATAGGACAGGTACCACGATACACTTTCTGCCCGACAAGAGTATCTTCACAGAGTCGGTATATGTTTACGACCGTGTCGCCGCACGTTTGAGGGAGTTGGCTTATCTGAATGCTGGTATAACCATCTCCCTTAAAGACCACCGCGAGGTGGACGAAGAAGGGAACTCGATAGGAGAAGACTTTTTCTCTGAAGGAGGTTTGAGCGAGTTCGTCCGTTATCTGGACGAGACCAGAGAATCACTTATTCCTGATGCCATATTCATGGACAGGGAGAATGGAGAGATTCCCGTGCAGGTAGCCATGAGCTATAACACGTCCTATTCGGAGAACGTAGTCTCCTATGTCAATAATATCAATACTATAGAAGGAGGTACTCATGTATCCGGATTCCGAAGGGCCCTGACGCGTACGTTGAAGTCTTATGCGGATAAGTCCGGTCTTTTGGACAAGGTCAAAGTAGATATTGCCGGAGATGACTTTCGGGAGGGACTTACGGCCGTCATCTCTGTCAAAGTGGCCGAGCCACAATTCGAGGGACAGACCAAGACCAAGTTAGGCAACTCAGACGTGATGGGAGCTGTGGACAATGCTGTTAGCGAAATGCTTCAAAACTACTTAGAAGAACATCCCAAGGAAGCCAGACAAATTGTCAACAAGGTGATACTGGCGGCACAGGCAAGGCATGCGGCCCGCAAGGCCCGCGAAATGGTACAGCGTAAAAATGTTATGACGGGTACGGGACTGCCCGGTAAACTGGCGGATTGCTCCAATAATGACCCAGCTGTTTGTGAAATATATTTGGTAGAGGGTGACTCTGCGGGAGGTTCGGCCAAACAAGGTAGAGATCGAAACTTTCAGGCCATACTCCCGCTGAGAGGTAAAATCCTCAATGTGGAGAAAGCACAGGAGCACAAAATCTACGAAAACGAAGAGATCAAAAACATGATTACGGCACTTGGTGTCAGTTTTGGTACTGAAGAAGGTGGTGCCAAAGCATTGAACATGCAAAAGTTACGTTATCATAAGATCATCATTATGACAGATGCGGATGTGGATGGTAGCCATATCCGAACACTGATACTTACGTTCTTTTTTCGTTATATGCGTGAGCTGGTCGAAAACGGTTATGTATACATCGCACTTCCTCCGTTGTACTTGCTGAAAAAAGGAAAGAAAGAACATTACTGCTGGAATGAAGAGCAAAGAGAGGCCTGGGTCAAAGAAATGACCGTAGAAGGGAAAGAGGATTCTGTACATGTTCAACGGTACAAAGGTCTGGGAGAGATGAACCCGGAACAACTATGGACCACTACTATGGACCCGGAGGTAAGAAGTCTTAAGCGAGTGACCATAGACTCAGCAGCAGAAGCCGATCATATCTTTTCCATGCTGATGGGGGACGAGGTGGCCCCGCGTAGAGAGTTCATAGAAAAGAACGCAAAATATGCCAATGTGGATATTTAGATATTAAATTTTCGATATCAATTCGGAAAGGGTTCACATTATTGGGAACCCTTTTTTAGTTTTGTGAAAAATAGGAAACCCCATCCATAACCCACAAAATGCCAATGGATTTTTCAGCCTCTGTAAAGCTGATATCCTTTGTTGTACGCGGGATATCAAGGATGAAGGAACTGATATGAAGTAGCTATAGCGTCTATATCGACGTTGGCCTCTATCGATAATTGAAATAACCGCTCCCTGAGCTTAAACAGTCTTGATTGTACCTATGGTAGTAGATGAAAAAACATCCACACTGATTGATTCCAGTGATTATATTAGTAGAGATTTAAGTTGGGTAAAATTCAACGATAGGGTGTTGGATCAAGCATCCAATGAAAAACGCAGTATTTTTGAACGCCTTAAGTTCTTGGCCATTACTTCATCCAATTTTGATGAATTTTTTATGATAAGGGTAGGTAGCCTTTACAATTACATCGACTATCAAAAAGAACGTATTGATTATTCAGGGCTAAAAGTGATGCCTTTTCGTAAGCTACTACTGGAAAAGTGTCATGCTTTTCACTTGGACCAGTATAAAGTATATTCTGAGGTGATGAAGTCGGCCCTCGAAGAAAGGCATTTTCAGATTATAGGCTTTCGGGATGCTACCACGGAACAACAGCAACGAATGAGTGAGTATTTTGAGGAGACCATTTTTCCTATGCTTACTCCTATGGTATATGATAACTATCATACCTTCCCTATTCTGATGAACAAACGTTTGGTTTTCGGGGTAGTTACCAAGGGGAAGGAGGATACCGAAGAAAACAAACGCTTATCATTCATACAATTGCCGCAGAATTTGCCAAGGTTTTATGAAGTAGAAACGGATGATAAGGTGTTTTTCGTGCCTATAGAAGATATCGTAAAACATAAGATACATAATCTTTTCAGAAACGTCGATGTGATTTCCATGACCATTTTCAGGATTACCAGAAATGGTGATTTCACTTTGGAGGAAAGTGAGGATATCGAGACCAATTTTCTGGAGGAACTCAAGCGTAAATTGAAGACTCGCCGTACAGGACGGGTAGTCCGTCTGGAGGCTATGGAAGGTGCCGATCAGTGGATTGTGGACCTGCTCAAGACGCGCTGGGAGTTGGACGATTACAATGTTTTCAAAACCAAAAACCTGTTGGATTTTACGGGGCTATGGCAAATCATCAGACATCATGAATTTAAGGCCTTACAGTCCAAGCCGAGAACATCCGTGCCGCCACTCAGTTTTCCTGAAAAAGGACCACAGGATATATTCGAGATACTGAAAAACCGGGATATCCTACTGCATCATCCCTATAACAATATAGAACCGATGCTGGACTTACTGGAGAAATCCGCTGAAGACCCCAATGTACTTTCCATAAAACTGACCATATATCGATTGGCCAAGGAATCCCGCGTGACCGCCGCCTTATTGAAGGCCGCTGAGAGTGGAAAACACGTCTCTGTATTGTTTGAGGTAAAGGCACGGTTCGATGAAGAGAACAACCTGCGCGAAGCAAAAAAACTTCAAAATGCCGGCTGTTATGTCATCTACGGAATCAGTAGTTTCAAAACACATACTAAACTTTTACTTATTGTAAGGAAAGAAGGGAGCAATATCCGACGTTATGTACATATGTCTACGGGTAACTATAATGAAGATACCTCCGAGCTATACACCGATTTGGGTTTGCTGACGACCAGAGAAGTATATGCACAGGACGTTTCGGAGTTTTTCAATGTGATTACAGGTCATTCCATGCCTACCCTATACCAGCACTTGATCACTGCCCCGGAAGGTATGCGCCAGCAACTGGTGGAAATGATACGGCAGGAAGCCAGCAACAGTAAGAACGGACTATCAAGTGGAATTGTTATTAAAATCAATTCACTACAGGATAAGGAGACCATTGATGAACTTTATGCGGCCAGTCAGGCAGGTGTCAGTATCAAGTTGATTGTTCGTGGTATCTGTTGTCTCAAGCCGGGAAAGAAAGGGTTGAGCGAAAAGATAGAAGTCTACTCTATTGTGGGAGATTATCTGGAACACTCCCGCTTATTTTATTTCCATAACAATGGTGATTCCAAGGTATATGCCGGAAGTGCTGATGTCATGGTACGCAGTTTTGATCGCCGTTTGGAGTCGATGTTTCTGATTACCGACCCGCGACTGAAGCAGGAAGCTATAACTATCCTGTCTTTTAACCTCAGAGATAATGTCAATACCTATACCATGAATGCAGAAGGAGGGTATCATCATAAGAAACTGGTCAGTAACGAAGCTATGTTTGATATTCATCAGGCATTCTTTGATTTAAAAGCTCAGGATATACAAGACGTTAGCTTGTTCTGATCTGGAATTATCTTGCGCTAAATCAAGGTGCTCTTGGGTGTACATGAGAAATGGTCATTAGGTCCCTACTTAGTGGCCATTTAGCTGGAATCACGCCTTTTCAAACAGACCCTAAGGCTTCATCACGAAGTTTTAATGCGTACTTCGGACTTGATATTTATTTCCCACTGGCATTTTTTGTGTTATAAATGATGGTCAGCTAGAAGCCATAGCGCGAGCATAAGTCTGCGGCCTCACTGTCATCCCAGTTCATTTTCGAGTACTTCCTTGAGTTCTTTGAATGCTTGTTGACAGGTTTCTGTCAACTCTGAAACCAGACCGGGGATTTCATTGGTATTGATTTCGTCTTTGCCGTATCTCTCTAGCTCTTTAATGGACTCTTTAAAAGAGTTAATTCCCATAAAGGTGATAGATGGTTTTATGCGATGAGCGCTTTTGCCAATGTCCGACCATTGTTTTTCTTCTACCCACTTACGCATGCTGTCCAAAGTGGCCGGCGTAGTATCTACAAATGTCTCTATCATCTCCCTCATGAACTCGCGCTCTCCGTCACAGATGCTTTTTAGATAAGTAAGGTCGGTTACTTTTCCTGTTTCACCTATACCTTTGTCTTCCAGAGGTATATTTTCTGATTCATCGGCAGTTTTATCACTCTTCTTTCTAAAGTATTTACAGAGGATTTCGTAAAGCTCGTCGGGTAAAAAAGGCTTAGAAAGGTAGTCGTCCATGCCTACTGCCAGACATTTTTCATTGTCCCCCTTTATGGCATTGGCCGTTAGGGCGATAATAGGGACCTTAGACTTGGCTACCGGGAGTTTGTTTCGAATGACCTTGGTGGCTTCGAAACCATCCATAACGGGCATCTGAATATCCATGAGTACCACGTCATAATCACTTTTTCGCAGTTTTTCGAGGGCGGTGTAGCCATTTTCTGCCGTATCGACAATACAATTCCATTTTTTAAGGATATTGGCGGCATACATACGATTGATATCATTGTCCTCCACAAGAAGTATATGAAAGTCCTTGAATTTATCATGTTTCTTTCTTCTCTTTCTTCGAGCAGTGTCATCCGAAATCTCGACCAGGTCTTCTCTCTTTCCAAGTCCATAAGCTATTTTAAAAGTAAAGGTTGTCCCTACATCTTCGGTACTTGCTACCGAAATCGTCCCACCTTGTAGTTCTACCAATTGCTTGCAAATGGATAAGCCCAGTCCCGTACCCCCAAACTTTCTGGTCACACTTTCATCTGCTTGACTAAAGCTATCGAAAATCGACCCCAGCTTTTTCTTGGGGATACCGACACCACTATCACTGACATCAAAGGAGAGCCACTGTTGATCCTCTGAAGATTTATAGGCATCTACGTCGATGTTTATTTCTCCCTCATGAGTGAACTTGATGGCATTACTGATAAGATTGATGAGGATTTGATTCAAGCGCACGGGGTCGCCCAGAAGTACACTTTCGATCCGTTCATCTATGCTATGGCGTATAGTGATTTCTTTTTCATTGGCTGTAGGTAAAAACGTCTCGACGACAGCACCTAGCTGGTACTCTAAGTTGAAGCCGATTCTTTCGAACCTGAGCTTACCTGATTCAATGACCGAAAGGTCAAGAATGTCATTGATGATGACTTTTAGGTTATCAGTGGAATTTTTGATGGCCAACAGGTACTTTTTCTGGTCTTCGGTAGTACTGGTTTCGGAGAGGAGGTTGACCATCCCGGCGATACCATTGATAGGAGTACGGATCTCATGGCTCATATTGGCAAGAAACTGTTCCTTGGCCTTTTTGGCACGGAGTAGTTCCTCTGCATCTTTCTTACGCTGGGTGATATCCCTACAGTCCAGTATCATCCCTTCGATATCTTCCTTATGTTTGAGGTTCAGTGCGTTGAATTCTAAGTACCGATAAGTACCATCAGAGCATAAAAATCGAAATTCTATACTGTCCGTATAGCGATTGGAAAGGCATTCCGCAAACTTTTCCTTGAGGTCTTGGACTGTTTCCGATTGTATGAAGTCAAAGAAGTTATGCCCCACAAGACTATCTTTAGGGTGTCCCAGTGTCTCTTCAACAGCTTGATTGTGATACAGTATTTTGCCTATATAGTCAACGATAAAGATGATATCTGATCCATCTTCGACTACAGCTTTGTAAAATTCGCCCTGCTCGACATACGTTTTTAAACTTCCCATAGTATTGTTCGAATAAAAATCTACTAAACCTGTTCTTCTTCCATTTCTTTGAGATACCTGTATATAGTAGACTTACCGATATCCAGTTTTTTTGCCGCTAGCAATACATTGTCATCATACTTCTTGAGAAAATGTCGGATGATCTTGAAAGTATAATTCCTTAAGGTCATCTCTTCGAAGATGATATTGTCTTCTTTGGCTATGCTATTGAAATTGATGTCATCTTCCTTGATTTCGTCATCATTGGTCATGACAGCAGCGAGTTCGATGATGGACTTCAGTTCTCTGACATTGCCCGGGAAGTGATACTTGAGCATTTTCTCCTGCGCTTCTTTAGAGATGCGTAGGCTGCCCAGATTGTTCTCTTTAGCAAAAGCGGAGAGAATATGCTTGGCAATGATGATAATATCCCTTCCGCGGTCGCGTAAGGGGGGGAGGTGAACGGGGAGACCCAACAATCGATAGTAAAGGTCTTCACGAAAGTTGCCTTTTTTTACTTCTTCGGCCAAATCTCGATGGGTGGCAGCTATAATACGTACATCCAGTTTGATGATGGAATTGCCACCGATTCTCGTGATTTCCTTTTCTTGTAGAACACGAAGCAGTTTTGCTTGTAGGCTCATGTCCATCTCTCCGATTTCGTCCAAAAAGATAGTGCCGCCCTCTGCTTCTTCAAACTTCCCTATCCTGCGGGTAGCAGCTCCTGTAAAGGCACCCTTTTCATGGCCAAAGAGTTCGCTCTCCAGCAGTTCTTTCGGAATGGCCGCAATATTTACAGCCACCAAACTCTTGTTCTTGCGTTGGGAATTATAGTGGATGGCCTTAGCGACCAACTCTTTTCCAGTACCCGTCTCTCCTGTAATCGATACGGTAATATTGGTCTTGACAGCCTTCTCCAGCATAGAGAAGACTTTTTGTATCGCATTACTCGTGCCGATAATACTTTTGCCGAACTCATACTTTTCTGATATTTCCTTTTTCAGATAGTCAATCTCCTTGATCAGCGATACATTTTTCCGAGCATTATTGATGGAGTTCAGTAATCTATCTTTGGTCTCTTCATCCTTGATGATATAATCATAGGCTCCTTGTTTTAACAAGGATACAGCGGTGCCTATTTTCTCTTGTGCAGAAATGATGATGACATGAGTATCGGGTATTCTGTTTTTTATCTCTGCCAGAACGGCCTCTCCACTCAAATCAGGTAGTGTATAATCCAAGGTGATGATAGCAGGGTGTTCATGAAGGTTTTTGACGCATTCTTCGCCCGTAGCAAATACCTTGACTTCAAAATCAGGATTGAGGCTAAGCACATACTTTAAGAATTTGATATAGGAAGGATCATCTTCAACGACAAAAATCTTAATGGGTTCCTGTTGGTACATAATAAAAGTTAGTTTTAATCGGCTTCAAAAAAATAACAAAGAAGCACATTCAAGGGTTAATTTAAGAAAATTAATGAAACCTAGCCATATCAAATCCTCCAAATCACGCAGGTTTTATGATGTTTATAGTGACTTTATCGGGCCCGAGATGAAATAGTAAATGTTCAAATGATAAAACAAGCGTTCATTTGTAAAATGGATAAGCTTCTTAGTATAGAGGCCTGTTCCATGGTTTGGAAATAAAAACAGAAAAAAAGTACGTATTGCTCGGGCTGAATCTGATTAATAATTAAATTAAGAGACTGTTTTGAAATATATATTTTATTTGATCAATTGCTATTTCTGAGGTGTGATTTTGTCAAATTTATCCTGAATAGTACCGCTTCCATGTCATATGATGCTCACATGGTAAGCCGGCCCCTTTGCTGATAATGTCCTCAAAGACACTTTTTAACGCTCGGTCCTACTCAAAATAAGCGGTAACAAATTTTGAATACAATTCAAAACACTCTCTAAAAGAAATTGTTGTTGTACATTCATTTTTTCCACAATTGATAACTTATGATTCCAGAATTCAAAGATTTATCTCAAGAAGAGGCTGCATTGATGTTCAAAGTACCACTATTGGTATCTATATTGATTGCAGGTGCCGATAATGATATTGACAGAGCAGAAATCAAAGAAGCTGTAACCTTATCAAGGGTAAAGCAGAATAAGGCACGAGAGGCATTGTTGGATTATTACAAAGAAGCAGGAAAGGACTTCGAAGAACAGTTGATGGATATGATCAAAGAGATGCCCGCCGATGCCTCAAAACGCAATCCATTGATCATCGATAAATTGGTGGGCATTAACGCCATTCTTCCAAAGCTGGATAAGACCTTTGCCATAAAATTTTATGGAAGTATCAAGGATATTGCCAAAAAGATAGCAGAAGCTTCAGGAGGTCTTTTAGGGTATATGGCGGTAGGTTATGAAGAGTCTAAGCTTATTGGACTCGATATGATCAATGACCCTTCCGATAGAAAGGCACAATGAAGATAGGTATCGATCGTTGATTAATATATGCGCTATTCCGATAGAATTTATGCCACACTATAGAAAGACAATCCTAGGGAGTTCGGTCATCCCGTTTAGATTCCTTTTCTTGATGTGGCTCTTTTTTTCAGTCGATAATTTGTATGGGATCGATATCGACAGTTTTGGCATCCATCCTCGTCGATGGATAGGACTTGTCGGTATTGTGCTCTCCCCTTTGTTGCATGTCAATTTGACCCACTTGCTTTCCAACACACTTACGTTTTTGTCCTTGGGCGTTGTGCTATTTTACTTTTATAACTCGATAGCAAAAAGGGTTTTTTTCAGATGTTATTTGGGTACAGGATCCTTGGTCTGGTTATTGGCCCGTCCGGTAAATCATGTGGGCGCTAGTGGCTTGATTTATGCGATAGCATTCTTCTTGATTTTCTTTGGTGTTTTCCGTCGTGACAGAACTTCTATGTTGATATCCATTGTTATCATACTCGTTTATGGAGGACTGTTCAACGGCTTGTATCCATGGCAGAGCGGGGTGTCATGGGAGTCTCATCTCTTAGGGGCTATTGTCGGTGCCTTAAATGCTATATTACTTAGTAAAAAGAAAGAAGTTTATTGATAGATGAAAAAAATGTTGGTCGGAGACACCGCTATCGGATTTCCCTAGTGTATTTGAACAACAATAGTAAGATGATCATAAAAGGTGCTGATGACATGGTCTGATAGCGGCAAATTCAGGTACTTTATCTACACTCATAAATTTGTGTCATGACAAATGTCAAAATAAGATTGTCCAAAGCAGTCTTTTATACAAACTTAGCTTTTAACTATCGCCTATCTTCCTGTTCATTTTGCTTCACTCTGCGTTGACAATCCTCGCGATAGCGCTGCTATCCCTGCGGTTATCGCCTTGATTGAAACCAAAATGACCCGCGCAATCTTATACGACATTTAAAACCCAAATTTGTATTACTACTGTGGATGAAGTTCAAAACTCTAAGGTCAATTGGTAGGGACCCTTGATTTCATGGTTCAGGTTGCTAATGGAAAGTCCCAATAATCTTACCTGCATAATACTGATATCAATGGTAGGCAGAAGTACTTCTACCAGTTCCGAAATTTTAGTCTTGTTATCGATCCAATAGCCCACGGTCTTACTTCTGGTGATTTGGGTAAAGTCAGTGTATTTGACTTTGATGGTCAGCGTTTTTCCTTTGGTTTTGGATACGGACATTCTACGTAGCAGTGTGTCGATGATTTCTTGGTATGCCGACCTTAATTCTTCTACGGAGCCGAGATCCTGTCCATAAGTATGCTCCGCACCGATGGACTTTCTGATCCTGTTTGGATTGATAGGTCGATGGTCGATACACCGGGCTATATTATAGTAGTAACGACCTGCTTTCCCAAAGCGGTGTACCAGTGCTTCCTGACCCCACTGCTTGAGCGTTTTTCCATCTATGATACCTAGGAGCCGCATCTTTTTGGCAGTGACTTTTCCGACTCCAAAAAATTTTTCTATAGGGAGGCGGTCTACGAAGGACTGTGCTCTATTGGGGGCTATCAATGTCAGTCCATCGGGTTTATCGATATCGGAAGCGGTCTTTGCCAGGAACTTGTTGAAAGAGATGCCCGCTGAGGCGGTTAGTTGTATTTTTTCTTTCACTCTTTTCTTTATTTCCTGAGCGATTATAGTGGCAGAGGGCATGTCTTTTTTGTTGCTGGTGACGTCCAAGTAAGCCTCGTCCAAAGAAAGCGGCTCTACCAGATCGGTATATTCGTAGAAAATATCCCTGATTTTTTCGGATACTTCTTTGTAAACATCAAAACGGGGTTTAACAAAAACAAGTTGCGGACACTTCCTGGCTGCTATAGAGGAGGGCATCGCCGAGTGTACGCCATACTTTCTGGCCTCATAGCTGGCAGCAGCGACGACACCTCTTTGAGAACTTCCGCCGACGGCTACAGGGCATCCTCGTAACTTAGGGTTATCCCTTTGTTCCACTGAAGCAAAGAAGGCATCCATATCGATATGGATTACCTTTCGAATGCTCGGTGTTTTGGATTCATGGACTGTTATGGGAGAAGACATGAACTAAAATGGAATTGATGACCGATACTTTTTATACCTATCCAACCTTTCATAGCACAAAATATTGAAAAAATTTCCGCACAAATATAGGTTGAAACAACAATTAATCCTTATTTGCTAAATTTTTTAGTAGTATAATTTGTATAGTAAAGTTTTTAAACTAAATTAGTGTCGATTTGTACTAAACAACTTAGTGGGGATATGGTTTGCATTGAACATTTTAATCCTGATAAGCTCAAATTGAGGTTATCTACCAAGAAGCTGGCATCGGGTAATTTCCAAGTTAAATTTCAGGTATCCGACGCAGAAGTACAATGCTTCTATGGATATGTACTGGCTGAGCCAGGTACTACTTTAAAACATGTGGTGAGTAGTATAAAGCGAAAAATATCGAACAAGGGGACATTAGATAGTTCTTCTCGTGTGCACCTTTATTCAATGAACCAAATAAGAAATTCCAAAGACACTATTTTAATTTTTAATGACTGAGTATACAGGTCAATTCATTAATTTAGTCATCTTATTTACTTCTGACAAAACATCAAAAGCTTATGGGCTTAATCAGTGACAACATCCGTTATCTCAGAAAGAGCAAACACTGGACTCAAGGAGACTTAGCGGAAAAAATAGGTATAAAGCGCTCTTTGATAGGTGCCTATGAGGAGGGGAGGGCAGACCCTAGAATCAATAACCTGATAAAAATGGCAGAGGTGTTCGAGACCAGCGTAGATATCCTTATTAACAGGAATGTAGCGCATCTCCCCGCTTCGGTACTCCATCTCAATAGCGATTTGGTCAGAGGAAAAGAAATTCTGGCCATAACAGTCGATAAAGAAGATAAAGAAAACATAGAACTTGTACCTCAAAAAGCTTCTGCAGGCTATCTCAATGGGTATGCCGACCTAGAATATATCAAGGAACTGCCGAAGTTCCAACTGCCTATTTTACCAAGCAATGGGACATATCGTGCTTTCGAAATCAATGGAGATTCCATGCTTCCCATACTTCCTGGCACTATAGTTATAGGTGAGTATATCGATGACCTTACCAATATCAGAAGTGGTAAGACCTATATATTGGTTTCTAAAAAGGAAGGTGTGGTCTACAAGCGGGTCTTCAACTATATCGACGATAACAACAAACTATTTCTAGTATCCGATAATAAGGCTTACTCCCCTTATCAAATCGATGCAGATGACATCCTCGAAGCTTGGGAAAGTAAGGCTTTCATCTCCGTACAGTTTCCCGATGCCACTAGCCAGCACGATATCAATGTAGAACAACTGGCAACAATCGTATTGGACCTTCAGAAAGAGATGATCAAGCTGAAGGAAGAAGCTTAAAACAAATAGATACGGAAAGAGATTCCTGATGAAAATTATATTATGATAACGTCCAACAGTTCAACAAAGAAGCCCGGTACATTTTGAAATAGTGGTCGAGTGTAGCGACAGACAGGAACATGCTTTTGAAAATTATACTCAAGCGCAATTGGTTTGGGGTAGGGTGTTTTCTTGGATTGGTGATGTACTTATGAAGCATTCCCATTGATCGTACTCGATGTACAAAGAACGATATGTTTTATACAAACTTAGCTTTTAAAATCGCCTATCTTCCTGTCCATTTTGCTTCACTCTGCGTTGATAATCCTTGGGATAGCGCTGCTATCCCTGCGGTTCTTGCCTTGATTGAACCCAAATTGATCAATAGGGTTTCGTCATGAGAGCATAATTGCAATAAAATCAGTGGTTTAGGTGAGGAGGCTTAGTGTAGGGTAGATAATTCAAGGTGTAAAACCTGCGCAGCATAAAACTGCTGATTTTGAAGCAATTTATGTTCGGAATAGGTTCTCTATTGATCATTTTGGGTTGAAATCCAAATTTGTATTATTTACATCTGACCGCTCCTCAGAACTAGTTTCCTATTCACTTTCTCTTAGGTATAATTTTTATAGGTCATGGCATATTTTTGAGGGCAGATTTGGCCTTATTGCTGATGCTGCTTTCATAGACATAGTCTTTGTAGGATAGTGCTTTTTCGAAGTATTGTCTGGCATGGTCATACGATTTTCCTTTCTGGTAAAGATAGCCCAGCTGCAAGGCGGAATTAGGTGCAAAATACCACTGTTGGCCTTGAGATGTACTGATGACCGATAAGTAATTTTCTATAGCAAGTTTTTCCTCCCCTGTTTTATGATAAAACCTAGCCTTTCTATAAATAAACTCAATCGCATCTTTTCGATGCTGCCACGAGAAAGACTCATGAGTTTTGATGAGTTTTTTTGCCACGGTATAATATCCTCCATCCGTCGCAAGGCGTATTTTCATAATGGGCCTGTTTATTCTGTGTGCATTTTCCAAAGCTTTTGCCGCGTGCTTGTCAGCTTCCGCATAGGTAGTACCCGTAGAGAGTGCTTTTTTCCTGTAAACAGCAGCATTGATAGAGTCTCCATTGAGCCAGTGAGCCAGAAATAATTTGTAGTGTGCATCTTTTACCAAGTTGCGACCCTTAAAATGAAAAAGGAAATCCCTGTAGGATGAGATGGCGGTCTTATAATCCCCTTTTTGCAATGAGTTTTCACCCCTTAGATAATTCAGCAGGTGGAAGATTGAATGACTGTTCGCTGGGCCTTCGAGTGATGATAGTATCGATAATGCCTCCTCACCTTGAGCGTTTTTCATGAGTATGGAGATATAGATATAAGCGATGGACAAACTGCTCGTATTATCGTTATGGAGGGATTTTACTGTTGATAATGCGACTTTTTCTTCGTGTAGGAGGTAAGCCTGCACACAGGAAAGGAGTAACTGCGCTTCGGTTCCAAAAATGGAGTGTGTACGTAGACGGCTCAGTTCTGTCAGCCCTTGGTCTATATCTCCTTCCAAACCTAGAAAGGACAGAACCCATTGATACTTGTCCGGTATAGCCCCGAACATTATATGTAGTAGACCCATAGTTTTTAAGTTGGGCAGAAAATCAGGGTGAAGAGACTTGTTCTTTTTTATTAGACGGAATGCCCGGCGTAAGTGAAGTGCCGCGCTGAGTTCATGACCGAACTTGACGTCTACAAAGGCCCACTGCAATCGTAGCTCTGCCAGAAAGAATAGTCGATAGGGAGATTTTTTATTTGATGATTGCAGGGCGGAAAGCCGTTTTTCCCAGCGTTCCTTATACATTGGGTATTTACTTTCATCTTCGCCGATAATCAACTCCAGACTTTCGTTTAGCTGTAATATGTACAGCGAAGCTTCATCAGTGGTGCTATTGCTGTCGGTAGTATTTGGCTGTAAAAGTAATGTTTTGCTGGACTGAGCTCTTAAATCCAATGCTTTTCGATAAGCCCTCTTTTGTTTGGCATTGAAGATATCTGAGTATCGGGATTGAGCTGAAGAATGTTGCGGGCAAATAACCATTGAACTGATTAACCATAGTATGGGGCAAAAAAAAAGACAAGCTTTAAAACTTGTCTTTTTTTTGTGATATGATTTCTTGGAAAAAAGCAATCTCAGTAATTTTTTGGAAACTTAAGATTTCTTTTTTCTTGTTGTTCTCCTTGGTTTCTTTTCTTCTTCTACGATGACATCGTCCACACCGGCAAGGACTCTTCCACAATGTTCGCAGACAATTATTTTCTTCCGATCTTTAATGTCCGCCTGTCGCTGGGGAGGGACAATATTGAAACAACCACCACAGGCACCTCTCTTTACGGAGACTACGGCCAGTCCATTTCTAGCATTATTTCTTATTTTATTATAAGAGTTGAGCAAACGCTCCTCGATATTTTTGGAAGCTTTCTCTCTCTCTTTTCCTAGTTTCGATTCTTCGTCTTCGCTTTCTCCAACAATCAAGTCCAACTCTTTCCGTTTGCTTTCCAGGTCTTTACCCCTTTCATTGCTTATCTCTTGAGTTTCCTCGATTTCTTTTTTCTTGTCCTCTATTTTTAGATAGGCTTCCTTGATTCTTTTCTCATTGATTTGAATCTCAAGACCTTGAAGCTCGGTCTCTTTGGTAATAGCGTCGTACTCACGGTTATTGCGCACATTCATTTGCTGTGCTTCATACTTCTTGATGAGCTTTTCTGACTCCTTTATTGCAGCTTTCTTATCATTGATGTTTTGCTCCAGTGCGGCAAGTTCATCATTGTATTTTTCTACTCGGGTGTCGTAGCCAGCTATCTCATCCTCAAGGTCTCTGACCTCATCAGGGAGTGCTCCTCTAACTTTTTTAAGGGAATCTAACTCGGAA
The DNA here is from genome assembly GCA_947492745.1 of uncultured Cyclobacteriaceae bacterium. GTDB lineage: Bacteria > Bacteroidota > Bacteroidia > Cytophagales > Cyclobacteriaceae > Aurantiphycus > Aurantiphycus algarum. Next base: position 43,542 of record CANLOE010000023.1, on the reverse strand, counting down.
TCAATACTTTGAAGCTTAATAAGCGCATCTAACTTTTGTTCTACGGTACTTTCCATTGACGAATTAAAAGATGAAAATCGGATTCGTTATTGTTTCTGATAAACAGAGGGCAAAGCTAGTGAATTTTTTGCTTAATATCTCATAAAACAAATCTTTTGTGAATACTTCACTTTCATAATGTCCTATATCAGCAATCATCAGCTTTTCATCGGCATCAAAGAATTCATGATACTTGAAATCGGCACTCACAAAAGCATCAGCTTGCTGTGCGATAGCAGAAGGTAATAAAAAACTACCACTTCCCCCACAGACAGCCACGGTTTGGATGGGGCTGTCTCCGACTTGCGTATGCCTTATCATTTGTAAGTTCATGGAAGTTTTCAAATGCTTCAAGAAATCCTGTGAGGACAGCGGCGAATCCAATTTGCCTATCATCCCGCTGCCTACCTCTTGGTTATGATTATTCAATGTTTGTAAGTAATAGGCGACCTCTTCATAGGGATGTGCCTGTTTTAGGGCCTGTACTACGGTAGCTTCAAGATAGCTGGGGAAAATAGCTTCAATCCTCTCTTCAAGGACTTCGGCCTTAGTGTTGGGACGTCCTATGTAGGGTTCGGCGTCCTCATTGGGAGAAAAAGTACCTGTACCCTCTGAACGAAAACTACACTCTTTATAATTACCGATATTGCCCACACCCGTCTCATGGAGTGCAGTCAGTACCTCTTCGCTATGCTCTTTGGGAACATAAGTGACTATTTTGGTCAATACTCCTTTTTTGGGTGCTAGTATCCTCGTGTTATTGAGTTGAAGTTGCCGGCAAAGACGATGGTTCACACCATGGGCCACACTGTCCAGATTGGTATGGGCGGCAAATATGGCGATATCATTTTTGATGGCCTTTATGATGACCCGCTCTACATAGGTTTTTCCCGTTATCTTTTTGAGTCCCTTGAAAACAATCGGGTGATGCGCCACTACCAGGGAACATCTCTTCGCAATGGCCTCTTCGATGACCTCCTCGGTAGCGTCCAAAGTGATGAGTATACCTTCTACAGCCCCTTCTGGGTGACCCGTGATCAGTCCCGCATTGTCATAACTTTCCTGATAGCTCGGAGGAGCTATTTGATTTAAATAATGTACAACGTCTTTTATTTTTACCATTTATCCTTGAATTTTGAGTTTTTAAAAATAGTCAAATAATTCTGCTATGTCGCCAAGAAAGTATTTGTTGTTCCCATTTTCCTTGATTTACGATATGGTGACAAGGTTGCGCAATCATCTTTATGCCATAGGTTATAAGAAATCCTTTGCCTTCGATACCACCGTACTCAGTGTAGGAAATCTCTCGGTAGGAGGTACGGGCAAAACCCCCATGGTGGAGTACTTGCTCCGCTTGTTACAGGGACAATATAGATTATGTACCCTGAGTCGTGGTTATGGTCGTAGGACAAGAGGTTTTCGATTGGCCACACCCAAAGACAATGCCGGCACCCTAGGTGATGAGCCTTTCCAGTTCTATAGAAAATTCGGTCCAAAAATAAGGGTAGCTGTAGGAGAAGAAAGGGCCTTGGCCATTCCCGGTATTCTATTGGAGCATCCCGATAATGAGATTGTTATCCTTGATGATGCCTATCAGCACCGCTCCGTTATCCCTAACCTGAGTATTTTGCTGACAGACTATGCAGTGCCATTTTTCGAGGACTACCTCTTGCCCATGGGCCGTCTTCGAGAGGCCAGGGCAGGAGCGACAAGAGCGGACATGCTGATCATCACCAAGTGTCCCGGAGAACTGTCCGAGAAAATTATGTTTCGTTATTCTCAGGCCGCAAAGAAATATCTTTCAAAAGAGGCCGAGGTGTATTTTACTACTATAAAGTACAGCAGACCTCAAACCTTGAACCACGAACGAGAAGGCGTCTTTGACAATAACGTATTTTTATTTTCAGGTATAGCCAATACCGATGGACTCAGAAAGTATGTCCAAAGAGAATACAACCTGATAGATTCAGTGGTTTTCAACGATCATCATCGATATACCCAAGGAGATATAGACACCTTGAAAGAACGGTGGCAGTCCCACGCCATGCCGAATAGCTGTTTCCTGACCACGGAAAAGGATATCGTGAAACTGATAGATATGGATTTTGGGAATATTCCCCTGTTTTACTTACCCATAGAAGTGGTCTTTCTGAAAAATGGCAAGGCCTTTGATAAGAGTGTAAGACAGGCAGTAAGTCAATAAGTCCACTATATGGACCGTGTAGAATCGTATCATTACTTTTCATGGGTATGGCATTGATTTTCAGTACTACATTAGAATTCACAGGAATGGGATTCACTTTAAGTTATAGCTTTTTCCACCATGCTTGTTACCGTAGATGACCTTTTGGTGCCTGTTTTCGTTAAACCCGGATCATGCATTGGAAAATCTACTGCGGATCTAACTGTCTGCAAATCAGTCGATGCACTAAGTTTTTTAAATTCACCATAGCGGTGCTATGCTAAATCCAATAAAACTCCCTGATTTATTGACATTTAAGCCCTAGTTACGAAGTTCCAGCGCATGATCCGGGTTCAACCCAAAATGATCGATAGCCTTCCTGTTACGAGCATAAATTGCTTCAAGATCGGCGGTTTTACACGGCGCAGGTTTTACAACTTAATCATCCATTAAGCCTCCTCTCCTAAACGGCTGATTTTAGTGTATTTATATGCCCTCATCACGAAATCCTATTGATCAATTTGGGCTAAAATCAAGTCATAACCCCATTGGATAGTACTACTATCTTGGCCCATTGACCTGACTCCGGAAATAATACAAATTTAGGTTTTAAATGTCGTATAAGATTCCGCGGGTCATTTTGTTTCAATCAAGGCGAGAACCGCAGGAATAGCAGCGCTATCCCGAGGATTGTCCACGCAGAGTGAAGCAAAATGAACAGGAAGATATGCGATATTTGAAAGCTAAGTTTGTATAACCCATGACATACTCTGATAATAATCGTAAAACAATCTCTTGGACTAGGCGAGAGGGCTCATTTATCGGCTCTTGCTGTCGATTGGGGTAGAATAATACAGCAGAAATCAGCTTGGAATACAAGTATGATAGCTGATGAGGTATGGAACACTTGCAGCTTAACAGAATCATTTAGTATTTTTGAGCGTGTTAAAATTTATGAAAGCATTTCTTTTCCTTGCCATGAGCCTGTTGCTGAGCATTCAGGCACTCAAGGCTCAAATAGGCGATAACGAGTACGACCCTAACGAACCCGATCCTCTCTTTGAGGAGAAAGAGGAGGGGACGGAACTTCCCGATCTTTCCGAAAGTATAAAAAAGGGAAAGATATTGGATGATTCGACAAAACAGATCTATGGACCTACGACGAGCAAGTTCACCTATGAAGAAGAAATCAAAAGCAATCGAAGAAGGTATCATGTCATTGATACCCTACTGGATAATTATCACCGCTTCAATTTTGTGAATAGGTACCAAAACCTATACCAAGACCTAGGTAACATCGGAACGGCCATTGTTCCCATCTTCTATCAGGTTCCCGATGCTATAGGTGCTACCAGCGGCTTCCATGTTTATGACCTCTATTTTCACGGACCTGAGAGAATCAAGTACTATGATACCAAATCACCCTATACCGATCTTAATATTGTATTTGGAGGAGAAGGAAGGTCGATGACCGATGTACGTTTCAGCAGAAACATCAAGCCACACTGGAATGTAGGCTTCGATTATAGGGGATATTTTATCGATAAGACCATACTTAAAATGGGACGTGGTGATAGAAACGTGAATAGTGTCGGCTATGACTTCTATACCCATTACAATCCCGATAGCATACCTTATGAGATAGTAGCTAGTTTTTCCCGTATCAATCACGTGGTCAACGAATCGGGAGGCGTGTTGGAAGCAGGCGATGTAGCTTTGACCAACGATAATGCCAGCGAGTTACTGTTTGAGGGAAATATCAACCCATATCTGACTTCCGCCGAAAGCAGGGAACTAAGGACACAGTTTCATATTTTTCACCAGTACAAACTTTCAAAACTTGTACAGATCTATCATGAAGCGGATAGGATAAAGCAACTCAATGACTTTGAAAATACTAGTCTGTCGGGTGAACCCAATGCTACGGATGGGACACCGAACCCTTATGTCGGCAGAACATTGGGAAATGCGGCACAAACTCAGGATAGAATGCTTTTTCGTATCTTTCAGAATGAAGTAGGCATCAAAGGTGACCTAGCAGCGCTCTATTACAATGTGTATTATAAAGCACGTCAAGTAGACGTCAACTATAATCAGTTGGATCTAAAGGCGCCATTACTGCTGAAAAATGGTGATGGAGAGTTTGAACTACTGAACTTGAAAGACCGCGTACTCGAAAGCTATGGTGGTGCCAATGTGCGCCTGAATCTTGACTCCATGGCCTATGTTAGTGGAGAGTTAGAGTATCAAGTAGGTGAAGGGTACCGTTTAGGGGGAGAGATACAGACCAAGTGGTTCGAAGGGCGCGTTGGAAGAATGGAATACCTCCCTTCTTATTTGGTACAGGCTTATCAGGGCAATCATCACGCCTGGGCCAATCGGTTCAATAGAATAACTGCCACGGAGATTTCGGGAGAGTTAAAGTTGGACCTGGATGGTTTTTCCCTGCGGCCATTCGCCTCATTGAAGTCTGTCGGCAACTATGTGTATTTCAATCAGGATACAATTCCTGAGCAAGTAGGGGCATCCTTCGAGGTATTATCGACAGGAGTGTATGTCTACAAGCGTTTCTTCAAACATTTCCATTTTAAGAACAGGTTCATACTGACTACTGTAGAAGGTGATGCCAGTGAGGTGTTTCGCGTCCCCAAGCTTTTCAATAATACACAGTTGTATTATGAAAATATATTGATCAATGGCAATCTACAACTGCAACTCGGTTTTGATATCAACTTCAAGTCCGCCTATTTTGCCAATGCCTACAATCCCGTGCTTCGTCAGTTTCATTTGCAGGATTCTTTTGAATCGCCCGCTTACCTGAATGCCGACTTCTTTGCGAACCTGAAAATCAATAGGGGTAGACTCTTTGTGAAATACCTCAATCTCTGGAAAGCCTTTAATGACGATGGTTATATACCTACACCACTTTATCCAGGGCAGGTCAATATCGTCGATTTTGGTTTTTCGTGGGCATTTTATGATTAAATTTGTGCCGAGGGCAGTTCTGAACAGAGAAAATAGCCAAATGATCATTGGAGAATAGACCTTTGAGTGCCTCGCCGTTAAGTCAATATTTATAGCATTATCAAAAACAGTCATGGAAAAACATGTGTTGGGGCTGGAATTGCCCACAGATCCGAGATGGGCCAATATTGTGGAGAAGCAGATAGATGATATTCTGATCGATCATGCATTCTGTGAACAAAAAGCGGCTTCTTCCTGCATATCCTTGATTGTACAGTTTCCCGATAAAGAGAAGTTGGTGGATATGCTGACCCCGGTAGTAGCAGAGGAGTGGGCACACTTTGAGCGCGTATTGGAGAAAATGAAAGAAAGAGGCGTCGCATTAGGTAAGAAAAGGGCAGATGAGTATGTCAAGGCCCTGAACAAAATTGAAAAAAAAGGTGGTAGTAGAGATCAACAACTAATGGAAAAGCTGTTGATCAATGCCTTGATAGAGGCGAGGAGCTGTGAGCGCTTCCGTTTATTGTGGAAGCACCTTCGCGATAAAGAACTCCAGTCATTCTATTATGAGCTAATGGTATCTGAAGCTGGGCATTATAAAAACTTCCTTCAACTGGCAAAAGAATACCAACCCGAAGAAACGGTGAATGCACGATGGAAAGAAATACTTGCACAAGAGGCGGAAATAATGAAAACCTTGGAAGTCAGAGCAGATAGAATGCACTGATGGCAGGCTCGGTCACCTATTTAATGGCTTTGATTTACCATGATACCCAAATCACGTCTTTTGCTTCTTTTTCTTGGCAGCAGGAAATAGAATGTTGTTGAGTATGAGACGGTATCCAGGAGAATTGGGGTGTAGGTTCAGATCGGTAGGTTCTTCTCCGACCAAGTGTTGATAGTCCTCTGGGTCATGGCCTCCATAAAATGTCCAAAAACCTTTGCCAAAGATACCATGGATGTATTTAGCTTCGCTTATCTCCTTGTTTTCTCCCATAACTACGACATCGGGTTTTACCAGAGCTTTTCTGTAGGAAGTCGTCTGCCCATAAAAACCCTTGATGACGCGGGTATGGTTCTGGGTGAGCATGGTAGGGATAGGGTCCCACTTGGCCGAAAATTCAAAAAGATTGAAATAGTCGTTACTTTCCTTCAGGCCTCGTTCCGGGTACTGCATATCAATGTTTGAAAACTCATAGTTATAAGGGTTCTTGTCCAGTTTGAAGTCAAAAAAGGCAAAAGTATTATCATAATTGAGCTTTTGCTGTGCTCTAGGGTCCATTCCATCACCATCGAACATGCGTTCGCAGATGTCCACCCCATCAGCCGAGAGCGCAATATCATAAGTGTCGGTAGCAGAACACATCGCAAAAAGAAAGCCTCCTCCTGCTACGAAATCCCTTATCTTCTTGGCCACGGCCAGTTTTAAATGTGATACCTTATTGAAACCATGTTTTCGAGCAGAAGCCTCGAACTCTCTTTGTTGTTCGATATACCAAGGTGCGTTTTTATAAGAACGATAGAAACGTCCATACTGGCCCGTAAAGTCTTCATGATGTAGGTGCAGCCAATCATAGGTGGATAGCTTGTCCTCCATGAGTTCTTCATCGAAGATAACATCATAGGGTATCTCGGCATAGGTCAGGACCAAAGTAACGGCATCATCCCACGGTTGTTTGCTCTTGGGCGAATATACAGCGATTTTGGGGTACTTTTCCAGCTTCATTACATCCGTATTGGAGGCAGGACTGGCAATCTCTCCCAGTATCTGTTGAGACTGAGCATCAGAAATCACTTGATAGCTTATGCCTCTGATAATCAATTCGTTTTCAAACTGTTGATAGTACTTGAACAGGAAACTGCCACCACGATAATTGAGCAACCAATCTACCTCTATCTCCTTTTGCAATACCCAGTAGGAAATTCCATAGGCCTTTAGGTGGTTCGATTGTTGTTCGTCCATAGGTATGAGGATATAACTTCCAAAGACCTGTGCAGAAAACAGAAAGCAACAGCAAATCAATAGTAAGCGTTTGAAAACCATGGAGACCGATTTAAGGTGAATACAGTATTTAATTTCAAGTATTGGTCAAGATTATTCTTTTCGAAGGAATAAATGTAACTACTTTGGTGCCGACCAAATAAAATAAAACTAAATTTAAACAATAATTATGTTTAACAACGTCCAAATGTGCTAAATTGGTTTCCATAATCAATAAAGAATGGGAAATTCTTTTTGCTAAAATCATTTTCCCATAAGTATGGTTCTGTGATATTTGATACCCGGGAGCCATAGCACTTAAGTACTCGATACCGATAGATTGATCAACAATGAACTTAGTAGAAAACATCAAAGAAGGATTCCGTTCTGTAAGTGCTAATCTGCTCAGGACAATATTGACCGCTTTTATCGTGGCACTCGGTATCACGGCACTGGTGGGAGTGCTGACCGCGATTGACGGCATCCAGTACTCTATCAATGACAGTCTTTCGGATTTAGGGGTGAACACCTTTGACATTAAGTCGAAGCGCAATCGCCGTAATCGCACCCAAGGAATGACCTCTAAGGTATATTCGCCCATCAGGTACAAAGAAGCACAACGTTTCGTGGGCCGTTATGATAACACGAAGACGGTCAGTTTGACTACTACGGTTACACAAACTGCCGAAATCAAGAGATTGTCCGAAAAGACAGACCCTAATGTGTGGATACTTGGGGCCAATGAGCATCACGTACCTTTGGCCGGACTAAACCTGAAGTCGGGAAGGAATTTTTCCCGAATAGAAATTCAGTACGGTAGCAACGTAGCTATCCTGGGTGAGGATATCGTTAAGGCACTTTTCAAGAAAAAGGAAAGCCCTATCAATGATGAGATATCTATTTTAGGTTCAAAATTCAAGATCATCGGTGTGTTAGAGAAAAAAGGGAGTATGGAAGGAGACCGCTCGGATAACTCGGTCATTGTACCCCTGATCAATGCCAACAAGTTGGGAGCGGGCAAGGCGATGTATTATAATCTCAAAGTGGAAGTAAGCGATCCTTTACAGATGGACTTTGCTATGGGAGAGGCAACGGGTATTATGAGGTCTATCCGTAGGGATAGGATAGGAGGTGAAAACTCCTTCGATGTCACCAAAAGTGAAACATTGGCAGAAACAATGGAAGGTATAGCCAGTAAAGTAAGGATAGGTGGCTTTGCCATAGGTTTCGTCACATTATTGGGAGCCTCGATTGCATTGATGAATATAATGATGGTATCGGTAACCGAAAGGACCCGAGAGGTAGGCGTGAGGAAGGCACTCGGAGCCACTCCACTGCGCATCAGACAGCAATTTATCATAGAAGCCATTGTTGTCTGTTTATTGGGCGGTGTAATGGGGATTATCTTAGGGATAACAGCCGGCAATCTGGTTTCCATTCTTTTCACCAAAGGTAGTTTCGTACTTCCATGGCTTTGGATGAGCATAGCTTTTATTGTTTGTATTGTTGTAGGGCTTTTCTCAGGATATTACCCTGCCTATAAAGCTTCGAAACTGGATCCGATAGAATCACTACGTTTTGAATAGCCCAAAGACCCTTCATTTATAATAATAAATGATTTCCTCAGTCGTTTCCTACAAGGAAAGAAATCGAGTCATGCGCGTGTATAGGTATACCGTACATGACACTTAATGAAAATGGCATGATTTTTACTAGGTTTTAATATATTTACAAAATCAATTATTGTTTATACCTATTTGTTACTCCAAGTTTTGCTCGGATGAGGAACCTTATCGTTTATGTTTTGTTATGCTGTAGCTTATCGGCAAAAGCAGGAGAAATGGTGATATCGGGAGTATATCAGGGCAAAAACTTATATATTCAAAATCCCTTTCTCCCCACGGACAAGACTTTTTGCACGCAAGAAGTATTTGTTAATGATAGACAGGTACTTGTACAGCCAAAAACATCCGCCTTTAAAGTCGATCTTTCCTACCTCCAACTACACGATATCGTTGTGGTCAGGATTATCTATCACGATGATTGTAGACCTAGAATCGTTAACCCTCAAGTATTAAAGCCCAAGGACGGTTTTCGGTTTCTGTATGCAGAAGCCGATAACCAATCCATATCCTGGGCAACAGAAGGAGAATATGCTGCGGGTGAATTTCATATCGAAAGGCTCAATAAAAATGGTGAGTGGGATTGGTTACGGACGGTAAGTGGAAAAGGGGTGGCTGATAACAGTCAGTACAATTTAGTGCCGAACCATGTTCATGGAGAAAATAACTATCGTTTGAAGTATGAACCCGCTGAAGATGGCCCTATCTATTCTGTGAAGTTCAGTTTCAGTCTCACCAGCGACCCTGTCAATTTCGAAATTGACGAGAAGTCCACTAAAATCACGCTATCACGTTCTGCACCCTACACTATTACGGATATAAATGACAGGAAGGTGAAAGAAGGACAAGGCGACGAAATCTATATAGGAGATTTGAAAGTAGGAGGTTATTATTTAACGATTGAGAATAGGTCCGAACGTTTTATAAAACGCTGAGCGTAGCCTATTCAAAACGATTGTTTTCAATGAAAATACTGAGGAGGTCAAGTCGAATAGGCCTTCTCTAATTCTTACTGCCTTACCTGTTCTTCATGGCGTATACGAAGGGTTGACACCCATAGGACAATCCAATGCACCGAACCCCCGAACACATAAGAGGTATGACAATCAAGAGAAGGCGGGAATGCCTGTGATCTCGGCTCCTAAAATCAGTAGATGAATGTCGTGGGTGCCTTCGTAGGTCACTACCGATTCCAGGTTCATCATATGGCGCATCATAGGGTATTCCCCTGTGATCCCCATACCTCCGTGGATCTGCCTCGCTTCGCGTGCAATGTTCAGAGCTACTTCCACAGCATTTCTTTTTGCCAAGGATATCTGTGCGGTACTGGCTTTGCCTTCGTTCATCATTTTGCCCAATTTCCAGTTCAGAAGCTGTGATTTAGTGATTTCAGTGAGCATTTCGGCCAGTTTTTTCTGTTGTAACTGAAAGGAGCCGATAGGTTTTCCGAACTGTTGCCGCTCTAGGGCGTATCGTCGAGCAGCGTCATAACAGTCCATGGCGGCTCCTAAAGCACCCCAAGAGATTCCGAACCGCGCGGAATCTAGGCACATCAGAGGAGCTCCGAGGCCACTCTTGCCGGGAAGCAGGTTCTCTTTTGGGATTTTTACATTATCGAATACCAGCTCACCCGTACAGCTGGCACGCAAAGACCACTTCCCATGTGTTTCCGGAGTGGAAAACCCCTCCATTCCTCTTTCTACAAGTAGACCATGAATGCGCCCCGTCTCATCTTTGGCCCATACCACAGCGACATCTGCTTTTGGCGCATTCGAAATCCACATCTTCGAACCATTTAACAAATAGTGGTCCCCTTCATCTTTGAAGTGTGTGAGCATACCACTAGGGTTGGACCCGTGGTCGGGTTCGGTAAGGCCAAAGCATCCTAAGTATTCTCCAGAGGCAAGTTTAGGAAGAAAGCGTGCCTTTTGAGCTTCTGAGCCAAAGGCATAAATCGGGTACATGACCAAAGAACCCTGTACAGAAGCTGTGGAGCGCATACCGGAATCACCCCTTTCGATTTCTTGCATGATCAGTCCATAAGCAATATAGTCCAGTCCCCCACCGCCATACGAGGTAGGTATCGTTGGACCGAAAGCGCCGATATCTCCAAATTTTCTCACAATTTCGTAAGGAAAGTGTCCTTTCTGGCACCACTGCTCTATATAAGGGCTGATTTCCTTTTTGACAAACTCGCGTATGGAGGCACGGATCAATAGCTGTTCTTCGGTCAATAAATCATCCAACACATAAAAATCCGGAGATTCGAAAAGGTCTACCGCCTTTCCTTTGGTCTGAAAATCATTTGGCATATCCTAGGGGATGTAGTATTGTAAATTCGATATTAATATATCAAATTTACGCAACAATCATTATAAAATCTTTATTGGGTAGATGGATAAATCAGAGATAGACCCCAGAATAGTAGGTCAGATAAAGAAATTGGAGGAAAAGTACGAAGCTATGGGGCAGAGCCTTTCTGATTATTTGGATGGGCTTTTGTATGCAGACTACCTTACCTACTGGGATTACATACACTTGGATACTTTACTGAGCCTTCAAAATCCAAAAACAGGCTTTACCGACGAGCCGATATTCATTACCTACCATCAAATCACAGAATTGTATTTCAAGCTCATTCTGAATGAACTTATCCAAATCTCGGAAGAAAGCGCTATCAGTGAATCTTTTTTCATCAGTAAGCTCAAACGCATCAACCGTTACTTCCAACACTTGGAGGATTCTTTTGATATCATGTCCGAAGGGATGGATAAAGATCAGTTTCTTAAATTCAGGATGTCTCTTCTACCCGCAAGTGGATTTCAATCAGGGCAGTTCAGGAAAATAGAAATGGCTTCAACAGATATGGTCAACTTGGTAGGTATCCAACACCGAGAAGAACTGTTCGGTGATGAGGACCTAGAAACCCTCTTGGGTATGGTCTATTGGAAAAGTGGCGCCACAGAGCTGGCTACGGGTAAAAAAACACTGACACTGAGGCAATTTGAGGAGAAGTATTACAGTGAATTTTTAGAATGGATCGAGGATTTCAAGGATAGGAACATACTCCGTGTTTTCCAGAAAAACTTCACCAAGGCATCTCATAAGGAAGAAATCATTAACTTACTGAAGCAGTATGATGTACTGGCAAATATCATGTGGCCTTTGGCTCATTATAAATCTGCGGTCCGCTACCTACAGAAGGATTTAAAAGATATCGCTGCTACGGGAGGTACCAACTGGCAAAAATACCTTCCCCCCAGATTTCAAAAGACGATGTTCTTTCCCGAACTCTGGTCAAAAGAAGAACATGAAAACTGGGGGAAACAGTGGGTAATGAAGTCTGTTTTCCAAAAATAGTGTAATTGATATACCATATAAGAGTATTGAATATATCCATAATGCATTGACTAAACACCTACTCACATACACGAGTCTGTTATTGACACTTTTTTCTTTTGATGCTTTAGCACAAAGTGTGTTACAGAAGACGTACCATGACGATGCCCGAACTCAGGTCAAGGAGAGCTATTATACTCTTGGCGACGAAGGAAGTGCCTTGGAAGGAGAATACAGGTCATTTTTCCTGAACGGCAACTTGGAATCCAAAGGAAATTTCGTCAATGATACAACTGCAGGTCTATGGATATTTTATTACGAAAGTGGGAAGCCCAAGATGAAAGGAAGGTTTGAAAATAATAAAACTGTAGGAAAGTGGGAATACTACTATGAGAACGGAAATAAAAGTATGTCCGGAGAGATAAGGGCAGGTAAAAGGATGGGACTATGGACGTTTTATTATGAAAGCGGTGAGCTGGAGAGCGAAGGAAATTATCGCGATGGTCAAAGAGATGGGTTTTGGAAGGATTTTCACAAAACAGGGCAGGTAAAAGGGAAAGCTGCATATGCCAGCGATAGCGCTCTATATGTAGGTTATTACCATTCTCAGAAAGTACAGTCCCAAGGGATGAAAGTAGAGGGCAAGAACTGGGGGAAATGGACCTTTTTTCATGAAAACGGAATTGTACAAGCGATTGGGGGGTATAATGAAGGTGAAAAGAGCGGAACATGGCAATACTTTCACCCCAGCGGTACTATTGCTGCCAAAGGTGCTTTTATCAATAATGTAGCTCATGGAGAATGGGAGTACTATGACCGAGAAGGCCATGTCAATTCTAGGGGTAATTTCGCGAATGGAAGCAAGGATGGAGAGTGGAACCTATTTTACCCTAGCGGTACGCTAAAAGGTAAAGGAGACTTTGTCAATGGTTCCGGAGAGTATAAAGAATACTATGAGGAGGGTGCCTTAAAACTTATGGGGACGATTAAGGATGATAAAAACGAAGGACTATGGAAATATTATTACCCGGACGGTACTTTGCAGGGGGCTTGCAACTTTGAGAATGGAGAGGGAGAATATACGGGTTATTATAATGATGGGGTCACTCCAAAGACCAAAGGCATTATCAAGGATGATGAGCGTATCGGGGTATGGGAGCTGTACAAGGGAAATGGTTCGCTAGCGGGTTACTACAGGCCGTTTTATGAAAAAGAACCCCGCTTTGACAGTCTGTCAAAGTCTAAAGGGTTAACTATCAGGGATTCATCTGCTATCCAAGGGGGGGTGGCCGATTTTCGCTTCCGTTCAAAAAAATTCAAATATTTTGATGCAAAAGTCAATGAATTTCATGGCCTTATATTGGCCTCAAATCCGCTGGCAACGCTTGTTGGTGTCTTTCCCGTATCGTTGGAACTTTATTTTCAGGAGAGATTGGGCTATGAGTTGGAAATACGTGGTATCAGAGACCCTTTTTTTAGAAGAAATGATAAGGTTTCGATTCGTGATCTCTTTAGAAGAGGGTATACCTTTTCGCTTCGACAGAAATTCTACAATCCCGACAATAAGTTTGGCCAATGGTATTTTGGGCATGAATTACGGTATACCAGACACAACCATTTTGCTAATATGATTGACCCGCAGCGACTTTCTCAGGTCATTACCGCTAGTGCAGAAGAGCAGAAGGTGGAATATTCCCTTCTATTAGGATATCGATTGATGACCGAGACCACATATAGCGGCTTTACGGTAGATGGGTATTGGGGCTTTGGTATTGGTCTGCGAGATTTTGACACTATCGGTGAGTATAAGGGTGTTTTTCGACCATTACCTCAGTCTTCTATATCTTTTCCATTACATATAGGTCTAAATATAGGCTATGCTTTTCCTGCCCGGTCACGATGGGGTAGGAGAAAATAAGCAGGCTTTAGCTGTACACGGACTGAACTATTGAATTTCAGTGATTTCATCACTCATCATAAGGGTGCTAAACGGTAGAGGAAAGCTCGCTTTTCTTTTCAAAACTCACCAGAAAACTGGAGCCTGCACCTTCTTCACTTTCGCACCATATCCTCCCATTCATTGCTTCCACGTATTTTTTGACGATGGATAGCCCAAGTCCCGTAGACGTTTCGTTTCCTGTAGGCTGTGCGCTGAGCTTTTGATACTTGCCAAAAAGCTTTTTCTGATCGGATGCGCTGATACCGGGGCCTTCGTCCTTTACTTCACAGACGACTTTATCTTTTTCATTATAGATATTGATATATATGTTCCGATTGTGGGGAGAGAATTTAATGGCATTGGAAATCAGGTTTTCAAAAATCTGATTGGTATAACTTTCATCCAAATCGGCTTGGATATCTTTTCCTTTAACGGCATAGTGTAAAGTGATGTTCTTGCTATCGGCCTCTATCTTAAAATTATCCCCTATCTTGGATAACAGTTCATCAAGTTTAATAGGCTCTATCTGTAGATTAAGGGATTTGGAATCGATGGCTTCGACATCGAGGATTTTTTCGATCATCTCGGATAGGCGATGCGCACTGCCCTCTATAATCTGTATATAATTCTGTGTGTCTTTGCCCATATTATCGGCAGTAAGTTTTACCAAACTGATCAGACCCTTGATTTGATTCAAAGGACTTTTCAGGTCATGGGCTACGATACCTATCAGATTGTTCTTTTCGTTGTTGAGACTAACGAGTTCTTGATTTTTATTGAGGATTTCGTCCTTCTGCTGTTCTACCTCTTTGTGCATGTTGGAGATGGCCTCGTTGGCTTCGTGTAAGTAATCCGCTTGATCCATAATGAACCCTTTTTGCTGCTCCAGCTCAGTATTTTTATTGAGGAGTTCCTGATGTACGATTTTTATTTTATCGGCCTGAGAAGCAATCTGTACTTTCTGATGTTGAAGTTCTTTGTTCTTTTCGGAGATCTCTTCATAAGCTTCCTCAAGATTATTGGCCAAGAGCAGTAGGTCTTTCTTCTTGTATTCCAGCAGGTAATTATCGGAAATCACGGTCTCGTTTTTCTTTACAAGTAAATTGATTTTTTCCTGGATGTCGCTGTAGACCTTATCCGACTTTTTATCAAGTTCCTCGATTTTCTCATTGACAGATTCCTTTCTGGCAAATAGTAGCTCCAATACCTCACTATTGTTCTGTCGTGTGGCTATGGCTTCTATTTTCTGAAGAAGATCTTGGGTATAATTTTCCAGATAAGCATAATCGTCCCGGATTGCTTTTAATAATTCTGATATATTGTTACTTTTTGCCATTAATGCAATAACCTTGTTATATTGAAACTAAGTTCACACTATAATCCATGGTTCGAAATTTCCTGTTAAAACAGAAATCTTACCATTTTACCTTAGTATTTACAGGTGCCATAGTATTTTTTCTGAGGTCTTCGTGAAACATTATCGCCTTTATCATTCAATAGTTTGGGGAAATGGAGCTAAGAATCGAAAAAAATAAACCTCATACCGTAGAAACACACCCAACTATAAATTTAATATAGTGTATATGGGCCAAGTAGAAAAGGAAAAACGGAAAAAGTATTGGCAGAAAGCAAAACCCTTTCGGATGGTATATTCTAAATATAGGCAATGAAATAGGTAAAATAAGCACCAACGCAAAGAGGGGTGTTATTTACGGGTGGAGGAAGATCTGGGAATTAGTGTTGTCTTTAGGATTTTGGTTTCCGGTAATAGTACATCATCATCACTCATCTCAATCTGTTTGATAAGGAGTTTTGCAGCCTCCTGTCCCATTTCAAATCCAGGCTGTGCTACAGAGCTCAAAGCAGGAACCGTCAGTGAAGTAAAGCGCCAATTACTGAAACCAATGACTGCCACGTCATTCGGAATATTGAGCTTTTTCTCTTTGATGGCCATCATAGCCCCAAGCCCCGCCATATCGTTGTTGGCAAAGATAGCATCAGGACGATTATCAGCGTTCAGAAGGTCGAGCGTTACCTCCATGCCCTCTTTATCGGTGCCATGACTACAATCGACAATCAACGATTCGTCTACAGTGATATTGTGTTTTTCTAATGCCTTGAGATAACCTTGTAGTCTTTTTTCGCTGATATTCAGGTTTTCGGGCCCTTTTAGGTGGGCTATTTTCCGATAGCCTTGGAGTATCAGATGTTCGGTGGCTTCCAACGCCCCTTCAAAATCATCTACAATGACTTTACTCGTATCGATACTCTCACAGACGCGATCAAAGAATACCAATGGCATCCCTCTGTCAAACAAAGCCTTGAAATGATCGAATTTCTGTGTTTCCCTTGATACTGAAACCAGCATACCATCGACACGACTGTTAAAAAGGGCTTTTGTATCAGTAACTTCCCTTTCGTAGGATTCGTTGGATTGTGTTACGATGACATTGTATCCTGCATCATAGGCGATATCCTCTATTCCGCTGATAATAGTGGAGAAAAAAAAATGAACAATCTCAGGGATAACCACGCCTATGGTATTGGTTTTACTTCTGCGCAAACTTAGTGCGATGCTATTGGGTTGATAATGAAGTTTTTCTGCTAGATCAACAACGAGTTTTTTTGTTTCCGGACTGATGTCAGGATGATCTTTCAATGCTCTCGAAACAGTGGAGGGGGAGATGCCCAATTCTCTGGCAATGTCTTTTATGGTAACCTGATTGAATTTCATAGATATCAAAACTACTCAAAATCAAGCCAATTTCCCTAATTTTAAAAATAGGCTTTAGGTGAAATCTACCTATGTTTACCCCAGGTCATGCATTGAAAAATCTACTGCGGATCTAAATAGCTGCAAACCGGTCGTTGCACTACGTTTTTTGGATTCACCATAGCGGTGCTATGCCAAATCCAATAAAACTCCCTGATTTATGGATATGTAAACCCTCGTGACGAAGTTCCAATGTATGATCGGGGTTTAACCCAAAATAATCTATAGCCTTCCTATTCCGAACATAAATTGCTTCAAAATCAGCAGTTTTATGCTGCGCAGGTTCGTGTCACCCTAATGATACAAAGGCCTCCTCACCTAAACCGCTGACTTTATTGCAATTATGCTCTCATGACGAAACCCTATTGATCAATTTGGGTTTAAGCGATTATATACAGAGGAATTGTATTGTTACGATACCGGGGAATGGGACGGAGTGTTGGAAATTATGCTATTTGTACGTACACGGACGAGATTGACTGTAGTTTAAATGCTTAATGATTTTATACTATTTCAAACAGAAATAATTTTTTCTAAAAAAAATGTGATCAATGGCTCTTTTGAACGCTGTGAACAGGAATAATACAAACTTAGCTTTTAAAACCGCCTATCTTCCTGTTCATTATGCTTCACTCAGCGTTGACAATCCTCGGGATAGCGCTGCTATCCCTGCGGTTCTCGTCTTGATTGAAACTAAAATGATCCGCGAAATCTTATACTACATTTGAAACTCAAATTTGTATAATATCAAAAAAAGAGAGTGCTTCATCTGAGGCACTCTCTTATAAAATGGATACAATCGTATTTTACAAAACTACTTTTTCATGACCTTGTAGGTTTTTACCGTATCATCCAGAACTACCTGCACAAGATAAATTCCAGGTTCAAAAGTATCGCCAAAGTATATAGTCTCAACTTGATTCCTGCCAAGTTGAGATTCGAATACGGTTTTGCCTATTTCATCTGTGACAATGACCGAGGTAACAGACATATCAGTATCTATCTCAAGACTAAACTCGTCTGCCGAAGGATTGGGAAAAAGAACAATACGTCCATTTGACTCTAAAACACCTCTTCTTGCGGTTCTACTGCTATTACAATCAGGTGCTGAGGCTGTAGTACTACAGTAGATGGTATAATTACCCGTTTTGGATACCATAGCAAAATTATCCCCATCCTTAGTGACATAATAACTTCCATCCATCAAATCGGTCCCGCTCAAGTTCAATTCGGGTTGTTCGGAACTGAATGAATGTGTGGCATTACCTTTCAGATCATTGAACCAGTTGGGTACACCATCATTGGTCAAGGCAGAAAACTGATATAGCCCATCATTTTCCAGATTCCAGTTGATATTGATTTCAGTGATATTGCTGAGGTCAGGACCATTACCAAGAACGAATATATTTTTGTATATAGTATTTCCAATAGTGGGAAGCGCAGTAGCCAAAGGAGCACCAAACGCACAATCTGGCAGGTCCTGTACGGTGATGGTAATGGCTTCCGAAAGTGTTCTGTTCCGATCATTGTCCACGGCCCTGGCGATCAGCACATGTTCGCCTACAGGAGGATTGTCGATAACAAAACTATAAGGAGCGGCGTTGCCCCTAGCGATGACAGTGCCATTGAGCAATAAAGCTACATTATTGATGATGCCATCACCGTCCTCGGCACTTGCCGTGACCGTCACCGAAGTACCGCTGACTACTGTTTCACCATCAGTAGGAGAGGTGATAGATACCGTAGGGGGGACAGTACTGACTACGGATACGCTTACAGGAGCAGAGAGCGCTGTATTGCCCTCACTGTCCGTAGCTCTTGCGGTCAGTTCATAGTCGCCGAGAGGAGCGTTGAGCCATGGGTATATATAAGGTTCCTTTTTGTCTACCTTGATGCGATCTCCATTGGCGAAAAAGGCAACGCGGACTATATCACCAAAAGAAGAAGTAGCTTCTGCTTTGAAGCGGATTTTCTTCCCTACTTGAAATAGTTTTCCATTATCAGGGCCTACCAGACTGACGAAGATACCCCGGGTATCCTGCTCGACATTGATGGTTACCGATGAATTGTCAGAGCAACCTTCGCTGTTTTCCACAGTTAGGGTAACAGTATAGACCCCAACATCGAAAGTATGGCCTGGAGCCACGGTATTTGCCGTAGTCCCATCACCAAAGGACCAAGAGTAACTCAACGTACCATTATCAGGAGAGGTAGAGCTGCTGGCATCAAAATCAACAGTCAGAGGTCCAAAACCTGAAAGCGTACTGGCCGTGATAGCAGCCACGGGTTCATTGCCACTACAGTTCCCTCCAGCCGGTTCTTGCCCCCAGACAAGCTCGTCATCGACATAAATAGGTACAAATTCAGAATCGATCAGATTTCCGCTGAGACCTTGAGCGGAAAAATCGTTACCCGAATCCCAAGCACCCGCAGGAGCTGTTGATGGGAGAGAAACCCTCATTTGCGTTTCCCTTCTATAGCTCTCCTGACCGGCAGGAAAAGGCATGTCACTGGTGCGTGTCACTTCTACATAATAGATGTTGTTCGCCTCATCCCACACTTTGATGTCCGAGGCCGTACCCTCACCGGAAGTGACGTTTGCTGTATAATCGTCAATAGTGAACCCGGCATCGATTCCTTCTGTGATATCAAAGAAATATCGAAATGCCATTTTATTGGGAATTCTGGCAGGCCATCCGGAGCGATTGTTCATCCAAACGGCTACCTCGGTAAAGGTGCGCTGCCCGCTGTTCAGCCTGACCTCACTGAGAAACTCTATTCCAGGGGTTTCCGGTTGAGGGAAATTAGGTAGCTCAGTACCTCCAAACTCCTGTACCATTCTAGCTGCGACTCCTTGAAAACAGGCATTGTAATCGCAGGCTACTTCATTTTTCTGGAAGTCACCACGGTCATCCTCGTAATCATCGGCGATACCGGGTCCTCCTACCAAAGCCCCCCATAGCGTATGGCGTGATTCTACTGGGATGGATTCACTTCTTATCCAGCTACTATGCTGGCCACGATGATGCGGTTTCGTGGGAGGATTGTTACCAAAACCGGTAACATAACTTCTATTGGAAGGATTATCTCCGAGGATATAATGCAATTGATCTTTGGCAAAATCGCGGTATTTTTGCTTTTTTGCTGCGGTTGTATTTACTTTATCGCTATAGATCAGGGCTGTCAGAGAAGCGTTCATCGTGTGTCGTAACGATCCCCACTGGAAGAGCCATGCCAGTCCACCTGGAGAGTAGCCTACTTGGTCACCGTCAAAACCATCGGTCCACCAGTCCAAATGTCGTTCCGCATCGTCTTTGTACTGTTGTTCATCTGTGATTTCGGCCATGAGAACATAACAACCATAGGACTTATCATCCCAGACGATACTCCATTTGTAGGATTTGAATTCAGATTGCGTTTGATTGGGTAGCTCTTCGTAGAACTCTTTTGCTTTATCAAGATAGGTATCATCATTTGTTGCTTTGTATAGCCACAAAGCCGCCCAGCAGAGTTCATCGATATAGCCTCCCGAGCTGTAAGTGCCTACAGCGGGAATACCCCCTTCATCGGTATACCTACCACGGAAATTATCCGCAAAGCTAAAGAGTTCCTTGGCATGTTGTAGCAAAGTAGCACTGTAGCTCGGGTCCGAGTCGGCAAAAACCATACTGGCCGAAGCGAGTGTCGCAGCGGATTCACCGGCAAGATCGGAACCAGGGTGAGCTTCATCCAGTTTGTAGGAAAGGCGTTCGTATTTTTCGTCGGCCATTTCTGCGGGTACCCAGAAATTATGGTCGGGGTTTTTAGCGGAAACCTGAGCATAGAACTCATTGGGAGCAGAGTGGCATTTGATGAAATAATCGGTCACCCACTTCATATTCCTTTTGAAATGCAGGCCTTGATTGACAGCCTCATAACCGTCTTTGTATTCGATGTATCCCCAGTTCAGGGCTGTGGCCGAAAATGCCATGGGCAATCCGAATTTGATATGGTCTCCCGCGTCGAACCAACCTCCCGAAAGGTCCAGACCGACATCCTGACCATCGTTTTCCCCGGCATCCGTACGCCAAGAGATACGGTTCCAGGAAGGCAATTTGCCCGATTGTTGCGTCTCATAAAATAAAATCGATTTCTGAAGCACTTCACCATAGTTGTACTGCGCAATTGCTGATACACACCATGTTAAAGCAACAATCAAGGAAAAAAAGTGTTTGCTTGTTTTCATTGTTTGAGTAGGTTTAAATTGTTTCTAGGATAACAAAGCACAACTGTTATACCCCTAAGTATAAAATTAACTTTGAGGAAATTTTAGTTGAATGCCTTATAGGTAAGGCCAAATAATACCAACTGATAATAAAGATAACTCTGACAGCTTCTATAGAACTAAGTATACCTTTTGTAGGGGCGTCAATAGCATAAATCGCCAAATGCCGGTTTCTTATGATTAGATTTGACAAATCATAACGATGTCCCTAGTAAAGAGGAACAAATCTTGTCATATTATTGCATTTGGATTTATGATAATAGACTCAGGTATATCCACGTCTAAAAGGAAAGAGTCTTACTGCTTACGAATACAAATATTGGTATTTTTCATAGTTCTGTAGTGGTATAAATGTAACAAATTGGAGGTGTAGTTGAGACTGATTGTCTTCGCTTAGTGATAAACAGTGCCGGTAAGGGGCGTATACTACTTCATCGGTAGGGGGTTGAACACCATTGGCAACATAGTTGTATGGAATGCAAATTGGGGTTTTATACTTAAACCAAGATCATGCGTTGGAACTTCGTAACGAGGGTTTAATACAAATTTGGGTTTTAAATGTCGTATAAGATTCCGCGGGTCATTTTGGTTTCAATCCAGGCGAGAACCGCAGGAATAGCAGCGCTATCGCGAGGATTGTCAATGCAGAGTGAAGCAAAATGAACAGGAAGATAGGCGATTTTAAAAGCTAAGTTTATATAACTTGGGTCTATGAGTCCTTTCCATTGTGAAGTAAACTTCTTCAGATGAGTGAAATGGACGTATTTGATAAAACCATTTCGGGTTGAAAACAGACATAACGGTGAGCTAATGTAGCATAGGGATTAGGACATAAATTTGTGTTAGCATCAGATACCTGTTGCAGGTAGAATACTTATTGTGGGTTCTATCTATCGGTAAATACAAAAGCCCGTACCAAAAGGGTACAGGCCAAGCATGCGTTTCGAGATGCTCTCCATCAAGAAAAGGTAGACTTACAAAAGCTTATTCTATCCGATTCAGGAATCGGTCCCAACGTATTTTTTTCAGGAAGCTTTCATTGGCATCCAGTGACAGCCAGATGAAAAATGCCTTGCCGACGACATGGTCTTCGGGTACAAAGCCCCAGTATCTGGAATCTAATGAATTGTGGCGGTTATCACCCATCATAAAGTAGTAGTTTTGCTGAAAAGTATAGCTGTCTACCTTTTTTCCATCGATGAACAATTCCGTGTCCGACACTTTTACATCACCTTCATCGAAGCCCTCATAGTGTGTCAGAACCCTTTTGTACATCGCTAGATTCTTTTTATTGACTGTAAAAGTGGCTCCTTTTTTAGGGACTACGATTGGACCGAAGAAGTCACCATTCTTGCCAAAATCATTGGGATTGGGAAATATGCCCCCAGGAGAAGTATAGTCCTTGTCTGCTTGTTGTAGGATGACCTGTTTCACGAATTTCAGAGAGCGGAGTTCTTCTGCTACTTTCGGAGTAGTGAATATAGTGTAGCCATTGCCGACACGTCCGTATTCTGATATATGATATTTTTTGAAAATCCGCTCATTGATGCTTTCATCGGTTTGCACATAATAATTGAACTGCATAAGTTCAGGGTTCTCCAAAGGTTCACCGTTGATATAAACTTGTGTACTTTCTACTTTTAGGGTATCTCCACCAACAGCAACACAACGTTTGATATAATTGGTTTTCAGGTCTGTAGGGTATTGGTCTTCCATTGGATAATTGAATACTACAACATCATTACGCTTGACATCCGTAAAACCGGGGAGTCGATATTGTGGTAACTGAATCCAGTCCACATAAGAGGGGATACCCGAACCCCAGAAATCCTGATGGGTCAAAGGGAACTGTAGGGGTGTTTTGGGAGTACGCGCCCCATAGTGCATCTTACTCACAAAGAGAAAATCTCCTACAAGCAATGAACGTTCCATGGAAGGAGTGGGAATAGTAAAGGCTTCCATAAGTATCCACCGGATAAAAGTGGCAGCAAATACGGCAAACAAAATCGCTTCACTCCATTCCTTGGAAGGTGATTTTTCCTGTTTGGGAAGCTCAGAAGCTTTTCCCAGGTATTTTACATCTTCCTTGAAACTGATATAGGTAAAGTAAAATGGTCCAGCGATTACGCCCAGTACCATTTGATAGAGTTTGGTCTTACCAAAGCTTTTCAGCAATTCGACCGTCATACTGATATAAATGAAAAAATGGACAACAGGAATGAACAAAAGCACCGCCCACCAGAGAGGCTTTCCAATAATCTTTAAATGAATGATATAATTATAAACAGGTATGAAGGCCATTGATTTATTTTCCCCTGCTTTGTCAAAAAGCTTGAAATAGGCAAAACTATAAAGTAAAGACCCGAATACAACTACTAATATAAAAACTACTAAACCCATTATTTGATTACATTTTGTTCCTTAATAATAAATGATGCGATGGTACGATAGACCTACGGATAAATAGCCAAAAGCAAATCCAGCATCAAAGCGATTATCTATTGAATCGTTTGAGTAGGAGCCTTATGAATCGTTGCCCCTGTTTTCAAACCGATTATTCTGGACAAAGGTATATTCTTTTGTCAATTTCCAACTATTGAGATTGGGAATCTTTTTTTGTGTGTAAACAGATACCCCTTTTCGTGATTTATCGTCATCAGCCTATAAGTACCCTTACGGCCCAAATACTTACACACGGGTGTTTAATTTTTATTTTTATGGTGCTGTGACCAAATAGGAGTATATTTTTTTTTGAATAAATCGGTGATTTCTTGATGATTGGAAATCAATTGGGGTAGATTTTCGGGGTTTTGCTTTCTCAATAGACTGAACAGTTTCTTTCTTTTGACACCTAAAAATTCCTGTACTTGCATCAGTACTTCATCCTGACGAGATGTTAGGTCCTCATAGGTGAGGTGCAATACTTCATGAGCTTCGAAGAGCTTGTTGGCCCTATACCAGTTTTGGATATAATCTCGGCAGAAAGTATCGAAATCATCCACTGGTATGTGAAGCGGTAAGAGGTTTTGCTTTTTTGCTACTTTCATATCGTTCCAAACCCCAGTTTTTTGTGCCAGTAACAGCGAGACATACATGCGTCTTAAATCCAATCGCCGCAAGTGAATAACTCTGATAGTATCATCTACCAATACCTCTCGAAAGGCTTCTCTAAATTCTTTTTCGTGTTCGTAACGATAGAAAAGTTTAAGCCCTAGAGACGCTATAGATTGAGGCCGAGCGTTAAATATCCATTCACTAATAGGGGCCAAGCGCTTCCCTACTTGTTGGGCCAAGGTGGTACGCAGTATTTCACCACAGGAGAGGATGTTGGGATGTGAGTTAAGGCAGGTATGCAATAGTGTGGAGCCTGTCCTCGGAGCACACAGTACTACAAAAGCGCTATAGTTCACGCTTTTCCGACGACAGAAAATGTGCAGTAACTGTTTTCTTTTAAGTATATAGTGGGTCTTAAGGCGAAGAGCCGAAAGCATTATTTCTCTATTGATCCCATGAAGTCTTCCATTCCCAGCATACCTTTTTTACCTTGAATCCACTCGGCCACCATAACTGCCCCTTTAGCAAAGCCCTCACGTGTATGTGCCTTGTGCATGATTTCGATATCATCGATAGCGGAGCGATAGGTGATGGTATGTGTACCGGGAACTTTGTCCTCTCTCAACGATCGTATACCGATTTCTTGCGGAGCATCGCTGTCTTGGTTGACCCATGTGTCTTTCAAGGGCATGTTATCGATAATGCCCTCGGCCAAGGTGATGGCCGTTCCACTTGGGGCATCTTTTTTCTCTGTATGATGGATTTCTTCCATAGTAACATTGTACTCTGGATAGTCACTCATGATTTTTGCCAACATACGGTTGAACCTAAAAAATAGATTCACTCCAATACTGAAATTGGAAGCGTAAAAGAATGTCCCCTTCTTTTCATCACACTCCTTGGCTACCTTTGGTAACTGGTCCAGCCATCCGGTAGTACCCGAAAGTACGGGTATACCGTTCTGTAGGCAATAAAGGATATTGTCAACAGCAGCATCGGGTTGACTGAATTCGATAGCGGCATCCACATCATTACCGGAGAGGCTTTTTAGCTCTTCTCTATTGTCAATATTGATTTTCCCCACTATTTGATGGCCTCTATTTTCTGCAATACCCGCAATGGTCTTTCCCATTTTGCCGTAGCCCAATAACAATAACTTCATTAGTAAAATTTTAGTTTTAAAGAAAGCCCTGCAAAAGCATGTCCCCAAGGGTCAGAGGCGAGTCGTGGTTCAATACGTACTTTAAGGTCTTCATTCAGTTCAAATTCCTTTAGATGGGCATCAATATGTGCATCAGCTACATTGAGAAGGTAGAACACACCTGTCAATATGATATAAAAGTCACGTTCTCTTCTACTTTGGTCGACCAATGTCCTTAGCCGTGCTTCATCAAAGATGATGCTGGACCCATTGCGCAGGTTTACTGTAGCCTGCGGTAGCTCCTGCCCAATGATATCGGTGAACAGAGCGTTTCTGAATCGATTGTGTCGGTCGTTCCAAAAGTCGATGACCAATCCGAAGGTAACCAGGCCTCCATATACGATGGGTAACTTCCAGTATTTCTTATTGTAGGCCTGTCCCAGACCTGGGAAAACGGCTGAATATAGACCCGCTCTTCTGGGGACGTATTCTTTGGCTTTTGATTTTATCTCTTTGATTTCACCCGATTCAGAACTGATGATAGGAGCCTCTTTGGCACTGTCCGTGTCAAATACAATGGAATCTTTTGCAGGAGCATTGTTCGGTTCTTGTGCGAACGCGGATAAAGTGCCAAGAATCAGCATCGAAAACAGAAAAGCTACACTGATGAAAAAACGAAATCTGCTCATTACATATCCAATATCTCCAGTATCCTGTTCAGGTCATCGGTAGAAACAAAAGGTATCTTGATTTCTCCTTTGTTTTTGTCATTACTTTTGACCATTACCTTCGTGCCAAAATGTGAAGTCAAACGAGATTGTAATTGCACAATTTCCCTGCCAAAAGGATTCTTTCTTTCGGTCTCGGCCTCTTCTTTGACGACTTTTTCGGATAGGCTCCTGACCAGAGCCTCTACTTTCCTTACAGAGAGGTCTTGTTCTATGGTCTTTTTTAGGATATCCAGCTGGAGTTCGATATTCTCAACATTAACGATAGCGCGCGCATGCCCCATAGAGATTTTATTGTCGCGGAGGGCCACTTGTACATCGGGCGGTAATTTGAGCAACCGCAGGTAATTGTTCACGGTAGCTCTCTTTTTTCCTACCCGATCGCCCAGTTCCTCTTGCTTTAGGTCGCATTCTGAAAGTAGCCTTTGGTAACTCAGGGCGACTTCGATAGCATTGAGGTTTTCTCTTTGGATGTTCTCGATCAGCGCCATCTCCAGCATCTGCTGATCGTCTGCGGTTCTGATATAAGCGGGTATGGACTCAAGACCAGCTCGTTTGGAAGCTTGATAGCGCCTTTCGCCCGATATCAGTTGGTATTTGTCCTTACCTAGTCTTCTAACGGTAATGGGTTGTATGATACCCTGAACTTTGATGGATTCGGAGAGTTCCTGTAAAGATTCCTCATCAAAATGAGTTCTTGGCTGGAAAGGGTTGACTTCAATGGCGGTCAGAGGAACTTCATTGATGGAATTATTCGGATTAGCACTTTCCTGAGAAGGTAGGGTATTTCCCGTTCTTTTTTGGGATTCGTTGGAAGATGAATCTTCTAATAGCGCACCAAGACCCCTTCCCAATGCACTTCTCTTTTTCGTATTCTTACTTGCGCTCATAGTATATATATTCTTGTCATTCGCACAGCATGGATGATAATCCTATTACTATAGGTTCAGGGTCTTTCGCTGCAATACTAGGTTTTACTATTATAAACGACAAACTAAGGCCATGCCATTGTCGTGATAACGTATCCCTGTTTTGGAAAGGCAGTAAGCCCTCTTTTCCTATAGTGCTGTCTATCTTGCTGCTCCTTTATTTCTCTATCCCATTTCTGCTCAGTATTTCTTTTGCCAGATTCAGATAACTGATGGCACCCTTGCTGTCCACATCATGTATAAGTGCCGGTAAGCCAAAACTGGGCGATTCACTGAGCTTGATATTCCTCGGGATAATGGTCTTGAACACTATTTTGTTGAAGTGGGTATTGACCTCTTCCACCACCTGATTGGATAGACGAAGCCGTACATCGTACATCGTCAACAATATACCTTCTATCTCCAGTTCCGGATTGAGTCTTGTCTGGATGATTTTGATTGTATTCAATAATTTGCCCAACCCTTCGAGTGCGAAATATTCGCATTGTACGGGGATGACCACGGAGTCAGCGGCAACGAGTGCATTGATCGTAATCAATCCCAGTGATGGAGAACAATCGATAACAATGAAATCATAGTGCTCTTTGATTTCTCCAAGGGCAATTTTCATTTTTTCTTCCCTGGATTCGATATTTACCATTTCCACTTCGGCACCCACTAAATCAATATGAGAGGGCAGTACGTCCAAATACTGGATATCAGTGCCTACGATTGCATCTGCGGCCTTGACACCATCCACCATACACTCATAGACGCTGTTCTCTACCTCTTTAGGATTGATACCCAAGCCCGAAGTGGTATTGGCTTGAGGGTCAGCATCAACGATAAGTGTTTTGAACTCCAATGCGGCTAAACTGGCCGCAAGGTTAATGGCAGAGGTGGTTTTGCCGACACCTCCTTTTTGATTGGCAATCGCTATGGTTTTGTTCATCTATTGCTAAAAATTTATCTTTTCTCCTATATTCAAAATAATCAGTGTCTTTCCCGCATCAATGGCCATCTGTTTCGCTTTGGCATGGTCCATTTTTATATAGGGAAAGGTATCAAAGTGTAAGGCTACAATTTTATCGGTTCCTACAAAATCCGATGCTATAAGCGCATCTTCTACTCCCATGGTGAAATTGTCTCCGACGGGAAGGAGGGCAAAATCAATATCATAGGACTCCCCGATCAGTTTCATATCCATGTGTAGGGCCGTATCTCCTGAATAGTAGAATGTTTTTTGGTCTACCTCTATCACGAAGCCTGCGGGATTTCCTCCATAACTACCATCGGGCATACTACTGGAATGTACCGCATTGACCATTTTTACACGGCCAAAATCAAAATTATAGGTGCCACCGTGATTCATGGGGTGTCCATCTTCGATACCCTGTTTGCCAAACCAGTTGACAACTTCATAATTGGATATCAATTTGGCCTTTGATTGCTCTTGGATAGTGACTACATCGGCCACGTGATCTTCATGGCCATGTGATAATAATATATAGTTCGGACTTAGAGCCGACACATCCACCGTTCCAGCCAGTGGGTTAGGGGTAATGAATGGGTCGAACAACAAACTGTGATTCATCGATTTCACTTCGAAACAAGCGTGTCCATAGAATGTGACCTGCATACCAAATTTGTTTTCTCTTGATTAAAATAAGGTAACAAAGATAGGAGTTTAATTCAATATTTGTAGTAAACCGAAGCAGACTATTTCGACCTTTTTATAGCAATGTACTATGGGTCCATTAAAAAAGCCCTGACGCTTCTGACAGGGCTTTTTGAAAGGTGATTTTTTTCTTACTTTTTCTTCTTCTTGGGAGGCTGTTGTTGTTGCGCCTTCATTGCTTCTTCGAGACGTGCTGCAAACTTGGATTTCTTCTTATTGGCATTTTTCTTTTTGTTTTCATCGATGATGGCTCTCAGTTTCCCTTCATCGACGAACTTCCGTATCAAGGCTTGCTGACCATAGGTCACCAAGTTGGCTACAAAATAGTAAAAACTTAGACCTGCGGGATACTTATTGAGTACGAACATGAAGACAACGGGCATCACATAAGAAATGGATTTCATGGGGCCTTGTGCAGTACTTACTTGATTGTTGGACATGGTCATCAATAAGGTCGATGCGGTCATCAAAAGTGTGAAAAGACTCACATGGCTTCCATAAAAAGGAATCTCAAAAGGTAGGTTCAGAATACTGTCATAGGTAGAAAGGTCATGTGCCCATAAAAAGGATTCCTGTCTCAGTTCTATGGAATTTGGGAAAAAAGTGAACATGGCAAAGAGTATGGGCATCTGTAATAACAATGGTACGCAACCACTGATAGGGCTGACACCCGCTTTCTTGTACAGTTCCATCTGTTCGGGCTGCATTTTTTGCATATCACCATCGTGTTTCTCCTTGATGGCATCGATTTCCGGCTTCAATACCTTCATCTTGGCCATAGAGATATAGGACTTGTAGGAGAGAGGGGAAAGTAATAGCTTGATGAAAAACACAAGTATGATGATGATCAACCCATAATTACTGATAAATTTTTCCAGAAAATGGAATACGGGAATAATAACGAACTTATTGACCATGTTGATCGGGGGCCAGCCCAAATAAACATTCTTCGAAAGCCCTTCCGTTACTTTCTTGAGTATATTATAATTGTTCGGACCAAAGTAGTAGGAAAACTCGGCCTTGCCTTCCTGAAGGTCACTGGTCGGGACGAGGAGTTTTGTATGCAATTGCTTTACGATCGTTGTGTCGGACTTGTCAGGAGCATAACTGTTGACTTCGCCCTTACTGAAATTGTTCTTGGCAATGATGGCGGAGGTAAAGAATTTCTGCTTCATGGCTACCCAGGATACAGGCGTTTCTAGCATATCCTGCTCTGTGCCTGTACTGGTCTCGGAAATACCATCGAAGCCGTCTCCCTCCAGATAATAATTGATGGTAGCCTTCTGGCGACTGGTTTCCATATCACTTTCCTGTAGACGTAGATTGTTCATCCAATCCAAAGTCAGGTGCTGGCCTTCCAGTGAATTGCCCAGGCCCGACAGGTCTAAACTATGGCTTAGTTGAAATCCCTTTTTCGGTAATCGGTATACCTGTGATATTCCTTTGCCATCCAGTGTAGGGGTAGTAAAAGTCAATATTGTTGTATCCCCTTGAGTATTTTGCCGGGGAGTAAAGAAAAACCGATTCATGAAATCGACACTTTGTCCTTTGTAAGTCCCTAGCAGTGAGAACTGACTTGATTTTTCATTTAACAGAACAAGCTCCTGTTGAGAAGCTGTTTTATAGCCTTTGAGACTGACCCTTTTGACCTTACCGCCTTGCGTATCGAAGACTACTTTGATGTCTTCATTTTCCAAAACGACCTCTTGCGCTTTACCTTGTGTTGCGGGTGCTAGCGAACCGTACTGCTGCTGGGCGATGAGTTGTTGGATGGAATCGTTCTGAACTTCTTCTGGGCTGTCCTCTGCTTTTGCAAATGTACTTCCCTTGTTGACCGTTGAGTCCAAAGGGGTAGAGGATGTCGAAGTAGCATTGTCCACGGGTACTTCCTGCTGTGGTGATAAAAACTGGAAGTATACGATGAACAACACCGATATCAACACTAAACCTATTGCTTGGTTTCTTTCCATAATAATTGAGTATACACAACCTCATCTATGCTCCATGGGCTAATAACCCGATGACGGACAAGGTTGATAGAAGTTTTATTTGTTGCTTATTTTACTATTATATTTATTTCTTTTGTGCTCCATGGCTGCCCTTACAAAGTGTACGAAAAGGGGGTGAGGGTTCAGTACGGTACTTTTTAGTTCGGGATGGTACTGTGTCCCTATGAACCAAGGGTGGTTCTTCAGCTCGACAACCTCTACAAGTTCGTTTTCAGGATTTTTCCCAGAGGCGATCATACCCGCGGCCTCTATTTCTTTTAGGTAATCATTATTGAATTCATAACGATGACGATGCCTTTCCGAAATATTGACACTACCATAGATATTGTGTATTTTAGAACCTTTCTTTGCTTTACAGGGATAGGCTCCCAGACGCATGGTCCCACCCATCTCCGTTACTTTCTTTTGATCTTCCATTAGCCCGATAACGGGGTTCTTACTTTCTTTTTCTTCATCGAATTCCGAAGAACAGGCATCTTCCAGCTCCAATACGTTTCGGGCAAATTCGATGACGGCACATTGCATCCCCAAGCAGATACCGAAAAAAGGAGTTTCGTTTTCACGGGCATACTTTACAGCTTCTATTTTGCCATCGATACCGCGCTCACCAAAACCGGGAGCAACCAAAATCCCGTTCATGTCTCCCAGGATATGCGCACAGTTATCGCTATGAACTTCCTCTGAGGAAATCCAATGCAAGTGCACCTTGCATTCATTGTGCGTGCCGGCATGGATAAAGGCTTCGGCTATGGATTTGTAGGCATCGGGCAGTTCCACATACTTACCTACTAGAGCAACGTTGATTTCATTGGTCGGGTTTTTCAATTTTCCCAAGAAAGCTTTCCACTGATCCAGATTCGGTTCCGTACGGTTGGGCATCTTTAACTTCGATAGGACCCTTTCATCCAACTTCTCCTTTTTCATCAACAACGGCACGTCATAGATAGTATCGGCATCCATGGCTTCTATTACAGAATTGATATGTACATTACAGAACAGCGCCAGTTTTTTGCGGATTTCATTGGGCAGGCTTTTTTCCGAACGGCATACTAGGATGTCGGGCTGTATACCTGCTTCCAGTAACTGCTTTACCGAGTGCTGCGTAGGTTTTGTCTTCAGTTCTTTGGCGGCACTGAGGTAGGGGATAAGTGTCAGATGAATAACTAGAAAGTTATTGCTGCCAACATCCCATCGTACCTGCCTTACGGCTTCTATAAAGGGCAGTGCCTCGATGTCACCTACACAACCACCGATTTCCGTGATGACAAAATCAAAATTCCCCGACTCTCCCAAAAGATAGATGTTACGTTTGATTTCGTCGGTGATATGAGGTACTACTTGCACCGTTTTACCCAAGTATTCTCCTTTGCGCTCCTTTGTGATTACATTATTATAGATCTTTCCCGTTGTGACATTATTGCTCTGTGAGGTAGGGCGGTTCAGAAACCGTTCATAATGTCCCAGGTCCAGATCGGTCTCCGCTCCATCGTCGGTAACATAGCACTCACCATGCTCATAAGGATTGAGTGTGCCAGGGTCTATATTAAGGTAAGGGTCCAGCTTCTGTATGGTGACAGAATAGCCTCTTGCCTGTAACAATTTGCCCAATGATGATGATATGATACCTTTTCCTAAAGACGAGGTAACGCCGCCTGTTACAAAAATATACTTAGCTGATGCCATAAGTTGGTAATGAGAGTGTTTTTAAACTTATGGGGTACAAAGGTAGTTGTTATTCTGACAAGAGTTCTTAATTTTCTTCAAAAAAAGAAAAAAATATAACGTTGCGGTTGCAATAAAAATAGAAGGGATAACTCAATTGTGAGCTAGAGCGATTTGCTCGAAACTCTATGGGTATAGAGCAAAGTGATTTTTCAGTAGAGAACCTTTGTACAGTGTGGAAAACCTCCAATGGATTTAAGACTTTTCTTTTGTCCCTTTTCCCACTTAATTCTTTCATGATTATACTACGTGTTTTTCTTTAAGGACATGTACATGAAAAAACCTTTCTAGAAGACTACTTTGGCTGCTATACTGCCTCGTGAGCCATTGGCAAAAATAGCAACACTATATGTGGAAGTTTCCTTAAACCTGGATCATGCATTGAAAAATCTACTGCTGATCTAACTATCTGCAAACCGGTCGTTGCACTAAGTTTTATTGGATATGTAAACCCTCGTTACGAAGTTCCAACGCATAATACGGGTTAAACCCAAATTGATCAATAGGATTTCGTGATGAGGGCATAATTGCAATAAAATCAACGGTTTAGGTGAGGAAGCTTTTGTATCACTAAGGTGACGAGCCTGCGCAGCGTAAAACCGCTGATTTTGAAGTGATTTATGCTCGCAATAGGAAGGCTATCGATCATTTTGGGTTAAAATCATTCGCTAAAAGAAGCATGATGAAAAAGACTAAAGTTTAAGATGGATGACATTCATGCGGATCCCATATGATTGTTGGAAATCAATATATGTTACGTCAACATATAAGGTACAATAAAGAGCAGTCTCTAATTCTGACTCGCTTTTACCTGATAGGAACAATTGTAGAATAGACGAAAGAGTAAATCACATAGCGAATTTATTTTGTGACCAAGACAATTAACATTAGATTTGTCAAAAAAACGAAGTCCTTCATCTCATAACATCGGGATGGGGGCTTTTTTATTAATGAATTTTTCAGATAAACTTAAGGATAGTGTTTTTCCTGTAATCAGGGAAACTGCGGAAGAGATAGGTTTGGAGACTTATGTCATAGGGGGTTATGTCCGAGATTTGCTTTTAGAGAGGAAGTCGAAGGATATTGATTTCGTTTGTCTTGGCAGTGGTATTGCCTTGGCCCAAGCGGTCTGTAAAGCCCTTGGAAATGGGGCGAAAGCTTCTTATTTCAAGAATTTCGGAACAGCCATGGTAAAGTACAAGGACTGGGAATTGGAATTTGTCGGTGCGCGCAGGGAATCTTATCGTCGCGGTTCCAGAAAACCTATCGTGGAGGATGGAACATTGGAAGATGACCAGAACCGCCGCGATTTTAGTATCAATGCCATGGGCATCAGCCTCAATGCCACTGATTATGGAGAACTCGTTGATCCTTTTGATGGAGTTAAAGACCTGAAAAGGAAAATCATTCGTACACCGCTGGACCCCAAGGTCACTTTTTCGGATGACCCATTACGGATGATGCGGGCTATACGCTTTGCATCACAACTGGGCTTTGATATCGCCCCAGATACATTCGATGCTATCTTAGAGAACAAAGAACGCTTGGGTATAGTATCACAGGAGAGGATTACCGATGAGCTGAATAAGATTGTACAGTCGAAAGTGCCGTCCTATGGATTCAATCTATTGTTCCATAGTGGTCTATTGACGATTATTTTTCCTGAAATGGTAGCCCTTCATGGCGTGGAAACGGTCAATGGACAGACGCATAAGGATAATTTTTACCATACCCTCAAAGTGTTGGACAATGTTTCGGAGGTCAGCGATAACCTCTGGCTGCGCTGGGCAGCCATCTTGCATGATATAGCCAAACCGCCAACAAAGCGATTTCATAAAAAAGCAGGGTGGACCTTTCACGGCCACGAAGATAAAGGCGCAAGGATGGTGCCCGGGATATTCCGTAAGCTAAAACTCCCCATGGATGAACGGATGCATTTTGTCAAAAAATTGGTCAAGCTGCACTTGAGGCCCATTGCTCTTGTAAAGGATAATATCACCGACACGGCCATAAGACGTCTTCTCTTCGAAGCGGGAAATGATATCGATGACTTGATGGCTCTTTGCCGTGCGGATATCACCTCAAAAAATCATGAGAGGGTCAAAAAATACCTGAGGAATTTCGACAAGGTAGAGCTAAAAATGAAGCAGGTAGAAGAGAAGGACAGTATCCGTAACTTCCAACCCCCCATTAGTGGAGAAGCCATTATGGAGACCTTTGGTATTCCTCCCAGCAAGACAGTAGGTGATTTAAAGGAAGCGATCAAGGAAGCCATATTGGAAGGACGTATTCATAACGATTATAGCGAAGCTTTTGCTTTTATGCTGAGAGAAGCAAAGAAAATAGGACTTACAAAAGCCGTATAAAAGAAAAAAAAGTGCGGTTTAGGCCCGGAAGAAGCCTTTGAATACCGTGATTGTCCATACATCAAATTGTGATGGTGCAATTGTCGAAGTTAATAAAGGAAAACACCGGGTACCGAAGTACGCGAGACCCTTTTGAAATGTGTCTTTTTTTGGGGTATATTTAGCGAATTCCAGCAGATACCTGGGATTCACATATGAACATGTTTAAAAATGATCAGCAAATATTTGATGTGTTTTTCAATGTATCATTTTGTGGTTTGAAAAAAACGAACAATACTGATTTTAGGTCAGTTCAGTGATTGGGCCATGCCTATCAGGACAGGTCAGCCTCTTCATTTTTGGCCTGACCCAAAAACGAAACAGGGCGAAGTTCGAGAACGCTTCTAGCTGGCCATGTGGAACCCTGCTTGGCAGGAATATCCCTGATATAGTTCCATATGGCCGGCCTGAGCGATGGTCAGGACCGTAAACAAATAGGAGGCTAAAGATCATTTCATTGCGCTAAAATATACAAACTCGCTACACTTGGACAATGTATATTTCTTAAGGCTCCATTTCATGATTTTCTTAACACAATCTGTTCAAGGTCGGCTATTGAACGGCTGCGGAATAAATAAAATCCATATCGTTAATATAATGAAGTCAAACATTTTACCGCTATAGGTACAATTCAAATTTGTGTTTAAATATACTCTAATACAAATTTAGGTTTCAACTGTCGTATAAGATTCCGCGGGTCATTTTGTTTCAATCAAGGCGGGAACCGCAGGGATAGCAGCGCTATCCCGAGGATTGTCAACGCAGAGTGAAGCAAAATGAACAGGAAGATAGGCGATATTTGAAAGCTAAATTTGTATAAGACCGATAACTCGTATCAAGCTTTGCACTTTCTCCATCGGGCTTATTTTGTGAACTTTTTTTAGTGCATATGTATAAGGTCAAAACAGCTCCTCAAGCTAATCTCCATGGATGAAAATCATCGTAGGGTGCAACCATGATGTCCCTTCGAAGTCTTTACTGTAACATTGTTATTAAGCATTTGGAAAAAGGATATACAAACGTACATCAGGACCTCATCGATAGGTGTAGAAAAGGGGAGCGTAGTGCCCAAGGGAAATTATATCAGCAGTATGCCAAAGCGATGTACAACATAGCTTTGCGTATCACCAATCAGAGAGAGGATGCTCAAGACGTATTACAGGATTCGTTCTTCAATGCGTTTAAACAGCTTCCATCCTATAATGAAAAAGCTACCTTTGGTGCCTGGCTCAAAAGAATAGTTGTCAACAGGTCCATTGATTGTGTGAAGCGTAGAAGGCACTTGGAAACAGATCTTCCCGATATCATGGAAGAAACTACCTCTACTACAGAACCTGAGGTGGGATATACTATGAGCTGGGAAGTACGACAGGTACAGCAAGCCATGGAACAACTTGCTGACGGTTACCGTATCGTGTTTTCTTTGTATATGCTGGAGGGCTATGATCATGAAGAGATTTCAACTATTTTGGGAGTGAGTGTTTCCACATCCAAATCACAGCTGAATCGTGCCAAAAAGAAAATCCGAGAACTTGTAAATCAAACGATCTGCCATGAAAGATAAAAGAAAAAAAACACTGGAGCAGTTCATGAAAGATGAAAAGGGTGCTTTTGATACGGAACTACCTCCTTCAACGGTCTGGGATACCCTAAATAAACAGTTGGAACACGTAGACGAAGAAAAGAGGTCGGTGAGGCTAGCTTCGCTTTCGAGTCGCTATCAAGGTTGGTGGAAAGCAGCTGCAGTATTCTTTTTTGCTACTAGCGTTTATCTGTTTTTTCAAACTTCAGTGGATTCAAGGCCCGAGATATCATCTGCGAATGTACCCGTGGTAGCACATGAGGGATTTTCTGAGGTAGAAATGTACTACACGGGACTCATCACTGAAACCCAGGAACAGATAGACCGTCATGCGGCTCAGGGTGATGCCATGGGAGTAGAGTTTAAAGAAGACCTGAAGAAAATGGAAGCCATGTATTTGGTGCTTAAAGAAGAAATGAATCAGAATGCCAGTGAAAAAGTAGTCGAAGCGGTTATCCTGAATATGATTTTGCGTATCGATATGCTGAATGAGCAGTTGAAAATGCTTCAGAAGAAACAGAAAGAAACGCTAAATGAAGAAGATTCTACCCAAAACTCCTGAATTCTAGACGATACACACCTTCTGATGTGTTCTATTGGATATAAATACAGAAACACTTTTTTGTTTAGGGATAAGCCCCCTTACCACTCTTTTTCGGTCAGCTCGAAGTCGTCTTTTGCCGAATCCAGTACCTTGCCATCGATACATTTCAGTGTTCTTGCAGGATGTGCCCTGAGCAAAGAGTGGTTATGGGTAGCCATAAGGATAGCTGTACCACTATTGTTGATTTCCAGAAAAAGCTTAAAGATACCCTCGGAGACTTCGGGGTCCAGGTTCCCTGTTGGTTCATCAGCAATCAGGATAAGGGGTTCGTTGAGTAGAGCTCTGGCGATGACGACTCTCTGTTGTTCACCTCCGGACAATTGATGGGGCATTTTAGATGCTACGGATCCGAGTCCTACCCGCATTAATACTTCAGTGAGTCTAGCTTTTATTTTAGCTTTATCCCTCCATCCGGTGGCTCTCATGACAAATTCAAGGTTTTCGGATACGCTGCGGTCATTGAACAACTGAAAATCCTGAAATATGATGCCTAATTTACGACGGAGCATCGGTATTTCGGACCTTTTGATGGAGCGTATATCGTGACCTGCCACTGTGATATCACCCAGACGCAAGGTCAAGTCAGCATATAAGGTCTTTAGTAAAGAGGATTTTCCACCACCGGTACGACCGATCAAAAAGACAAATTCGCCTTTTTCGATTTCGAAGTTGACATCACTGAGCACAGTGTTGTTTTCTTGGAATATACTGGCATCACTGATTTTGATGACGGGTTCGGAGGAAAAACTCATAATACTCTTGTGATTTGTAATGGAAACAAGGGGCCCCTCATCAACGAGTATTGTACGAAGAGCCTCTTTTTTATAAGCTTTAAAGCCAGTTTAGGCCATTGCTTTTTCATTGGCTTTTTTATGGTCGGCCAAGAACTGCGCCAGACCTTTGTCGGTTAGCGGGTGGTTCAGTAAGCCAGTGATGACCTTGAGAGGACAGGTGGCTACGTCAGCACCTATCTGTGCACATTGCAGCAGGTGCATGGTATGTCGTACAGAAGCGGCCAAAACCTCGGTTTCATAGCCATAATTATCGTAGATACCTACGATCTGTTCGATGAGCTCCATGCCATCATGAGCGATGTCATCCAGTCTACCGATAAAAGGAGAAACATAGCTGGCCCCTGCCTTGGCAGCCAAGAGTGCCTGACCTGCTGAAAATACCAGAGTGCAATTGGTGCGGATACCTTCACTGCTGAACGCTTTGATGGCCTTCACGCCCTCCTTGATCATAGGGACCTTAACAACGATTTTGTCATCGATTTTGGCCAATTTGCGACCTTCTCTCAACATTCCATCAAAATCAGTCGATATTACTTCTGCGCTGACATTGTTTTCTACAATATCACAAATAGCTTTGTAATGAGCCGTTACCTCCGCTTCGCCAGCGATACCTTCTTTGGCCATTAGTGAAGGATTGGTCGTAACGCCATCCAGAACCCCCAAGTCGAAAGCTTCCTGAATATCGCTGAGGTTGGCAGTATCGATAAAGAATTTCATATATGTAGTGTTAGTGATTAATGTGTCTATATAAATGTGTCCTTACCTAAAGTATAAGGACATCATGGAACTATCTACCAAGAAGATGGTCTTTTTCTTATTGTTTTTGCCCAAAGATAACAATATCTCCAGACTTATGGAGATAATGGTATTATCGATACTTTATTTTGATACACATACTCTTGAAAATACAGCGATGTTATAGGTATGGAGGAACAGCTCGATTTGGTACGCCCTGTTTTCCATGCTCGAATTATGTGCCAGTGAATGATAATCGTTGATGTGAGGGCTTCTTATTACATGATATGATATCAATAAGGCCTTATCAAATTAGTCTGACTGTAGTGAGGGTTTTTATTTTTTCGATTTACAATAGAAAAATAAAAAAGGCAAACCCGTATCGCACCGCTACAACTGCTTACCCTTGCTACCTTCCGGTCCTGGGGGAGTTCAGCAGGAGCTGGTCGTACTGATTTGCCGAGGCAAAGTTATGTAGAATACCCTTCACAGCAAAGGCTTTTTGCAAATTTCGAAAAATAAATTCTTCAACTGTAGTAGAAAGAAGTTATTCTCAGTAGAAAGCAAGAGGGAGAAATGATGGGTAAGTGCCCTCTAGGGCTACCCTTATTCTGTAAAGTGAAGTGTTCACTTGGAATCCGGGTTTTATAGAACAAAAAAGGCCTAGAGATACCATTTATCCCTAGGTCTTCCTGTAGGTATGCTATTGCCCGAACGAGTACACTCCAGCATAAAATCGGTCCGAAATAGGTTGAGAACTTTCCCTCTCCCGAAATTTCATCCTATATGAAGGTTTTTGATGACCTTTGTAGCGATTGACCATTGTATCAAGATGTACTTTCAACTGATTTTCCGATGTATACTCAAACACAATTGGTTTGGGAATAGGGTGTTTGTTTTGGAGGGAACGGTATCTCTATGAAACGTTCTCGGTGTCCCGCTCTAATGTACCCTATGCTTCATTACATCTGACCGCTCCCCTGAGCCGGTACCCTATTTACTTTCTCTCCTTCAGTATAGATTAATTTGGGAAAAGTGTTTTTACTGTTTGACAAGACGTTGTATGTTCGCCGTGGTCCCCGATTTCAGAACGACAAAATAAGTGCCCGACATGAGGGCACTGACATTCATGATCAGTTGATTGCCTTCTCTTTTATAACTGAAAGCATCGATGCTTTTTCCTTCATGGCTAAAAACCACTATACTGACCTCTTCGGTATGCTCTTTTAGTAGTATTTTTGCTATATCCTGCGTTGGATTGGCATAGAGTACAAAAGAGCCGATTTCCTGAGTTTCTATCTCATGAGCATTGAGGTAGCGGGTCAGTGCGCTCTCTTCGTCACTAGTTCTGGCTTGGTCATTATTTGCACTTCTATTGTTCTGCTCATCGATTTTCAAATCATCTATAGCGATATCACTCCTGTAACCATTACCGGTCACACCACTAAAACGTAACTTGATCTCTCCCGAATACGCACTTAGATCTATCTCGGCATCTTTCCAAGTGCTTCCTTGATCTCCATCGATTTCCCAAAGATCTGACCATGTACTTCCGCCATTCTCGCTGATCTGTAGGGATAGTGTACCCATATTACTTCCCCTCATGTGATAGGCAAAACTAAGTGTGGCGGATGATAAAGAGGAGAGGTCTATACACGAGCTGATGAGGTCCGCCCTTTTGTTCGGGTTATTGGGCGAAGATGCTTCTGTGTATAGGTAAAAACGACCTTCCTTTGCCCTGGTCGGGCCGGTGCTACGGGACGGGGTGCCATTGGAGTCTCTTGTCCAATTGATATCGTCCTGCGTACTTTGTGTCCAATTTCCTGTACTGCTCTCGAATCCTTCGGTATAGGGGAAACTGGTTATGGCATTACAGCCTCCACCTCCCGTATCGGATGACTTGGCCACTTCTATCAAGAACTCCAAGGCCAACTTGGCAAAACGCGTAGCATGTAGTGCGTTGGGAGTGGGGGAGCGTTCGTAGGTATCCCGATTGGTATGTATATTGGGATTGGATTCTCTGAAACTGGCTTCAAAGGGAAAAGAAACATCATAGCCTTGATTGGCCCAGCTATAATGGTCGGAGCATCCATAATTACAGGCACTGGTACCATAGGTGAAAGCATGGATACCACTACTGTTGTAGTTATCCATTAATTGGCGTAAGAAGTTATTGAGTGTATTGTCAGTATAACTATCAGCAGAAATATAGATCTGTTTATTGGAGCCTTCGTAATTGGTCATATCGAACTGTACATAGCTGACCACATTGACATTGCGCTGACGATAGTCTTCTGCTATTTCCCGCGAACCTCTCAGGCCTACCTCTTCGGCAGCATAGGCCATGAACTCGATGGTACGCTGTGGTTTGAAGTCCATATTTATCAATACTCGGGCAGCCTCTGTAATGGTAGCTATGCCCGATGCATCATCGTCAGCCCCGGGAGCATCGGCATTGTTTCTGGGATTGGTCGAATCGATATGCCCACCGATGATGACATACTCATCAGGTAGCGTACTCCCTTCAATGGTCAAGACCACAGAAGGCATACTTGTACTGGTATGATTGACGATACGGACCGAAATATCGCTTCTATTGGCAGCGATAGCCTCCCATTTGGTCTTCATGTCTATTACGGACTGTGCCGCCGAAGCATAGGTGTGAAACCGAGTGCCATAGTTCTCCAAGGCTTTGATGTCACGCTCTATATTTCGATTATTGACCAGTCCCAAAGCTTCTCTGACTTTGGCCTCTTGATCGATACTATACGAAAAAGACTGTTTTTGGGCATTTTGATTTTCTTTTAGTAATGTACTACCGATGGAATTCATGGCCTCTTCTTTGGATGCCATATAGATGTATCCAGGGCCATGGACCAGTACATTGTGATGTAACAGGTTGCCACCCTTTGCCGTGAGTTCGACCGCGCTCACATCATTTTGGGTAGCATAGATTTTGATCTCCTGAGGATGGGCCGCTTGTAGTGCCAGTGCATCACCCGCATTCATCGTGGCATAATACGAGACTTTTTTTCCTTGAGTATCAAGAATGTCCTCCGTATGATCATGATCTTGGGCGATACTGTGAAATGGGACGAGTAATACCAAAAAGGCCCAGAAAAAATGGGCATCAAATAGGTTGTGGTGCATCATATTTTTTATTACTTAGGTTGATGTGTTTTGGTGAATATGAACTTGTTTTCTAGAATAAAAAATGGTAAAATGCATGTTTTGTGCAATGAGTTGGTTTTCAGTGGGTTATTTCAAAAATTTTTTTGAATTGTATTCCGTTGTAACAGAATAATGTTCTTATATCGATGTGTGGTTTACGCTGAGTAGTCAATCGCAATACCTTCGGCCTATAACTTGTTATGGCCAAGAAACAGTGTTGGACTTGTAGTTAAGCTTTGTTACTGATATTGTCTGTGGAGGATAAAGCAGAACGGGTGCCTGAAAATGTCTTGTGGGTATTTTTGGGAAAGGGCCGGTCAGCGGCCCGAACAAAGATAGTAGCATTATCTGCGGAGATTTTCAACCCGGATCATTCGTTGGAACTTCGTAACGAGGGTTTAAAAAGCAATACATCAGGGTGTTTTGTCGGGTTCAGCATAGCACCACTACGGTGAATTCGAAAAACCCATTCACTTTGCTGATTTGCATCTATTTAAGTCCGGAATAGAAGTGCTAATGCATGATCCAGGTTCAATGCAGTGAGCCTCAAATCAGTTGTTTTCTAGGGGACGAATGCTGCTGTGCCGAAGTCAGGAAAACTCGCTGATCTATTGCACTTTCAGACCTCATGATCCGGGATAAAGCCCCAAATACAGCGTATTCCCGATAATATAAACACAATAGTGAGCTAATGCATAATTCAAAACTACCTGATCTTATCAAAAAAACCGACCTTGAGGTTTCGCAATAGAAACATAATGTAGGGCAAA
Source organism: uncultured Cyclobacteriaceae bacterium (assembly GCA_947492745.1). Lineage (GTDB taxonomy): Bacteria > Bacteroidota > Bacteroidia > Cytophagales > Cyclobacteriaceae > Aurantiphycus > Aurantiphycus algarum. Next base: position 1,138 of record CANLOE010000023.1, on the reverse strand, counting down.
ACCAGCTGTCCAATAGTGGGGAGTACTCAGTGTGCTACTTTAGATGCGAATCCCGTAGGTTATGGCGGTATTGATAAGTGATGAGGTATACTGGGAAGTGAAGTGCTAATGCCCGTTTTGAAATGAACGGATAGAAATCATACCAGACCTTTCAGGTAGAGGTTGAACTCCAAAGGGCTTGCGCTTTCAAAGCCGTCCGCATCCAGATCTTCAAAAATATTTTTATCAAAGCGCATTTTGGTTTTTTCGATGTTGCCGTCCGGATGTACTATAAGCTCTAGGCCCGATAAACTTTCGGGATTTACCTGGACCAATACTTGATAGTCATCAAATACTCTTTTGAAATACTGGTGTACAACGTGCTGCATAATAGAATAGTAACTTGAAATGCGATACTAAAAATACGATAAAGATATGAAAATTGCCCTATACTATAGGCTTGGTAAATCTTATAGGTTATTGTCATTGTCAAGAGCAGGGTATTTCTGTAATACAAATTTGGGTTTTAAATGTCGTATAAGATTCCGCGGGTCATTTTGGTTTCAATCAAGGCGATAACCGCAGGGATAGCAGCGCTATCGCGAGGATTGTCAACGCAGAGTGAAGCAAAATGAACAGGAAGATAGGCGATATTTAAAAGCTAAGTTTGTATAACAGGTCAAATAAGTGAGGGCAATTGGTTTTGAACTCAGTGTTCCATAGCATGGTCTGCTTTGCTTTTTGTCGAGAAGAAAACCTTTGGTTACATGTCGGTGGGGCGCATGGAGCTGCGGTTGTCTTCTCCCATCAACACTGATTTTTGGTTCTGGGTATGAAAAATGCTGATTCTGTAGCAATCGATTTTCATAAAATGATGATGGCACCCTCTTTGAACACGGCACTGGTATTAAAGAGGGCAAGCATGTCTATCGGACTTTCCAGCAAAAGGCGCAGTACCTTTGGGGTACAGATCATAGTCCGGAGTGGTATCATTCTGGCAAACGTATTTTTGAGTGTACCAAATTGATGCTGTCTTTTAACCCAAAATGTTCGTTGGAACTTCGTCATGAGGACTTAAATGTCAATACATCAGGGCGTTTTCTTGGATTCAGCGTAGCACCGCTACGGTTAATTCAAAAAACGCATTCATTTACTGATT
>CANLOE010000022.1 GCA_947492745.1 uncultured Cyclobacteriaceae bacterium | reverse complement strand
CTGCGGTTCTCGCCTTGATTGAAACAAAATGACCAGCGGAATCTTATACGACATTTAAAACCTAAATTTGTATTATTGAGTCATTTTAATAGTAATGATGAAAAGTGGTATATAAATCATAACATCCAAAAGTAGGCATATCAGAATCACATCGGTTTTGGACAATCCGAAATTATAGAAAATGTACATAAACTTTCTCCTGTAGTGATGGAACATGACCACTACAAAAATACTACCGATTATTTTCATAAAAATAATCTTACCAAAATAATCAGTTCTGTAAACAATAAGACATAAAATTGATATAACCGTAAAAATCTGAGAGGGTAAAATGACTTCTTTTAGAAATAATATAAGTATTTTGAAATAATTGTTTTTCATTTCAATGTTTTTTTACTTAACCTTACGACTCGAACAAAAACTTATCCAAATGAAAACAAAAATTAAGTTAGAAAAACTGAAAGCTTTGTAACGAGTTTCGACAAAGAACAATCCAGTACTGCAAAAGGAGGTTTTACAGGAGGCTGCTCAGATGGATGTAGTCCAGTGGAGTCACGCTGGAATTGTACCAGAAAGCAATGCATAGAGAATTGTAATTCGCTTGATGTTTGTTTCTCTTGGAATTGTCTAACAGGGGATGACGGATGTGTTAAACCCAAAATGTTCGTTGGAACTTCGTCATGAGGACTTAAATGGCAATACATCAGTGCGTTTTCTTGGATTCAGCGTAGCACCGCTACGGTTAATCCAAAAAACGCATTCATTTACTGATTTGAAGCCAGTTAAGTTCGGAATAGATTTTCTAATGGACATTTTGGGTTAAACCGGACGGGCCAAGCGACCAATAGATAAGCTGTAATCGAAAGCACTGGTTTCCCAGTGCTTTTTTCATGAAAATTGGATGATGTATCTCATTGAAAAATCAAAAAAACTATTCAACGGTCAATCAAGGCCATTCGAATATTTGGTAATCGTATCAAGATTCACGTTAAGCTTCGTATTTGCGAGATATGGTTATAGCAAATTGACCGGGGCGCAGTTTGGGATATCCGAAGAGGATATGTTAATCCCCATAAGTGACCTTTCTCTTTTCAAGGTATCTTGGTACCTGTTCCAACATGAACCATTCAGGTCTTTTATTGGCATGTTCCAGATGCTGGCAAGTATTCTCTTGCTGTTTAACAGAACGGCTTTAATAGGAGCATTTCTGCTATTACCAATAACCCTAAATATACTTATCATCGATATTTCCTTTATGGAAGGAGGAATGAGGGAGTCGTTCGTATGGAGACTTTTATACTACTTGACACTCAATGCTCTTATATTAGGGTACTACAGAGAGAAAATAAAGGAAATGATAAAGATATCTATCGGAAAAAATAAATTGAAACACGGGTATCCATTATGGTTATTGGCCCTGATCCCTATTATAGCGATAGGCATGGACATATTCAGTCCAAAGGTGATATACGATATTTTGTGCAATATACCTGAAATAATAGAATACCTGAAATCCCTATAAAGGGAGTAAACACAATCTCAGAGGACATTTAGCAGTTGATGTTCATTGTCGTTAAGACTAAAATACCCTACGAAATAAACGCATACTACCAAGACAATGCCACGTCTACTGCCCATCACCTTAGTAGTACACTGACTCATTATATCGTATATCCATTGATTCCGATTACACTCGTTGAACCTTTGGTATGAGCCTCCTTGCCCTTAGCAATCACTATTGTACTCTATCCTTTCATCACGAAGTTCCAATAGCATTCCGGGCTAGTCCAAAAACGTATCCACTTGGGTATAGGGAAGGTTAAATGCCTCCGCCACCGCTTTGTATACGACTTTGCCATGAACGATATTAAGTCCCGATTTGAGTTCATTACTATCTTGACAGGCAGCGGCCCATCCTTTGTTGGCCAGTGCTATGGCATAGGGCAGGGTGACATTGGTCAATGCCAGCGTAGAGGTATAGGGTACTGCACCGGGCATGTTGGCCACGCAGTAGTGGACCACATCATCGATGATAAAGATAGGGTCTTCATGTGTCGTAGGTCTACAGGTCTCTATACACCCTCCTTGATCTACGGCCACATCGATCAGGACCGTACCGGGTGCCATGTCTTTCAGCATATCATGTGTAATCAGGTTTGGCGCTTTGGCGCCCGGGATCAATACCGCTCCTATGATAAGGTCATGGGTAGTTAGCAACTCGCGGATGTTGTACTCACTGGACATAAAGGTATTGACATTAGCGGGCATGATATCGTCCAGGTACCTCAGTCTCGGAATATTGATATCCATAATGGTGACATCTGCCCCCATACCTGCGGCCATTTTGGCGGCATTGGTACCTACGATACCTCCACCGAGTATCAGTACCTTTGCCGGACGTACACCGGGAACTCCTCCGAGTAATATACCTCTACCCTTCATAGGTTTCTCCAGGTATTTGGCACCTTCCTGAATGGACATCCTACCGGCTACTTCCGACATGGGAATGAGCAGGGGCAGGCTCCTGTCCGCTTTCTCTACCGTCTCATAGGCTAGGCATACCGCACCGCTTTCGATCATTGCCTTGGTCAGGGGTTCATAAGAGGCAAAGTGAAAATAGGTAAAAACCAGTTGCCCCTTTTTTATGAGCGGATACTCCTCTTCGATGGGCTCCTTCACTTTGATGATCATCTCAGCGACATCATAGGTCTGTTCGATACTGGGGGCTATCTGTACGCCCGCTTCTCTGTACTGCTCATCGGTAAAACCACTACCGTTACCAGCAGTACTCTGAACATGGACCTCATGTCCTCTCTTGATCAATTCCTGCGCTCCGGAGGGGGTGAGCGCTACGCGGTTTTCGTTGTTCTTTATTTCTTTAGGTACACCTATAATCATTGTATATGGGGTTACGTTTGCAAAAGGTGTCCAAATATAGTGAACTACATCTAGTTCACAAATTCTTCAAAAGTGTAAGACCAAACCTGCCGAATCCGAAGGTGGAACGGAGATTTAAAATTTCTTAATGATTTGTTGTATAGGGCTTTGTGTTTGTAAACTTTCGACTACTTCAGAGTCTATGCTGAGCTTACTTGTGGGCTGACTGAGGTCATTGGAGTATATCAGCACATCATCGACGGTCTTACCCGTCCGCTTGGGACGATAGACCAGTGTGAATTCTTTACTTTTACCTACGGGGACATCAAAGCTTTTAGCGGGGCCGAATCCGACACAGTTACAAGAGGAACTGATGTTTTTAAGGCTCAATGTAGAGGCACCTGTATTTTGGATAGTGATACGCACAGGAGTAGGTTGCTCTGCTTCGACCTTTCCCATAGAGATCAGCTTTTTGGACAGCACTAGCTTAGGGGATTTTGCGAGTTCCGCACCGGTATATTCCGGTAGGTTGTCGACAAGACCTTTGATATACAGTCGGGTAATCCTATTCTCCGCATTGGAGGTGACAGTGATGCTCTTATTGAAATTTCCGGGACGCCCCTTACTGTTATAAGAAGCCTTGACCATACCCTTTTCGCCGGGAGCAATGGGTTTTTTGGTCCAGAAGGGCGTTGTACAGCCACATGATGCCTTTACGTTAGAGATGACCAGGGGATTGTCTCCTTGGTTGACAAATTCAAATTCGTAACTGGCAATATCTCCTTCTTTCACAACACCGAAATCATGATTCTCTTTTGGGAAAGATATTTTGGGTTGACAAAAAGCCAAAGTTCCGAAGAATATTAGAAAAATCGAAAGAAATACTTTTTTGTTGGATGTTGCACTCATGTCACAATTTTTTTTATTTAGGGAAACATAACAAATTTAACGATAAGATTCCAGAGGAAACAGATTTTTAGCTTCTAAACCGTATATGTAATTGATATTTGAAAGCATCTCATTTTTCATTAATTTTGCATAAACTTTAAATCGAATTCACCTAAACCCTAAGTACCTTGGCTTCAATAAAATCACTTCAAACAACAAAAAAAGAAGTTACCGAAATTCTGAATGATTACAGACTGGCTTGCGAGAGTCGGGAAGTAAGCCTTTTGGGCAGAAAAGAGGTATTTATGGGGAAGGCCAAGTTCGGGATATTCGGTGATGGCAAGGAGATAGCACAGATAGCTATGGCCAAGGTCTTTAAGCCTGGAGATTTCAGGTCCGGTTATTATCGGGACCAGACTTTTATGTTCGCCATAAGTGAGCTGACCGTACAGCAGTATTTTGCGCAACTTTATGCGCATGCGGACGTAGCCCATGAACCTGTCTCCGGGGGCCGTCTTATGAACAGTCACTTCGCCACGCGTATGCTGGACGATGAAGGTAAGTTGAAACCGGTGGTCAAAATGAAGAACAGCAGTTCTGATATATCCCCTACCGCCGGACAGATGCCCCGATTGGTAGGGTTGGCCTATGCCTCGAAACTGTTCAGGGAAAACGAAAGTCTAAGTGAGTTTACCGATCTATCCCATAATGGGGATGAGATTGCCTTTGGCACTATAGGTAATGCCTCTACCTCCGAAGGACTTTTCTTCGAGGCAATCAACGCTGCGGGGGTATTACAGATACCCATGGTAGTATCTGTGTGGGATGACGGTTACGGTATATCCGTACCCAATGAGTACCATACCACTAAATCCAGCATTTCGAAAGCACTGGAAGGCTTTCGGCGGGATGATGAAAACAAAGGACTGGAAATAATGGAGGTCCGTGGCTGGGATTATCCGGCACTGTGTGCTACCTATGCCAAGGCGTCCAAACTGGCTCGGCAATCCCATGTTCCCGTACTTATCCACGTTACGGAAATGACCCAGCCGCAGGGACACTCTACCTCAGGATCGCATGAGCGTTACAAATCTCAAGAAAGATTGACTTGGGAAAACGACTATGATTGTATCAAAAAGATGAGAGAATGGCTGTTGAGTGAGGAGATAGTAGTAGAAAGTGAGCTTGCAGAGATAGAAAAAGAAGCAAAGAAGACGGTAAGACAGGCAAAAAACAGGGCTTGGGAAGCGTTTAGTAACGGTTTAAAGAAAGAACGCGAAGAGGCCGTAGCCCTCATGGTTCGGGCCGCAGAAAAAAGTCCCAGAGAAAAAAGCATATTGCGTCTAAAAGCGGAACTCGATAATACCATCAACCCAATAAAGATGGATGTCGTGAAAATGCTCAGAAAGGCACTCAGACTATTACGCGGAGAAAGCAGCATGGAGAAAAACGAACTCCTGCAATGGTTGGATGTCCTAGAGGAAAAAAACAAAGACATTTATAACTCCCATTTATATAGCGAATCCGAATATAGCGCATTAAAAGTACCCGCAGTACCCGCACGGATACCGGAAGGGACCAAACCTGTAGATGGTCGCGAATTGCTCAATGCTTTTTTTGATGCCGCCTTGGATAGAGACCCTAAAATCTTTGCTTTTGGTGAAGATGTAGGAAGGATAGGCGATGTGAACCAAGCTTTTGCAGGCTTACAGGAAAAATATGGAGAACTTAGGGTGACCGATACGGGTATTAGAGAAGTGACCATTATAGGTCAGGGTATAGGAGCGGCATTACGGGGACTGCGTCCCATAGCAGAGATTCAGTACTTGGACTACTTGGTATATGCCTTGATGGTATTGACCGATGACCTTGCCTGCCTTCAATATAGGACCAAAGGGGGGCAAAAAGCCCCATTGATCGTCCGTACAAGAGGGCATCGACTGGAAGGGGTATGGCACTCCGGTTCTCCCATGAGCATGATGATACATAGCCTGAGGGGGATTTTCATAGCAGTCCCAAGAAATATGACACAGGCAGCAGGTTTTTACAATACCCTTCTGCAATCGGACGATGCAGGTATTGTGATAGAATGCCTCAATGGATACCGACTGAAAGAAAAAATCCCGGCCAATATTGATTCCTTTACCGTGCCTCTAGGTGTTCCCGAAGTCCTCAAAGAGGGTACCGATGTGACTATAGTTACCTATGGTGCCATGTGCCGTATCATAATGGAAGCATCCCGTCAACTGACTGAAGCAGGTATCTCCTGCGAGGTCATCGATGTACAGACACTACTGCCCTTTGATAGGTATCACCGTATTTTGGAGTCACTGAAAAAGACAAATCGTATTATTTTTGCTGATGAAGATATGCCGGGAGGTGCCACAGCCTATATGATGCAGGAGGTACTGGAAAAACAAAACGGGTATTATTACCTGGACTCCAAGCCACTGACCATCACGGGAAAAGAGCATAGGCCCGCTTACGCCTCGGACGGAGATTATTTCTCCAAGCCCAACCCCGAGGGAGTATTCGATATCGTCTATAAGATGATGTCAGAATCCGAACCCGAGAAATTCCCACATATATACCAGTAATGGATAGAAGGTTATGGTCCGAAACCATCAATGGTAATTATCCTTTTCATTTCTGATAGTTGCCATTGGATGCCTTCCAAGTAATCCTGTACTCATACTATTTTCCGACTTCAAAGGCAATTGGTTTTGCACGGTAGGATAGGGGGCGGTTATACGAATAAGGTAATGGTATTATGAGTGAGTATTCCTAACCCAGGTTATACTTTGGAGCTTGATCATGAGGGGTTTGAAATACAATAGGTCAGCGGATTTTACTGAGCTCTGGCACTGTTATGATTAATTCAGATAATAGATCTATTTCACTGATTTGAATAAGATCAAGCCTGTAATAGAGGAGTTGTACACGAGATAAAATGAATTTGGAAAAGCTCGGCGGAGCGGTCAGGTGTACTGAAGCCTATCGTCCATTGGTTAACCCGGGTCATGCGTTAGAACTTCGTAACGAGGGTTTATATATCCATAAATCAGGGTGTTTTATCGGATTCACTTTGCTGATTTGCAGCTATTTAAGGTCGCAATAGAAGGGCTAATGCATAATCGAGTTTAAATATCGCATAAAATATGCAGGTCATTTTATGCTGCTCCCAATCGCTTACTAGTAGTGCTATCACGAAAATTTTCAACGCAGAACAAACCCAAATTGATCGATAGAAATCGTAAAGAGCGTATAATACAAACTTAGCTTTCAACTATCGCCTATCTTCCTGTTCATTTTGCTTCACTCTGCGTTGACAATCCTCGGGATAGCGCTGCTATTCCTGCGGTTCTCGCCTTGATTGAAACAAAATGACCAGCGGAATCTTATACGACATTTAAAACCTAAATTTGTATAAATAGCAAAATACCGGCCATTTGGGTTCGTTCGGCATAGCACCGCTATGGTGAATGAAGACAGGTGGGCAAAGCTTCCGGTAGGAAGCTATTTATGCGCGGAATAGATTCTCTATTGATCAATTTGGGATAAAGCGAAGTGAACAGAAAGACATGCGTTTTTGGAAAGGTAAGCTTGTATAAGGTAACAATACGTTAAGCGAGTATTTTCACGGTATGACAAGGATGACGTCGTAGTGGAAAGAGCGGTAATACTTATCTAATGATTATTGTAGACCTAAATTTGAGGATATTGCTCACAGCGTCTCGAAGTCAAACTCCATGGTTTCCACACTATTGCTTACGTTCAGATTGCGGTCACTGATGCTGACCCTCAACTTTAAGGTCTTTCCGACAAAGGGCGTGAATATTCTGTAGTCACGAAATAACATCTTGTAGGTAAGCGATCCTTCTAAGGGACTAGCGCGGTCTATTTCTTCTTTCAGTAAAGGGAAGCGGCCATCGAAAGAGGTGCCACAAGCATCACTGGAGGTTTCCCAGATGAATTTATTAAAAGTACCATCATCTTGCTTTATCATAAAATCAACAAAAATATTATTGTTGAACTTATTCTTTATGGCATAGAAGATTTCCTTTTCTATAGTTGTATAACGGAGGCAGGCAATGTCAGGTATGATATAATCGGGAAGTGTATCTATCGTCGTTGTTCTTACGACTTCATTGGCCTCATTGAATTCACCGAATTTGATAGCCGTTGGTATTCTTGTCAAGGATTTAGCGCCCGTAATGGAATCAAAGAAGCAGAAAGCATTGAACTTCGGGTCGGTCTCATTTCGTCCAAGTCCTAAATTACCATCACCATCTTCAAAGTTGATTGTCAGCAAAAGGGAATCTGCCCCGTCTTCAATGGGAAAGAACTGCAAACCACCAAAAGCTATCCTCGGAGTGTCCGAAAACTCGGGATCTCTGAAACAGGAACTGAGAAGAACCAGAAGGGAAATGGTCAGAAAGGTATTGTTTACAATAGACCGTATCATAGAGAAAGCTTCTATTTTAATTGTTGTTCTTTAAAGTTACTACTTATCTTCTACAAAGCGAACGATATTCGTTGCAATAGGCTCCATCCCCGAACCTTAATACCAGCTTCAGCATTAGTTCTATCTTATAAGAAAACTGTTTAGGTGTTAACGGACTGTATCCTGGAAATGTTACTTTTTTGCTCATTTATCATCATTGTATAGCATCTTTAACCCAAAATGTCCATTAGAAAATCTATTCCGGACTTGACCGGCTTCAAATCAGTAAATGAATGCGTTTTTTGAATTCACCGTAGCGGTGCTACGCTGAACCCAAGAAAACGCACTGATGTATTGCCATTTAAGTCTTCATGACGAAGTTCCAACGAACATTTTGGGTTTAAGCTTTTGCCGGGACTGCTTCTACCCTACAAAAGGCTAGAGGAGGTTCGATATTGAATCTATTCGAAAATTAAAGGGACATTATACCTTGAAATATACAGGGGATACTACACCTTTGCAAAGGTTGAAGGGTGCGCTAAAGCATGGATTACTTTCAAAATAGTTTCTTATGGAATTTTTAGAGGGATTTAAGTCGCAACTTTTGAATATCGATGCGGACGGTTTTGATGAACTGGCTTTGGAACTGTTTCGTTATCAGGTAGCTTATAACCCTATCTATCGAAATTATATTTATTATTTGCGAAAAGACCCTAACAGTGTCAAAAAGATAGAGGATATTCCTTTTTTGCCCATTGGTCTTTTCAAGAGCCATCAGGTAAAGACAGGGGACTGGCAGAGCGTGCAGGTATTTGAAAGTAGCGGGACAACTGGGGCCGTCACCAGCAAACATCACCTGCCTGAACCTGACTTTTACCTAAAGCATAGTCAGGCGATTTTTGAAAAAATGTATGGCCCCTTAAATCAGTATCATATTCTTGCTTTATTGCCCTCTTATAGGGAGCGCGGTCATTCTTCTTTGGTCTATATGGTCGATTATTTTATAAAGGAGAGTTACTCACGTTATAGTGGATTCTATCTAAATGATGTATCTTCACTACAGCAGGCGCTAGAGAGGGCCTATATGGACACCTCCAGAAAGACCCTACTTTTTGGGGTCTCCTATGCATTATTGGATATGGTGGAACGGAAAAAATGGGACATGCCCCATCTTACGGTAATGGAAACGGGCGGGATGAAAGGGCGAAGAAAAGAAATGGTACGGGAGGAATTACATGCATTATTAACAAAGGGTTTTGGTGTTGATGGAATTCACTCCGAATACGGTATGACAGAATTGTTATCGCAAGCTTATGCGCCCAAAAACGGACTCTTTGAGCTACCTGCGACAATGAGAATACTGCTACGGGACCTCAATGACCCACTGAGTAGCAACAAATACCGAAAAAGGGGGGGCATGAACATCATTGATCTCGCAAATTTCCATAGTTGTGCATTTTTGGAAACGCAGGATATTGGTTATAGAGATTCAGAGGGAAAGATCAGTGTTTTGGGACGGTTTGATAATTCGGACATCCGAGGTTGTAGTCTGCTGATATCCTAAGGAGTGATTTTTGAAGAGAATTACTCACTGCGATAAGTGCCAAACAGAGTATTGTACGGTATTGTTCCACTGGTCTTTTTGTGGTATTCTTGCCGTAAAAGTTGTAAATAGAAAGGTACCCGGTCGGTTTGAAGACCGGGAATGTGGCCATAGCGAAAAATACCGAAGAAACACAGGCCATTCAGGGGGTTTGCCCCCAACCGCCTTTTCAACTACTTTTCAGCTTCTTCTTTTTTTGTCTTTACAGAAAAAGCAGCGGTAAAAGCTTTTTTTAATTCCTGACCTGCGCGTTCAAGACTGCTTTCTATTTCGTCAAAATGATGTTGATTTCTTTCTTTGAACCCACTGATTTCCTGTTGCAAAGTCTCCTTGTTTCGTTTCAGTTCTTCGATTTGTCCCGAATACTCATCCTTGAGGTTCTCCTTGGCACTACTTAGGTCACCTATCAGTTCATCAATGCGTTTTCCTAGATCTTTGAATATATTCTCGGTTTTTCCTGATTCTTTTTCATTCATGATTTTGAAAATTGACTAATTGTACAATACTTTAACTGGTATATTGAATTTCAAACGGTACTAGTGACGCATACAACATCGTTTTTGATCATGTCCGATATTAATTTGCGCAGAAATATCCTTTTACCACAGGGCATCAGTGTAGAGACAAATTATTTTAGGACAAAAAGGTCATGGCCACTATGTAAATATTATTGCCCTTACAATACCTGATCTATGAAGTGATTTAGACTTTTTCTTTTACCTGCAAGTTTTACATTGAGCATCCTTATTTTGTCTTTTTAAAGTTCCGTAGCTTTGGTTATGCAAGGTGAAAAGCCTTCATCAGGGCACAAAAGCCAAAATTCTCGGTGCCAAACAATAAAGTCTAAACCACTTCCATAAACGAAGAATAGCTAGAACGCTTTTCAAGCTATATAAATACAAAACTAAATTTAAATGATGAAGTGATTTACAGACTGTTTTAACTTGGGTCTCTTTATTTTCACTTGTTTTATTGATTTCCAAAGGTCATATGGAATTAGCAGGAATAAATTTATCTTAAGCTTTAAGACTCTCCATTATTTTCAGTGCTTTATATAATTCTATGACACATAATTTTATTGAAATTTGGGCAGATAGAGCTATTTCTATTTGTCGATAATTCCGCACTTAATATGGGTGATAGCAAGTTTCGGATAATATCTTTCGAAACAGTCTCTTGGACTTTTTGTTTTATAGCGAAAATTAAAGATTCTTAGCCTACTGAAACCTTATTCGATTAGCATAGAAAAGGTTACGTCACGGTTAGGGAGTGAAAATTAGAGTAAAACAAACTAAATTTGTACCTGAAAGAAGAAGTCCGAATCCATTATTTTATAGTAAAGGCCTTTTAACAGTATTGGCCTTAGCTTGTTTTACGGAGAAAGTACATCATTTGTTAAGAACAATTAATATTCAAGAATATGCAAGAACAAGATCCTCTACAGTACATTATCAAGACCTTGGAAAACAAATCCTGTGTGAAGCAAAAAGCCTTTAGGAATCTGTTACAATTGTTTCATGGCCTGGAAGATGCAGCAAGTAGACTGGTAAAGGAAATCATAAAGAAGTCAGAAGGGGTAGACGATGACATTCAAATCGCGGTACTACCTATCAGTGACCATGAGTTTCATGTGCGTGTGGCAGGGGACCTGTTGGTCTTCATCATGCATACCAATATCATAACTTTTGATAAAGAACATGCCGTAGCCAAGACACCCTATGTTGCCGCCAATGCAAACAGAAAGTACTTCGGTCAGATTATGGTGTATAACTTCATGGCAGATTCCATCAAATACAATAGAGAAAACGACCCAGGGTATTTGGTGTCAAGGATACTTGTGAATTATGAGAACCATTTTTTCCTGGAAGGAGAAGGCAAACTGGGCTTTCTGTACAAAGATGTCTCCGAAAAACCACTACAGCCCATGGACCTCGATGTACTGGTGAAATTGGCAGTGACAGTAGCCATAGAACATGACCTGGTCAGTCCTCCCTATCCGAAAGTGAAGTACCTGACCCTAGGGCAAAAAAACAATAAAACCCAACTGATGGGTAGTGGGACAAAAATAGGATTTACGATGAGTTATCAGCAAAAGACTTCTTCACAAGGCAATTCATCCTTTATAACAGGAGAGGCTAACAGAACAGAATGATTCAAAAGGAGTCAGAAATGAGAGAAATTAGTGCATTATACTGCATATGTACTGTCAAATAGAATGCATCGAAGATTCATCTCAACATAAATTGCTTCTATTGTCATGGGAGCAATTATTTTCGATAAGATATTCGCGATGAAGAATATCTTATCGAATAGAACACAAAATGATATTTAGTGTAGGACAGTATTCGGTCACATGACCTGGTCATATTGCTCATCTAGTCGGCTGACTTTCTTGTACTGCATGATACAGTATGTCGCTAAAAAACCGGAGGCAGTACCTTCCAGAAAAATAACGAATGAGATAATGAAAGGATTGAGGTGTATGCCGAATACGTCATTGGCTTGAATAACTTCCATGAATCCGGGATTCAACCATAAAGTATAGGTCAGTATAAAGAGCGCAAAGACAGCAACCGCGACCGAAGAGGTCAATAGGCCTATACCGATTCCTTTGACATAGGTCATTGAAGAAGAGGCCACCTTTTTATAATGATCGATGGCCCAGATAATTCCACCTAACATAAATAAAAGGTTGAATATCCTTAATTCAAGGTTATGCACCAAACCGATTACTTTCATGAATAAAAAAAACAGAATCAATAAAGAGGCTGTCAATAATCCCGCTCTGAAGGAAATCTTTTCAATATTTTGTCCTAGATTTAACATAATTTTGTGATTAGGTTAGAGATACAAATAAACATCATGTTAACAAGCTCAAATTTTGTTTGTTCATGTTTTTTCCTGAGCCTACCCATAACCGATATATATGCAGTCAGATAAGCGAAATATTTCTTTAAAATCACGTCCATATTCATTTTTGGTCATCGGTTTTGCCTTTATATTATTAGTGGCAGCAACTTCTTGCAAGACAACACAAAGGAGGCATGGGAAGTTGAAATCGGGCAAACCCATTCCCTGCCCCGTTAAGGACTGTTGATAATAGAAACTTATGAACAAAATCGTAATTGCCATAGACGGCTATTCTGCTTGTGGAAAGAGTACTACCGCCAAAGCTCTGGCGAAAACATTGAGCTATGCCTATCTGGATTCAGGTGCCATGTACAGAGCGGTGACCCTTTATTTTTGTCGGAATCATATAAAACTGACCAACCCTAAAGCAATACAGAAAGCTTTGGAAAACATAAATATTCATTTTGGTGTTAATTCAAAAACAAATCTTTCGGAGACGTATCTCAATGGACTGAACGTAGAGAAAGAAATAAGGAAAATGTATATCTCCGAGAAAGTAAGTGAGATAAGTGCATTGGTAGATGTACGGCGCGAACTGGTAGCCCAACAGCGCAAATTGGGAAAGAAAAAGGCAGTAGTGATGGATGGCAGGGATATAGGGACAGTAGTTTTTCCCGATGCAGAATTGAAGATATTTATGCGAGCCGATATGAGAGTCAGAGTGGCACGCAGGCAAAAAGAGCTTCTAGATAGAGAACAGTTGGTTGAAACCGAAACTATCAGAAATAACTTGGAAAAGCGGGATCGCATAGATAGTACTAGAGAAGAGAGTCCTTTACGACAGGCAGAGGATGCTATTGTACTTGACACTACCTATTTGACATTTGAAGAACAGCTGGATAAATTGATAGATTTGTCAATACAGAAAATATGGTTGTAATACAAAAGGTAAACTACAATAAAAATAGAAAAGCTGTTTGCTATTTATACTATATGATAAAGGCTAAATTAATCAATCGATTTACTACAATAGGATTTTAATTGTTTGAAAATTTATTAATTTTGCCACGTTCATAAGTTAGAACCAGTATACTTTCCAGTACATAAAATGTCGAAATTGATAAAGCTGAAAAAAGGGTTTGATATAAACCTTGCCGGAAAGGCAGAAAAGAAACTGTCCGACACCTTTAAGTCTGATACGTATTCTCTCAAACCAACCGATTTTCACGGTATATTGAGACCAAAAGTTTTGGTGAAAGAGGGGGATACGGTCAAAGCGGGTACACCCATAATGTTCGACAAAAAAAAGGAACGTGTTAAATACACAGCCCCTGTAAGTGGGGAAGTAGTAGAGGTCAAACGAGGTGAGAAGAGAAAACTGTTGGAGATTAAAATCCTTCCGGATAAAGAGCTCGATTACGAACGTTTTGACAAATACAGTGCTACAGACGTAGCTAAACTGTCCAAAGATACGGTTGTAGAGCAACTTTTATCTTCTGGTGTATGGCCTAACATTATCCAACGCCCTTATGGTATTGTTGCTGACCCTCAAGACAGTCCAAAATCTATTTTTATATCCGCATTCGATAGCCACCCCCTCGCCCCTGATTTTGATTTCCTTTTTAAAGGACAAGACCATTATTTTCAGGTAGGTCTTGATATCTTGAGAAAATTTTCAACAAATACACACTTGAATGTCAATGCCGATGGAGAGGTTTCCCCACTCTTCAGTAATGCTAAAGGTGTACAGCTCAATAAATTTTCCGGACCTCATCCTGCGGGTAATGTCGGGGTGCAGATTCATCACCTTGACCCTATCAATAAAGGGGATACCGTCTGGACAATTCACCCTTATGGTGTTATCCAGATAGGTAGGTTATTTTTGGAAGGTATTTACGATACATCCAAAGTCATCGCACTGGTAGGTTCAGAAGCGAAAGCACCTCAGTATTATAGAACATATTCGGGAGCTTCGGTAAAGAAACTTATCGAAGAGAACGTACAAAACAATAATGTCCGAGTAGTATCCGGTAATGTTCTGACGGGAGAGAGTATAGGAAGAGAGGGGCATGTTGGATTCTTCGACCACATGATAACCGTTATTCCCGAGGGAGATTATTATGAGATGTTCGGATGGATCAAGCCATCTACCAAGAAGTTGAGTTTCCAAAAGGCCTTTGGGCTTTTGTCTTACCTTAACGGCAAGAGCAAAGAATATGTGGTCGATACCAATGCGAAGGGAGAGCCGAGAGCATTTGTACAAACGGGTGTTTTCGAACAAGTGACCCCCATGGATATCCTGCCTACTTTTCTGTTCAAGGCCATATTGGCAGAAGACTACGATGACATGGAGGCTTTAGGTATCTATGAAGTTATCGAAGAAGACTTGGCTCTATGTGAGTTTGTTGATGTTTCTAAGCATGACATACAGGAAATTGTAAGAGAAGGAATTGATTTAATGCAATACAGCTAACCTATAATATGAAGTTTTTAAGAGACACACTGGATAAGGTCAAGCCTAATTTTGAAAAAGGAGGTAAGTGGGAGAAATTCTATTATATCTATGAAGCGCATGAAACCTTACTGTTCGCCCCCAATCATACGACTAAGTCAAAAGGGGTACAGATAAGAGATGCCGTGGATATGAAAAGAATGATGATGACCGTCATCATCGCTATGGTTCCCTGCCTTTTGTTTGGAATATGGAATGTAGGCCATCAACATTTTTTAGCTCTGGGAACTCCCGATGCAGCACTGCTGGATAAGTTATGGATAGGGATATCTCAGGTAATTCCTATTGTAGCCATATCCTATATGACGGGATTGGGCGTAGAATTTACCTTTGCGACCATACGAAGACACCCTATCAATGAAGGCTTTTTGGTAACGGGTATGTTGATTCCTCTGGTCATGCCTCCTGACATTCCCTTATGGCAAGTGGTTCTGGCGACTATTTTCGCAGTTATTATAGCAAAAGAGGCTTTTGGAGGTACGGGTATGAATGTGCTTAATGTTGCACTTACCGCAAGAGCTTTCCTATATTTTGCTTACCCTTCACAAATATCGGGAGAAGTATGGACTTACATAGGAGATGGAGCACAGGCTGTTGCTGGCTATTCCGGAGCTACTCCTCTTGCCTTAGGTGCACAGGCCATTGAATCGGGAGCCAATCTGGAAGCAACTATGGCCGGTTTTGGAGCTGGATGGTCGGAAAATATCTATACGTTCTCCAATCTGTTTTTTGGAATCATGCCCGGCTGTATTGGGGAGACCTCTACACTGATGTGTCTGATAGGTGCCGTTATATTGGTCATGACAGGAGTTGGAAGTTGGAAAATAATTTTAAGCGTTTTCCTAGGTGCATTTGGTATGGGATTTTTGCTTAACCTGATTGGGGGCAATGCCTTCATGCTATTGCCCGCCCAATACCATTTGGTCATCGGTGGATTAGCTTTTGGCGCTGTATTTATGGCTACCGACCCCGTCAGTGCAGCTCAGACAGAAACTGGGAAGTGGATATACGGAATACTCATCGGAGTACTTACCGTTATCATTAGGGTTTTTAATCCTGCTTACCCCGAAGGCATCATGTTGGCAATACTCTTCATGAATGTTTTCGCACCATTAATCGATTATTACGTAGTTCAAGCAAACAAGAAAAGGAGGTTACAACGTGCAACAGTCTAACGGATATGTGATTTTATTTACCGCCATCATGACAGTAGTCATCGGTGGGGTACTGGCCCTCGCATCAGAAGGTCTAAAAGAAGCTCAAATCAAATCCATAGAATTGGATACCAAATCCCAGATCTTGGGAGCGGTTATGGATTTGGGCGATGAGGATGATGTCCTCGCCATTTACGATAAGCGTATCAACTCCTTGGTCGTTGACCATAAAGGTAACCCCTTGAAAGATGAGGTAGCGGAGAAAGTAAACATCCTTAAGCAGTATAAAAAACTGAAGAAAGCACAAAAATTTGAAGCTGTGGCGGCGAAAAAGGAAAAAGACAATGATGCAGCCGGAGCAAAGGAGATGATGAAGAAAGCGGAAGAGCTGAAAAGCGATGTGGCGCTACCGGTATTCAAATTTCATCAGGAAGGTGACGCCGACAATATAGAAGCTTTCATCATGCCTGTATACGGTGCGGGACTCTGGGACAAAATCTGGGGATATGTCGCTTTGGACAATAAACTACAGGTCATCAAAGGCGTTGCTTTCGATCATAAAGCAGAAACACCTGGACTGGGCGCAAGGATTTCCGATAAGGAAATTCAAAACCGTTATAAGTCAAAAGAGATTTATAACGACAGTGGTGAATTGATATCGGTCACTATGGTGAAAGGTGAGAATAATTCAGGGCTTACAGACCATCAGGTCGATGGAATGTCCGGAGCTACGATGACCGCAAAAGGAGTAAATGAAATGTTGAAAACGTATCTGGGGTGTTATCAGCCTTACTTCAAGACCCTAAAGACAGGTGGCGGAGTAGCAGAAGCCTTATACTAGACAATATCGAAAATAAAAGAGACATCTATATACACTAGAGTAACCAAATATGAGTACTGAAACTTTAGATAAACCCACCGAAGCGGTTGTTGCAAAGAAGTCCGAAGGGCTTCTTTCCAAGCGTAGAAAAAAATTCATATCGGACCCATTGAACGATGACAATCCCATTACCATTCAGGTATTGGGTATTTGTTCTGCACTAGCGGTGACAGTCAAAATGCAACCCACATTGATCATGTCAATAGCCGTGGTCTTTGTTATTGTATTTTCCAACCTGATCATCTCCTTGATCAGAAACTTGGTTCCCAATCGTGTGCGTATCATCGTACAACTGGGTGTTGTCGCCACTTTGGTAACACTGGTGAGCGAAGTGCTGAAAGCATATAGTTATGATATGTATAAAGTGTTAGGGGCCTTTGTGGGATTGATCATTACCAATTGTATCGTCATGGGACGTTTGGAAGCTTTTGCCATGGGCAACAAGCCCTATGACTCTATTTTGGATGGACTGGGAAGTGGTTTCGGTTATGCATGGATTATACTCGCTGTCGCTTTCTTTAGAGAATTGTTCGGTTCGGGTTCTGTATTTGATATTCCCGTATTCCAGATGATAGGATGGGAAAACTTCCCTACCAACGGACTCATGGTCGATTCTATCGGTGCCTTTATGGTATTAGGGATATTGATATGGGTACAAAGATCAAAAACAGGTTACGTAGAACATTAGAATATTAAAAGCATCAAGCAATGGAATTAGTAAATTTAGGAATACGGTCAATTTTTGTTGACAACATGATTTTTGCCTACTTTTTAGGTATGTGTTCTTTTTTGGCAGTATCGAAAAAAGTATCCACAGCATTGGGCTTAGGCTTGGCAGTTGTTTTTGTTTTGACCATCACTGTGCCGGCAAACTGGGCATTGCAGGAGTATGTGTTAAAGGAAGGAGCTCCACTCGCGAGTCAGAACTTAGAGTTTTTACAGTTTATCATGTTCATTGCGGTTATTGCAGCTATGGTACAATTGGTCGAGATGATTATTGAAAAAGTATCACCGGCACTTTATGGCTCTCTAGGTATCTTTCTGCCCCTGATAGCGGTAAACTGCGCTATATTAGGTTCCTCATTGTTTATGGTACAACGTGATTATACAGGGGTGGAAGCTACTGTATTCGGTTTTGGTTCGGGGATAGGATGGCTACTGGCCATCGTGGCGCTCGCTGCAATCCGTGAAAAATTAAAATACTCTAATGTTCCCGATGGTTTGAAAGGATTAGGCATAACGATGTTGATTACAGGATTGATGGGAATGGGATTCAAATCCTTTATCGGTATCGTACTGTAAGGCATTTGAAAATAGATAATAAAAAGGCTATCTTCTATGAAGATAGCCTTTTTTACTTTCTATGAAATGATTTGGAATTTTCTTTTACCTACAAGTTTCACATTTATACCTATACGCAATTGATTAAGGACAAGACGATTCGTTAACTTAAGTGCCACTATTCTCTAAAGACTCTAATGACAAATCTACCCGTAACGGTTCTACACTATACGGATTTTTTCCTTGGCCATTGCCCATAAGGTTTCCATTTCATTTTTTCTTGAGTATAAATGTTATCTACAATTGCGCAGATTTTTTTGTTCCGATCCATACCGCTTGATAACAGTGCTATGCGCTATCGTGAGAAGTTGTCAGCGTAGAGTGGAAAATGATACCATATGCAAGATCGGATAGTTCTATTCTTGTTGAAGGCTGTTTTGATATGTACCTTTCATTTCATGCGGATTTAAATCGACCTTAAACCCGGATTATGCGTTGGAACTTCGTAACGAGGGTTTAAATGTCAATACATCAGGGAGTTTTATCGGATTTAGCATAGCACCGCTATGGTGAATTCAAAAAACGTAGTGCAACGACCGGTTTGCAGCTATTTAGATTCGCAGTAGATTTTCCAATGCATGATCCGGAAGGCGATAACCACAGGGGTAGCAACGCTATTCCGAGGATTGTCAACGCAGAGTGAAGCAAAATGAACAGGAAGATATGCGATATTTGAAAGCTAAATTTGTATAAAATGCACTGTATGCCCTGCCATACTTGAAAGTGAGATTGATTTGGGATGTATATTCCTAAAACAGAAAAGGGCCACATGAAATAATTCACACGGCCCTTTCTTTATAATTTCAGCGGTAGTCTATCCAATCACGGACAGGCATGACCGTAACATCCATAAAAATCACTTGTTCATGATTGGTATATCTTTTTTTCCTTTTTTTTCGGGTTCATACCATTGGTGACGACAGCGATATGCTTCAGGGTGCCTTTATCCGCGAGTTTGTTGATGTAAATGATTTCTTCCCAGTGGCTATAGTTCAGTTTCAATGCGAATAGGTTGGCATCGGCATATTTTCCCACAATAAATGCTTCACTGAAGATTTTTGCAGGAGGCAAATCGATAAGGACAAAATCGAAAGAGCCTTTTGTAGAAGCCAGCAAAGGAGCAATGGAACGACTGTCCAATAGATCGGAAGGGTTGTCGGACGAAGTCCCCGACGTAATAAGGCTCAGGTTCTCTACAGAAGTAGAAGAGATGATTTCTTCTATGCTGCTTTTCTTGTTCAAGTAGTCTGAAAAACCCGCTTGTCCTTGGTCGAGGTCGAAGAAAGTAGGTAACTGTGAACCATGAAGGTTGGCATCGATCAATAGCACTTTTTTCTTGTTCATGGCCAGTGCCGTAGCTAGATTAGCGATGATTAAAGACTTACCCTCGCCAGAGGCAACAGAGTGCATCGCAATGACCTTATTGCTGTCATAGCCTAGTAGCTGGTAAATATTTACCCGTAGCTTTCTGAAAGATTCAGCATAGAATGAGTTGGGACGTGTTAGGATGGGGAGCTTATCGTTGGCTTTAAGTAATGGGATACGGCCTAAATTGGGTACGGATAGTCTGCTTTCGATATCTATCATTTTTTTCAGTCGAGGGTCGCTGAATTCCATAAAGAAAAGTGCAAGTATGGGTAGACCAAAGCCTAGGAATGCCCCAAAAATCAGATTTTTTATCTTATCCGGTCCAAGTCTAACAGTAGTATCCTTTCTGGCAATATCCAAAATGTTGGCGTCAGGGTGATTGGAGGCCTTGATAATACCCGTTTCAGCTCTTTTTCTCAAGAGAAAAGTATACAGTTCATCATTGAGGTCAAAACTCCTTTTTATATTGATCAGGTCACGTTCTATTTTAGGGAGCATTGTCATCATGCTATTGACCTGTGCCTTGCGTTCTTTCAGATTGCTCATCTCCAGTCGAGTATTGGCCAGCAGATTGCCCAGGTTTTCATTGAGGGTCTTTCTTGTATACCCTATTTCTTTGTCCAGCTCGTTCAGCGTGGGATTACCCTCCTGAACACTATAGGATAGTACTTCCCGCTCATTGTACAGATTGCCCAACTGAAGTACCAGGGCATTAAGGGCAGGGTCGGTAATGCCGACTATCGAAGGCGATACCAGTTCTCTGCTAAGGTTGGAAGTGTCGGAAAGATACGTCTTGAGATTGCTGTAGTAAGACAGCTTCATTCTCCCGATGGCTTCTTCCTTTTCGATGTCCTCTAACTTTTCCAGTACCAGTGTGGCTTCGGTATCAAGGTCTACTACTTTATTCTTTGATCGGAAGTTGGTAAAATCCTCACTGGCTACCTTCAGAGAATCCGTAATACTTTCCAGTTGTTTATTGATAAAGTGGAGAGTGGTATCGGCAACTTTATTTTTTTCCTCAAGACCGAACTGCAAGTAAACCTTGGACAATTCATTGATATAGTCAATGGCCCTTTGCGGTTGATGTCCCTGTAGTTTGATGTAGACCAGATCGGAATCTTCATCCGCTAGATTGACCTTTAGGTTTCTTTTGTATGTCCTGGTCATGCTCTTGGGGCTATCAAAGTAGAGCACATATGTGTTTTTTATGCTCTTGGGACTGTCTTTGGTCCTGGAGAGCGAAAACTTGATCAAGTCATGGTCAAAAACTTCTCCAAAAGCCATCTTTTTATCGATTTGAATGGAAACCTCCATTTCATCTATTTTGATTTCGGCATCTACTTTTATAGTGTAGTGGCTTTCGGATAGTGGGGTGATGTAAATGGGGACATCTTCCAGCGGCCTGAAATCATTAATAAACGATACCCTGAAAGGAATGTTCGGATAGACATCCTTCTCGTTGAAAAACCCCTTTTTGTACCAGGAAATGCCCCACCCCAGTTGATTCAGGGTTTTGAGGGTAATCTGGTGAGATGTCAGTATACCGATTTGATTGATGAGGCTGCTTTTGTTTTTGACCAGCCCCAAGTTGTCAAAAAGTGAAGTCAGGGCTTTATGCTTCTCATCGGTCTTCATCAGGATGGTACTGGAAGCTTGATACAAAGGCTTTGTATACTTATAAGTAATAAAGCCTGCGAGTACACCCAATACTCCGAAGGGCAGTACCCAGTACCACTTTCTTACAACTCTATGTAAGAAATGTTTTGGGTCTAAACCGGGCTTACTGATGTTTTTCTTAATTGGGTATTGTGTGTTGTTCATGAAATACTACCGTTGTTATTACACTATTTATCATCGGTCGGACAGATTACCGCCTTATCAATACACTCATCAATAGTACCACTGCGGATAGGCCTGTCAGTGCGAGCGAGTAATGTGGTCTTTTTAGTTCTATATTCTTTCCCTTGGAAGGTTCGACAATGACGACATCATTGGGGTAAAGAAAGTATCCTTCAGAGGCGATGGCTTTTTTGGAAGAAAGGTCGAGGTCATAGGATTCATTGCCTTTCTCTTTTTGCCGTATGACGACCACTCTACTTACTTCCGCAAAATCGGTAATGCCACCCGCTCTTCCCAGTGCATCCAGTACTGTAAAATAATAAGCGTAGTTATAATAGAGACCAGGTTTGTCGACCTCTCCCAGCACGGTCACCTTGTAGTTGAGTAACCTCACTTTGACAGTTACGATTTTAAGGTGCTTCTTGGCCTCTTCAAAGATCATGTCCTCACAGTCTTTCAGGCTTAGGCCAGCGACCTTCAGTCTACCGATAATAGGCAAGGTAACCATCCCCTCTTTATCTACATAATATCCATGGATAAATTGACCGCCCTCACTTTCGTAATTGATGTTATTGACATTGCCGATATTTCCTGCCAAAGCAGGGTTGTACAGTTTGTTCATCTCGGCATTGTTGGAAATAATACCAACGTAGAGATTGTCATCTTGACGAATGGTATAGTCAAAAGCGATAGGTGGGCTAACGCTAATGGCCTCGTTCGGATTTCGATCTTTAAAAAGTAATAGGTCCTCATAAGAACGACAGGAAAAAAAAGCAAGCAAACAAAGTGGCCCAAAAAGAAAAAAGGCATTGGGCTTGAATTTTGATACTAAGGGTGTCATCATATCGATTGTATTATTATTCAGGATATTAGGCCTTCCGGCAATGATCTAACCATGGCCTTTCAAGTCCATCTAGTATATAAAATTACTCAATTTTGTTCGTTATCAGTGCTTTGACCCAAATCATGCCCTTAAATAAGCATAAATCAGAGTGTTTTTTTGGATTCAGCGCAGCACTTCTACGGTTAATTTGAAAAACACAATCATTTTTTTCAGCTATTTAAGGTCTTAATAAATCTCCTAGATACAGAATGTGGGTTAGAATTGAAATGCCCATTTGACCTGAGCACATGATTTGGATTTAACCTACATTTTATACCAACTTAGCTTTTAAAATCGCCTATCTTCCTGTTCATTTTGCTTCACTCTGCGTGGACAATCCTCGGGATAGCGCTGCTATCCCTGCGGTGCTCGCCTTGATTGAAACTAACATGACCCACGGAGTCTTATACGACATTTGAAACCCTGATTTGTATCAGGCTTTTATTATTATCATTCTATTTTTGAAAGAACCGTTTCGGTATTGTTACCGAAGTGATTTGGACTATGTATTTCATAGTGAAAATTAAAGTTTTTTTGTTCTAATGAGGTCTTTCCAATCGTGACCTGGCCAAGGTTACATCACCATTGGAAAGTCAAGGTCCAGTGAAACAAGCTCGCTTGGCAAGCGAAAGAAAATTCCGAACCACCCCCATTGTTCTGCATTCTGCTAAAAAGCATTCTTTCTCACTTTTTTCCCAAAAACGGTAAGGTATATGATATAGAAGTCGATCCAGAAGCTCCAATTCTCCACATACCAAAGATCATGAAGGGTCCTTCCTTTGTACTGTAGCCGTGTTTCGGTCGGCCCTCTCCAACCATTGACCTGTGCCCAGCCCGTAATCCCTGGTTTGATAAAGTGACGTACCATATAGGTATCCATTTTTTCCTTTAGCTTTTCGTTGAGAAAAACGCGGTGAGGACGAGGCCCTACGATGGACATTTCATTTTTCAACACGTTGATCAGCTGTGGCAATTCATCCAAATTGGATTTTCGCATGATCTTACCGATACGGGTTATCCTGCTGTCATTCTTTACGGTGGATTTGGTAGCATTACTGGCATCATTGCTATGGGCCATGGACCGGAACTTGTATACCGTGAAAGGTTTGCCATTGACGCCCAATCGTGTGGGCTTATAAAACACAGGTCCTTTACTGTCCATTTTGATGATAATAGCCAGTATCAAAAAGATAGGAGAGGCAAAGAGCAGAGCTGCCGAAGCGAAGGCCAGGTCAAAGGCCCTTTTCCAAAAACGGTTCGGGTATCGGTATAAAGGGACTTTTCTGATATCCAATAAAGAGATATCTCCTATTTTATTGGCTTTGAACTGTCGCTCCCCTCTTTTGCCCCAACTCGGAACGACCCTAGGTCTGATTCCATTTTTTTCGGCAAGGGTAATCAAGGCATTGATTCGCTCTTTCTCATAGAGCGGAAGGCATATGAGTACATCATTGAAAGGAGTCGTATCGTATATCTTCTGGAAGTTTTCCGTAGTACCGATAACATGTGTTTTTTGAATATCCTCAGGGTTATCGCTCAGTATGCCTATGGTATTGTATCCCAGGTAGGTCTTTTTACTACAGTAATGGAAGAGCTTCACTGCGTGCTTGTAACTGCCGATAATCAATATGTCGCTTTTTCCCTTGGTTCCTTTTTGTGATACCCAGAAAAATTTAAAGATGGATAAGGAAACCTCCAGTATGCCGAATACAAGTCCAACGCCCAATATAGCGGCTTTGGGCAGTATTTCCACAGTATATTCATAGCCGAAAATCAGTGCAGCGGCAATGGTGAAAAAAGCGGTGAACCGCTTGGCCAGGTTACGGATAAGTCGGCTCAGTGAAGCCTTGAGCGGTTGTAGGTCATTGATGGAAATCAGGTATACAAATGTCCATGACAGGTTAAAAATAATGGTCAATGCGCCCAGTGGCCAGGCAATAGCTTTGGGGCCTGCGAAATAGGACGTAATCAGCAAAGCTATATTCATCAACGCCAGATCGATGATATAGAACAATAGTATTAACTCTCGTGTTTTCATGAGTGATAATATATGGGTTTAAGGATTGTATTTTATGATTCCAAAAATGCTCGATTGGACTTCTTATTTGACCAATGACTGCTCAGAGCGACTCGGGTCAGCAGTTTTCATTGTTTTTTCTTTGTTAACATGG
Organism: uncultured Cyclobacteriaceae bacterium; assembly: GCA_947492745.1. Taxonomy (GTDB): domain Bacteria; phylum Bacteroidota; class Bacteroidia; order Cytophagales; family Cyclobacteriaceae; genus Aurantiphycus; species Aurantiphycus algarum. The sequence goes on along the minus strand of CANLOE010000022.1, from coordinate 49,046 downwards.
CTATTCCCAACACTTTTATGGTCATCCAATATTTGGCCCCGAGCCGCTTGGGTTCCTTGGACAATCTCCAAAGCCACCTTAGCCCGATTTTCTTCACCCATTCCGGGCTTTTTTTGACATCTCCGGAAAGGTAATCGAAGACTCCTCCGACACCTAGCATAACACCGTGTTGGAGTGCAGGGGCGTGGAATTTCATGAGAAAGTCCTGCTTGGGACTACTCAGCCCTATCCATACCAGATCGGGCTTCAAACGATTGATCTCTTCCATTTCACTTTCCAGCAAGTTGCCCTGTTCAAAATAACTGACGGGCTGAAAAGGAGGGGAGCGATAACCCAGCACTTGTGACTTCGGATGTTCTTTTTCAATATACGACTTTATTTTTTCCAGTTTGTCATCGGTACTACCTAAGAAATAATGGCGGCATTTCGAATCCAATAAGTGTTTGCATAGCCAAAATCCTGATACGGTGGAGACATCGTTATGCCCTTTTAATTTGGCATAAAGTTCTGAAGGTTTCCCATCGGGAAGCGTCAAAAGTGCGTTGTTGAGAATGTTCCTCAGCGCATCATTCTTCTGGGCAGCGGCAACCACGGAGCTATCCGGAAAGGATATATAGCCTGTTTTGGAATAGTTATAGTTCCGCATCAGTTCGGTTACCTCCATCAGATTGGTCGCATTGATATGCGTCCCAAAAAAATCGAACTTTTTATTTTTCATTCTTAGTGTATTTTTTTGACAAAACTCGCGGGATTTCCCGCCCATACTTCCCCTGCCGGCACATCACGCGCCACTACGCTACCGGCACCGATAATAGCACCATCACCGATGCTCACCCCTTTTAGGATAATGGAAAAACCACCGATAAACACATCACTCCCTATATGGATAGGACGCGTATTATAACCTTCATTGGGATTGGCCAGACGATCACTGGAACTGAGTGGATGGAAATCAGAATCCCAGATACGACAGCTACCGCCGATCATTACATTGTTGCCAATATGGATTTTTTCGGCACAGTAGATGGCCGAGTTGCTCATTTTGAAGTTTTCACCGATAATCAGCTCCGCATTTTTCTTGACGATAACGGAGCTTCGGGTATCTCCGCCAATGATATTTTTCAAGGGATGCGTATTGATCTTGCCGCCATTGCCGATACGTACTTTTCCTTTGTTGTAGATCATAAGGAAACCATGAATCGTAAGTCTGCCATAGTCTACTTTATTGACTTTGAGCCAAATGCCATTGATGATACTGTAAAATCCAAAAAAGATTGACCGTAATAGTTTCATGGATCAGTTGTTGTTAAGGGTTTGTTGATAGATGGTTTCCAACTTTTGGATATAACGGTGAGCGGAAAAATGTTCTTGAACCGTCGCTTTTGCTTTCTCGCTGATATGCTCGATTTTTGTGCTTTCCGCGCTATGGATACTCAATAAGCTTTCTTTCAATAGAGCAGGATTGTACTTTTCGACCATGTATCCATTGACTTCATTGTGCACCACCAGTCCGATGGAGGCGTCGTCAGTGGTCAGTACTATCTTGCCCAGCGCCATAGCTTCCAGAAGGGCCATGGGCAGGCCCTCACCGTACCTCGAAGGAAGTAGAAAGACATCTGCTTTTTGCATGGCCTGCCATTTGCCATCTCCTGATACGATGCCGTGATAGGCAAAGCGCTGGCCCAGTAGGGTACTTAATTGTTCTTCCATGTACGCGGTCAGTTCACCTTGTCCATAAAGGTCGAAAGTGAAGTGCGCTCGTTCCGATTCGTTCATCAGTTGGAACGCTTCCACGATATCATGGATACCCTTGCTCTCTGTAATCCGACCGATAAATATCAATTTTGTGAGATCTCTTTTGACGGTATTCTCCGTCATAACGGGTATCTCTTCGAGGTTTATAGCATTTTCCAATACGTGAATAGGGCTTTTTGTTGCATAAAGCTCTTCGATGGTCTTTTTTTCTTTTTCGCTCAGTACGATAAGGGCATCCGACATACGGAACATGCGATGAATAATGGTCAATAGCGCCCCTTTCGGGGGTACTTCAAACAAAAACTTCCCTCCATGTACATGAAGTAGCACTTTCACCTTAAAAAAGCTTCCGATAAAAACCCATATGAAATCACGCAAAATGGCACTTTTGTTCATAGCGGTATGTACATGTACGATAGTATACTTTCCCGATAGATTGATTTTGATAAATCCAAAAATCTTCCCTAGCCATTTTACCTTACCCGATAAGTTTCCTTTCTTTTCTTGTTCAGGGCTACGGACGAACATGGCATGCGGGACAGAGATGACCGAAAGTATGGTTTTGATCACTGTGATAATGCCTCCTACTTGTTTACTGCTGTCCAGGTTAGGACCCGTGATGAGTACGTTCATACCGTTCTGCTGCCGTGATGTGGTTCTCTTTTCTGACATAGGGTCTATACGTTGTGTTTTTTTAGTACTTTGGCGGGTATACCTCCCACGATTACATTGGGAGGTACATCCTTGGTCACGACACTATTGGCGGCCACGATGACATTATTGCCTATCGATACGCCTTTGAGGACAGTGACCTTATCACCCAGCCAGACATTGTCCCCTATACGTATGGGAGCTGTGTTATAGCCGTCGTATTTGACTGTTTCCCCCTCGAAGACCATGGCATGATCATGATCCAGGACAGATACAAATCGTGCAATGACCACATTGTCACCTATAGTGATTTTTTCATGGGCGATAACTCTGGAATAAGGGTTGATGACAAAATTATGACCTAAGCGTAATTCACCTTGAGAGCCAATTTCCGAAAAGGCATCCAATCTGATTTTTCCGGCACAATCGATACTGCCCCCATGGCTACACTGTAGCAGGGCCGAGCGACCTATGTAGGATACCTTGTTCAGGCGTAGTCCACCTGTAAAGAGCTTGAAGTATACAAACCGAATAAGTGCAAATAGTTTTTTCATAATTGAGCTAGCCTAGCGGTAACTTGTCAGTGCTATAGAAAGTGTTACTATAGCGATCAAGTGTATTTCGATCATTTGATGTCAGAGAAAAAAGTCTTTAACCGACTGCCATAGCTATGGTAGTCGAATTTGTCCAGTGCCAGTGCTCTGCCCGCTTGGCCTATATCCTTGGCCAACCGGTCGTTACTGATGACCGATTTCATCTTCTCGGACAGCATTTTTTCATTTCCGGGCTCAAAGAACAGTGCATTTTCATTATCGGTCAGAAACTTACCTACTTCGCCGATATCACAGGTCAAAAGAGGCCTTTCCGAGAAGAGAAAACTGGCTACCTTGGTAGGAAAGCGTGCTTTGGACCGTTGATCATCCCATAACGGTGACAGCAGTGCCGTAGCCGACTGACAGGTCTGAAAGAGTTCCTCATTGGAGATAAACCCCGTCAGGGTGATACTTTCCCGAGGAATACCCAGCGAGTCCGTCAGTAGATCGACCTTGGTAGCGGTCTCAGGTTTATGCTTACCACAGATGACCACACGGTACTCTTTATGATCCGTATAGATCCTAGCAAAGGATTTGATGATAAACTCCACATCATTATAATATCCTTCTACAAGGCCACACCAGACAAATGTTTTCTGGATAGCGAGGTCTCTGTTTTTCCAATCATCGCGGTCGGCCAGTACGGGTAACAACAGTGTCTTGAGCTTATTCTTGGGATTACTGTGCTGTAGTACCTTTTGGGCGATATTGTCCGAAATGACAAGGGCACCCTTGGCCCATCGGAACATTACTTTTTTGTAGATAAAGGATACCATAGGGTTTTCTTCCACTTCTTCTTTCCACTCGTTGACCTCTTGGACGACGGGTATGTTGTGTCGAAAAGCAAGGTAGGACACCCATACATTATAAAGCGAACCGTGAGAGTAGAGGTATATATAATTACCTTCTTCTTTGCGAAGCTTTTTGATGGTTTTTCGAGTATTCAGAAAGCCTTTGACGAAGAAGTTATAGGCTCGCTTCCATTTGGGTAGGTCCAGTGCCATGGATCCGTTCAAGTGCGTGTATTCAATGCCACTTTCATTGCCCGAAACGGATTGGTTCAGGCGTATCCTATTGCCCTCGGAGTTGACATATACCCGAAAGGGGACACCACTATCGATCAGTGCTTTGCCCAACATAATGATCCTATTACTTGTAGCTTCGCCTTGAGGGAAGGTAATACCACTTGCGAAACAATTGACTTTTATCATATCAACGATTCAAATTTCAATTTAACGTTTTCAATACTTTACAGGGATTGCCACCGGCAATAGTATTGGCCGGAATATCCTTGACTACTAGACTATTGGCGCCAATCACCACATTGTCGCCGATGGTCACCCCTTTGAGGACTGTACTATTGACACCCAGCCATACATTGTCACCAATGACAACGGGGCGTGGTGTCCCACTTCTGGGGTCTTCCGGATGCCAGTCAGAGTCCGTTATCAGTGTATTGGCACCACATTTGACATTTTTGCCGATGGTGATGCTTTTGAAAGCACCGATGACCGTCCCGCTACATCCTGTGCCGGCACCTATGGTAATCTCCGTACCGGGATTGAACGTGGAGATGATACAGGGCCGATTGATACCGATAAGGTTATCCGTACTGCCCGATAGGAATTCACATCCTCGGCCTATCCTTACATGGGTGTCGGGGTATATCCTGAATTTTGGTCGACCGATAAACTTGCTCTTGCCTTCGAATTGGACTCCGTGAAACTTTCCGTTCCAAAAATAGATTTTACCCCAGATTCCACGAACCTTTCTTCGGAGAATACCTATCGTATAGGGGAGACCTTTGTACTTTCTTTTTGTCATGGCGCTTGTCATAAAGAGTGCTGTGGGATGACCGTTGATACTTTGCTTTGTCGGTGGTCCGCAATGATGGTTTGATAGGTATCGAGCAGGTCAGCAGCTATTTTTTTTGGGTCATGTCTTTTATGAGCAATGCGGTAGGCCTGCTCGGCGATTTCCCGGGCCTTGTCAGGGTCTTGGTCCAGTTCCAGTAAAGCACCTGCCAGTGCAAAGGCATCCCCACTTTGAACGGGCAAGGCTCCCGCTCCTTCTTTGATCATCGTAGTGGTACCACCGACATATGAGGCGACGATAGGTAAGCCGATGAGCATAGCTTCGCAGAGGCTATTGGGACTGTTCTCGATATGGGAAACCTGTACATATACATTGGTTCTTAACATCCTATCTATAATATCCTCTACCGATAGGTGTCCCAGTAATCTGATGTTGAGTTCTTGCAGATTATGTATTTTTCTGGATTTCATGCTACGCTGCACTAGGTCCTGCGATATGTTCAGACCGGCGATGGCCCACTCGAAGTTATGACCAAGCCCCTTAAGTTTAATGGCCGTATCGATAATCGTTTCAAAACCTTTATAGTGACTGTTGCTTGAAGTGGTCAGATAGCTAGTCTTGCTCGATTTTGGTAGGGCATGCCATTTCTTGGTATAAAACTCCGGTCTGATAACCTCGTCAGAGTGAAAATAGGCCGCTTTTGGGGCCAGTACTTTACAGATTCTGCGGTCCCAGTCGGTGCGACCTAGAACGTACCGGGAGCTGGCCAGCATCTCCTGTTCTATCTTGGCTTTGTTATAAAAGGCCTTGAACTGTTTCATCAGAAGGTAATTCTTCGGTTTCAGTGCTGCTAGGCCCCTTGGCCGGGGTAGTCCTGAGAAAAACTTGTCTGCATATACAGTCAGGTTACCTTGTATGGAAATGGCTACCGGGATGTTCGGCACATGGGGGATGATCAGTCCAAAAGGATTCTCGCTACCATGAATATGTATCATGTCGGGTCGGAACTGCTCAATGGCCTGGAGAAAAGAAGAGAGGTTTTCATCATACTCTACCTTTTCCATGAACTTCCATGCCAGTCGCTTCAGTTTGCTGTTTGCCTTACGCTGTATGGGCAGATAGGTTGTCCCCTTATGCTCAAAGGGTGTAGAGGTGTTTTCACTATAGAAAACATAACCGAGATCAACCTCCTTGCTCTGGGCCAATGCCTTCTGCAAAGCAATGATCCAACCACCACCTTTGGTGGATAGGTTGAGGTATTCTCCTCCTAGGCCTGGGGTATTGGAAAACCAAAGTACCTTCATAACTGAAACGGTTTACGGGGTTTATGATAGAAGTCCTGCATCTTTTTCACACTGTTGTTGTATTCTGAGATTCCTTTTTTGATAGAACACTGTCCTTTAATTCTTTGACGGCCTCCTTTTGTTGATGGTAAGCATGGATTACAGCAGCTACCCTATCCTTATCGATGAGAAAGAAAAGCCAGAACATACCCATGGCATTATAGTCACGCTCCATGGGATTGGCGCCGATATACATGAGCAAGATGAGCACAAAGATATAATTGCCCTTCAGGTCAAGGCTCAGCTTGCGAAATAGCTTGAAATAAATTACCAGAAAGTAGATAATACCGAATACACCGAAGCGTACCGCTATCCTAGAGATACCGTTGGTGCCGGTGATGACCCTATCGAATACGTTTCGGGACATGCCCGATTCGTTGACACCATAGCCAAAAGGGTACTTTGACAAGTCTCGGATATCATTCAGGAAAATGGCCATCCTGTTGATACGGTCTGAGGTCACGACGAAGGCATCCTTGAAGCTATTGGTCTCTGATATGAAAAGATTTATTTTCTCTCCCACGAACGGTAGCTGATAGACGAAATAGACTGAGGGTACAATCAAAAGGGTCGCTATCAGTTTTAAGCCGGGAGAAGCATTGACGAGGAAGTAGAGGGACAAAATCAATATAGAGATATAAAAATTAGTAGATACCGAAGTCAAGCCTACTGCCAGTAAGAAGAAAAAGCGACCATTGACCTTACCTTGATGTATCATCAGATTGAATATCATGGCCGTGCCGATATAATAACCGAAAGTCCCCGGCTCTCCTACAAAACCTGAGTTCTGGGGAATATGATAAGTGGAAAAATTGAATATGATTCCGTTCCAGTGACCGGCAGCCAATCGGCCTGTCTCGGCAAAGTTGAACGGTATTAGGGAGAACAACCGATGGTTGGTCAGCTGAATCAAAAAACCGAACAAAGACACCAAGGCCAATAAGAGTATCAAGTGTTCGTACCATATCAGAAATCGTTCTCTGGCTACTTTCATGATACTGTAGCCTAGAAACAGCTTGAGACAGCTCCCTACAAAGGTAGTTATCTTGAAACCTTCGTCCCCCATAATGGCCCAAGAGGAGAAATTAGCTGCCATCCAGAAAATCAACACATAAAAGAAGAAGGGGTCGATGACGGTTTTTTGTATCATGTAGATATGATACATCCCCAGTCCACTGAGCAGGATCAAGATCATGTCCGAACTTCCCCAGCGAGTAACGGGTATCAACCCAAAGAAGAACACCAAGTAGAAAAGAAAATCTCTACGGTCTTCGGGGTCAAGGCTAGGGAAAAATTTAAGACTGAGCATTGATGGGTACTGGAACTGTTCTTAAAATAAATGATTGACTTTATTAATGATTTATGCTGATAATAGCGGCTCTATGGCGCGATGATGTCCATTACTTTTTTTTGTATGGTGTCCAAGTAAGCAATCTGCTCTTCATTGAGTCGCTCTTTCCAGCGCTGGTCATAGCGTATCTTTAGCTTTCCTTGATGTCGTATGGGATTTCCGGCCACCAAGTGGTAGTGTTTGGTATCGATATGGGCATCCAGCGGTACTTTTTCTTCGGGAATACCGATAAAGCTGGCTACCTTCTTCAGCTCTTCTTCGGGGGCTGAACACATCTTTTCATAATTGAGCAGATAATACTCCTCTTTGTTCAGCCCTTTAAGAAAGCGACCTACCCGGCTGTAGAACCGCTCCCAGTCATTGGCCCTTTCTTTGATGATTTTTTCGTTCAGTCCATGATGGGAACTGGAGGCGACTCCGTGTACATTCCTTATCAGTACGACAAGTTTTACATCGTTTGGTCGCATACTTTTCAAAAACAGATAGCGCAGGAAGTTCTTGGAAGAATCGATGACGTACTCACTACCGCTCTCTTCGGCAATACTATCATAAAGGGTCCAATTGTTTTTTATACTGGAGGCATAATAAGCACTTATGGTTTTCCATAATGGAGTGTTGCCGATAAGGCCGTGCAGTTGCAATAGACCGATATGAATAATAGAGTGAAAGATGCTCTTTTTGTCATAGTGCTGTGAGGCATGTATGGAGGTATCGTAGCCCAGTGGAGACTGGTAGATATCATGACCCGTCTTTTCTTTCAATCTAGCGAGTGCAGCACTCCAAAATGAGCATTGTTCGAAATCTTTGCCACAAGAACAATAGGTCTGTTGATCTTCCGGATTGGCACCTCTTAATAGCTGCCAGGGTAGGTGGATGATTTCGCCCGTTGAAAAGACACCGGGTATTTTTCCCAGCCACATGTCGGTCAGTGTTGAACCCGAATGACCTGTAGAGACGATATAAATCAATTTACTCATGAATAGAAAGCTAATGTTCTCGTTTGTAGTATTACCGTTTTGTTCGAAAGGAGATGGTTTATCGATTTCCCTTCGAAAGGATAGCCAAGGCTATTGATTCCATATACCTTGGGGTTTTCCCGATAGTATTTTTTTGTATTGTATTCTCCATAGTATCATTGTAGGAAAGGTGGTACAGACCGTTGAGAGGACTACGCCCGACGGGCCCATCCCTAGACTTCTGGCAAAGAACAGGGCCAGAGGTATAGTGATAATGATACTGACCACAGCCGTATAGAGCTGTAACCGCACCTTTCCCGTACCATTGATAAATACATTATAGGGCCTGTTCAATATCATCACGACCACAAATAGCCACATAATGAGGTCCATGTTCAAGGGGACATTTACCGAATCCCCGACCCATAGGTCGTATACCCAATTAGAGACCAAAAGCATGATTACTCCCAATAGTACAAAACCGAAACCTATCAACTCCAGTTTTCGGATGGTCTTTCGAATCCAATCGTACTCTTTTTTGACAAATGCATCTGTAATGGCCGACCAGAAGGGGGTCACGATAATACCGTACACCATCGTTAGGATACTGAAATATTTGAAAGAGATATTGTATACGGTTACCTCATCGGGTCCGAACTCTCTGGTAATGATGATATTGGAGGTGGTGAACAGGACCAATGCAGAAATCTGAATCACAAAAAACTGCATACCGAGTCCCAGCAAGCTTCCCGAATGGCTGAAGTCGATTTCTTTTATACTGGGGCGAATCGCTGCGAAGCTTTTGCTGAACAGTATGATGTTGAATGCCAACAATACAATGACGGGTATAGCACTAAAGGTCAGCCCAACATAGAACAGTGAGCCCTCTGTGGTAATGGTAAGTATATAAATGATCAATAAGGAAAGGATATTGCCCAATGGGGCAATCAGATTGTTCAGGGCCGGTTTTTGATAGGCAAATAGGATGTTGCCGATGAGTGTCAGCACGAACCGAATACAGAAAAAAGAAAATACAAAAAAAGTGAGCTTGGTCAGTTCCACTCCCATCGCCTTAGGGGTATTGAGTATCGAAGTCCAGTCCAGAAAATTATTGATAAAGAGAAAGAGTGCCAGAACGGCCGAAAATATCATGCTGACCAGCGCGTAGGAAGTGCTCACATACTTTCTGGCCATCGTTAGGTCGTTTTTCGCCAATGCTTCGGCCAGTTTGTTCCTCAGTCCATTTCCCACACCGATATCAAAGAAACTGAACCATCCTATGATGGAGGCCAGCGTTAGCCAGATTCCGTATTGGGTCTTGTCGAGGTAGTCCAAGGTCAAAGGTACCAAAGCTAATTGGCTTACTATACTCATTCCCTTGATAATGAGGGAGTAGAATATATTGATGTTGGCCTTGACGCTACGTTCATGACCTTTCAGAAAAATCGATTTTAACTTATATATCACCTTGTAGATAGTTTATACTCATGTCATTGGTTGATTGCTGACACTAGCTTACGGTCTCATAAAGCACTTTTCCCAGAGGAACGATGGCCATGGACAGCAGGTTAAGAGTTACTGCATAGGCTATAGCAGCATAAAATATTTTTTTTTGCAATTGCTTTATCGATAAGGCCAACAGGAACATCACTATCAGGATGAAGTCAAGTGTAAACCGTTGTGCATTGAGCTGCACCCAGCCATTGTTATAGTACATCAATATATGCATCATTGCCAGAGCGATAGCCAATCCCGCTCCGTAAATAAGTTCCTTTTTCCCTTTTGCCCAAAAAATACCGAATACAAAAGGACTTGCAAACGTAATCGACGTTCCGTAGGGGTCCATTATGGAGGGTCGTAGGTGATGTTCAAAAATCAAATGAGGCCCTTGAAAAAACATGTATACGAAGTTAAAGGGAAGATAAGCGGCATGAAAATTCCCATATTTTTCGACCCTGTCAGAAAGCACGGCATTGATGGACATGTGTGAATAACCGGTATCGAAAGGGTCGTCAAAACGAAGCGAATTATAATAAAGATAGCACAGTACGCAAAGACCGAATACCACTAATAGGACACTAATGTTGAACACTTTCATTTTCGGAGCCATTTGCCTACCATAGAACCAAATGAGTGGTACAAAGAAGAATAGGGTATAGAGGGTCATCTGCCGAGACAGAAAGGCACATCCAAGGCATATCCCTATCAACCAACCACGACTTTTGAACAAGGATTCTCTAATGGCAGTAATCACCAGGCTGACACATACAATATGCGCAAAGTAAGTAACCTGATCACTGCCCTTGATGGTCATCCAATAGGCGGTACCTAAAAAAAGGGCAATACACAGCCATATGGCATCCTGTCCAGGGACCTCCAGTTTTCTTAGGATTGTCAAGAACAGATATACGTTTGTGACAGTCAGTAGAAGGGCTATCAATACAGTATTGGCTCCTTCGAACAGGGCTACGAAAGGAATCAATAATACAGCCGGAAAAGGGGGAAAGGCGACGTACCTTTTTCCTCCTGATAAAGAAGTGTCCTGTATATTATCCTTTTCATCGATAGTGTTGGTAATGTCCAGCCTACCTTCTAGAAATGCCCTGGCCTGATGAACATAAAGATTCAACCTATTGGAATCACTGTTCAGGACGGGCGAAATCATCGATAAGGCAAATAGGGATAATGCTCCGATGGCGAATCTTTTGGTCTGCATATTCAAAGAAGACCATTCTACTATACTATTTAGAAATAACTTCATGTTTATAAACCGCACATGGAATCCCAAACTGTATCAGCGATACGGTTACCTGGATTGATGGATGACAAATGTGGAGGTGAACATAACCGATTTGGGAGTTCACCCTACCCTTGAAAGTGGAGGCAACCTAAGCTTAGGTTGCCTCAATGATCAGAGTGCATTTACGAGATTGTTCTTGTACTCCTCATATACTTTGGTAATACCTTCCTCCAGTTCTATATTATAGGTAAAACCGATGTCTTTGAGTTTGTTGACATCCATTAGTTTTCTGGGCGTTCCATCGGGTTTTGAAGTGTCGAAAGTCAGTTCACCTTCATAACCTACAATCTTTTTGATAAGTAGTGCTAAGTCTTTGATACTGATATCCACGCCACTGCCGATGTTGACCAGTTCCGCCTCGTTATAGTTGTTCAACAGGTAAAAGCAAGCTTCTGCCAAATCATCTACATGTAGAAATTCCCGCTTGGGAGATCCTGTGCCCCATATCTCGACAGAGGGAGTTTCGGAAACCTTTGCCTCATGAAATTTCCTGATCAGAGCCGGGAGTACATGCGAATTGTTCAGGTCATAATTGTCATTGGGGCCATATAGGTTCGTAGGCATGGCCGATATGAAGTTACAGCCATACTGTGAACGATAGTTTTCGCATAGCTTAATGCCTGCTATCTTGGCGATAGCATAAGGTTCATTGGTTGGCTCCAGTGGTCCTGTCAAGAGGTACTCTTCTTTGAGCGGTTGTGGTGCCATCTTAGGGTAAATACAGGAAGAACCCAAGAAAAGTAGCTTTTTCACCTTTTGCTCATAGCTTTGGTGAATGATATTGTTCTGTATCATCAGATTGTCATAGAGAAACTCCCCTCTATAGACATTGTTCGCATGAATACCTCCGACTTTTGCTGCCGCGAGGATGACATAGTCGGGTTTTTCTGCTTCGAAAAAAGCTTTAACCTGTTCTTGAGACCTCAAATCCAGCTCTTTTGAGGTCCTGTATACCAAGTTTTTGAAGCCTTCCTGCTCTAATTTTCTCAGAATGGCAGAGCCGACCATCCCTCTATGGCCAGCAATATAGATTTTTGAATTCGACTCCATATTATTCATGATAGTTTAAGACAGTATGTCCACCTGTTTTCAGGTATTGATCTCTTTTGAACAGTTCTAGGTCAGCAGCGATCATATCTTTCACTAGGCCGTCCAAGTCGTACTCCAGTTCCCAACCTAGCTTTTCCTTGGACTTGGTAGGGTCACCAATGAGCAATTCTACTTCGGTAGGACGATAATAGGCTTCATCTACTCTGATAACCTCTTTGCCTACGGGTAGTTTATACTCACCGGTACAAGCTTTCACCTTAGCTACTTCATCTACTCCACTTCCACTGAATTCCAGCTCGATGCCTAGTTCAGCAAAGGATTTTTTGACAAAATCACGTACAGTGGTCGTAACACCTGTAGCGATGACGAAATCTTCGGGAGTATCTTGTTGTAGGATGAGCCACATGGCTTTTACATAATCTTTCGCATGCCCCCAGTCACGTTTGGCATCCAAGTTACCCAAATAACAAGTGTCCTGTAGGCCAAGGGCTATTTTACAGGTAGCTCTGGTGATCTTACGGGTAACGAAAGTTTCACCTCTAAGCGGCGATTCATGATTGAAAAGGATACCATTGACAGCAAACATGTTATAGGCTTCTCTGTAATTAACGGTAATCCAGTATCCGTATATTTTCGCTACTGCATAGGGAGAACGAGGATAGAAAGGGGTTTTTTCGCTCTGGGGTACTTCCTGAACGAGACCGTAAAGCTCAGAAGTAGAAGCCTGATAGATCTTTGTCTTATCGATCAAGCCTAGTAAACGTACGGCCTCTAGAATACGCAGTGTTCCAAGTCCATCCACATTAGCAGTATATTCCGGGGTATCGAAACTTACCTTTACATGAGACATAGCTCCTAGATTATAGATCTCATCGGGCTGGACTTCCTGTACAATTCTGATAATATTCGTGGAGTCCGTAAGGTCTCCATAATGAAGTTTGAAATGAATGTTGGTTTCATGAGGGTCTTGATAGAGGTGGTCTACTCTATCAGTATTAAAAAGTGAACTTCTCCTCTTTATCCCATGAACTTCATACCCTTTTTGAAGTAAAAGTTCAGCTAAATAGGCTCCGTCTTGGCCAGTGATACCGGTAATTAAAGCTTTTTTCATTTATCGATTTGTTTTGTTTGCTAGAAGGACTTCTCTCGCGAGAAATCTTTATTAAATTCATTAAACCATGGACTACTGGACCTTACAAGGTCAATCAAGGGTCTTTTGCGAAAAAGAAATACGACTGTTTCTCTTTTCGTTGATTACAGTAAATTCTTACTGAGCCCTTTATCTGTAGAGAACTTCAATATACTTACAATCAGATTAAAAACCATATTCCTATATCAGAAGCCAAAAAAACTTGAGCGAGAATATATGAATCTACCCCATATTTCCCTTTAATCAAATGAGCGATTATGCTACCTACTCCTATTTGAATGCTAAAGTAATAGAAATATTTTAAAAAAATGAACCTTTTAATGTTAAGCTCTATTTTTTGAAAAGATAACATCAAAATAATATATTTATTAATATTCTTGTTGTTTTTAAGCAATATTGATAAAATTCAATTTAGTTCGAACTGCTGCTTTCAAGTGCTTTATTTTTAGCGGAATCATAATTTACAGTATTGTATTGAAAGAAGATTAAGTTAAATCGAGTGGCCTGTATACACGCACAATCGATTAGACGCAGAACGAGTCTTGGTATTATAAAACAAAAAGCAATATCAAAACCCCTATCGAACCACAAGGAAATTACCATTGATCAATGAGATTGTTTTGATATGTTTCTTTTATTCCCATAGGGAAGGTGTTGATTTTCAATGCTCACATGGAATTTGTGTGAAGAGCATCTATATCAAGCTACAGTCCTTTATGTTCAGGTTCGATAATCGCTAACGTGTAATTTATTTTGATCATACCTGTTCTGTTTTTTAACCTCTCTTTTCATCGCTAAAATCTTGAAAAACCCTATATACCTGCTTTCTGATTCGTTTAGCCTCTAACCGGCTGGCCTGCTACTCCTAAGTGGTAGGCCAGCTCCTTCACTACAAAATTCTGGAGACATTTTTTGCGATTGGACCTGTTGAAAAAAAAGTAGACCGGATGAAATCATAAAGAGATTCGGGCTAGCCCGTATGACGGAGGAAATTTTGAAACCCGCTACACTCCGACAGAAAATAGCACAGTTTCTAAAGATTCCATATCAGGAAGTGCATGCAATTTTTGATTTGACCGTAGCGATGTTACACTGAACTCAATAAAATTCAATACCTATTTTATTTTAAACCCTTATGATAATACCTGATGCATAATCTGTATGACAATACGCTTATATTTTTTTTATATGTCTGATTTTCAAGTGTATATATGAAATTTTTACCCCTCTATCCAACAACAAATTTACCTGATTATTCTGTATTATCTATAAATTTCGCAGGCTAGTTTGAGTAAAATCCCAAAAGTATATACATCTTATACATATGGCTAGTAGCAAACTCTTGAACGAAGCCATAGCACTTTGAAAGTAGGTTATTATGAGGTTATTATAAGGTATAGGAACTATCGGCAATGGCCGGTGAAAAATCCGTATAGTGTCAAACCGTTACCCGTAGACTTGTCATTAGGGTCTTTAGCCAATAGTGGCACCTAAGTCAACAAATCATCTTGTTCTGAATCAGTTGCTTTTAGGTATAGTTTAGAGTAAACTGTTTTATATAGACACTTATGTAAGCTTGGAACAGTCCTGTTTCTCCGTGAGTTATGGGGTGTTGGCAGTAATATCGATAAGACAGGCAGACCTTTAAGCCTACCCGTCCCTTAAGGTCGAATCATTGTATAAGAAAGGGATTCCTGCTTGTTGCCCATGGTAATAATGGTGCAGAAGTTAGGCGGCCTTTAGCTTGTTGTATTTTGACTTACTGAACTTCTCTTCAGCATATGAGCGATTGATGACAAGCTTAGAAGCATCCTTATCAGAGGGCATCTCAAACATGGCATCAGTGACGATGGCCTCACAAATAGAACGTAGACCGCGCGCTCCCAATTTGAATTCAATGGCCTTTTCAACGATAAAATCCAGTGCCCCATCCTTGATTTCAAGGGTAATGTTCTCCATTTCAAACAATTTTTTATATTGTTTGACGAGCGCATTCTTAGGTTCGGACAATATCTGTCGAAGAGTCACCTTGTCCAAAGGATTGAGGTGGGTAAGTACCGGAAGACGGCCTATGAGCTCAGGAATCAGTCCAAAACTTTTAAGGTCCTGTGCGGTGATGTATTTAAGAAGGTTATTACTGTCCAGACTGGCCTCTAGGTTTTCATCGGGAGAGGAAAAACCTAGTGGACGTGTATTGAGTCGATTGGCAATATGCCTATTGATACCATCAAAAGCACCTCCACAGATGAAAAGAATGTTTTCGGTCTTGACGGTAATCATTTTCTGGTCGGGATGCTTTCTGCCTCCCTGTGGTGGGACATTGACAGAAGTACCCTCTAATAATTTCAGAAGTGCTTGTTGTACTCCTTCTCCACTAACATCCCTTGTAATGGAGGGGTTGTCCGACTTTCTGGCGATTTTATCCAGTTCATCGATATATACAATACCTCTTTCGGCTGCCTCTACATTGTAATTGGCTGCTTGCAGGAGGCGGGTCAATATACTCTCTACATCTTCACCGACATATCCCGCTTCTGTAAGAACGGTAGCATCAGCGATACAGAAAGGAACCTGTAGTATTTTAGCGAGTGTACGGGCGAGATAGGTCTTGCCCGTACCCGTTTCTCCTACCATAATGATATTCGATTTTTCTATCGTTACATCATCATCATTTTGCTTTTGCATCAGCCGTTTGTAGTGATTGTACACAGCTACTGACATGACTTTTTTGGCTTCCTGCTGACCGATAACAAACTCATCAAGGAACTTTTTCATGTCCAATGGTTTAATCAGATTGAAATTCGGTGCAGTGCCACCTTCTTTTGTCTTACTCTCATCTGTGAGCAATTGATGTGCTTGAGAGATACATTTGTCACAAATATGCGCATGTATCCCTGAAATCATCAAATCGACATCTTTTTTATTTCTTCCACAAAAGGAACACGTTACTTCAGGCATGATGCAAAGTTAGGTAAAATTTATTTCTTTGAACGCTCTAGGACCTCATCTATTAACCCATAAGCCTTGGCCTCGGAGGAAGTCATCCAGTAATCACGGTCGGAATCTTTCTCTATCTGCTTTACAGTCTGGCCACTATGACTCGCAAGGATAGTATAGAGTTCATCCCGTAAGGACATGATCAATTTATAAGAGATTTCCATATCGGAGGATTGGCCCTGCATGCCTCCGGAAGGTTGGTGAATCATTACCCTGGAGTGGGGGAGGGCAGCTCTTTTCTTCTCTGCACCACCGGCCAGTAACACTGCTCCCATGGAAGCCGCCAATCCCGTACATATAGTAGCCACATCATTGGTGACGAATTGCATGGTATCGTAGATACCAAGGCCTGCTGTTACAGAACCTCCAGGGCTGTTGATATAGAGCATGACATCTTTCTTGGCATCGACGGACTGTAGAAATAATAGCTGCGCTGTGATGATATTGGCAATATTATCGTCTACTCCCATGCCCAGAAATATGATCCTATCCATAATGAGCCTTGAGAACACATCGATTTCCGCGAAACGCGTCGGACGCTCCTCGATAACCGAACGGGTCATCATTTCTATGTTATTGGCATACTGGTCAAAAGTGAGTCCATTGATTCCCTGATCTTTGACAGCATACTTTCTGAATTCTTCTTTGTTGATCATATCAATATTTTTTTGCTAAAAAACCTCGTTGTATTTTGTGTTCGTAGACTCCAATAATACTAAGTTTTTGTTAAAAAACGGATAATTGAAAAGAAAAATGCCCTTTATGAAAAGGGCATGCAAATGGATGCGAAGGACTGAAATCAGCCTTGGGCTATTTTCTTGAATTCTTCCAGATCTATTGTTCTTTCTTCAATGGTGATTTTATCCTTGATAAACTCATGTACCTTATCATCTCGGACCTCATTAAAGACCCGCATATAATTCTTGCCATTTTCGGCTTTCAGGTAATTGTCGGCAAAAGAATCGAGCTGGTCACCCAGCTGCGCGGCCATACCCGGACCTCCGAGTTGTGAAATGATCATTTCCTTGGCCTTTTCCATGATTTCTTCATGTTCCGGCTTTATTTCATGGTCTTCACCTATCTTGCTTTTAATCAAGTCCCACTTCAGTTCACTGACATAAGCATCGTATTCACGTTCGATATCCTCGGCACTGACTTTGCCTTCGTTTGAGCGCAGTAACCAGTCTTTTAGAAAGGCTTCGGGGATTTTCATCTCTGTGTTTTTGATGTAATGGTCACGGATGTCCCTTCTGAGTAAAAAGTCCGTTTCTCTGTCGTAATTGCCTGATAGCGTCTCTTTTATTTTATCCATGAACGCTTCTTCAGAGTCGACTGTCTCGGGGCCGAATACCTTGTCGAACAACTCCTGATTCATTTCTGCGGGTTCTGTTCTGTTGATATTCTGTACCGTGAGTTCTACGCTACCTTTCAGTGCTTTGGCTTCATTGTATTCCATACCCAAGAGGTCGGCGACTACTTCGGGGCTTTTTACTGTATTTTCTATATCGAAGCTGAGTACGTCGCCCTTCTTGAGGCCTACAAATTGTTGCTGGGCTTCCTTTTCTATGTTCTTGAAGTCAAGTAAAGATCCTTTGCCTTCCTCTTGGTCGGCCGCTTTGAAAGTACCAAAGATAGCATCGCCTTCCTCGCTTACTTCCGGATTGATCATAGTGCCGAACTGCTGCTTGATATTGTCCAGTGTCTCCTCCAGTACCTTATCATCCAGTGCTATTTTATGAGCGGTGACTTCCTGTTTTTCGGAAAGATCATAAGCGAACTCATCGACAAGACCGATATTATAATCAAACTCAAAATCCTTTTGATGATCCCAATCTATTGTTCCTGCCTTTTCCATATCCGGGAGAGGGTCACCGATAATCTGCAACTTATTATCGCGGATATAGTCATTCAAGGAGTGCGAAAGCAATTGGTTCACCTCTTCTACAAGTATGGATTTACCGTACATTTTCTGTATGACCGACTTGGGTACTTTGCCAGGGCGGAAACCTTTGATCTGTGCTTTTTTTGCGTAATCCTTTACTTTTTCTTCTACTTTAGGTTGATAATCACTCTCGTTCAACGTAATTTTAATAGACGCTTCAGTGGAGTTTTTTTTGTCTAATATAATATCCAAAGCTATAATTTTAATTGTGATACTTAAATCGATAGCACCTAATCCGAACGGCCTCTACCGCATCGATAAGTCGGAGCAATCCTTGTCCTTAACTTTTTACAAGGAAGCAAAGATCGAGCTTTTAAATGAAAAAATTCAATTTAATAAGGAGTAAATCAGTTTTATGAAGAAAAAAAAGTCTGCTGGGCCGTCTGTTTTTTGGTAATGCCTTTAATTCAAAGGTAGATATCTCTTTTTCTTCAAAAGCTCAGGGTTCATACATTAAACCCAAAATGTCCATTAGAAAATCTATTCCGGACTTAACTGGCTTCAAATCAGTAAATAAATACGTTTTTTGAATTGACCGTAGCGGTGCTACGCTGAACCCAAGAAAACGCACTGATTTATTGCCATTTAAGTCCTCATGACGAAGTTCCAACGAACATTCTGGGTTAAAGGCTAGTGGGATTTCGAATCACGGAATACAGGTGTTTGGTCATAGGGAAATGTATGTTTTCGATAGTGTTAGTGCTTGACTATCAATGGTCATGTGTGGATGCAGTCCCGTTTTTAGAATGCATGTAGTCTTACCTCTGTCTGTTATATACATTGTTTTTTAGTGTCGATTGTGCTGAGTTTATCTCCCTTGATACTCTGTCTGTTCTCTGGAAAGGAGTTGCCGAAAAGCGTTTTATCAACGCTGATCAGCAACATGCAGGACAATAAACCTAGATCATTCATTTTTTCACTATACTATGCAAACTTAGCTTTCAGATATCGCCTATCTTTCTGTTCAATTTTGCTTCACCCTGCGTTGACTATCCTCGGGATAGCCTTGCTATCCCTGCGGTGCCTTGATTGAAAAAAATGATCCGCGCAATCTTCTACGACAGTTGAAACCCAAATTAGTATTATTTGTCTCTATTAGGTATTCATCAAATAATAATTCGATAACTCTTTAGAAAACAGACAAAGTGTTGTCAAACGTAAATTCATTGACCCTACTCAGGGGAATGCAGAGCTTCGGGGCGGGTGATGGGATGCCGATTCCTTCAACCCGCATCATGCATTAGAAAATTTATTGCGAATCTAAATAGCTGCAAATCAGTCGTTACACTACGTTTTTCGAATTCACCGTAGCGGTGCTACGCTAAATCCAATAAAACTCCCTGATTTATTGCCATTTAAACCCTCGTTATGAAGTTCCAACGCATGATCCGGGTTCAATCCAAATTTGTATTACCCCTTGCTCAAAGGCACTGGGTCGGGAGCAAGTGCTCGGACGATATGCTCACCGATGTACCGAGCATCCTGTCCTACGTGTGAGAACCTACCGGAACCCCAGGTATGCAACCACGGTAGACCGAGGAAATATAGGCCCCGCTCTTTAGTGACTCCCCGTTCGTAGGTAGGGAAACCGCGCTGGTCGTACACATGGGGGAAGTCTACCCAAGAGTAATCCACTTTGAAACCCGTACACCAGACGATGGTCTTTATGCCTTCATTTTTATAATTGATATCGAGTTTGTTTTCGGCCTTGGGTTGCCACGAAGCTTCGTATCGAGAAGCCGGAGGGGCGTCGATACCCTTGTCTTCGATGTATTTGTCGATATTTTGCAATATTCGGTTATACGTCTTATCGGCTTCATCTAGATTATAGGTCAGGTCATCTTCAAAACGGATAATGCCATTATCCGTACGTTGTATCTGTCCCTTCAGAACGACACCTTCTTTGGCCAGTTGGCGCAAGTCGATATCACGCCCTCCATCTCTCCCTGTTAGGTAATGGTTGGTCTTATGGCGAGCTTCTTCGGGGTCGGGATGCGATTCGATGGGCTGGTCATAGTATCCCATTTCCTCCAGCCACTCCACGGCATCCTTGCCACGATAGGTCCGTGGGGCTCTGGGGGCGGTGCCTACGCTCAAGTATACTTTTTTGCCCGCTATGTGCAGGTCCTCTGCGATCTGAGCCCCTGACTGACCCGATCCGACCACTAAGACGGCACCCTCCGGAAATTGTTCTGGGTTTTTGTAGTCTACCGAGTGTATCTGCTCGATATCTTGGCCAAAGTGCTTGGCCATAGGGAGCTTATTGGGGATGTGGTAGGCTCCTGCGGCGATGATGACCTTATCAGCTGTCAACTGTCCAATAGAACTGTCTATCCGGAAAGTGGATTTATCATCGCTTCGGTATACTTTGTGCACTTCGACATTCTCCTTGATGGGCGGATGGAAAGAGTCGGCATACCTTTTTACATAATCTACGATCTCATCCTTTAGCATAAAGCCTTTTGGGTCATTGCCATCATAATCAAAACCAGGCAATCGGCACTGCCAGTTCGGGGTGACCAGACAGAACGAATCCCATCTGCGTTTGGACCAAGAATCTCCTATTTGGCCTCTGTCCAGAATCAAGTGATCGATATTGTCCTTCTTTAAATAATAACTCGCGGACAGACCCGCTTGACCTCCTCCTACGATAATAACTTGATAGTGACTCATATTTTCAATTGGTTATACTACGGTTCATTATTTTTTATACAAAAGCATTTATATTTTACGCCCCATTTCAGGTAGATACAGATCACTGTCGAGTAAAAAGCTCATAAACGTTATGTAATGGATATGATTTTCACTTCGTGGGTACCATCGTATTCCTGACACCTTTTGGCTATCCTAGAAGATTCGGCCAAGGCGGACGTACAAGCGTAGCCATATTTTTGGCGTACGCGTTCACTCGCTTCTTCCAGTCCCTCGGTGCAAGCGGTCAGGAACTGCCCCATTGAAATGGATTCTCCCGGATTGAAGTAATCTTCGATGATGCTCGACGGCGAATATATCCGGTCGCTCTGCTGGTCGGGCCATTCGATATCTATATAAGTAACTGGCATAGGCTAAAATTTTATTTTCTCTTTCTGGTGGCAAATAATTAACTCTTTTTCCGTGATGATATGGCCGATATGATCACAGTTGATACCATATTCAGAGAAAACAGACTGAATGTCCATGACCTTGTTCTGTTGACAGGTAATCAGATAGCCATAGCTGGGAAAACTGGAAAGCCATTTTTCCCAAGGAATTTTTCCGGGCTTGGTCATCGTTTCCAGATCGATCTGTGCCCCTACTTCCGAACTGTACAATAGCATGCATAGTGTGCCTATAATACCTCCCATGCTTACATCCTTTGCGGACGAACTCCATTTTTTGTTGGCGATACGGTAGGGCAGTTCTATCTGTTTTTGCAATACTTCCGGGCTGGTCGTCGTGCTGGCATTCCAAAAAGGATAGTCCTTGTAGTAACTCGCATTTTGATCGATGGCCAGTAATAGGGCCTCGCCGGGCCGGGCATCAAAGCTGGTCAGTAATTGGTCGGTAGCCCTTCCCGTAATGGAAACACTGAGGGCTTTGTTCGGGCTGTGATAACAAGTGTGACCACCTACTATCGGGACACCATAAGCCTCCGAGGCGGCTAACATTCCCTTCCATATTTCTTTACTGTCTTCATAATCTTGAGTATGGATAGTATCGGTGACGGCGATGGGCAGTCCGCCCATGGCGCAGATATCACTGATGTTTACCATGACCGCCGAGTAGCCTGCAAACCAGGGGTCCGTCTCCAGAAAGTGAGGCACGATGCCTTCAGAGGCAAACAGTAGGTGGCCGTTGTTTTGTTGAGGGATAGCTGCGGCATCATCCCCTAGTTGTATCTTTGACCTATCCTCTGGGAAGTAGACGCTACTGGATACGGTTTTACCTAAATGGCGGTAGGTTCCACTGATATTCTGCTTGTCCAGCACATCGGGATGACTTCTCAGTTTTTCTATACTCTTGGCAATATCGGAAACTTCAATGTTCATCGTTGGTTTAGGCTACTTTGGATAGTTCTGCTAGTATCGCTGTATTGGCAAATGAGGTAGCATAAATGGGCGTGGCAGGATAGGATTCCAAGTCTGCTTCCATCAGGAAATGCTTCCTGCCATGTAAGGTCACTTCTCTGATCGTATGCCAGTGCAAACGTCGAAACAATTTGACATTCTGCTCTTGCACATAGGCAGAGAACTTATCGCAACCGATATGATTGGCCAGAGAAACAGCCCGGAAGATCAAACTGGCAGCTACGGACATTTGATAAAGTGGCGATGCAGTATACGCTGCAAACAGATGTGGACAGATGAATTTTGAAAAAGAACGATAGTCTTTGCTCACCCCCAGTCTGCCCCCAAACCACTCGCGCTCCTTCCCTTCATAAATACGTACCACGCCGATGACCTCATCGGGCGACCCAAGATAATGGTTGGCCGCTATGATGGGGATAGCCCGAAGATCGTACTCATCAGCATCGGAATCAACAAAAACACCCTGCTCGTCACAGAAGATAGACCTGCGCGTAGCATAATAAGCTTCCAATTGGGTATCACTGTTCGGGATAGTGATGCGGATAAAATCCAGGCCTCTATCTTTCTTGTCGGTTTTAAAGTAGATCATGCGCTGTGTTTTTTTTCGAATATGGATAGGGTGGAGCAGGCACCACATTTTGCGCAGCCTGAGGCCAAAGTGTCGGAGGTCATCCCTGCGCAGACCAATAAGTTCGCTAAAGGGTCAAGGATTCCATGCATAAAATCTTTGTCCGGAGAATTGTGGTTCTCCAGAGGTGTATTGCGTACAGGGACAAAAGGGACGACGAAAGGATATACTCCTATAGCAATCAATCGCTCACTCATGGAAAGTATTTCTTCTTGTGTATCTCCCAGACCCGCCAAGATATACGTGCTGACATTACCTCTGCCAAATACTTCAACGGCAGCTTGGAAAGCCTTAAAGTAATAGGCCATGGATACCTCGGCCTTGCCGGGCATTATCCGGTTTCTGACCCGGTCGCTGACGGCCTCTAGGTGCATGCCGATAGCACTGGCACCCGCATCTTTGAGCTTGGTGAACCAGTCAAAACTGTCGGGCGGCTCACATTGGATCTGTATGGGTATGTCTACCGCTGCTTTTACTGCTTTTACACTTTCGAACAGGATTTTGGCCCCACGGTCTGTGCTCGCGGGTGTTCCTGTGGTCATGATGAACTGCGATACGCCATCCAGTGCTACGGCACGCTGGGCCACCTCGGCCAAGTGCTTTGGTTTTTTATAGGCGATGGTGGTATCGTACTTTAAGGACTCCTCGATAGCGCAGAACTGACAGGAGGTATCCTTGTTTTTGTAGCGGATACAGTTCTGTAACACTGTAGTCGCTAGGACATCTTTGCTGTGCAGTCGTGCGATCTTCCAGAAAGGGATACCATCGGAGCTTTTTTCACTGTAAAACCGTGGTTCCCCGATAAAACGGATAGTAGTCAGTACCTTCCCGTCTCTCTTGAGGGAGGCAACTCCCATTTTTGAGGGCTTTGTGGCGATGAACGGAGAACTTTCTGCCGAAGGGCTCAATACGGGAATCATTACCGTCGTCTTGAAAATACTCACTGCCTTATGGTCAGTAGGTCCTGCTCCGCCTTCTCTTACAGTGAGATCACCGTCATCTTCTATTTTGATGCCCAGTGCCTGTATTTCATTCAGCAAAGAATGACTGTTCGCCGGTAGTCGTGTGCTGTTCATTATTTTCTGCGTTGGTGGAAGACTTGGTTTCATAAATGAGATGCTTTGGTTTTTTGTCAATGGTCAGGGACAGTAACTCCGGTCGGGCATAGTGTCCTACGGAATCCATCATCCTTTTTCTTTTCAGGATGAGGCCCATGTCCATGTCCGCATACACGATGCCTTCCCCTTCGCTCAGCACATCGGAGATGATCTTGCCTTCTGGTGATATTATGGCCGTAAAACAGCCTTTTTCCAGAACTTTTTGCATCTGGGGGTCTTCAGTGATTTCCCTTACCTGTTCGGGATACAGGTATCCCGTGGAATTGATGACAAAACATCCCGACTCCAAAGCATGATGCCGCATGGTCACCTCCATTTGATCGGCAAAAATCTGACCGACCATAGCTCCGGGAAACTGGCTGCAATGGATTTCTTCATGGTCGTTCATCAGTGCAAATCGGGCCAGGGGATTGTAATGTTCCCAACAGGCCAGTGCGCCTATCCGGCCGATGCTGGTGTCGACGGCTTGCAGTCCACTGCCATCACCTTGCCCCCATATCATGCGCTCATGATAGGTCGGTGTGATCTTGCGCCGCTTTAGGGCAAGTAGCCCCGTAGTGTCGAAGATGAGCTGTGTGTTATATAGTGTGCCTCGCTCACGTTCATTGACGCCCAGTACGACCACTATTCGGTGTTCTTTGGCCAGACTGCCTATGATCTCGGTGTCCTCGCTTGGCACTACGACACTTTCCTCGTACAGTTGAGTATGTTCCTTGCGGATGCTTACTGCGGGTTTTATAAATGAAAAATAAGGGTAATTGGGTACCAAGGTCTCCGGGAAGACGATAATATCTGCACCTTGTGACGAGGCATCGACAATAGCGTCGGCAACTTTTTCGAGTGTTCCCGATTTGCTTCCCAAAACAGGCGAAATCTGTACCGCAGCTCCTTTTACTATAGGTTTTTTGAACATATTTTCCATTCTCGTTGATGCTGTTCATGCGCCCAATGAGAAAAGGAGGCCCCTTCTCACCGGGAAAGCATGGACGTTGTTAATTAGGCTATTGAGGAAAGACTTGAAGCTACATGGTCCATGTATGAACCATGAAGGCATCTTCGTTGCGATGTACCAATTGTATGTCCAGTACATCCAAAGGGCTGATAGGTTGTATGCCGGGCAATAGTGAGGGCTCTCCGTGTCCGTACAATGCCTGTAGGGCAAAGCGGCAGGCATAGATCTTGCCACCTTCTTCCATGAATTTTTTGAGACGGGCAGCATAGTTCAAATGACCGGGAAAGGCTTCACTGCCCAGCGTAGGAAATCCTCGTTGTATTCCCAAAGTGACGCCAGGGCCGTACAGAAGGATGGAGGTCTCAAAACCCTTTCGTTGTAGTCGAGTGGCCGTTAGGATATTGACCAGTCCTATGGACCCTTCGAAAGCAACGGTATGAAAGGTGACCAAGGCTTTTTCGCCCGATTTTGCTTTGACATCCTCGAATACTTTGTCCTCATAATCAACAAAAAAGTCTCCGTCCTTGTGTAATTCTTTCTGTACTTTAGGCATAATTGAATAGTATTTTTAGTTTAACACTACAAACATAAATTACTTGGTTTGATTCTAAGTAGCACTAAAATGACAAAAGGCGGTACTAATCAGACTTAATTCAATAAAATTCCGATTTTTAATTAAAAATTGAAATAAATGATTGTTTTGTTGATAAAAACATCGTTAAATGATTAAAAGTATGAAATTATTCAATTTTATTTCTTTTATTGATTTTTTCATAAAGTACGTAGAAATGGGTAGGTTGTAATTTGAATTTTCTTAAAATAATCTTTGTGGAGTGGGCCTTGTGAACAGGTCTTAAAATACGGTACTCAAGAAAATCCATCATCGTGATGTTTTTTATACCCTAATCTTGAAGTTTTGATGCGAATAATGAGTTCGCGGCCTTGTTTTAAAGCCAATTTTCAATGTTTATTTGTTTTTTTATTGATTTAGGATTGTAAAATAGCCTTTATAGGTCATCGGTATTACAATTAGGGGCGTATTGCCCAAAAAGATTTCGCGAAAAGCAAGCTAAGTCGTAAATTAATATTTGGAAGTAATGTATGCTTTTTGTTTTACAGCGAAAATCAAGGGATTTTCACCCTGATGAAGCCTGTTTTAAGCCTTTATGACAAAGCTCCTATACATAATCCGGGATAGACTATTCTCATTGTCCACGTTACTTCTGCGACAAAATCGTTATAAGAATGGCTCCTGTAAGATGGATTTCATTACCACGACGTTTAGATAATGAATCTATGTTTTCTGCGTTTTATATGTAATACGATGGGTTACCGAGAAGTACGTACTCTCCATGGTATGAGCTAAGCTTTTGGAGTACGGATTGTCATCATACCTGGATTGGAAAAGTGGACCGAACAAGGTATTCATGAAAATGATGGTATTCTCATTAATAGTACCGATGGGGTATTTTATCATTTTATACTGAACCCATATTTGTACCTGAAAATTATAGTGTTACCTTCTCTATTTCAGATAGATGGGGTTGGGTTTTGGATGACAAGCTCATAAACGTTGATGTAAATGAAGTTATGAATCATAACAATAATCTTCCCGTATTCGCGATATCCAACTTTGATGATTACAATAATTGTATGGGGTTCGAAAAGAACTTTTACATACGCAGTTTTAGCGAACATGTCCAAGAGAACCTGTTCATAGAAAAACCACATGGTCATAATTTTTACCTTATTCTATTGGTGACCAAGGGCAGTGGTGTTCATACCATTGATTTTCAGGAATACGATGTAGCTCCGGGGGCACTGTTCATTGTTTCTCCTGGACAGATACACCAATGGAAGCTGTCCGCAGATGTCGATGGCTGCATTTTGTTTTTTACGAAAGAGTTTTTCCTTCACGACTTTGATACGGAGAAATTGACCCGCTTCCCTTTTTTCAATTCGACCTTTAGCCTACCGATTATCCAGCTCTCCCCAGGTGAGGAGAATGAAGTTGCCGATAAATATCGCTGTATCCATCGAGAGTACCGGAACCGTTCGCAGAATTATCAGGAAATGATTCGCATCTATCTGAACGCTCTGTTTATTGAGCTTTCCAGAGTATATTTGACCAAATCCGACAATAGTCAAAAATTCGGTTATGACCTATTGCAGCTGAACCGCTACGAAGCCCTAGTGGATAAATATTTCAAGCTGCACCGTCCGATATCCTGTTATTCCGAAAAAATGAACATAACGGATAGGCAACTAAGCTACCTTTGCAAAAAAACAGTAGGAAAAACACCTTCTGAGATCATGATGAATCGAATAATCTTGGAGGCGAAGCGTTTGATCATCCATTCGGATCTGTCCATTTCAGGGATATCGCAAGAACTCAACTATAGCGATAGTTCTTATTTTATCCGATTGTTCAAAAAAATGACAAAACAGACTCCGGAGCAGTTCCGCAATGAGCAGTACAGCAGGTATTGATGAGCTGTCTTCTGAGAGGAAGTAAAAGAGTGGCACTATCAATACAGACCTAGGTTGTACCTCAAAGGTAGCTAGACTGGAAGCAGCGAAGTATATTTTCCAATACGGTCATAATAGATTATAGAGCGAAATTGTTTCGGGCCTGCGGAGACCGTTGGGAAGCATATTATTTTGAAATACCTGATTACTTGTTCTTATGCAGCAGGGTGAACTGTGGTCGAGCGTTAAGAAAATGTCCTCAGGAATTCGAGAGAAGGGGTAGCAGTGTGCCTGCTAAGATAGCTCTGTTTTTAGTGAAAAGCAGTCAAAAAACAGTCACATTAAAATCTAATCAATACCTATTCTGGACGGATGGATACAGCCAATCTGAAAGTAATCTATCATTCTTTCTTCTTTCATATCCTACATCAGTGGCCAATTGGCAATCATTTGGATGCGGCTGATTGCAATATGTATTCGAGTCTTGCTGTATATTAAATTTTTACTTGCTGATTATCAGTGTAGTGTTTCTGCATTTACTGGATGTGATTGCTTTTTTCCATCTTTATATCTTTTCCGGGGCATACTGTATAGTTCTTTTTTTTAATAAAAAATATTTAATTAAAACCATTTATGCTGCCATACCCTCCATTAGTCACAAGTAAGTGTGCAACTTTATGTTAATCAGTTGATATTTATGAAACTGTGTGCTTCGCCCCTCTTTGTTATTTTTGTTTTTTGCTCAAAACCCAACCTGTACGAGAGATACTGTGATTTAGAATTCTAAGTTTTATTGGTTAATTTTTTTTTTTAACCGAATCACTAACCAAATCTTCGATGAGGTATTGACCAAACCTATTCGAAGGACCTTCCTATGAACAATAACCCTACTCTCCCAATATCTATTTACCAGAAACGCTTTATACTGGAGTGGCTCTTATCTCCTAATGATGACACCTACAATACGTCTATGGTATTTCGATTAGGCTCAACACTGAATCGAGCAGCATTCAAAAAAGCCTTCGGGCATTTCATTGAAAATAATGAGATTTTACATGCCCGCTTTTCTAAAGATGGCACAGAATGTTATTATGGTAATTATGATATCGATGATTTTTACGAAGAATCAATTCTATCTCAAGAAACCACTTTAGCATCCCAATTGCACGAACTGACCTACAGGTCATTCGATTTGACCAAAGATGTATTGTTCAAAGGGCATCTTCTTAAGTCCAATAGGGAGAAAGAAGAAACTCACTACTATTTTATAATAGTAGCACATCATGCGATTGTCGATGGGCAAACAGGTGTTTTGATAGTGGAACAGTTAAAAAAGAACTATCACTTGCTGGTATCGGGGAAAGCACTTTCTGAAGGACAGGCCTTCAGTTTTGCGGAGGCCGTTTCAGCAGAGCGGAATGGACTGCAAGTAGAGCAAAGGAAATTGAGTCGTGATTTTTGGCTGGACTTCATTGGGGACGTAGCACTTTCTGTGGACTTACCTATTCTAAAGCAGCAGGTACCGGATCAAAAAGAAGGAGCCGCGATCTACTTCGAATTGGATGCAGATCGGACCCAACAGCTGAAGACCTATGCCCGTACCCATCGGACAACAGTGTTTATGGTATTGTCAGGGGTATTTGGAGTATTGCTGTCCAAGTATAGTAATATGCCTTGCCTCTTGATTTCTTATCCTATAAATATGCGTCCAAAAGGCTATGAAAAAGTAGCGGGATGCTTTGTCAACAATGCACTCCTCAAGTTTGATTTCGGAGTTCTCGGCACCTTTCAGGAACTATTGACTTCACTGCGGCATCAGAGAAAGCAGACCAAACCTCACCTGCACTACTCTTTTACGGAGATAGTGCAGGACCAGCGTCTGTACAATGGGCTTGAGGGCAACCGCTTTTTTAATGTCGGCCTGAACCAGACGAACCTGAATCAATTTCCATTGTCACTATCAGGCGTGGAATCAAAGCCTGTTGATATCCCCTATAGTACCCGTTCGATTTATGAAATGAGTCTGTCATATGATGAGTACTCCACGAATCATACTAAGTTCAGATTAGAGTACCGCAAGGTGCTGCTCGAAGAAGGGTTTGCCCGAGAGTTCACCACTGATTTTCAGCGTATTCTTTTTCAAGTGATGGACAGTAAAGAGCTTCCCTTGAATCAGATAAGTCTGTTATCACCGGAAACTTACCAACAGGTAGTCCACGATTGGAACGCGACCGATCGACCTTATGGAAGGGAGCAAACGGTCGTCTCATTGTTCGAATCCCAAGTGCTGGTATCACCTGATGCCGTAGCAGTGGTCTTTGAGGGTGAAGAGATGACATATGCCGAGCTCAATGCCGAGAGCAACTGTCTGGCAAGGGAACTCAGGTCGCGTTATGCACTTCTGGAAGGCAGTGTGCTGACAGCCAATACCTTGGTGGCATTGTGTGTGGACCGTAGCTTGGAAGCACTGATCGGTATCATGGGCATACTGAAGGCTGGAGGTGCCTACGTACCCATAGACCCACAGCATCCATTGGATAGGATCGATTACATACTTGAAGATACGGGAGCGGCCATGGTATTGACACATGTGAGCCTATCAAAAGACAAGTTGTCCCACCTTTGTGCAGAGACCCTACTGCCCATAGATAGAACCCAATCGTTTTACCGAGAACAGCCTTCCGGAAATCCGGATGTATCGGTTGTGGGGGAAGATTTATGTTATGTGATCTACACTTCTGGGACTACCGGAAGACCAAAAGGAGTGATGGTGCAACATGATAGCCTATCACACTTAGTGGACGTTCAATCGACCTGTTTTCCTTTGTCCATAGGACAGGCCCTTGCCCAGTATGCTTCTCTATCATTCGATGCTTCGGTTTGGGAGATTTTTCATGGCTTGACTTCAGGAGCAATCGTCCATGTCCTTAGCCATCGAATACGCCGGGACATTCAATTGCTGACGGATTACATACAAAATTCTGATATTGCTCTGGCCACATTACCGCCAGCGGTACTAAAGACACTTTCACCGGAAGACTTTAAAGATACCCTGCCTACATTGGTAGTGGCAGGAGAGACAAGCCCTTTGACATTAGTGCAATCTTGGGGGCAGGGAAGGCGACTTGTCAATGCCTATGGGCCTACGGAAGGTACGGTATGTAGTACCATGCATGTTTATGAGCAGGGAGATCTTCATACCAATATCGGAGCACCCAATGCGAATACAAAAGTATATGTATTGGATGCTGACCGACAACCGGTGCCTGTGGGGGTAATAGGAGAGCTGTACATCGGCGGAGCGGGCATTGCCCGTGGCTATCTGAACCGCGAGGAACTGACGGCGGAGCGTTTTTTGCCGAACCCCTTTGCTACAGAGCGGGACATCACTCGGTGCCATGCACGACTGTACCGCACGGGAGATTTGGTACGCTGGCTACCTAATGGCGAGCTGGAGTATATCGGTCGCAATGACGGACAGGTGAAGTTGCGCGGTTACCGTATCGAGCTGAGCGAGGTAGAGTCGGCCCTGGATGCTCTGGATGGTATCGCCCAGAGCTGTGTCCTGATGAGGGAGCGCGAAACAGAGGCAGGGGCCACTCATCACCTAGTGGGCTATTATGTGGCGGAAAATAGGTCGATAGCGGACCCAGAGGGTCTTCGGGACGTCCTTTTCTCCCGTTTGCCCGACTATATGGTCCCTGATGTACTGGTCGAATTAAATGCTTTTCCCCTGACGACGAATGGCAAACTGGACCAGCGCAGCCTTCCGGCACCGGATTTTGCTATCGATGAGTCCTATTCTGCGCCTAATGGGGCGGTGGAAGAGGCACTATGCGCTGCTTGGAGTGTTACCTTGGGACTGGAGCGCGTAGGGGTAACGGACCATTTCTTTCGCATTGGCGGCACCTCTCTATTGGCGATGCAGTTGGCTCATCGGGTAAGCGCCGAAGGCGGCCTTTCTCTGGAAGTATCGGACATCTTCCGCTACCCGACGGTCCGTGAACAGGCGCGCCTATCTCTGGAGACGGCAGGAGCAGCGGAGGAGATACCCCGTTCTCCTTCAGTGTACCGCGTGCTCTCCCATGCACAGCAGCGCCTCTGGTTCATCGAACAGTACTCTGGCGGTACACATGCCTATCACATCCCACTCTTGCTGGAGCTGCTGCCCGATACAGAGGTCCACCTCCTTGAACGTGCGCTCCGCTCATTGGTCGACCGGCATGAGGTGCTGCGCAGCGTGATGGAATGCTCGGATACAGGGGAGTGGCGGCAGGTCCTGAGATCGGCCCCCTTGGACATTTTACACAGGAGGGGCAGTTCCTCCTCCTATAGAGAAGACCTCAGGCAGTTGATGAGTGTTCCTTTCGATTTGGAATCAGAGTACCCGCTCCGTGTCTGTTTCTATGATGTGGAAGCAGCAGAAGGCGATGTGATCCAGCGTTATGTACTACTTTTGTTCCATCACATTGCCTGTGATGGCTGGTCCCTGGAAGTGCTGGTAAGAGAACTGGCAGCGTATTACGAAGGGGGATTGGGGGAGGGTTCCCTAGACGAACTACCGTCGCTGCCCGTACAGTATTGCGACTATGCCCGATGGGAGCGTAATTATCTTAGGGGCGACCTATTATCGGAGAAGGTGGAGTATTGGCGTAACTGTTTGTCCGGCCATGAAACGCTGTCCCTGCCTTTGGACAGTATCCGTCCCGCAGCGCCGAGCTATGTGGGAGAGGCACATCACTTTTCCATCCCTCGGTCCCTGAGTGATGGACTGCGCAGGCTGAGCCACGAACAAGGGGTAACGCTGTACAGCATACTGCTGTCAAGCGTATCGGTACTACTGGGCAAGTACAGTGGTCAACGTGACATCCTTACGGGTAGTCCCTATGCAAACCGTGGACATTACCAAACGAGTGGCCTGATCGGCTTTTTTGTAAATACGCTGGTCAACCGTGTCCGTTTGGAAGGAGACCGTGGTTTCTCTCATTTGGTACGAGAGGTGCATGCGGACCAGTTGTCATCCCAGTCTTATCGGGATTTGCCCTTTGAGCACCTACTGGACCACCTTTCAGTAGAGCGCGATCCTTCTCGTCATCCACTGTTTCAGGTGATGTTCGGGATGGAACACTTCGGTGAGAAGGGACTGGGACCGTTATCGGACTACGCCCTCCCTGTAGCATTAGGGGACTTATGGGAAGTGGAGAAGTTTGACCTGTCCATCTTCATGGACGATAACGAGCCTTCGATAGGTGTTCGCCTGAGTTATTCGCCTAACTTGTTCCGCAGGGAGACGATAGAGCGCATGGGGCATCACTACCTGACACTGTTGGAAGGACTGCTGTGCGATGTGGAGGCTCCTTACCTGTCCCATCCACTAGTGGATGAGGCAGGCTACCGCCATTTGGCCCATGACCTTAACGCTACGGACGTACCCACAAGCTCCGATACTGTCGTCTCACTGTTCGAAGAGCGCGTGTTGACTTCTCCGGAGGCTATCGCACTGGTGTTTGCTGGGGGAGAAATGACCTACAAGGAACTGAATGTGCAGAGCAACCGACTGGCGCGGGAACTTCGGGTACGTTGCAAGGTGAAAATGGGGCATGAAATGAAGGCCGATACGCTGGTGGCACTGTGCTTGGACCGGAGTCGGGAGATGATTGTGAGTATATTGGGCGTACTCAAGGCCGGTGGTGCTTATGTGCCCATCGATCCGGACTATCCGAAAGAAAGGATAGATTACATTTTGGAGGATACCAAAGCTGAATTGGTATTGACCCAAGAGACCCTATCCAATGGGGTGCTGTCCCATGTTCGTGAAACTTCAAAGATGTTGATTGATAGGGACCGACCGTTCTATACTACAGGAGAATCGGCGGATCTCAACATACCCATAAAAGGTGTTGACTTGGGGTGTGTCATTTATACTTCCGGTACGACCGGGTTGCCCAAAGGGGTAATGTTAGAGCATAAGGGGCTATGTAATCGCATTTTACATATGATCGGGCTTTCGACGATTACGTCATCCGATTGCTATCTTTTCAAAACGAATTATATCTTTGATGTCTCTTTTTCAGATATTTTCACTCATCTCATTGCTGGTGCGACCCTTCAGGTAACCAAAAAGGTATTTGACCTGTCCGAAATAGAAACGCTGTTAAAGAGCGGTAAGGTTACCGCTGTACACTTGGTTACTTCACAATATGATTTTCTGTCCTCATTGCTTGCCAGCTCAGGGCTACAGAAAATTTACTTCAGCGGGGAGGCCTTGACCAAGGAAGTCTTCTCGTCCATACCATCGAATATAAAAGTATACAATTATTATGGACCTACTGAACTGGGGGAGATCACAGGTTGTGTGGTAAGGCCCTCAATGGTTTCCAGTATAGGTGCCGCTTTTCCAAATACGCGATGTTATGTCCTGGATATCGGTGGTGCTCCTCTTCCTGTGGGGGTGATGGGTGAGCTGTACATCGGCGGAGCGGGTGTTGCCCGCGGTTATCTGAACCGTAAGGAACTGACGGCCGAGCGCTTCCTGCCGAACCCTTTTGCTACGGAGCGGGACCGGTCGCTGGGATATACACGGCTGTACCGTACGGGCGATCTGGTACGTTGGCTGCCCAATGGTGAGCTGGAGTACATCGGACGTAACGACGGACAGGTGAAGTTACGCGGTCATCGCATCGAGCTGGGTGAGGTGGAGTCCGTTATGGATACCTTGGACGGTATAGCCCAGAGCTGTGTACTCCTAAGAAAACATAGTAAGGGGGCGAGAACCACGGATTACCTCGTGGGCTACTACCTCGCAAAAAGTGGGTCGGTACCGAATCCCGAAGCCCTTAGGCTCTCCCTTTCTTCGCGTTTGCCCGATTATATGGTACCCGATGTACTGGTCGGGCTGGATTCCTTTCCCCTTACACCGAATGGTAAACTGGATCGGCGAGGACTTCCCGAACCTGACTTCGATTCGAAGGAGTCCTATACACCACCAAAAGGGGCACTGGAGAAGGCACTCTGCTCTGTCTGGTGTGCTGTATTGAAGCTAGAGCAAGTGGGGGCAACGGACCATTTCTTCCGTATCGGCGGTACCTCCCTACTGGCAATGCAGCTGGCCCATAAGGTAAGTGCGGAAGAAGGCCTTTCTTTGGAAGTATCTGATATATTCCGTTGGCCAACGGTCCGTGAGCAGGCCTCAAACCTATCCTTGGGCTCAGAAAGTACAGTGGAAGAGATATCGCATGTTCCCTCTACAGAACGTGTACTGTCCCACGCGCAGCAGCGCCTATGGTTCATAGAACAATATTCAGGCGGAACGCATGCTTACCATATACCATTGTTACTGGAGCTGCTGCCCGCCACGGATATCCATACTCTCGAATGCTCACTCCACGCTTTGGTAGACCGCCATGAAGTGCTGCGTAGCGTGATGGAGCGCTCGGAAACGGGAGAGTGGCAACAGGTGCTGCGCTCGGCACCCGTGGATATCCTGCACCGTAAGAGTACGGTCTCCCATTATGAGAAGGATATGAGACAGTGGATGGGTATTCCCTTCAACTTGGAATCGGAATATCCGCTTCGTGTCTGTTTCTATGAAGTGGAAGGACCGGGTGGAGATGTAGTCCATCGCTATCTATTGCTCCTGTTCCATCACATTGCCTGCGATGGTTGGTCCATGGAGGTGCTGGGAAGGGAGCTGGCTGCCTCCTACAAAGGGATATTGAGCGAAGGCCCGGGGTATACGCTGCCTCCGCTGGCAGTGCAGTATAGTGACTATGCTCGATGGGAGCGCCATCACCTCACGGGAGACCTGCTATCGGAGAAAGTAGGCTACTGGCGAGATCGCCTATCCGGTCATGAAGCGCTTTCCTTGCCCTTGGACCATGCCCGTCCTTCTGAACTGGGCTATACCGGGGAGGTGTACCACTTTTCTATCCCTCGACCACTGAGCGAAAGACTGCGCGGACTGAGCCGTGAACAAGGGACAACACTGTATAGCGTACTGCTATCGAGTGTATCGGTATTGCTGGGCAAGTACAGTGGTCAAAGGGACATTTTGACGGGCAGCCCCTATGCGAACCGTGGACATCATCAAACGGGCGACCTGATTGGATTCTTCGTAAACACACTGGTGAACCGTGTTCAATTGGATGATAGGCATGATTTCGCTCATCTGGTACGGGAAGTACATGCCGACCAGTTGTCATCACAGCCCTATAGAGATCTGCCTTTTGGGCATTTACTGGACCACCTTTCGGTAGAACGCGACCCTTCCAAGCATCCGCTGTTTCAGGTAATGTTCGGTATGGAACACTTTGGCGAGGAGGAACTGGGGCCACTGTCAGGCTATGCTGTACCCGTCACACTGGAGAGCTTCTGGGAAGTAGAGAAGTTCGACCTGTCCATCTTCATGGACGACAGTCATCCCTCGATTTCTGTTCATCTGAGCTATTCGCCGAGCCTGTTCCGCCCAGAGACCATAGAACGGATGGGACACCATTACCTGACACTGCTCGAAGGACTGCTGGGCGATGTCGAGGCTCCCTACCTGTCACACCCTCTACTGGACGAAGCGGAGTACCGTCATCTGATCCATGAGATCAATGCGACGGATACACTAAAGACCGATGACACGATTGTCTCATTGTTCGAAGAACGGGCGCAGATATCACCCGAGGCCACAGCACTGGTGTTCGCCGAGAAAAAGATGACCTACAGGGAGCTGAACGCACAGAGCAATCGACTGGCGGGCGAACTTCGCGCACGTTATAAAGGAAAAACGGGGCAGGAGCTGCTGCCCGGTACACTGATAGCGTTGTGCTTGGACCGTAGTCTGGAAATGATAGTAGGTATACTGGGTGTGCTAAAGGCCCGTGGCGCTTATGTGCCCATCGACCCTGGATATCCAAAGGAGCGGATAGATTATATCATGGAAGATACCAAGGCGGAGCTGGTATTGACACAAGAGACCATAGCGACGGGGATACTGGCCCACTGGAGTGAAACTTCGAAAATGTCGATTGATATGGACCGCCCCTTCTATACCACTGGAGAGGCGGCTCCTATTGGTCTGCCCGTTGCCGCAAGCGACCTATGCTATGTCATCTACACCTCAGGGACAACGGGAAGGCCTAAGGGGGTAATGGTAGAACAGGGTAGCTTGGCAAACTTGATAGCACATCAACTGGATGTCTTTGACTTGCACGAAGAGCGTATTGTCCTTTTTTCCAATTATGTCTTTGATGCTTCCTTGGAACAAATAGGTCTGGCTTTGGCATCAGGGAGTACTTTGTTTATCTGTAAAGCCGAAACGATAAGCGATACGAGCAGTTTTACGAGATTTTTGTTGGACCATCGGATTACCCATCTGGATGCGACACCTTCTTATCTGAACAACCTTGATTTTGAACCTACCTATTTGAAAAGAATCATATCCGGAGGGGAAAAATTTGATGCTCACTTACTGGATCGATATCATGGGTTGGTATTCAATGAATATGGACCTACGGAATGCGCGGTGACTTCATCTCAGAAAATCATAGGTACTCCCGAGGAAAAAATGTGTATAGGCAGTCCTATATCCAATGTGAAATACTATGTGCTGGATGCGGGCCAACAGCCTGTTCCGATTGGGGTGGTCGGTGAACTGTACATCGGTGGTGCCTGTGTTGCCCGAGGTTACCTGAACAGGGAAGAACTCACCGCAGAGCGTTTTGTAGCTAATCCCTTTGCGTCGGAGCAGGATGTAGCCCGTGGATACACCCGTTTATACAGAACGGGAGACCTGGTCCGCTGGTTATCGGATGGGAATCTGGTATACTTGGGACGAAACGACGGTCAGGTGAAAGTCCGGGGCTATCGTATCGAGTTGGGCGAGGTAGATGCTGCGCTGTCCGGTCTAAAAGGCATCGCTCAGAGCTGTGTGCTGGCAAAAGATAGGAAGACAGCATTGGGCGTAGTGAAATACTTGGTAGGGTATTATGTTCCTGAAATAGGAGCTACGATAGATACGGATAGTCTGCGACAGTCTTTGGTCACCCTCTTGCCCGACTATATGGTCCCCAGCGTATTTATGGAGTTGGATTCCTTTCCCTTGACCATCAACGGTAAGTTGGATACCAAGGCCTTGCCTATCGTAGATGAATCCAAGCTATCTGCTGAGAGGTATGTGGAAGCGCGTAACGAAACAGAGAAGAAATTGGTAAAGGTCTGGCAGCAAGTACTCGGTATTGAACAGGTAGGGGTGAAGGATAATTTCTTTGATCTAGGGGGAAATTCACTGGCCTTGACCAAAGTGTCGGCAAAGATCAAGGAACAGTTTTCGTTTGAAATCAGAATAGTTGACTTGGTACAACATGTGAAAATAGACTCATTGGCAGTTTTTATAGAGGGCATGATATTGGGCGAAAACAATCAGGGTGGAGAGAAAAAGGTAGTGAATGTCAAGCAGGTATTATTGAAAAATAGACGTAACAAAAAGAAAAAGAAAGTAAAGAGATGAATGACTTCAATATAGAATCCAATGACATAGCCATCATAGGGATGGCCTGTAGTTTCCCAAAGGGCAATAGCCTGGAAGAATACTGGGAGAGTCTGAGGTCCGGAAGGAGTGGTATAGCTCACTTTACGAAAGAGGAGCTTATGTATGCCGGAGTAGACGCAAGTACAGTGGATAACCCGGACTATGTAAGATCACAAGGATATCTGGACAATATCGATTTGTTTGATGCCGATTTTTTTACAATGAGCGCACTGGAGGCATCTGTTTTAGACCCTCAACAACGATTGTTAATGGAAAAGAGCTGGGAGGCGATGGAACATGCGGGCTATGACCCCGTATCTTTCCCTGGGCAGGTGGGGGTATATGTAGGTTGTGCGACCAATAGCTACTTATTACAAAACTTACTGACCCCGAGCAACTCGGCGGTTGAGAAGATAGGGACCTACAATACCATGCTGCTGAGCAGCCCCAGTTCG
This sequence comes from uncultured Cyclobacteriaceae bacterium, assembly GCA_947492745.1. Lineage (GTDB taxonomy): Bacteria > Bacteroidota > Bacteroidia > Cytophagales > Cyclobacteriaceae > Aurantiphycus > Aurantiphycus algarum. Next base: position 10,438 of record CANLOE010000022.1, on the reverse strand, counting down.
CTTTCTACCCGAATTTCATATAAACTGAATCTGAAAGGTCCCTCTTTGACGATACAGACCGCTTGTTCGACCTCCTTGGTAGCCTTGCACATGGCCTGTAAGAGTCTACAGGTGGGCGATTGTGATATGGCGCTGACGGGGGCGGCCAGCTTGTTGACCCTGGAGAAACAAGGATATCTGTACGATGAGGGGATGATCCTTTCCAAGGATGGGGTCTGCCGGCCTTTCGATGAAAATGCTACAGGCACCATCTCCGGGAACGGTGGCGGAGTTTTAATACTCAAAATGGCCGAAGAGGCTGTGGAAGACCGGGATACCATCCATGCTGTCATCAAGGGATCGGCAGTGAACAATGATGGAAGTGACAAATTGAGCTTTACGGCACCATCGGTCGAAGGACAATATAACGTCATCAGAGAGGCTTTGGAAGAAGCGGAACTGGAAGCAGGAGATATCGATTATATCGAAGCTCATGGTACAGGGACGAAAATCGGTGACCCGATAGAGTTCGAGGCCCTCAGAAAGATTTTTGAGGAAGATACGGATAAGAGGGGTTTTTGCTCTTTGGGGTCTGTAAAAGCAAATATCGGACACTTGGATGCCGCTGCGGGCATGGCCGGTATTATAAAGTTGATACTGGCACTCAAGCATGATAAAATCCCTCCGCTGATCAACTTTCAATCGCCCAACCCTCTACTGGACATCGAAAGTAGCCCTTTTTACATAACTACCGAACTGACCGACTGGCCTCAGCGTAATGCTCCTCCTCGGGCAGGTATCAGCTCGCTTGGAGTAGGAGGGACCAATGCGCATGTAATACTGCAAAAAGCTCTCGTAAATATTCCCAAAATACAGAATCGCGAAAACTACCTCATAGTACTATCGGCCAAAACAGAAAATTCCCTGAAACGCTACATCGAAAGCTTCATTGCCCATTTACATCAATATCCCGATCAAGAGATGGGTAATATAGCTTTTACGCTGCAAGTAGGGAGAAGTATGCATCCTTGTAGGGCCGTATTCCTTTGTCAAGGGCGCGAAGATCTGATTCGTCAGCTGGAACACGGTCTATATGGAGAAGCCGTGGACTCCGGTATTGGATGGGACAGTAGCCGATGGGATACCCAAAAAATAGCTACAGAGATGGAGACGGTGTTCTTTGAACATATAGAGGCCATAGAGCGTGATGATTTTCAGGAAATACAAGGGCTACTGCTGAAAATCATACCCGAAAATGGAGCGCAAGAGGTACTTTTGGCAGGTACGGAAAAATCCGTCTTGACGATGGTCGGAGCGCTCTGGAAACTTGGGGTAGCCATCCCTTGGGAGCTACTTTCCTCAGGGAAGAACCTATCGAGGATTCCATTGCCGACTTATGCTTTCGAGAAAAAGCGGTATTGGATTTCAGGCAGCACAAAAAGTGACAGGAATGCCAGCTCTCTACCCACAAACGAAGAAAGCCCTATTCTACCAACGGAAACGTTCCGGTCGGAACAGCAAATATTGACTAAAGTAGAGCTACTCCTGAAAGAGTTTCTAGAGGTAGAGACCATAAATGCGGACAGTGGTTTTTTTGAATTGGGGGGTGACTCTGTTTTATCGGTCAATTTTATTCATAGCATCAATGAAGTATTTGGGGTACAACTATCATCAGGTATACTTTACGAAGCTGATACGCCCAGAAAGCTTACTGACCATCTGGTAGAAGATGTCCTGCCCCCTGTAGGTGAGGCCGCTCTTCCTGCTCCTATACGAAAACTCAAAGAGGGTCCTGCGGACAGTTCACCCCTTATCGTAATACATACAATCGAAGGGGGGCTCGCGATGTACGAATATCTGGTGGAAGAATTGGCTGAGAATCGTAGTGTATATGGCATACAGGGAGGGTGGTCGGATAGTGGGAATAAACCGTACGATAATCTGATATCCCAAGCGAAGGAGTATATTTCAATGATCAAAAAGATTCAGGAAAATGGACCTTATTTTGTAGGAGGGGCCTCTTTTGGAGGTGTATTGGCTTATGAGATCGTCCATCAGCTTTTGAATCAAGGAGAAGAGATAGGCCTTTTTTTCATGATCGACTCTCCTGTACCCGGCCCGGAGAATCGCATGTCCCCAAGTACATTAAGAGATGAGAAAATAAGGTTTTTGGCTTCGAGAGATGGGCTGCGGCAAGAATCAGCGGAGAAAATGGATTTGGATGACTTGGAAAAGCTCCCCGAAGGAGAAAAAGAAGCTCTATTGGAGACGCTGCTCAATGGCATGCCTCATCATGAAAAAAAGAAGTGGTTACTGGTAGAAAAAGAGCTTCATACCAATAACCAATATTTGGAAGGTTATCAAGTAGCGGAAGTGAAGCATGAAAGTATTTATTTTTTTAACGATGAAACGCCTCCTTCCCAACTGGAGTTTTGGAAGAACCACTTGAAAAAGGGCGAGTTTGTTCTTGTTTCCGGCAATCACTTTACCATGAACTTCCATCCGAACGGACAGAAAATATGCTCGGTACTGAATACGAAAATGACTGGACCGAAAGTCATTGTAAATTGATGTTTAAACCCGGATTATATATTAGAGCTTAGTTACGAGGGTTCAGATAGCAATAAACCCAAATTGATCGATAGAAATCGTGATGAGCGTATCAATAGCAAAATACCGGCCATTTGGATTCGTTCGGCATAGCACCGCTATGGTGAATGAATACAGGTGGGCAAAGCTCCCGGTAGGAAGCTATCTATGCGCGGAATAGGTTCACTATTGATCATCTTGGGTTAAATGATAATTATTGAAAATTTGTTTTTGAACAAGCTATTTAGATCCGTAGTAGATTTTCCAATGCATGATCCGGGTTTAAAAGCTAAGTTTATATAAATCAGTGCGTTTTGTCGGATTCAGCGTAGCACCGCTATAGTGAATTCGACAAAACGCATTCAATTTTATGATTTTCAGCTATTTATACTCAACAAAAAATGAAATGGGAGATTTGGAGTTCCGTAGGTCTTGGACAAATCCTACATTTGTTGACCGGTCATTAGGACCGTTCTGGGCGGAACAGTGTTTTCTTGATTATTTCAGTATGTCCCAAATCAATTTCATTTGGGTATAATGCCGCAATAGAAGGGCTAATGTATGATTCGGGTCAAACACCTATGTGAGCAGAGAGTACGATGGAAAAAGTGCAGTGTCTAGTTCGAAAAGTCAAAACTAGAGCAAACCAAGCTGGATTTGCAGCCAAGAAAACAGTAGGCAGGCCACTATTGGTAATAAAGTTGGTATTTTATGAAAAAATAGCTAATATGTATAAGTTTTTTTGCTATCTATCCTGTCAATACTAATATACAATAAATGTTGTTCCTGTTGTTCCTACAGCGTGGTCAGTGGTTCACTACCAGCTGGACTACAGGCTTTGATTTTTTTCAAAAAGGGGAGTGAATAGTTTGCTATCATTTTCCCTGATAGTGCTTTGCAGGTAAGCTCATGGGCCTTTATCACTGGTAAAATTTTCTGAATGGCATTTTTCTTCTCCCTTATCGCACTGGTGTTCTCCTATATAGCCTATCACAGGTACGGAGTCGTTAAAAGAAACAATAGGGACATGTCCTCGTGGCTCCAACGCTTGGAACAATTGGTCCTAACGTTAAAAGCTCAGGTGAAGAATCTGGAAACGGAAACAACTGTACCGAGGAGCCAGTGGGAAGCTGAACCTGAGGGGGATGTGGACAGCGACTACCGACGGGAAGCAGATGTTTTTGAAAACAGGATAGCTACAGAAAGAGAGGAAGTACTTGGAGAACAAGATCAGGAAGCATTTAAAAAGGAAAAGCTTGATGAAGACAGGTATACTATCTCTGAGGATATTGTCCTCAAGACGGATGATGAAGGAAATATTTATGGCCATCAGAAACCAAAGACCGCTGCTGCGGTTCCTTTTCTGCACGAGAAGGCTGCTTTAGCGCGGCCTAAAAAGGCCAAAAAGAAAAACGAGCTTTGGGCCACCTTGGAGAAGCAGTTTGCGGATAACTGGACAGGCATATTGGGTTCGGCCATCATGGTCATCGGTGTTGGTTTTTTAGGTATTTACGCTGCTTTGAAGATTTCTCCATTGGGGCGGTTCGCACTGATTTCGGGCTTTGCTGCTTCGCTCGTCGGACTGTTCTTCTGGCTCCAAAAAAAGCCGAAGTGGTTGAAGTTGGCACTGTGGCTTCGAAGTAGTGCCGCTGCTATTTTTCTATTCGCCTGTGTTGGGGCCATTGCCATCCCTGGTCTGAGATGGGTAGAAGGCGAAACGTCAGGATTGCTCTTGCTCTTGCTGGGTATCATGGGCAATCTCTTGCTGGGCTATGTAGGCAAAAAGCAGGAACTGGCATCACTGCATGTGCTGCTCAGCTTGATAGCCATAGGCGTATTGCCCCCTTCTTCGATTTTGCTGACCATCGCAGCTATTGTTGCCTTGTACGGAGTGCTGCTGACCTATCTTGAAAAATGGAACTATCACCTATTGCTGACCATCTCCGGTTTCTTCGTTTTTCATTTATTGTATTGGTTTTCACTCGATGGCCATCCTTCTACCAATGATAGGATCCTAGGTATCGCTATCACGCTCATTATCGGTATTGCGGCTACCTTGGTCCACTACCGCGTAGCTTACCAAACGAGAAGATTCGATAGGGTTCCCTTCATCGTTCATTTGGCCAACTGGCTCTATTTAGGGCTGGGTTTGTTTCTCTATTCGGAAGGAAGCCGTAATGTCACCTTTTTCTTGATACTTGGGGCCATTGTCGTATTCCTACTGGCCAGAAGAGCGCAAAAAATGTATATCCGATGGCTGTACATCACCGATACACTCATCGCCCAGTGTATTGCCATGTCGGCCATTGCCAGTTTGTCCCATTGGCAGGTGGACCGTTCCATCATATGGGCCGCTATATTTGTCGAAAACCTTATCTTCCTAATTATTGCCCACAAAGAGCGTGATGCATTGCTATATAAAATAGGAGCAGTCACTGTCAATGTAGTAGGCTGGATCTTATTGACAGAGGGTTATTTCCTTCTCCAATATACGAAACATGACCTGCGATACCATCATGCCTTTTCACTATTGGTATCGGCTATTTTAGGAACGGCCTACCAGTATTATGCCCATCGTTCAGTACGCATGGACATGAGGGGCTTATATGCACCTTTTGGTATCCAGCTTCCCTCTTCCATCAAACACCCTCTGTTGGGCATCGTGATAGCGGTATTGTTCTTAAGTTACTTGATACATGTCGAAGAGCAGTATTGGAGTATATACACAGCTGCGGGCGTATTGTTGGTTATTTTGTTTTTGCGACATCACTTACAATCCGTCGCACTGGGCCTGACATCGATTATTTTCCTTGTCGGTGCGCATGGGGTCAATTGGTACCAATTGTATGAAATAAGGACACAGTCCAGCTCAACGATAGTATTGGTCGGATTGCCTTTGTTAGTGGTATCGGCATGGAGTATGCGCTATGCCTTTGTGGCGGCTTATTCGAAACACTTCCATTGGCTGGGCGTCTATTTGTTTTCCATACAGGTCCTATTGTTGACTTATTACCTCTTTGTTCCCATTTCCGACAGTATTCCAGGGGTCATTTGGCTGATGCTGACCTCCATTATTGCGACGCTTGCACAGCTCATTCATGGCAAAGCCTTGAAAACCCCGCAAATGGACCGTTATCTGTGGCATGTGGTCTACGGGTTTGTTGTCGCTTTTCTGATACGGCATGCATTGGTGCACCTCCAGCTGGAGACTTATGTGCTGGGCATCAAGCTGAGGCTTTTGATAGAGTTACTGGCGCTGGGCATATTTGCCTATTGTGCTACCCTGCCTAAGCCAAAGACGGCAACCTATAGAAGCTGGGAGTACCTACATCCTTTATGGATAGAATTGATTCTTTTGTTTTCCGTGCTGACGATAGCACTGGAGGTCGATGCCCTATGGCAGCCCTTGTTTTGGGTAGCCCTATCCTTTGCCCTTGCTTTTATCGGTAATCGACAGCAAATGAAACTATCCCGGCTTTCGTTTTATGCCATCCTCATGTATTGGGCGGCAGCTTTCCAGACAGCATTTGTGACCAGCTCCTATGTGGTGCCGTCCAATGAACTCCATGCACAACCTTGGGTCTATGGCACTTTATCCTTAGTGGCCCAGTTTGCCTTCTTGACATGCTTTTATCTGAAATGTGACTTTGCTAAAGTGACTTTGCCCAAACCACTCCTGTTCCTGAAGCCATTGATCGGCGAAGTCGAAAAGAGAAGAAATGCCTATGTATTCTATCCGCTGATCATTTGTACTGCCGTCTTTTTGTGGTGGACTTTCGACAGATCCATGCTGACCTTGTTATGGGTCGTCGAGTGCTTACTGGTGTTCGGGATGAGTATCCTACTCAAAGAGCAGCATTTCCGCTACGTAGCCTTGGGGGCCTTGGCCGCTTGTATTGTCCGATTGATCATCTTCGATCTGGCGCAGACCAGTACACTGAACCGCGCCATTGTTTTCTTGGGGGTGGGCATTATCATGTTGGTCATGAATACGCTGTACAATAAGTTTAAAAATCGTTTCGAATGAATCCGATAAGGTATATTTTTCTGTCATTGCTACTGCTGATAGGTGCATTTGTGCTGTATACCTTGTACCGGACAAAGTCACAAGCTCCATTGGGCACTAGTTTTTCACCTGCTCTACAGCTCATGGGCAAATCCACTAGCAGCCTTAACGTGGCCCTTACCCGTATCATGCCCATCGACGAAATGGACGAGAGAGCTTATGGAGAGGCCTTGGCCAAGAGCTATTATTCCTATGCGGATACCACTGGTGAAAGCTATAGCTACCTGAATGCACTGATGGGAGAACTCTCCATCTTTTCGAGCAAGGATTTTGACTACCGCGTGTTCGTGGTTTCCGGTACGGCTCCCAATGCTTTTGCGTTGCCGGGAGGGCTTATCTGTGTGACGAAAGGTCTGCTGAGCACATTGACCTCAGAAGCAGAGCTTATTGCCGTATTGTCCCATGAAATAGGTCACATAGAGCTGGGCCATTGTTTTGATGCCATCAAATACGAGCTGACCTTCAAAAAGGTGAAAAGCCCCACTTTGGGCAAGCTGGCGGACATGGCCTTTAACTTATTCTTGGGGCACAGCTTCAGCAAGACCCAGGAAAATGCAGCCGACGAATACGGCTATGACCTACTGCTACAGACCAAATATGATCCTAGGGCTTTCAGTGGGGCCTTTATGGCCTTGAAGCGACGGGAGGGAGGGTATCAGGGCAGGACCAGAGGTACCGTGATCGATGATTACCTGAAAACCCATCCTCCTTTGCCCTCGCGCATTGATAAATTCCAAGAGATGGCCAAAGCATGGTGGGCAGATCATGAAGACAGCGATGATAGGCGTTATGTCGGGGCGGAAAATTTAGCGCAATACATTCCGCTGAGCCAGCAGTCTTATGATAGCGAGTGGGTCGGTCACAAGGCGCGGGTAGAAGAGGTCGAGGAGTGATTTTCTGTTGGTGGCTCGGGGATACGCTCAAGGGAAAGAAAGCCGGGATTTGATTTGGTCTAAGGGCTCCGTTTTGATTTCATAAGTATTTATACTCAAGAAAAAATGAAAAGGGAAATTCGGGGTCCGGCAAAAGGGGGGAAATCCTGCACTGGTGAAATTTCATTAGTGGATTGGTCATTAGGGTTGCTCCGGCCGGAAATTACTTTTGCAATGATTTTCAGTCTGTCCTGGGACAATTGCATTTGGGTATAATTGGAGCTTGATGATGTATTTGGTATTGTCATGAGAGCGTAGCATGTAACTAATCATCGGGTTTTCTTGAGTTCGGCTCAGTACCGCTATGCTCAGTTGAACCTAAATCATGTATTAGCCCTTCTATTGCGACCTTAAATAGCTGCAAATCAGTAAAGTGAATGCGTTTTTCGAATTCACCGTAGCGGTGCTATGCCAGATCCGATAAAACACCCTGATTTATTGCTTTTTAAGCCCTCATAACTAAGCTCCAATGCATGATTCGGGTTAAAAATGCCACTGGTATTCAGCGCAGTGCTTTTGGTGCTGTTTATAACCTCCAGTGCAGCATTGTCTTTATAGCTTAAAGTAGTTATACCTCAGCGCTCTCGTGGTGGCACCCACTCTTTCGGGGCGTTTTCATCCCACTCAAAGGGCCAGTTGAAGAATTTAAACCTGTTTAAATCGGGAAAGGCTAAGGCCAAACTCCATAGTCCAAAGAAAAAGACAAGCCATCGGTAAGCGGTTATCCAAAAATAAAAAAAATTAATACTATCGTATATAAAATTTTTTTTATCGTAAAAACCCATAATTACATGAATTACCCATAGTATAAAACAAACTATTAAGAAGAGCGATAAAAATAATAACCTTGAATATATAGAAAACGGAATTTTTAAGATAAAAGATAGTAGGAGAAAAAATATAGGAAAAGCTAGACTTATTACCCATATAATTGAAAGTATATCTCCATCAGTAAGAACTTCAAACAAATTGATGGACCCAGAAAAAGGAATTAATATTATTAAAAAGAAACCTAATGTTAATAATAATATCAATCCAGATTTAATTAAAGTTAACGGGTTCATTATGAGTGTTGAGTTTTAGTAGAGTGGTAATTCGAACAATCACTTCTTATTTTTTAGATTTAATTATCGATATTTTCAAATTATCAATACTAAAGTTTTGAATTCGGACTTGACTATTTATTTCATATAGTGGCTCTGTCTTGACCTCTACATTACCGTAAACACACTAATTGCTAAGCTAGCCGGCCAAGTTTTTGAGGAATAGGATTGATTTTATAGTATTTACTTTTCCAATATCCAACCAATGAGCTTAAGTTGTCGAAATTTTGTGCCCAGCAGGATACTCCAAAAACCAAATAAATATAAACTCCTCATATACCCATAAATATAAGGCAATATCCATGTAGGCTTTTCAACCCTATCAAAGGTGATCATCATACTAAAATCTAAAAACCATATACTCGAAAAAGTTATAAAAAATGATATGACCCCTTGAGCAACTAACCATCGAGCCTGTTTTTTTTTCATATTATGACTAATGTAAAAAGACTCAGCTAGTAACATTACAGGAAGAAAAAAATTCAATAATCCGATTATAGGAAATAGAGGGACATTATTTTTCACATAAAAATTTAGGAGTGTATCATTTTGATAATCTGCATATTGTTTTAGAAGCAAAAAAACAGTTAGTGTTATAAAAACTACAATTAACAGTACCTTAATTATTCTTTTTACTATGATCATCTTTTGTTTTATTGATAAAAAAGTAAATGTCTTTTATGCCTAAGTCCTTTAATGCTGCGTTTAGGTTCTTTTTACCAAGATCAATGTTCAAAGTGCTTTCCCGTATTACTATCTCTGTTCCACTTAATTGCATATTTTCAGTATTTACGTTAAAACCGGGCAGCATCAAATCATTGGCCCTAATTATTGGGTTCATTGCTTTTTAAGCCCTCATAACTAAGCTCCAATGCATGATTCGGGTTGAAAATGCCACTGGTATTCAGCGCAGTGCTTTTGGTGCTGTTTATAAACCTAGTGCATCATATTTTATAGCTTAAAGTAGTCATCCTTCTCAACGCTCCCGTGGTGGTATCCATTTTTTTGGTTCTATGTAATCAGCCCGTGTTTCAAAGGGCCAGTTGAAGAACTTTAACTTACTCAATGGTGTGGCTAGGGCTAGGCTCCATACTGAAAAAAGTAAAATGGACCAGAGGTAGGCTTCTCCTAATGTATACACCCACTTTATGCATCTGGAAAATAAATTTGAATCTTCTGTAAAACTAATTGAAACAAAACATATAGCTGTTAAGAAAAAAACAACTATTGATTGAATAAAATATAAAATTCTAATATTAATTTTTAATGGCCATCTAATTAAGAGTGCTTCAATAAAAAACACGGAAGGAAAAATAGATACAAAAGATACATATTTCCCCAACCCTTTTGTTAAAACCTCTTTAAAAGTTAATACTTCAAGTAATGTCCCTGAGTTGAGTAAACACCTATATACTTCGGCATTGTAAATGACTGTGCGGACAATAAAGAGTATACCGACTATAGCGATGGTCATCATTTTGTGCCGGTTGATTTTTACCTCCATATTTATTTTTTAAGGTTAAGTATTAAGTTGAGTAAGGCAAAGTTACTTAGCTTAATATGCCCCACTTTGAATAAGGTAGTATCCTTAAAAATGCCACTGGTATTCAGCGCAGTGCCGTTGGTATTGTTTATAACCCCCAGTGCAGCATTGTCCGTATAGCTTAAAGTAGGCACCACCCTTAGCGCTCCCGTGGTGGTATCCATTTTTTTGGTTCTATGTAATCTGCCCGTGTTTCAAAAGGCCAGTTGAAGAATTTTAATTTATT
>CANLOE010000021.1 GCA_947492745.1 uncultured Cyclobacteriaceae bacterium | reverse complement strand
ATTGGGAACAAGTTTTATCCCAGTCCCAACTATTACTCCACGACACCCTCGGTCACGGGAGAGCTGATCATTACGCATCATGACTTTGACAATGCCTTTATGAGCGGTACATTCTGGTTCGATGCGGTGAACAGTCAGGGGGATACCATAAAGGTCAGGGAGGGACGCTTTGATATGGAATATTGACTCAAAAATATGAACTGAACAGATAAAGGACAAAAGAAATACCGCCTACGGAATAGGCGGTATTTCCGAACAGTGAAATCAAACAATCGCCACAATCATTTAATACTCAAGAAAAATGAAAAAGGAAATTTGGGGGTCAGCAAACCAATGGAAAAATCCCGCATTGGTGCAATTTCATTAGTGGATCGGTCATTGGGCCCGTTCCGGCCGGAAATTGCTTTCGCAACGATCGTCAGTCTGTCCGGGAACAATTGTATTTGGGGATAAGATCATGAAAAAGATCGCGCTATTTCCTGTCGATGATCCGATGGGATGCCCTGTCCAGGGCATGTCCGAACATCAGACCTACCGAGGCCATAAAAATCACATACGGTTCATGGGAAAAAGCACAAAATCTATAAAAAATTTACTATCTTGGGACTGTAATCGATAGTATGATTCGTACCCTGTCCCGATACTGCTGTCGGGTACGGGGCAGGAAGCTTCTTTCAGGGAAGCCCCGATGACCGATAGACCGATGTAGCCTATCCATGAAATACCGAAAGCGCGGCCGATGCCCCTTCCATCTTTTTCCATGGGTATGGAGACCGAAAAAGAGAAAAAACCATAATCCCGGAATGTTCGTTGGAACTTCGTCATGAGGACTAAAACGGCAATACATCAGGGTGTTTTCTTGGATTCAGCGTAGCACCGCTACGGTTAATTCAAAAAACGCATTCATTTACTGATTTGAACCCAAATTGATCGATAGAAATCGTGATGAGCGTATAAATAGCAAAATATCAGCCATTTGGATTCGTTCGGCATAGCACCGCTATGGTGAATGAAGACAGGTGGGCAAAGCTTCTGATATGAAGCTATTTATGCGCGGAATAGGTTCTCTATTGATCATTTTGGGTTGAAGCCGGTCAAGTCCGGAATAGATTTTCCAATGGACATTTTGGGATAACGTCACAAACCGATCATATCATGATAAGAACAGTACTGCTGCTCACCATGGGACTCGCGCTGGGTTCCTGTAAAAAGGACGAGGGTCCTACCTGGACCCCGCTGGGCCTCTTACCGCCAAAAACACAGATAGGTGCCAATACGGGAGGCTGTCTGGTCAACGGAGGGGCCTTTCTGCCCAATAGGGCAAGTATAGAACCTTTGGTATGCCATTATCTCGATGGAGAGGATTTTCAATTGGGGATATCCCAAAGGGTAAAAGGGGTCTATTTCTCAATACTGATCACGATAGAAGATACGCCCCTGCACCTGCAAGTGGGCAGGACACAGGTGCTGAACACCAGGTTCGGTGAAAATGCCAGAGCGGCGGAATATATAATCAATACAGAATCCTATCCCAGTCCCAACTATTACTCCACGACACCCTCGGTCACGGGAGAGCTGATCATTACGCATCATGACTTTGACAATGCCTTTATGAGCGGTACGTTCTGGTTCGATGCGGTGAACAGTCAGGGGGATACCATAAAGGTCAGGGAGGGACGCTTTGATACGGAATATTGACTAAGAATATGAACTGAACAGATGAAGGACAAAAGAAATACCGCCTACGGAATAGGCGGTATTTCCGAACAGTGAAATCAAACAATCGCCACAATCATTTAATTCCTTATTAAAATTATGAAAAAAATCACGCTATTGCTATGTTTTATCCTTGTTTCCGGCGGACTCTATGCACAAGTCGAAACGAATACTTCCTTTGCCCATCGAATGGCCACCTTGTTTTCACCCTTGGACAAGGATGAGGTGCCCTATGGCATCTTGTTGGATTACGGTATGGAGTTTACCAATGTCCCTGCTTTCGACGGTACCTTGACCGATAGTACCTATACGGATCTGACGGCCTTGAAACAGATCTACAACACCTTATTGACCAGTCGTATCAAGGAGGTAAGTGAAGGCTTCGTCACTCCCCGGGTTTTTGACAGTACATGGAAAAATGTCAGGGAAAAAGACATTATCACGCTGGCGGGGCTGTTTTTTGGCTATGCCAGGTTCAGCGACGATGCGATCGCGAGCAATAAGCTGAGCTACCGCGGTGGCAAATTTTACAATAACAGCATCAACGGTGTCGTGCAGGACCCTTATGAAAAGAAGCGGACTTTTGCCATGGCCCCTGCCATAAAGGGCCATAAGGGGCTCCACCTACAGGTCAAAGTCCCCTCTGAGCTGTTCTACACCAACCTGCCGGGCCAGGTCCGGAGTATCCAAATGGATTTTGGGAACGGTCAGGGCTATGTCACTGTCCCTTTCGACCAAAGTGTGGATGTAGCTTATGCAACAGCGGGAGTAAAAACATGGACCTACAGGCTCAACCTTAGTACCGGTACGGCTTTGTACAATCGGTCGCGCATCAAAATAGAAGAAGACCTAGCTACCCGCCCCTATGGCGGCCATCACTTGCGGGATGCCCCGGAGCGCCGGAGTTCTTCAACCCTTTATGCCCATAGCCTTAGGGCCACGAGACACTATGATGGACAGTATGCCTCGGTCAACCTGACCATAGACGATACCGATAACGATGGCATCAGAAAGCCACTGATCGTGGCCGAAGGCTTTGATGTGGGGGTCATCCTCGAACCCGAGAATAGCAACGGGAATTCCGGGTACAAAAATTTCATAGCTTTCTTAGCTGAGGGGGGCACTAAGCTCAGGGACTTGATGGGAGATGAGGGCAAAGAATACGATATCATCTTTGTGGACTGGCACAATGGTGTGGACTATATGCAGCGCAATGCCTATGCCCTACAGGAAGTCATCCGATGGGTCAACCAACAGAAAGCCCGCAATGGCAGTACGGCGCAAAACGTGGTCCTGGGGCAAAGTATGGGCGGTGTTATTGCCAGGTATGCGCTGGCCGATATGGAAGAAAACAATATCGATCATGATACACGCCTGTTCATCAGCCATGATGCGCCACAGCAGGGGGCCAATCTGCCCATCGGCCTACAGTTCATGTACCGGCACCTGACGAACCAGTACATCCAGGCCGGGACCACGCTGTTCGGTGGTGACATCATTGTTCCTGTTTTGGAAACGTATGGGATTTCGGAGCGATTGTCCCTCTTGGATGCGCCCGCTTCCCGGCAGCTGGTCAAAAATTTCGCTACGCTGAACTATGATATCGATAATACCGTCCATACATCCTTCTACGATGAACTGAGGCGCAAAGGCCTGCCCGGGAGTGGGGGCTACCCCGTCCATACGAGAAATATAGCTATCAGCAATGGCAGCGAATGTGGCAGTACGCAGGGTTTTGCCCCGGGAGAGCATCTGGTCAATTACCAGTGGAACAAGGGGCTCTCCTTTTGGGGCGACCTGGCCAGTCTGGTCATCAACCCACTGGGCGGCACCATGGCCGGGCTGCTCCTCGATAGCGACTTCTTCGGGGTAGCCGCACTGGGACTGATTCCCGGCCATTCCAAGTACAAGGTGGATTTTCAGGCAAGGTCCATCCCCTATGGCACGGGAAGTCAGATCTACAAAGGGCGCATCTCCTATACCAAAAAGATATTGTGGCTGGTGGATGTCACCGTCGACATCACCAATACCCAAAAAGAGCAACCCAGTGCCGTGCTGCCCCTGGACACCTATGGGGGAGGCTATTACTGGGTGGGAGCCATTGGCAACTCGACCGCCGCTGATCGCTTTGTTCGGGACAGGTTCAGCTTCATCCCGACTACGAGTGCCCTGGACATCGGTAAGAACAACATCGCACTGGACGATGCCGATTACTTACGTTCTTATGTGGGCGCCACTCCCCCGACAGGAGCGAAAAGCAGCCCTTTTGCCAATTTCTCTACGGAATTCGATAAGAACAACCCAAACACTCATAACAAACGGCATGTTTCTTTCAACCTGAGAAGTGGGGATTGGCTGGCAGCGGAGTTAAATGCCTCGAATCTCCTATTGACAGATTGCTCGGCTTTTTGTTCCGGTACACAGATTATCGGGAGCGATGACCTATGCGGCTCCGAAACCTATACTATCGACACAGATCTTGCCGCTCATTGGTACTGGAGCTATAATGGTGGTTCGTTTACCCTACCGGGTAACGGAAATTCGGTCACGATCACCCGGCCCGGTTCGGTACAAGGGGGGATCATTACCCTGAGTGCCGTCATCAGCAAGCCCGGCTGCGGCCAAAGGACGCTGACCAAGGAAATCCGCGGCAGTGGCGGTCCTAAAATAGCCACAAAGTTCGAACCCACGAGAAATATGGTTACCGTACGTTTGGTCGGTGCCGACAATACGGATATTCGGGATCAGGGAATCACCTCAACTACTTGGGAAGAGCTTTCCAGTGATGGAGGATGCGCTGCCCGTTTTAGCGGTTCCGGATTCAGCGGAAGGGGGCATGGTCCCTGTACCAACTGGAGGCTGAACATAAAAATAAGTGCTACGAATGCCTGCGGGACAAGTACCCTATATGAGACCATCACCCCACCACCTCCCGGACCTTGTAGAAACAGTTATCGGTTTTCGCAAAACCCAATGGTATCGGGAAGTGATTTCAATAAACTTTTCATCGATCTTCCCTGCGGGGGAGGTACTCGCCTCAACAGGTCAGAGCACTATACCATTGATATCCATGACCACTATGGGAAAAAGGTGTTCTCAAGGACACAGGTACGGGCAGAAACGGAAGTTGACCTGAGTGGACTCCAAAAAGGCCTGTATATCGTCAAATTACAAACGGGAAGGGAAGCCCCGATATCAAAAAAACTACAGGTAGAGTGAGGGTATAATTATACTCCGGAAAAAATGAAATGAGGAATTCCAGGTCCGGCAAAAAGGGGAAAATCCTGCATTGGTGAAATGGTCATTAGTGGATTGGTCATTAGGGCCGTTCCGGGAGGAACAATGTTTTCGCAACGATCGTCAGTCTGTCCCGGAACAATTTGGGGGTATAAGTGAGGAGGCCTGCGTAGCGTAAAACAGCTGATTTTGAAGCGATTTATGTTCGCAATAGGAAGGATAATGCATAATCTGGGTTAAACCCAAAATGTTCGTTGGAACTTCGTCATGAGGACTTAAATGACAATAAATCAGTGCGTTTTCTTGGGTTCAGCGTAGCATCGCTACGGTTAATTCAAAAAACGCATTCAGTTACTGATTTGAACCCAAAATAATCGATAGAAATCGTGATGAGCGTATAAATAGCAAAATATCAGCCATTTGTATTCGTTCGGCATAGCACCGCTATGGTGAATGAAGACAGGTGGGCAAAGCTTCTGATATGAAGCTATTTATGCGCGGAATAGGTTCTCTATTGATTATTTTGGGTTGAAGCCGGTTAAGTCCGGAATAGATTTTCTAATGGACATTTTGGGTTAAACATGCTCTACTACAAACCTCTCAAATTTCGCCTGTAGTATTAGTATTGTTTATTTCATCCTGCTCTGCGTTAGCAGATCTTATGATGGCACTGCTATCAAGTGATTTGGATCAGAGCAAGATGATCCACGAATCTTATACGACATTCAAAACCTAAATTTGCACAATTAGGAGAGCTCGGTCAACAAATGGCGAGTTGACCGAGCCCTACCTATCAGTGGTATGCTCTTATACTTTTATACCGACCGGGATTTCTGAAGTGAGAGCATCTACTTCAGCCGAACGACCTTGGAGACATACTCCTTGGTACCATTCTTCACCCTGACCGGATATACACCACGTGGCCATTTGGAAGTATCGATGAGCGGGGTCTCTCCATCGATAAAGGTCTCTCGATGGATCAGTCTGCCCGTCATGTCCGTTATTCTGATCAAGGCCTCACCCTCTACCTTGCCGGAAAAGTGCACAGTGAGGACATTTTCTATAGGATTCGGATAGAGTCTGACCATGTCCACTGCTTCTGTTTCCCTCACCTTGCTCATGTCATCGGACAATCTCCCTGTGACATTTCCGAACAGTGAAAAAGCGAGATTGTTGCGTGTGGATAAGTCCTTGCCCTCACCTATATATGGATTGACGGGCATCCACAGGTCCGGATTACCGAATTGATGTACGTTATCTTGCCTAAAGTGAGTATCGGCTCCAGCTTTACTGTGTTCAGGATGACCCAAAGGAATTTCTGTGGATAATAGAGCGTAGGAGTTGAAAATAGATTTTTCATTTACCTTGACCCAGGCTATCCAGTACTTTCCCGAAGTCAATTCTATAGGATTGGAGAGTAGGTGGTCGAAGTAGAAGGAGGAGACCGATCCCGTGGGATTCTTCCTCAGGGAATCGGTACTTTCCACGAGTAGTTTTCCCGGCATATCGCCTTTATCTTCATAGACTCGCAGGATGGCCATGTCGTCGTCTCTTTCATCCAGAGTGATGACACTGCTTAACAACCCTCTGATACGGTCTATTCTCCATTTTTCTCCTTCTGGAACAATAATATCGTCGGCGATCTCGGAGAAGATTTTACCGGAGACTGTGTTTGGTTTTCTAACCTCCAAAGAGGTAAGGACGCGTTCAGGGTTTACGCGAAAGTGTTCCAGATCTCCTACCTGATCAAATAATGGATCCTGTCGCGTGTTGATATCAAACTCAGTGGCTGCGCGATAGCCCTTGGATTCGGCTATTAGGGTTATAGTGGTCTCCTGCTCTCTATCATAGAGGGGTAAGGATAGGTCCGCTTCCTTGAAAGTAAGTAACAGTGAGCTATCTCCGATGACTTGTGTACTGACGAAATCAGGTGTTGTGCTCTTTGCCGAAATCTGTATAGGACCGTCACCACTATGTAGCTTGAATACATTGCTCAGGTCGAGCTTTATCTGCTTTGGAACCCGACCCAAAGTAAAAGAGAGGTTGTTGGGCTTTTTATTTACAAAAGGAGCTTGGACATCGGTATTGGGCGGAGTAACATCGAATTTTCTGGTGAACACCCCATTTCCATGCACCGCCAATGCAGTGAAGCCATCTTCACGGGTTCTGATCTGTACGGTCAATACTTCTCCTACCTGTCGGTTTTCAGGATGCCACACTGTATGCTCTCCTAGGATTCTATTAGTATAGTAGATGCCCGTACTGGTCGCTGCGAGTAGTCCATCGCCGTTACCCAAAAAGGTGGTCCACCTAACAGAAGGGCCGTTGCCCGTACCGTCTCTGTTTTCTTCTAGGTTGCCACTGATATCCGTCCATGTCTGCCCGGCATCCTCGGTCAGAAAAATACTTTTCACATTATAGTTGGAAAAAGTCACAATGACTCTATTCGAGTTGTTCGGATCGACTTCGATACTGTTGACAAATGCCCCTTGGGGAAGTCCTTTGTTCGTGAATATATCCACACGTTCACTAGAGGATAGATGAGCGAGGTCCAAGCGAAAGAGCTGCCCCTGTCTCGTGCCGAAGTATACTTTGTTCGCCTCAGGGTATTTGGATACTCCTACTGCGGATATAGTGTTGGTTTCCTCTTGGTAAAGTGGGGAAGGAATGGAGGCCACGGTAGCAATAACGCTCCAGTTGAGATTTGATGGAAGATTCGGTTTTCTAAGGTCCTTGAATGTGGGTATTTCGTCCATATTGCTGTTCCTCATCAATGAAAGGCCCGCGGGTAGGTACATCACATTGTCATCATTGGGGTCAAGGGTAAAAGGGGCCACGAATTCAAATTTACCATCAATGGGCTTTATTCTGGCATAGGACTCAAATTGGCCGTCCTCAGTGTAATTGGTACGGATAATGTTGCCAAATTGTGAGGAAGCATATCGAGTTCTTCCCTTATCGGCAAAAGCACAGTAGGTGCCGTCCCCGGCAAGCTCCTCCTCCCAAGGGGCAGTGGTGGCGCTACTGCCGGTATACCAAGTACCATTGTCCTGAAATCCTGCAAGGAGTTCTTCACTCTCCGTATCGGGATTGATGGCGACCGCATAAGGCTGCGTAGAGAGATAACCGTTATTGAGAGATATCCAGTCCACGGGCTCCTCTTGGGTACCCATCCGTCGTATGTCCTCGGTCCTGAACAGGCCGCCATCGTTGGCGCTAAGTGCACGGTCAGGATCAGATGGGTAAAAGATGAACTCATGCTGGTCGGGATGCTGGTCGGGGTATAAGGATACGTCATTTTTCGGAGAGTATCCGCCTATCCACGAATGGGGAGTTTCCTCTACATCTGTGGCAAATCCATCGGTGGTCCTGAAAAGGTTGGTAGCTCCAAAGACGATGAAATCAGGATCTTTCGGATGTATTTTCAGTACTAAGTTATAGCCGAGCTGAGAATTCATACCCCCCACTAGACCATTACGAAATGGAATATTATCGGTCAGTTCTGTCCACTTCGGGTCGGTATTGGCATTGTATCGATAGAACAAAGCAGAAACGCCGAAAGCGGCGAGTACGTATAGCTCGTTTTCATCATGTGGATTGACCGCTATGATGGACCTATTGATAATGTCTGCTGCAAATATGTCTTCCTCATACGATATGTTTGTCCAGTCGCTACCGTTATCCGAGGTGTAGATACCCAAATTCGAGGAATCGATAAATGTGTCAAAGGATATCCCTAACGAAGCATATAGTTTTCCGGAGGGGGCAATGGTTATCTCAGTGTAAATGTCGTCTCCGGCAGAAAGCACTTTCTCGAAGCTGATACCACCGTCCTGAGAGCGGTGTATGCCCATCATTGTAGCCACATAGATATCGCCGGTAATCGGATGTACGGCTATCCGCCCGATGATGTCAAAGGGCGATACGCTATTTAAAGAGTTGTCCTGGGTCGCTGTAAGTGGCTCCCATGTCTTGCCACCGTCCCATGATTTTTGCATACCCGATCCAGTATAGAGATCTCCCCTATTACTGGCCGAATTGCCCAATTGTTCTCCTCCTCCGCAGTACCAGATATGACGGTATCCAGGCCTAGGGTCTTGTGCTATGGCTGTAATACTTGGGTTTTGGAAGGGGCGGGTGACCTTGCGCCAGGTTCCCCTCCATTTTCCGACCTCCAGAGTCCTCCCGAAATACTTCCTGCCATGATGATATCCTCATTGTCCAAGTCCAAGGCCAAAGCACGGGTACGCCCGCCTACATTATAAGGGCCTCGCTTTTCCCAGCCACCGCTGGACCTTCCATGGATGGTTCTCTTGCTTGTCGAAGACTGGAGCTCTTGGGCATATTTTCTCTCTTTTTTACGGATATCCTTTGGTATTTTACCTGTTGTAGGGTCGCAGGTTCTGTCCAACTCGTAATAGAGACGGTCCAAAGCGCGGTCAGGAGATATTATATGGTCCCGCTCTTCCTTGGACTGCTCTCTGCCATTCTTCTTTCTATCGGCTTTGTCGGCAATCTTCAGTGATTTGTACAATTGATGTCCCTTGGAATGAGATGGTTGTTGCTGTGCGCTCAGTGCATTGGACAGCAAGAAGTACAAGAAGCATGCTAATACGGTCAAATGTGGTTTTTTCATTTTTTGTTAGGTTTTAGGTTTATTGAATTTCTTCGGAGAGAAACGGACAATACTTATGAATATATATATTGTATTTTTTTGCTTATACCCATTGAAAGTAAGGTACTCTATTCCATGTCGGTCCACCGCTACCAAGTGCCTTGGCCGAATAGGAAAATTCTTTTTTGACAAGAGGTTTTATATCGGTTATTAATAGGGTTAGTGATTGCTGCTGCTTTCAAATGTAGAATAAGTCAAGTCCACAGATATGATTTATGCTTAACAGAGGTAAAATCGCGCGTTGCAAAATATTCTCTAAATACCTCTGGTAAGGGATAGGTCTACAGCAAAGGTTCGTAATGACAACTCCCGACCGATTTTTACGATAATAAAGGTAAATCAGTAGAAAGGTAAGACTCGTTTATAGTTCATCGGTTATAATGCAAAGGTATTGATTTACCCCGGATTATGCGTTGGGACTTCATAAATAGGATTTAACCGTCAATATATCAGGGAGTTTTGTTGGATTTAGCATAGCACCGCTATGGTGAATTCAACAAAACTTAGTGTAACGACCGGTTTGCAGCTATTTAGATTCGCAGTGGATTTTCCAATGCATGATCCGGGTTTATCATATCGTGTTATACAAATTTGGGTTTTAAATGTCGTATAAGATTGCGCGGGTCATTTTTTTTCAATCAAGGCGAGAACCGCAGGGATAGCAGCGCTATCCCGAGGATGGTCAACGCAGAGTGAAGCAAAATGAACAAGAAGATATGCGATAGTTAAAAGCTAAGTTTGTATTAAGTCCGGAATAGATTTTCTAATGGACATTTTGGGTTAAACCCAAAATAATCAATAGCCTTCCTATTCCGCGCATAAATAGCTTCATGCCAGAAGCTTTGCCCTCCTGTCCCCATTCACCATAACGGTGCTATGCTGAACGAACCCAAATGGTTGATATTTTATTATTTATACGCTCATCACGATTTCTATCGATCATTTTGGGTTCAACTTGAGACAGATCTGTACCTACGAATTCCAAGTGACGATTAAAAATCAATGCCTACCAAATGAAAACAAAAGAGATACAGTTCAAGACAGGCTCTTAGAGGTCTTGGCCTAAGGCCTATCGGTATCTTTTTCTTTCCAGTGTATTTCCTTCTTGATCATAAGCTTTCCACAGACCGACCTGTTTGTCCCGCTTATATTTTCCCTTTAGCTTTATGGCACCATTGGGATGGTACTCTCTATAGGTTCCGTGTTTCAGGCCATCTTTCAGGGAGACTTCTATTTTTAGGGTTCCGTCCTCAAAGGTTTCAGTGTATACCTTGGCATCCAAGTCTTCGGGGTTGATTTCTTCTACCTTGATGATTTCTTCCTCTTCGACCATTTTTAATAGCGTAACATCGGCCACGGCAATGTCCAAGGGTTCGTTATGGAAGGAAGGTCCGAACTTTTCCAATAGTAATTTTTCCGGTCGGCTGGCAAACTGCAACTTGCGGTCCAAGACCTCCGGGTCTTGATATTGCAGTACCAGTTTGCTTTCGAATACACTTCCCGAAGGGGTCAGTTGAAAGCCGATTTGTGAGAAGCAGGTAATGTACTCTTTGTTTTTCTCCAAGTTCGAGCGGGTCTCTTTGTCCGCAAGCATTTTTAGATTCTTGTGGAGGAGTGGGGTATTAATGTAGGCAAAAAGATTGGACTTTTTGTCGAAGTAGTTGTTGAAGGCGTTATAGTCAGGGGATGACGATAGTGTATTTTCAGCGTTGAAGTCATTAATGACATTTTTGAGTGTCTGAGGGTGATTACTGAAAACAACATAGTCGTCGATAACGGTAAAATAGGGTTTTTCCAAATCGGCAAAGAACTTTCCTAAGAGCAATTTGAAAAAACCCTTTATGGACATAAAATTGATAGGGTAGCCTTTGTAGGTCACCTGTTTGAACTTCACTGGTGTTTTCCGCTTTATCTGTTTGATGATATAATCTAGATTTTCTTTGGCCTCGTCACCGTTCTTGGCTTTTAATACTATGGCAAACTCATTTTTTTTGCCGAGACCCGAAGCCTGCATTTGGAGAAAGGCTATCTCATCATCAATCCAGTCGATGAAGTTTTCTTTTATTCTGATTTTTAGGAATTTCTCCATTTTCGCTAAGCTCTTTCGGTGTTCGGTAAACTCCCCACCCTCTTCTTCTTTCAACTGCACGAAGTTTTCATAGAATTCACTGAAGCTATCAAAGCCCAAGCTCATATAGAACGCGGTCCTTTGTGGGGCTACTCCGGAGATACTCCTGGAGCCTTTTCCCGAAGATTGTAATACGCTCAAATAGGTTACACTATCCTCATTCACATTGGTATAACCATCAGCTACGATCATACTGTTCTTTTTCAGGGCAAAAGTAAAGCCGGAGTACAGTAAGTGTTCGCTCAAGTTCTGGAGATACTCATTCGGAGAGGACATATAGGCCATGGCATAGTCGTCCAAGTACCGATACTGTAAGTAAAGGCGAAACATATCGTCCTGCCCCACTTTCTTGCTGATTTCAATATAGTCGATATCACGACCTATGACAGGTTCGCCGTATTGGTCGATGGAAGCTTCCAATAGCGTATGCGTATAACTACAGACCAGTAGGTTTTCTATGAAGGACATATACAAAGTCTCCCGGCTTTCCTTATCATAAAGTTCTATGATCTCTTCGCCGTGATACTCCCTGCGGCTGACACGGAAGCCATCACTCAAAATAGTATTCAGGTAGTTTTTTAGTTGAGTCAGTTTGGCCACTTTTTGTAGGTCTACCACAAAGAGAAAGTCATATTCCTGCCGTTTGTACATGTGTGCAGAGACCATAAGAGAGCGGGAACCTATCAATTTGAACAGACTTTTATTCTCTTTGAACAAAGTATCCAGCGCATTGGCATTGGAGGTGAGTTCAGCGAAATAGGCATTGTTGTTCAGGTGATGCCAAACCTCACTGGCACTGATTTCTTCCCAGTTATCAACGGGTTCCTCCGTCTCTACGATGTACACGGCATCCTTGGGGATCAAATATATTGGAAGTAGATTCTTGGTGGGGACCAGATAGAACTGGTACACGCTATAGGCTACAATACCTACCAACAGAAGTACGATACCGAAAACTATTGTTCTTTTTCGTGTCATTGAGAAAATTTGCTTTGTGTTATAAAAAACTACGATTAAGAGACTGTTTTAAAAGCTGTTATGGCTAAATTTTGTTACCCGATATGTTAAAATCAGAATCAATTGACAAAAATAGCAAGGCTATATACGAAGATTTTTTACGAAATGATGCGCTAAAAGATTACATACAGTATTGAGGATGATAACGAAAGTAAAAGCTTGCGATGAATGCCACTGATACAAATTTTATGCGACCATAAAACATCAATACCCTTAACATAAAACCTTCACATACCCATTTCTCCACAATGCATAAAAAAGAGCTCGAGCGTTCCTTCCGACTCTAAAAGACAAGCAACTTTACCGGATAAAATAAAAGAGATACAGTTTAAAACAGTCTTTGAGATATGGATGCGGTCGTTTCGCATCTCCCTGACCTAACCGTTACTACTGAAAAATATCTCTAAAAGGATACAATTCCCCTCGCAGGTAACAGCAAGCTAAAAATATGAAATTATAGAGTATAAATTAAGCTCAATGATAATCATTATATAAGGAAGTGATTTGGACCTTCTATTCCACAGCGAAAACTAAAGATTTTCTACCCTAATGAAGCTTTTTTAAAGCGGTATGGCCAAAATTACGTCACGGTCAACGTAAATTATGCTCAAGGAAAAATGAAATGGGAAACCTTATAGGTAATGGCCCTTGGGAAAAATCCGTATTGTGTTGAACCGTTACGGGTAGACTTGTCATCGGAGACTTTAGAAAATAGTGGCATCTAAGTCAAAAGTCCCTTGTGTTTAGGTATAAAAGGTAGGTTTTTATAAAATCCAGAGGATGTATTGGAGTTTCATGCTGAGGATTAAAATCCAATAGATTTTGAGTTTTACAGGGTTCGGCGTAAAACTGCTACCGTTGATTCAAAAGATACTTCTATTTCACTGATTTGAAGAAGTTGACTCTGCAATAGAAGGAATCGTCTGGATTAGATGATATACTTTACGGCACAATGATTTTTTACCTCATGAGTATTGTAGCGGAAATAACATATAACGGATTTTAAAGATGTTTGAGTATTTTATGTGGTATATTTTTTTTGGATTTCGACTGTTTATAGGTAAATTTCCTTCGACCTTTGACAAGAAATAACGACGAATGTACCGCACGTCAGGATGAATGGTAGATAGGGGCTGCCCTAATGCGGTGCTCACTGATCATGAGATTATTTTGACAATTTGACTTAGAGATTCTACGAACCGACCAAAAGAAAAAAAGCACTGAAGGAATGAAAGTAATTTTAGAGTACGATTTAAGACCAAACAAACATTTTTTCATCATGGACAATTCTAAAAAAAGCGTAGCGATTATTGGTACAGTAGGTGTTCCTGCAAAATATGGTGGTTTTGAGACTCTAGCACATTATCTCGTCAGGCATTTGGCTTCTAAGATGAACATCACGGTATACAACTCCACACATCACTACAGTGCAAAGGAGCGTGTTTCTTCATGGGAGGGAGCCAGTATCGTATACGTACCACTGAAGCCAAATGGCATCCAAAGTATTTTTTACGATTTTTTCAGTATGCTACACGCCATGTTCTTTGCCGATGTGCTCTTGGTTTTGGGCGTATCCGGTTGTTTGTTCTTACCTATTCTCAAAATGGTTTCTGACAAGAAGATAATCGTTAATGTGGATGGTATGGAGTGGAAACGTAGTAAATGGGGGAGGTTCACAAAACTCTTTCTCCGTTACTCGGAGTCCATCGCCATACGATACGCTGACGAGGTCATCTGTGATAATGCCGTTATCAAAAATTATGTAAAGCAAAAGCATAAAGTAGAAAGTGCTTTGATTGCCTACGGGGCAGATCACACCCGTCCGCTACCTATTACTGAGGATATGGTAGAAAAGTATGCTTTTTTGGATGGTGATTATGCCTTCAAGGTATGTCGTATCGAACCCGAAAATAATATTCATATGGTATTGGGGGCCTTTGCAAAATTACCTGCAAAGCAACTCGTCATCGTAGGGAACTGGGCGCACAGCAAATACGGACTCAAACTTAAGGAGAGATATGGTGGCTATGAAAACATAACGTTGCTGGATCCTATCTACAACTTAGCGATTCTTGATGTGCTGAGAAGTAACTGTAGCTTCTACTTGCATGGACATAGTGCAGGTGGCACTAACCCTTCACTGGTCGAGGCCATGCATCTGGGCTTGCCCGTATTGACCTTTGATGTTGACTATAACCGCGCGACTACCTATGATAAATCGATATATTTTAAAAGCGAGTCGGAACTGATCGACGCTATTGAGAATACCTCTACAGCTCAGCTCAGGGACTTGGCCACACAATTAAAGCAAATTGCCGACCAGCAGTACACTTGGTCCACGATTACCCATCGCTATTTTTCCCTCATAGAAGGAGGAGCTACGGAACAAGAAGTTCTCATGACTGCGGACATAGAACGGGCTGCTTAATTTTTTCACCTTTATATCAACAATAACTTATGAGAGAATTTTACTCAATAAACAAAATTGCTCCCAAGGCTTTCTTTTTGCTATTGTTGCTATTCTGTAACCAGTGGTATGTTGAGGCACAGGATATCAGTTCGGAGGTGTTTTCTGATATTACCGTATGTGGCGATGAAGCCACCTTTGATATACTGTATGCTAATGCTACAGGTGTGTCCCTTACGGGGCAGGTGATTACGGTAACACTACCTGTTGGGATTCAGTATGTGCCTGGTTCTATACTGGAGTCTTCCTCTTTTAATGTTCGGGAGAGCAATATAACCGATCTGGGCAATATATTGCTGGAAGTGAATGACCTGCCGAATGGGCAGGCCGTTGATTTTTCCATCAATGTGGTAGCCAAAAAGGCAGCCATAGCCCATCAACAAGCGGGAAATGTCTTTCGGCATGAAGTATCCGTGCAGCACAGTACGGGTAATGAAAGTCATACCTCCGCTTCCCATAACCTGCTTTTCGCGGCACTGAACATCGTAGAGCTGAATCCCAGTAGTATAGACGTGGAAGTAGGAGATACTTATACCCGAAGTATCCGTATTGTCAATGCGGGAAATGGTGCAGTAAGTACCTTCGATATTTCCGACACACGAGTACAGGCAGGCGTGGATTTACTGGCTACCGATATCGGTACGCTGACGGGTGATATCATCACCCTTAGTGGTAGCGATTTCTCTTCTATAGGAAATGGTAATACTACCTTTGATACCAACGAGAGCATCACGGTGACACAGACACTCCGTGCTTCGGGTTGCGAAGATGCGACTGTCAGCTCGGCCATCGCGGCTACATGGGGTTGTGATGGAGAATATTCGGTCACTTCCAATAGCTATGCGCACACTGTCATTGACTACCTAAGTCCAAACATCAATTTACAGTCCAATGCATCCTTGGACGACTGTTATGGTGACGGTTCTGCCTCAGGGCAGGAAATCATATTGACCAATAGTGGCTCGGGTATAGCTACCAATATCTCCATTGATATCTTCAAATCCACGGGTAATGGCTATGATCAAGGGATATACTCTAAAATCGATGAACAGAATATCACCTACAGTGTCGATAACGGGGCTCAGATTCCCATCGTGCCCACGAGCACATTTGCCACGGATAATGCGGGAGATTATGCCTGTCTTGGAGCAGCGCCCGTTGGTCGTGTCCTACTGGATCTTCCCGATATAGCTGCGGGGCAGTCGATAACGATATATTTTAATACGTATAACTGTACTATCAGTGCCTGTGCCGACGAAAACAATACCGGCTGGGAATATGAAGTGGACTATAACGATTTCTGTCAATTGGAATCTTACAGTAAGTCCTCCGTTGGCCAAGAAGTGACCAATGTGGATATGTCCATGCTGACAGAATCGCCTACCGATATCTACAATGGTGAGAGGAGCGAATTCCGTTATACCGTGGCATCACATACCAATGAACTGCCCGAAGGAGATGGAGCTCACTATAGACTTCGTATACAACTTCCTACAGGGCTGAAAATTGTCGATACCAATCAAGATATACTGTTTCAAAGTGGTCCGAGTGTATGGACAGCTTCTTCAATCGTATACGATGCGCCAAATGGAACCTTAGAGGCGCAGTACCCCATGCCGGCACCCTTTACCATCAACAAGTCGGAAGTCAACCTTTTTCTAACGGCAGATTGTTCCGCTGCGGTAACGGGACAGGTCGATGTATCCATGAGTATCGATTATGCTACGGCCACCGATTGTACGACGGACTTCTATACCGAAATGGTCTGTGATGAAGTCGTCAGTAGTCAACTGCACTGCCCGGGTGGTGTATGCGAAGGGATGTCTTTTTATGCTTTTGATATCGAAAGGACCAGTTTTGGTAGCCCCGATAACAACCAAGATGGTAACGCCGATGCATCGGGTAGCCTGGATTTCACACGAGTAAAATTAAATAGGGTCATGGTCGGGGATACTTTCCGTACAGTGCATTATGGAGTAGTCAATACCTCGGTCGATCATCCCAGCTGGTCTTTTGGCTATGCTTCCTCTCAGATAGAAGCGGGACAGAACCTGATGGCTATCGGTGCTTCGGTAAGAATATACGACGCCAGTACACTACAGACCTATACCTGTGATGGTATCACGCCTACGGGAGTGATCAATGGAGAAGATCAGACCTTTACCTATGATTTCAGCACGGCCGTGCTTTCTGCCAGTTGTCCTGCGCTTTCGGGCTACGAATTTGAACAGGGCGATTCGGTCCTATTGTACGCCAACTATGAGGTTACGGGTAATATCGGAGGGGCAGTACGGGAAATTACCGCTTCGAACGAGTACTACCTTAGCGATATCGCACAGCCCACGGACAATGCCGACAAATACGAATGCGATAGCTACAGTGGTAACATCACTTTGATCGGTTATTTCTTTAGAAATGAATCGGTCAATCGATATACGATAAGTGCCTGTTCCCGAGAAGTTATACAGCATTTCAAGTTCAGTGTAGGACCCTGTTGTGGCAATTATGATGGAGGAAATCTTTTTCCCTACGAATATAGGCAGTGGTCTCATGTCGGACGTGCATGGACCGTTGTTCCGGATAACTATGAGCTGATCAATACCCGGCTGAGACAGTCCCGAACTATTTATACCAATAACAGTGCTACCCAGACCCTTCATAGCATAATCCCGGACTTGGTGAGCAATGATACACTCTATTACAATCTAGCGCAGTACTTTGAGAATAATGGGGGTTCATTGAAACTATCGGATGATGGATATGAAGGAGAGCTAAGGGTAGAGATAGCCCCTACCTGTGATGTCCCTGTCAATACCTATCAGGACATGCCCTTCGCCTTTACTTTTGAAAGAGATACACGCATAGGCGGTGGCGAGACAGACTGGTATACCGCTTCGCCCGATCAGGTACGGTTTTCGCCGACGACCCTAGGTTTGTCCTCGGCCAATCCTGTTGTGGACGGTATCGAGAAAACGGTAACCTGGAATCTTAGGGTCAAAAACAATACGAACAACTCCGAGGCGGACAATGTATGGCTTTACATCGTCTCCCCGACAGGGGAAGTGAACGTAGAACAGGTCCGTAATGCTTCGGACAATAGTCTACTGACACAGCAAGGGGAGCTGTATACCGTAGGTGCTATCGGTCAGAATGCTACACGACAGTTCAATATCACTGCAAGCTACTCTGCTTGTTCACCTGATTATATTCAGGTTTATGCCGGATACGAGTGTTCGGGGTATCCGACCACCTTCGAGTCCTTTACCTGCCCGGTGTATTCCACGAGGCTGGACATGGAGCCAAAGCCAGCAGAACTGCAAGTGACCTTAGAAGGGGAGCCTATAGGAGATGTGTGCAACAGGGAAGTAGAGGTCACCATAGAAGTGGCCAGTACCAAACTGGCAATGGCGGACAGTATACAGGTCAAATTCATACTCCCTAACACGAATGGAATAGCCTATAAAAATGGCAGTTCGGCATTCCTCTTTCCACTGACCGGTTCCTTTCAGGGCTTGAGCGATCCTATACTTACTAATGGTGAGATAGTTTTTAATACATGGGAAATCAGCACTTACATTGCAGAAAATGGATTGCCCGGTGTGCTGAACTTGGATTCTAACCGGTTTCAGCTGAAAGCCAGATTTACCCTGAACAGCGACTATAGGCCAGGGGATTTCATCCTTGCGGAAATCAACGGTCAGGAATCCTGTGGAGCTGCTTTGCCCACAAAGTTTTTTGCCTATGATCCTACAGTGAAGTTCGAAGAGAACACTACTGCTGGACTGACCGATGATATCAGCGATAGCTGGAGTGCAGCATGGGTGGATTATGATAACGATGGTTTTGAGGATCTGTTCGTACCAGAGTACAATCCTCAGAAAGGGAACCTGTTGTATAAGAATAACGGAGACGGTACCTTCAGCAAGGTGACTACAGGTCCTCTGGTAGAAGATAGGTCCACAGCTACGGGCAGTACTTGGGCCGACTATGATAACGATGGCGATATCGATGTATTCGTGTCGAATCAGTCAGGAGGGCCTAGCTTTCTTTACAACAATAATGGTGACGGTACCTTTACCAAAGCGATACAAGAGTCTATCAATACTTACGATGGGCATAGTCATACGCCATCATGGGTGGACTACGATAACGATGGCTACCTGGACCTCTTTGTTACGGGTTATTTTCGGTCGGAATTCAATCGACTCTACAAAAACGATGGTAGTGGCAACTTTACCGTGAACGGTGGCAGCGCACCTAGCTTATCTGTCAGCAATGCCATTGGTGCCACTTGGGCCGATTATGATAATGATAGGGATATGGACCTGTTCATCCCCAACATCGATCAGGACAATATCCTTTACCGTAACGACGGCAATGGTGACTTTACCCAAATCACCGAAGGCAGTATTGTTCAGGATGGAGGCAACTCGGTAGGGGCCAGTTGGGGTGATTATGATAACGATGGTTTTCTGGACCTGTTCGTGGCCAATGCAGGTAATGAAAATAATTTTCTGTACCGTAATAACGGTGATGGTACCTTTACCAAAGTGACATCAGGTATTGTTGTCAATGATAGAGGACATTCCCATGGCAGTGCTTGGGGTGACTTTAACAATGATGGTTTTCTGGACCTGTTCGTGGCCAATGATCAAAATGAGGTCAATTTCCTCTATACCAATAACGGTGATGGCACCTTTGCCAAGACGGACAATGCTATCAACTACTCTGGGGGCAACTCTTTTGGCAGTGCTTGGGGAGACCCCGACAATGATGGCGACTTGGACCTTTTCATCGCCCAGCATAGTAATCAGACCAACACCTATTTTACCAATAGTGGCGGAAGCTGTAACTCTAAAGGTTGTTTTACGCTACAGGGTACCCGTAGTAATCGCTCGGGCATCGGAGCTAAGATAAGGGTAAAGGCCACTGTGTACAATAGTAGTGTATGGCAGGTGAGGGAAGTATCGGCACAGACCGGCGGCGGGTCAAGTGGCCAGAGTACACTTCGGGCCTTGTTCGGCCTAGGAGATGCTGCTCAGATCGATTCGGTTATCGTAGAGTGGCCCTCGGGTACTACACAGTACCTTGTTAATCAACCGGTAAACGGTTGTGTGGAAATTATCGAAGAAACCGACCCACTGGTATGTGGCAAAGTATACCATGATGCTAATGGCAATGGAGCTTATGATGTCGGGGAGACGGCCATGCCCGGTGTGGAAATAAGAGTAGAGCCTTTGGGTATGATGTTGGTGACGGACGAGCAGGGCGATTACAGGACCTACTTGGGAGAAGGGCAATATACCTTATCACAAGTGGCCCAGGAAGGTTGGGCCCAAAGTTCGCCTGTACCTCAAGGTGATTATCAGCTATCTATCGTACCTTCCGGAGAATACTGTGGCAATGACTTCGGCAATACGCCTACTTGTAATGAAGCTAACCTTCAGGTAAGTGTGGCAGCGACGGCTTTTAGAAGGGGCTTTCGCAATGTTCTGGTCATCGTATACGAAAATAAAGGTAGCAAAGCGGCCTTGGACACCGAACTGAGTATCCATATGGAAGAGGGTGTAGTAGCTGTTGATGGCGACCCTGAGTGGGACGGAGAGACCAATGGCCCCAGTAGTACGGAGTACACTTGGGATCTGGGTACGGTAGCGGCATTCGAAAAAGGCATTATCTACTTAACGGATTCTATCTCGTTGGCCACTACCAATGGAGACTCTTTGAGCGTCTCTGCTGTCATCGCAGGTTCGGGGGCGGACTGTGATATGTCGGATAATCTTGCTACGGCCAAAGAAGAGGTGGTAGGCTCTTTTGACCCCAATGATAAACTGGTCTTTCCCAGAGGAGGCATAGGCGAAGGCGATTCGTTGACCTATACCATACGCTTTCAGAACGTAGGTAATTATTACGCATCTAGGGTCATTATCATCGATACGCTTTCGCAGCACCTCGACACCCACACACTGGAAATCACAGGATTGAGCCATAACTTTAGGTACAATATTCTGAAGAACAATGTGCTGAAGTTCGAAGCCTATGACATCCACCTGCCCGACAGTACCACAAATGAACCTGAGAGTCACGGTTTTGTCAAGTTCAGGATAAAACCCAAAGTCGGCGTATGGCCAGGTACGGAAATCAAAAACAGAGCTGCGATACAGTTTGATTTTAATAAGTATCTGATTACAAATATTGTAGTTAATAAGTTCAACTACCCTAGGTCATATAATAACGAGCTACTGGCCTATCCTAATCCAAATCAAGGCACAGTGACGCTGAAGTACCTTGGTCAGATTGATGGTGAAACAAGGACACTGCCCTTTGTGCAGGTTGACCTAAAAGATAGAACCGGCAAAACAGTACTGCAATTGAGCAATGACAGGTACTTCGAGCCAAGTCTCGATCTCAATCACCTACCGAATGGGTACTACGTGGTGGGGGTCAAGGATCAGTACGGACAGTGGGCCTATACACAGATTATTAAAAATTAGAGATTAAAAAAGTCAAAGTTAAGTGATGGAGACTCAAGATAGCCTTTCGGTTTCGAATATTAAATTCGATATACCGGAAGGCTATCTTTTTTGTAAAGGCAGTCAGGGACTGTTTCGAAATTATAAGCCCGGATCATGCGTTGTAACTTCGTAACGAGGGTTTACATATCCATAAATCAGGGAGTTCTATTGGATTTGGCATAGCACCGCTATGGTGCATTCAAAAAACGTAGTGCAACGACCGGTTTGCAGCTATTTAGATCCGCAGTAGATTTTCCAATGCATGATCCGGGATAAGTACACTCTGTTATCACTTGTTCTGAGTGTGGAACGAGGTGGAGTCGAGTGTTGAACCCGTATTCTGCACTAAAATTCGTATTATACAAATTTGGGTTTCAACTGTCGTATAAGATTCCGCAGGTCATTTTAGTTTTAATCAAGGCGAGAACCGCAGGGATAGCAGCACTGTCCCGAGGATTGTCAACGCAGAGTGAAGCAAAATGAACAGGAAGATAGGCGATATTTAAAAGCTAAGTTTGTATTGGGACCTTAAACCCAAAATGTCCATTAGAAAATCTATTCCGGACTTAACTGGCTTCAAATCAGTAAATGAATGCGTTTTTTGAATTCACCGTAGCGGTGCTACGCTGAACCCAAGAAAACGCACTGATGTATTGCCATTTAAGTCCTCATAACGAAGTTCCAACGAACATTCTGGGTTAAACAAAGCAAATCAGTAAAACACTATGACCTGTAGCTGTTTATACTCAAGAAAAAATAAAATGGGAAACCATTATAGGTAATGGCCATGGGAAAAAATCGGGATAGTGTTGAATCGTTACGGATAGACTTGTCATTAGGGCCTTTGGAAAATAGTGGCACCTAAGTCAACAAACTATCTTGTCCCAAATCACTTCTAAGTGTTGATTGTGGGGTTCTAAGGTATAACTCGGTGTAAAAACAGTCTCTTTCTATTGTGATAAATAGAAGATACGGAAGTTTTTTGACCGAAAACCCACTCATCGTGATAGGAAGGCATTCGGATTGATTGGAAACGTATATAGCACTCTTTGTTGTTTTTGTGTTTTAATAATGCATTTTTTGATATAAAACTTACTTGACTAAGTAAATGTTTGAATGTATATTTTTTTTATTAACGCGTTGTTTTTCAGTTGTTTTTATTTTGAATTTTAATTATCCTTCATTTTTGACCAATCAACAGTACATGGGTGTTGATTGTCTAATAACTCTTATTGTTTTTTAATAAAGCTGTATTTTGTATTTAATTCCAACGACCTCCAAAAGAGTAAAGGATGGAATATTGAAAAAAATCAGTTAAATTAATACTAGGTAATATGTATTTGCCGATTGCGACCGTAGAGAACATCGTGAACGAACTCCAGAAAAAAAATCATAGGGACACAGTATTCTTACTGCTGATTGCGGAAAATAATTCCCTCGCCTATTCTGATTTGGTCGAGGCCTTGAATGAATGTCAGGTCACTTTTTTTGGGGCTATTTTTCCCGCTTTGATATATGGGAACGAGAAAAAAAATAAAGGGGTCATCATACACGAATTCCCTAAACTAACGGGTCCTATCCTTATCGAAGGGCTCGATAAAGAGGAGTTCGTCCTTCCAAGTGTGCAGTTTGAAGAGGCCTTGGAGTGTGGGGCCAAATCTGCGATCATGTATATCGATGGTCTGACACCGAATATTACTCCATTTTTCAATAAACTGTACGATAACCTGAGCCATACCCTCGATTTTTTTGGTGGAGGCGCAGGTTCTTTGAGCATGCAACAGCAGCCCTGTATCCTCTCTAGCAGAGGTCTGCACCAAGATGCGGCCATTATCACTTTTTTGGACCTGGATCTTGATTTGGGGGTCAAACATGGATGGAGCAAGGCCTATGGCCCTATCGTTATTACCAAAGGAGAGAATAATGTTGTACAGGAACTGAATTGGGAAAATGCCTTTGAAGTATATCAGAGAAGTTTGTTCGAACTTTCGGGCGAGAGAGTAACCAAAGAGAATTTTTTCGAAACGGCCAAGTCATTTCCCTTTGGAGTTTATAAAGAGGGCTGTGAAGATATCATAAGAGACCCTGTAAGGACCAATGAGGCAGGAGATATGATTTTTGTAGGTGCTATTCCTGAAAACTCTGCCATTAACATAATGCAAGGTACGACAGAGGAACTACTAAAGGCCTCTTGGCAAGCGGTCGAGGAAGCCCTCAAGGATTCCAGACCGGTACACTGTTTGGTCACGGATTGTATTTCGAGATTCATGTATATGGGTGATAAGCTACAGAAAGAATTGGATGTGGTCAATAGGATGGTGCAGGCAAGTAATCCCGATTGTATACTCGAAGGAGCCTTGACATTGGGCGAAATCAGTTCTTTTGATGGTAAATACCTCGAATTTTTGAACAAAAGTATTGTTATCGGTAATTTTTATGAAAAAGAATTCCAAAAGTGACATCCTTCAAGATGTACTGTTATTATATGAGCTATCATTGAGTATCGGCAAGTCCTTGGATTTTTACGAAAATGCAGATGCTTTTCTAAGAACAATGATGTCAAGGAAAAATTTGGAGTTTACTTCTATATGGGTGAAATCCCTATTGGAAGACAAGAGTGACCATGTGCGCTTCTATTCTATTCCACAGCATAGGCCATCGGTAAATACTGTACGACTACCCACTAAGATCAAACAATGTCTGGAACGTGAGGATAAGCATCCACTGCTGCTTAGCAAAGACTCCGATGCCCTCATTGATAAAAATATCGGTCCAGGTACCTATGCTTATTTTCCTTTGGGCGACTTTGGTATGCTGGAGCTTTTCTCTCAGCACTCCGGCGACAAGCTATCTGCTAAAAAACTGGTCCAGCTGGAAAAAGTTGTTCTGAAATTCGGGAATATGTTGCAGGCCAGCCTGCTACATGAGAAACTGAAGAAAGAAATAAAACAGCGTACGGAAGCAGAGCAGCGTGTGGAAAGTATAGCGCGCTTTCCCGAAGAAAACCCCAGCCCCATTATCAGGATTTCTGTCGATTATAGGTTGATGTATGCTAATCGCTCGGCCTCTTATTTGTTGACGGTATTTGACTTGAATGTAGGTCATCGGATACCTGATGTTCTTCTCAACGAGATCATCGGGAAGAGCAATAGCCTCAGAAAAGAATTTGAGATGAAGGTAGGCATGAGGTACTACTCTTTTTTATTGGTAGAGTTCAGAGGCAACGATTACATGAACATCTATGGTAAGGAGATTACCGAAAAGAAGGAAGCCGAAATATCCCTTCGCGAAAGCGAAATGAAGTATAGGCAGCTTGTAGAAGCGGCGAACGATATCATCTATAGCATAGACACCTTGGGTTATGTTACTTATGCCAATCCCAAGGCCATTCAGACCATAGAGTCCAGTGAGGAAGCTATTATAGGCCGCTTTTTCGGGGAACTGGTCCATCCCTCACAAAGGGAGGAGGTTGTCGGCTTTTATTACAAACAGCTGACCGAGAATATCGAGTCTACTTACCTACGGTTCGCTTCCATCACCGACACAGGGGCAGAGCTATGGCTGGCACAGACTGTAAGAGCTATTGTAGAAGATGATAAAGTGACGGGATTTACTGCTATCGCTAGGGATGTGACCGAAAACGTCAGAGCGGAGCAACAACTGAAAAGGAGTGAGGAGAAATACAGGGGAATCATCGAGAACATGAACCTGGGCTTGTTGGAAGTGAACAACAATGAAATCATTAATTATGCTAATGCTTCCTTTTGTAAGATTACGGGATATAGCCAGCAGGAGCTTATAGGAAAAAATGCCTCTGAGCTGCTACTGATGCATCATGAGGAAAAAAAAATGATGATAGAGAACCACAAGCTATGTGAAGGAGGGTTGAGTAATGTCTATGAAATGGAGATAAAACACCGTAGCGGGAAGAATGTTCATACCATGGTCAGCGGGGCACCCCTCTATGACCAACATGGTAAGGTGGAGGGCTCCGTAGGAATCCACCTTGATGTAACGGACCGGATAACCTCAGAGGAAGCTCTTAGGGAAAGTGAGAATAAACTCAGAGCGGTCATTGACTCTTCTCTCGATGCGGTTATCAGTATAGATGAGATAGGGTTCATTATTGAGTGGAACCGTAGGGCCGAGGAGATATTTGGTTATTCCAGGGAAGAAGCACTCGGTAGGGAAATAAGCGAAACGATCATACCTCATAAATACCGAAGACGTCACAATCTGGGAGTACAGCGTTTTTTGAATACCGGCTATGGCCCTGTACTGCACAAAAGATTAGAACTGGAGGCCCTGAGGAAAGATGGAAGTTCCTTTCATATTGAATTGAGCATAGCTCCCATAAAGGTGAAGGGCCACTATGTATTCAGTGCTTTTGTCAGGGACATCACCCTGGAAAAAATGGGAAAACTGGAAATGGAAAAAGCATTACAGAAAGAAAAGGAACTCAATGAACTCAAATCGAAATTTGTATCCATGACCTCCCATGAATTCAGGACACCTTTGACCACCATTCAGGCAAACGCCGAGCTATTGGAGTTTCGTTTAGAGAACGAAACATTGATCGGTAAGGACAAAGTGGACAAAAATCTACAAAGAATCAACGGTGAGATCATGCGGCTTACGCATCTTCTCAACGATATATTGTTATTGGGTAGAGTAGAGGCAGGTAAAATTCCATTTAACCTTCGGTCTACAGATGCCGTAGCATTAGTCGAGGAGCTACTGAGTCAGTCTTTTTCCACGCAGAAAGACCATCGTAAAGTAACCTTGACCGTCAAGGGTAGGGCGCGCGAGCTTTTATTGGACGAGCATATTTTTTCGCATATCCTTTCGAACCTGATTACCAATGCCCTCAAATACTCACAAGATAGACCTGCACCCGAAGTGAAAATCGACTTTCGGCTTGCAGAAGTAGTCTTCAGTGTAACGGATTATGGCATCGGTATTCCCGAAGATGATCGAACCCGGTTGTTCGATTCCTTTTTTAGAGCTTCCAATGTGGACAATATTCAAGGCACTGGCCTAGGACTCTCTATTGTGAAGCAGTACACGGCTATGCATAAAGGACAGTTAGAGGTAACTAGTAAGGTCGGTATAGGTTCTACGTTTTCTGTAGTGATACCCTATTAATGGAAAAGAATAATAGTATGGATAAGATATTGGTTATCGAAGACAATGAGTTTGTGCGGGAGAGCATTGTTGAGTTGTTGGAAACACAAGGTTACCAAGTACTCACGGCAGTAAACGGCAGTATAGGTCTGGACCTCATTTTCAGGGATAGTCCCTCACTGATCCTATGCGATATCATGATGCCTGTCATGGATGGCCTTGAAGTTATCCAACATATTAGAAAAGAGGCCTCGGTGTCGCATATCCCTTTTATTTTTCTCTCCGCAAAATCTCAGAGCGAAGACCTGAGAAAAGGGATGAACCTAGGGGCTGATGATTATCTTTCGAAACCTTTTAAGGCCGAAGAACTCTTCGCAGCGGTCCGTTCCCGCCTCCGAAAACATGAAAACGAAGAGAAATCGCTGGAGTTGAAGGTGAAATCCAAAGCGCCTTTGAGCAATACCGTTTTTTCAAGGCAGTTGCTTTCATCCCTACAATACCTTGTCGATGAAGCGCAGCATGGATATGATTATTATGAAGAATGTAGTAAAGACGAACTGAAGCAGCTGATAGGGACACTGGCAGTATCGAGCCGAAAAATCAAAAGAACAACTTACAATACTATCCTGTACCAACAATTACAATTGGCACAATACGATGAGGCGGTCAGAGAACACTTTACTATAGGTGGCAGTAATAAGCTGGAAAAAAATGTTCGTCAGATAGCGGTAAGTGCCTCGGAGATGTACCAAAGGCCACATGATCTATATTTTAAGGACATCGATGAGGAGAAAATACCGATTCCGATTACCTATTTTAAGACTCTGGTCAACGAAATCCTGGACAACGCTTTTAAATATTCTAGCTTCAAGTCGCTGGTAATCATAGAAGGTAAGGTTATAGGCAGGGAGTACCACTTCAGTGTTATCGATAGTGGTAAAGGAATGAAGGCCCTACAACTTGCACAAGTAGGAAAAGCCCCCCTTATGGATTCGAATCGCTTCAGTTTGGGTTTATTTTTAGTGAAATCGATCATGAAGCTGAATCAGGGAACACTGGTTATCAACTCAACCTTTGGTGAGGGAACTATGGCAAAGCTGAAATTCAAACTATGATATCATCCTAAATTTATAGAAATGTACAATATACTGATTGTGGAGGATGACCCTTCGATAGCGAGTAGCCTACACGAAATACTGGAATGTCTCAATCATCAAGTCGCTGGTTTGGCAGAGTCTGCGGACAAAGCGATGAAACTGTTACAGGAAAGAGAGGGCGAAGTTGATATTGCACTATTGGACATACAATTGAAAGGTGAAAAAGACGGGATAGGCCTTGCTGCCGATATACAAAGCGCGTATAACATCCCTTATATATTTACTACCGCCTTTGCCGACCCTACCACGCTCAAAAGAGCCAGCGAGACCAGCCCTTTCGGTTACATTGTGAAACCGTATGGGATGAAAGATATCCATGCGGCACTAGAGATTGCCATGAGCAATTTCAAAAAAGTAAAGGCATTGAAAACGGAAGAAGGCAGTATCATGGAAAACAACCACCTGTATGTCAAGGTGGATTCAAGACTTATCCGAATACTGGATGAAGATATATATTATGTAGAGGCCAAAGGTGATTATGCCGTATTCAATACAAAGGACAAAGGCTATATCGTCCATTCTACCATGAAAAATATCGAGACCAAGTTGAACAAAAAACGCTTTTTGAAAGTACACCGTTCATTCATCGTTAATCTGGAGAAAATCGTGGATATCGAAGATTACAATCTCCTGATCAAGAATAAGGTCATACCCGTGAGCCGTGCAAATCGCGAGTCGCTCATGCAAAAAATCAACCTGATATAAGAGACTGTTTTGAAGATATTATTTTAGAATTTATGATCACTTATTTTGGATAGGACCGAGCGTTAAAAGAATGCCCCGAGGGCATTATCAGTGAAGGGACCGGTCTGCCGCGTGAGCCATTGACAAAGATAGCATATCGCGCTAGCTAGCGGAAATTTCAACGAAATCAGGCACCGAAAGAAGTACATAAGAAAGAAAAAGATACAGTTTAAAACAGTATCTAAGGGACCGTTTTGAAATTATGCGCTAGGAAAAGTACCTAAGAAATGAGCCTGATGTAGGACATGCTGAACTTGAGATAACTATTGTTCTTCCGAGGATTCCGTGTGTCCCTGGGATATCAATACATATGTATAAAAGTGAAAGGTTCCTTTGACCCCAATTGATCGATAGGATTTTGTGATGAGAACATAAAGAGTAATAAAATCAGTGGTTTGGGAGAGGAGGCCTTTGTATCACTAAGGTGACGCACCTACCGTAGTGTAAAACCGCTTATCTTGAAGCAATTTATGTTCGGAATAGGCAGGCCATTGATAGTTTTGGGTTTAAAACTAGGTGGTTATGCATTGAAAAATCTACTGCGGATCTAAATAGCTGCAAGCCGGTCGTTGCACTACGTTTATTGGATTCACCATAGCGGTACTATGCTAAATCCAATAAAACTCCCTGATGTATTGCTGTTTAAACCCTCGTTACGAAGTTCCAACGCATGATCCAGGTTAAAATGGTCTTTGAGTGCATGGGGCTGCTCTCATAAACCTCAGCCAAAATCAATTGTATTTACAAAAAAAAAACTCTGAGACTGATTTGATGCCTTTTGACCTTCTTCCTGTCCTTATCGCTAAGGCCGAGTTTGGACGAAGGGTCGAGCAAACCTTCTCAGTAATGGAATCGATTTGCCTTGAGAAGGAAAAGAATCTTAAGAACAGAAAAAATGCAGTTATCGACTGCGGCAAATGAAAAAGAGTTATCGCCAATTAATTTTAAAAGAAAGTTCCAAGCGGAAATGATTGATTATTAGAGTGATGTACGATTAAGCTACGCCTGCTGGATGAAATATAGTTGACCGGTATAAAAATACTCTGATTATCTCATAAGATGCACTATCTTATTACCGTTTTTTTTCGTATTATGAAACTTGTTGTGTGGGTTTAGGGCGGTGAACAAGCAGATGGGATAGCTATTCTGTCCGATGCCGCTATTTTTTCCAATCGTTCTTTATTCACTACCATTCGTCTTTACAGAAAGGTCGATCGACCAAAATTGAGTAAACACGATGAGGTAATCCTTACTTTTGAAATGTTGAGCGGGAACAATACTCCTTCTGAACATGATCATAACTGATTTGACCTCCTTAAAAAATGATAAACCTAATGGGTTGCGACCCAGCATAGTATCAACTGTTAACATTAAAAAAAAGGAGAACATGGAGCGCATTTTTTTTATTTCGTTTTTGGTGGCCATTCTTGTTATGCCACGTCTCATTGCACTGGGAAAGAGTATCGGTATGTATGCTTTGGGGGGGGAAAATAGACAGGAACCGAGAAAAATACCTGTCTTGGGAGGCATTGGTATATTCTTGGCTTTTAGTACTACCTTGATAATCCATGCTCTAATTGTCGGAAATAGTGAAGTAATACTCTTTCTATGCAGCACGTGTATTATCGTATTTGGAGGCTATCTGGATGATCGTTATGATATGAGTCCCTATAAGAAGCTCGCCTTTCAAGGGGTGGCCATCGGTATGTTGATGATAGGATACGACCTGTATATACCCTTGTTCGGAACCACGGTAATCGCCATCAGTCTGAATTATGGGATTACATTTGTCGGAGCATTGTTCCTGATCAATGCCTTTAACCTTATCGATGGAGTAGATGGTCTTGCGGGCACGATAGGTACGGTTATACTTGGAGCCTTGAGTACCTACCTTTATTGTGAAGGACAGTTGTTCTTTGCGACCATCGGCATAGCTACCATGGGGGCTATTCTGGGTTTTCTTGTATTTAATTTTGCCCCTGCTAAAGTATTTATGGGTGATGCCGGTTCACTGACCTGCGGTCTCATCATCACTTTTTTGGCACTCAAAGCATGGAACACGACACCCCTACAGAGTCAGGAATGGATCTTGTCGGGGCCATTGTTCGTAGTATTGACATTGACACTCATACTTACGGATACCATCAGGGTCATCATTATCCGTTTGTCCAACGGAGTCTCTCCTTTGAAAGGTGACAAGAATCACTTGCATCATCGCTGTCAGGAATTGGGACTGAATCGTTCGCAAACGGTCTTGGCCATGGCAGGAGCCAACCTCATCTTTATTGTTACCGAACTGTTGCTTTCAGAGATAGTGTACGCCCCTATCTACGGGCTATTACTTTTAGCGGGAGCGATGTTGTTGATGGTCATGCTATTGTTCATCGTCAAAAAGCCCATAATGGCTAAAAGGACCCTATCCTTTGTGTTCGTTGGTATTATTATCAACTCTTGTGCTCAGAATCTATATGATCCTAAAGGCTATACGGGAAAAGAGGAAGGCACAACATACGAGTCCTATCAGTACGAACATCGGTTGATGGCAGGTGACCAGCT
The DNA here is from genome assembly GCA_947492745.1 of uncultured Cyclobacteriaceae bacterium. Taxonomy (GTDB): domain Bacteria; phylum Bacteroidota; class Bacteroidia; order Cytophagales; family Cyclobacteriaceae; genus Aurantiphycus; species Aurantiphycus algarum. The sequence continues at coordinate 42,669 of CANLOE010000021.1, read as the reverse complement.
ATCACTCAGTGTATGGGATCATCCTGATTTGAGTATCGGTTCGGTCTTTGTGGCCATCGGCAAAGACCCGGAGCAAGGTAAATGGGTGACTATCGATCAAAACGGAAATGCATTGTTGCCCATGATAGGAGAGATACACATCGGAGGAATGAGCCTCAAAGAAGCAGAAGAATTTTTGGAAAACAGCTATAGCGAATACGTCACCTCACCTCAGATTACCCTGAAGGTAATCAATCTGGAAGTAACCATTAGTGGAGAAGTGGAAAAGCCCGGAGTATACAGCATAGAGCGCCAAAGTATACCACTGACAAAGTTGATAGGCCTCTCAGGGGGCATTACTCATTATGCAAAAACTTCCTCTGTACAGATTTTAAGAGGAAATCCCGCCATACCCGACCTTACGATTGCTGATATGAGGTACCTAAAAAACATGGGAGCTTCGGATATACAGATTTATCCCGAAGACGTGGTGTACATACCTTCACGACGGGCCAAACGTTTTGATAATGCCTCACAAAAAGCGGTCCCTTTTGTAGGCATCGTTTCGGCATTGGCCATTTTCCTCTCAACAGTAAGGTAAAATAGCGGTATTCAAAAATCTATGAGAAATCCTAACGAAATATTTCGGTTATTACGACCGCTATTAAAGCGCTGGTACCTGATAGTAGCTTGCTGTAGTATCGGTCTCGTACTTGCTTTCAAGGCAAGTTATTATCGAAAACCCGTATATGAGGCCACTACCATCATCAAACTGGATAATACCAATCATGGTGTATCCGATATGAGTCTCTACAAAAGCTTCGATATATTTGCTCAAGGTAATAAGACCGCTAATGAGGTAGAACTCATCCGTTCCAAGTCCCTGATTATCCAGACACTGAAAAAACTCGATTTTTCCGTGGAGTACTTTAGGAAAGGCAAGATAAAGACCATAGAACTGTATAAGGAACGTCCCTTTCTAGTGGAGGTCATCCAGATGGACAGTAGCTACTTTGACCATGCTTTTATAGTGAGCTCTACAAATGGAAAGGACTTCACGCTATCGGCACCTACTATCGCTCAAGTAGGCACGGTACAAGGAGCTTTCGACAGTACGGTGCAGGGCAATGGTTTCGTTTTCAAAATCACGGTCAACAAAGATTTTATCGATAGCGATAAGAAGCGCCTTTTACTTTCGGGAAATTTTGAAGTCTACTTCCGTACCTATGAAAATCTGGCCACGCAGTTCGGTAATGAGAATTTCTTTGTCAGAAGCCCCGATAAGGAGATAGATATTATTTATTTTTCCTACAAGCACGAAATTCCCGAAAAAGCACAAGCCTTTGTCAATGCACATGCTCATACCTACATCGAGGACGGAATCAGCTTCAAGGAAAGAGCGGCAAAGAATACGGTTGACTTTATCAAAAAGGAACTGAAACTCGTCGATGCAGAGTTAAAGGCCGCAGAGATGGATATTGCTAATTTCAAACGGAACTTCGGAATCATCAATACCCGACAGGAGACTCAGGCCGGTATCAACAAAGTCAGTCAGCTGGAGCTTCAGGCCGTAGGTCTGAAGATAAAAGAAGAAGAAGTCATACGGATAGCCGAACACCTCAAGAACAATGCCGATGATGCTATCATCGCCCCCAATTACGAATCCGTACTGGACCCCGTTTTTATAGACCGTCTGAGCAGTCTCAATAAGTTAAAGCTAGAGAAAGGGAAGCAGCTCCTAAAGCTACAACCTCAGAACAATCTCATCATCAGTATGAAAGAACAGATTTCAGAACTGACACAATTGCTGAAGGAGAGTATTGACAATACACTCCGTTCTATCAAGGAGGAAAAAGAAAGTATTCGGAAAGCCATCGCCGATGCGTTGCAGAAATTTGAGTCTCTTCCCGAAAAAGAACGTCGGCTTATTGATTTGGAGCGGAGGTTCAGGCTAAAGGAGAAAATGTACTCCTTTCTGGCCGAAAAAAAATTGGAAGCGGAAATCCTGAGCAAAGCACGCGTATCCTTTCATCGAGTAATCAGCGAGGCAGAACTCCCTAAATACAGTACGACCCCTAGCCGTACCTTTATATTGATCATTATCGGTTTAGTGAGTATTGCCGTGAGTGTGTTCATCTCCTATCTACTGGACTATCTCAAGCCCATCGTAGGATCAAGAGAAGAGTTGGAATCTCACTTGGAACTGCCTGTCGTAGGGGTATTGCCCATATACTCTAAGCTGCACCGTCATTGTCAGGAAGCTTTATCTTCCATGGCAGCAACGCTTATCATTAAAAGGAAGATACAGAAAGGACAAGCGGTCTGCATCAGTTCCACAGTACAGAACGAAGGCAAGACCTTTGTTGCCTACCATTTGTCCAAAACACTGAGCGATCTGGGATGGAAGGTACTTCTGGTCGATTTTGATATACGCAAACCCAGTATGCACAGCTTGTTCAATACCTCCAACCGGACGGGAATGGTGGAGTACCTTAATGGAGATGCCTCTAGAGAGGACATCATTCAGAAAACCGATGTCCATAACGTAGACTTCATAGCCTCTGGAAAAACAGAAAAAGCGCATGCTACTGTGTTGGCATTCAGTGATAGCGGCCCAGCAATAGAAGCATTGAAAGAAGGTTACGATGTGCTCATTTATGATACTTCGCCTTCCGGAATGACAGTGGACACCATACCGATTATGAAAAATAGTGATCTCAATTTGTATGTGGTTCGTGCCAACATGACCAATCGTCGTTTACTGGCCAATCCACTGCTGTTACAGGAGGAGTATGGTATCATCAACATATCCATGATACTCAATGGTACATCTGTAGCACGCTACTATAGCGGTTATTATATGGGCGATGGCAAAAACAGTTATAAATTTTTCAGTCGCATCTGGATAAGGGTCTCAGAGTTCCTGAACCGAAAGCAAGGCTGGAATGCTTGACCTCTCCCTACTCAGGAGCAGCCCATTACAAAAGGTGAAACCTTTTGTGGAGCAGGGCGTGGTCAGCGGGGGGAATTTCCTGGTGGGTATACTCATGGCGAGGAAGATGGGTATGGAGAACTACGGTACGTTTATGATTTTATGGATGCTCTTGCAGTATTTCGTAAATCTGCATCAAGCTTTCATCGTATCCCCGCTACAGACCTTTTTTGGAAAGTACGAAGAAGGTTCGGGCCGAAACGAGTACCTACGTAAAGTGGCCATCTTGCACATCATGAGTATGTTCCTCTGCGGAGGATTGCTCTTTATTTTGAGTATCGGCCTAAAGGATATTTTTGGGTTACCGACCTTGGGCACTAGTCTGTATTTTGGGCTTTCCCTATTGACCATGGTCTATCTCAGCTATGATTTTCTTAGAAAATTGAGCTATATCACCGGTGATTTGAATAGGATATCCTTTATCAGTACGCTGGTTTACGTATTACAGATAGCCGTGCTTTTCTTCGGTACTGACGGCAGTGTATCCCTGTGGGATATGGTCTACTTGGCTGTGGGAGCTTTTTCGATAGGCAGTATCGGTATGTTGTTCTTGGTATCAAGGGGTTCATTTTGGAAGAAGAACGATGTGAACGGGTTGTGGGAAGAAGCAATGAGGCACTTTGTCTTTGCACGCTGGCTGATGGCCACATCGGTCGTACAATGGATGACGGGCAATGTCTTCTTTTTGGCGTCGGGGGCTGTTTTGGGAAATGCCAGTGTAGGTTTACTGAAAATGGCCCAGAATATCATGGGCATCCTCCATGTGTTGTTTCTTACTTTGGAAAACTATATACCCTCCAGAGCTTCGCTACAGCTACATCAAAAAGGAATGGAACGCTTGAAAAAATACCTGATGGAGATAAGCTGGAAATCCGGAGTGATAGTTCTCGCCACGGGATCATTGCTTTTTGCCTTTGCCGCACCGCTGATGTACTGGGTATATGGAGTTACCGAAGAGGGACAGTCCACGGTATTGCAATGTTTCGCGGTGCACTACTTCATAGTGTTCCTGGCGATACCCCTAAGAATAGCCATTAGGACCATAGAAAAGAACAGCGGTATCTTTCTGGCCAATATCGTAGGAGCTGTAATGGCATCGTCCCTAGCTTGGCCACTGGTTCGGTTTTGGGGGTTATGGGGAGCGATGACAGGACTTATGGCAGTGCAGCTACTCATCGTACTGGTACTCTGGGTTTGGTTCCGATACTGGACCAAGGCCAGACGGTATGTTTCGCAAGGATTATCACCTATCGAAGATAGGGTGCCATAGATAACCTTTTTTGAACACTTAAGATAAAAATCAATGCACATCATACACTTACTTCTGGGCAAGGGAAACCCCGACCGGATGAACGGAGTGAACAAAATAGTTCATAACTTGGTCATGGGACAACAACGCAAAGGGCACTTGGTAGAACTCTGGGGCATTACTCCCGACCCGGAATCAGAGACCATACCGAGAAACTATACTACTCATTTTTTTCAAAGGCAAAAACTACCCTTTGCCCTTGATACCCGTTTCAAAAAACAGTTGGACCGATTGCCTTCGGGGACGGTTTTTCACTTACATGGAGCTTTTATTCCTGCGTTTTTCTCAGTAGCGCGGTTTTTAGTGCGGCGACGGATTGCCTATGTGTTTACCCCACATGGACCTTATAACGAACAGGCCATGAAAAAAAACAAACAAATAAAGAAAGTATATTTCTCTTATTTCGAATCCTACCTCCTGCGTCATGCCAAGACAGTACAACTGAGCGGTCTCAGCGAAGAACAGAGCCTGAAGCGCATGCTAGACCTGTCCGGTAAGCAGTGTATTGTACCCAATGGACAGAATATGGAGGACATAAGCTTTGATTTCAGTCCTTTGCAAAAAAAAGGACCTGTGTTCGGTTTCTGTGGACGCTTGGCCATCGACCACAAAGGTTTGGATTTGATGTTAAAAGCATTTTATAATTACATAAATCAGGGAGGAAAGGGTATGCTGTGGCTTGTTGGGGATGGGGTGGACAGGGAGGCCTTAGAGCAGGTTGTCAGTGAGTACGGATTGGAAGAGAAAGTTCGCTTCTATGGGGCTAGGTTCGGTCAAGAGAAACTGAACCTGATTGCTAATATGGATATATTCCTTCATACCTCACGGTTCGAAGGTATGCCGACGGCCGTGGTAGAAGCGGCAGCACTGGGCAAACCCTGTTTAGTGACCGAAAGGACAAATGTTGAAGACTATATCGACGATTTCAATGCGGGTATCAGTGTGCGGCCCAATTCTGTCGATGGCATTACCAGTGCTATGAAAAGAATGGAGGAACACTATCAGAAAGGGACCTTACAGATACTTTCCGATAATGCACGGCAGATGACGCGTTCCGTTTTTAACTGGGATGCCATAGCTGACCGCTTATTGGAATTATATGCGGCATGAGCTATAGGGTATTTCTATTGTATAGGTAATGTTTGGCCCAAGATAATGCACATCGATGTTTTGTGGGAGAGGCGAGTAATGATTGACTTTTTACTGCATAATAAAGGATTATGAAGAACCGAAAATCAGCTTAACACTATCGTCGGTCTATAGATTGGGTCGAATGGTCCGAAAATGTAGATTTCCCTGTCAAGAGGCAGTAATTTGCATATGTCAGAACCGTAAATAATGCGGTATGCTCCGAAGTAATTATAGTAAAGTTTAATACGACGAGAATTGAAGCCAATTGACATCAGTTTGGAAAGAGAGAACTCCTATCGTCCACATCGTAGGTTTATTATACTTATGGTAGCTATCATGCTCATCAAGGTATTGGGTTTTTTCTCTATTCTGGTAGGGGGCATAGGAGTGATTCAGGCGATTAAAATCGTACTGCGGGTATCGATGACCTTACTGACGGTTTTACTGTATTTCGTCTATACCAATAAGCATGCGAGTGTACATATGAAACTGGCACAGCCCTTCCCCTTTTTTCTGTATTGTACCTATCTATTACTTGGATTTGCTTCTTTGTTATGGACTACGAACTTGGCCTTTTCCGCTACACAACTAGCGATGACCATTGAAGGCTGTGTGTTCGCACTTATCTATCAAAAATTATTGCTCACTTACAACTATAGTCATGATGGACAGCCCATACAGCTGAACCTGATTTTAGGCTACACATTGTTCATCATCTCTTGTGGTATGATTGTAGGGATGTTCGTGGCCCCGGATGTGTTTTATCGGCATACCCATGGAGGAGAGGTAGCGCGCTTGGGAGGACTTTTGCAGAATCCCAATGAAGTGGGCATGATGTGTGTCATAGGTGCTGCTACCATTTATTCTTTGATGAAGGAGCAAGGGGTCAAACCCTTCTACATCTTTATGATACTCATTTTTGCCTATACTACCTACGAGACCAAATCCCGGTCCTCATCAGCGGCCTTTCTGATTTTTACCTCGGTGTTCATCATGCAGTACAAAAACAAGGTACTGAAAGTGGTATTCATGTCGATGATCATCGCTTTAGCGCCAGTAGTGTTCTTCACGATTTTTCTGAAACAGGGAGATGTACAGGAGGTGATGACCATGACAGGTAGGACAGACTTCTGGAAAGTACTGTTGACCGAAGGGCTACCGCGAAACCCATGGCTGGGTAATGGGTATATGCGACTTAGCTATAGCGACTACTACTATACCCATAAAGCCATGAATGCAAGCATGGCCCACAATACTTATGTGGAAGTGCTGATGAACCTTGGTCTAATCGGTGGCTTTATTGTTTTTTGGCAGATAGTGACCACTGCTGTAGGCATCATCAATACAAAAGACAATGCGTCGCAGTACCTGTATGCGACAATGTTTGCAGAATTGTTGCTCAACTCCGTTACGGAGTTTGGGATATATGGACACAACAACTATGGTATACTGTTCTATCAGTTGCTATTGGTGTCCCTACTGTTTTCAAAAGAGATCCGTCTTAGTGTCATTCAAAAAATAAGATTGAGAAATGGAAGCTTACTTTCATCCTGAAGATAAGCATGCCTTGTCCATCATTTTTGGACAAGTGCAGGAGTTGTCACTTATCGAAACAGCGGTAGTTGTCCCGAAGTGGGACAATCATTATACTACCATACCTAAGGCCGAAATATTGGCTGTAGATCCCTATACAGATTCGGACATTGCCATAAGTAAACCGGTATTGCTCCATGAGGTCCCCACTATGGAGTGGCCCGAAGATCGATCACAATACGCCCTGATCATTACCCCTTACCATGAAGGAAGACAGGGCTTGGAAGGGTTTCAGCGAATGGACCTGAGTCATATCAATAATCCCAATGGGACGATTCGCTGGATATACCCCGAAGGTAAGGGAAGGCCCTTGTTTCCCTATTTGTACAATGCGAGTACTTGGCAAGGTAGGTTATACCGAAGGCTGATGAAAGGGCGGATGTCGGGCAGGATTGCCAAATGGCAGCGATCGGGGAGGTTCAGCATTTTCTATCGTCCTGAGTATGCAAAAATGCACCCCATTCTGGCACACATGCAGAAAAACTTCGCACTCTATACGGGTATCCCCGGAAGAAACAGAAAAGCCGTGCTTGTTTTCAAGAAAGAAAATAAGTCGGTTTTTCTTAAAGTACCCATGAGCTGTTTTTCCAAAGCACAGTTGGAGAACGAACACCGCCAGTTATATACCCTATCGGCCTATAACTTCACTTCAATGAAGATTCCACAGAGTAATTACGATCAAAAATGGGGCAGTGTCCTACTGGAAGACATCAGACCCGAAAAAGTTATCCAACAGCTTGGCTTCTGTACACTGCATGCTAGGGTCATTGCTGAGATGGTACAATTATCCTTGGAAAAAAAAGCCATGGGAGAGACCTCTTATTACCGAGAGCTTGAAAATAGTCTTCACAAGCTGGAAGAAAAAGAGTGGAAAGATAATGGGCTCGATAAGTCGGCCATTCGTCATATAGAAGGTCACCTACGGATGCTGTTCGCAGCACTTCCCATAGAGCAGGAAATCACCCTGTCGTATAGTCATGGTGATTTTACCCCTTGGAATATGTACCTTTCCGATGATAGGGCATATCTGTATGACTGGGAGCAGTCCCGGGAATCGGCCCCGCTACTCTATGATATGTTTCACTTTGTGCTGCATGTCAGTGTCCTGGTGAAGAGAATTCCTCACTCCGAAATACAGGGCGCAGTAGATGATGCTTCGGGTAAAGAGGAAATCAAAGCTTTGATCGGGGAACATCAAGTAGATGTATCCCTGCACTTGAGATTGTATCTATTGCATATTATCAGTCAGTACTTACTGAAATATGCCGATCAGGATTTTGTAGAAGAACAGGGACATTGGATGTTGGAAACATTCAAAGGACTTTTGGAGGATACGATGCACACTACAGGAGCCATAGAAGCTACTCTGATATCACCTATTCCCATGAGGTCGGGTTTTATAGAAGACCTTTTCCATAAACTCAAGGGGTTCGATTATAGCATACTGAAACATTTGGAAACAGCTCCTTTTCAGGTAGATAAGAGTAGTGATATCGATATGTTGATGGATAGAGAGCAGATGGCCGAGGTAATTTCCTTTGTCCGTTCGCATCCCTTTACCGCCAAAGTCAAAGAAGTTCAAAAATCCCAGATGACTTTTCTGTACCTCTATTTTTATGATCAAGGTTTTCTGGAAATCGATCTGATCCATGCCTTTCACCGAAAGAGTCTCCGGTTCCTGTCGGCCGCGGAAGTGCTGGAGGGAAGCATCGTATCAGCAGAAGGCGTACGTCTTCCCCACCTACAGCACCAATGGGAGTATATCTATCTATTTTACGTGCTGAACAGAGCTCTCGTTTCTGAAAAGTATGTACAGGGGCTATTGTCCATGCCCCTAGAGCAAGTGGAGAAGATAGTAGCTTATACTTCTCAGAAATATGGAGTAAACTTTAGGTCCTCCGATGAAATGCTATACCCAAGCAAGGAACAAAGGACAAGAATAGTAAAGACCATAAAAGCGAACGGGAACAATCGACTGTCACAAAGATGGGGCCGTAGTATCGCCTATATTCAGGATAGCTGGAAATCACTGCTGTGGGAAAAGGGGATCATCATTACCTTTAGTGGTGTAGATGGGGCGGGAAAATCCACAATTATAGAAAATTTCAAGGAAACTTTAGCGAACAAATACCGATTGAAGATAAAGGTTTTGAGACATCGGCCCTCTGTGCTTCCCATATTGAGTGCAGTAGTACATGGAAAAGAGAAAGCAGAACAGCGGCAGGCGGCCTTACTTCCTCATGAAGGAAATAATAAAGGACGCTTATCTTCATTACTGCGTTTTTTTTATTATTATATTGATTATCTCTTAGGACAATTTTACATAAAGCTAAAGTACACCCTTAGGGGCTATACCGTTATCTACGATCGTTACTATTTTGACTTTATTGTTGATAGCAAGCGGTCTAACATACACCTCGGAGGAGCTTGGCTAAGAAGATTGTACCGATGGGTCCTATCGCCGGATATCAATTTTTTCTTATATGCTGATGCCGCTACCATATATAAGAGAAAACAGGAACTGGAGCCAGAGGTGATACAGTCCCTTACACAAAAGTACTTGGTACTGTTCAGAAAATTACAGCTGGATAGTAAGGTGAAAAATAGGTATGTCCCTATTGATAATGAAGACTTACAAACGACACTGGCCTTGATAGAAGAGTACTATCGGGAAAAAGTATAGCAAAGGTATCTGTAGAAGAGGAAAACGGTAAAAAACAATTAACTGACCCAATGGAGAAGTAAGCGAAGTAATTTGTTTTGAAAGAGACGTATTGCTTATAGTCTAGAGTGGTACTGCAAATACTCCACATCGGTTTCACTCTTCTGAAAAGAGTTATACTTATGGCTTTGAGAAAGCAGGGGTAGGAACAGTATATCATAGAACTGAAATTTTATGGATAAATCCTTATGAAGTACTGGATCGAAAAAATAATACGCCTCAGGAATCCCGATTTTCAATTCGATGAGGGGGTGGGAAGCCGCTTGCTCTTCGCGTTGATGTGGGAAAAATCGAGTTGCTTTCTGAGAGGGTTGAAGGTCCTGTTCTGGTTCAAAAGACCCAGTATGATTTTTTTGGGTCGAGGGGTTTCTTTTTTTCACGTAGCGAATATGCGCTGGGGACGGTGGGTACAGATTGGGGAAGGCGCCCGATTGGGAGCTATGGGAAAAGGACAGCTTCGCATCGGTAATCGGGTAAGTATAGGGGCCTTCAGTCGCGTTATCATTTCCACCTCATTCAATCACTTGGGAGAACATATCCATATCGGGCATCGAGTGGGTATCGGCGAATTTGCTCATCTTGGCGGCGGCGGTGGGTTGGAAATCGGTGATGATTGTATCATAGGAGCTTACCTCAGCTGTCACCCGGAAAACCACCTCTTTGAGGACAGTACAAAGCTGATACGTCAACAAGGGGTATCCCGAAAAGGTATCAAAATAGGGAAGAACTGCTGGATAGGGGCAAAGGTCACCATACTGGATGGGGTGATTATCGGAGACCATTGTGTTATCGCTGCGGGAGCAGTAGTCACTAAAAGCATGCCCCCAAGAAGTGTTGTGGGGGGAGTACCTGCAAAGGTAATCAAAGTCATAGCGGAACAGGAACAAGAACAAGGGGAGTACGTCGGAGCCTCTTAGGTTCGGCGGATGTCCGGATTGGATGTTTTGGACTTTACAATACCATCAATAGCATGTGGACAGACCGACAGAAATACTACGACTATGAAAACAATATTGGTATCGGCCTATGCCGTTAACCCCTACGAGGGTTCGGAAAGCGGCACAGGATGGAATTTTATCCTACAGATAGCACGGTTCCATAAAGTAATCGCGATAACCCGCGAAAATAACGGGGCCGATATTTCCAAATGGATGAAGCTAAACCCTGACCCTATATATCATAATATCAAATTTGTTTACTATGACATGCCTTATTGGATGCGCTTCTGGAAGCGAAAAGAACGCGGTGCGATGCTGTACTTTTATTTGTGGAACCTGTTCTTGCCCTTTTTAGCCGTTATGGGCAAAGGCTTGAAATTCGATATAGGTCATCACCTTAACTTTCATAACGATTGGTCCCCCTCTTTTTTATGGTTGTTGGGCAGGCCTTTGGTATGGGGTCCGATAGGCCACCACCCAAAGATTCCCGTTCAGTTTCTGAAAAGTAGAAAGGAGCGGTGGAAACAAGAACTGCTATGGCTGGCAAAAAGATGCTTCTGGACCTTGGACCCTTTCCTGAAAATCACCAAGGCCTATGCCATAAGGATATTGGTCATTAACAGTAAGGCCAGAGGTGTAAAGAAAAAAAACGTATTGATGCCCGCCGTCAGTGGTGTATTATATCCCTTTCATAAAAAAGAAGGTATTTGTGATACCCGATTTACCATCTTATCCATAGGCAGGTTTGTGACCTTAAAGGGTTTCGACATAGCCCTACAGAGCGTAGCGCTCTTCCTGCAACGATTGAGTACAGAGGACAGAACTAAGGTAAAGTTCAAAATGGTAGGAAAAGGACCGCTCAAAGAACAACTACAGCGTAGTGTTGAGGGTGCAGGTCTGAACGATGTAGTGGAACTGATTGCTTGGATGCCTCAGGCCGAAGTCATGAACCTCTATCGAAAAGCAAAGATTTTTCTATTCCCATCGCATGAAGGAGCGGGCATGGTAGTGACCGAAGCTTTGGCTGCCGGTCTACCCGTACTTTGTTTCGATAATTGCGGGCCGGGCGAACTGATCGACGACACCTCCGGTATCAGAATACCTTATGGAGTACCCGAAAGCTGTGCCGCTGGCTTTGCCGATGCACTGTATACGCTGTTCCAAAACCCTACTCTACAGCACAAACTCAGCTTAGGGGCAAGGACACGTTTTGAACAACGGTTTGACTGGAATCAAAGAGGATTGGAACTTCAACAGCTTTATAAAGAGGTACTGCAAGAAGAAGCCACAGCACCACTGGAGACCGAAGGCCAATGGTCTGCGGCCGACTCGGGAACATGACCTTTGTACGGAAAACAAAAATGTAAGAAGCCATGTCAATACGAAAAATAGTCTGTATACAATCTCGAAACGATTTTACGGGAAGCCCGAAGGTACTGTCTCAGGTATTGCGGGCCATGGTCAGGGAAGGTTACAGTATAGACCTCCACTGTTCCAATTTACAGGAAGACGGTTTTTTAAGGGGATTGGACGGAGTCGATTATTACCCTTTTCGCTATCATATGTCCGAAAACAAGATTGTACGTTTTTTTACCTTTATGACGGCACATTTAGGGCTGGTATTTCGGCTTTTGAAATATAAAAATCAAGATGTTGTGTTTTACATCAATACACTATTGCCTTTTGGGGCCGCCCTAGCGGGATGGTGTATCGGCAAACCCGTCTATTATCATATTCACGAAGCACAGCTGCAAAAGCACTTCAAGGCTTTTCTGCAATTTTTTGTGAGACTGACTTGCCATCATGCGATATATGTATCCGAGTATTTACTACAAAACGAAAAAGTGGAAGGAGTGAAAAGTTCGGTCATTTATAATGCACTGCCGACATCGTTCATGCAAAGGGCGATGGCTTATGGATACCGTAGCCGCTCCGAAGAGGGGCGTTTCACGGTACTGATGTTAACATCGCTACTACCCGAAAAGGGACTCTGGGAGTACCTGTCCCTAGCGCAGCAATTTCCCAAATTGGACTGGGACCTGGTCATTAGTGCCAAAAAGAATGATATTGACGCTTTCTTTGAGGGCAAGGATTTGCCGCAAAACCTGAAGCTATACCCGAAACAGTCGGAGGTACACCCTTTTTACGAAAAAGCCCAATTGGTCATGAACCTCTCTGATGTTCGGTATTACATAGAGTCCTTTGGTCTGACCATCATCGAAGCGATGGCCTATGGTATACCTGTCATTGGTCCTCCCGTAGGAGGCCCCGTGGAACTTATCGATGAAGATGAAACGGGATATAAAATAGACGCTAAAAACGGAGAAGGGCTCAAAGCGATTGTTGAAAAACTGTCCGGGATACCTGCGGAGTGCCAACGGTTATCGGCCAATGCCCGTCAAAAATCATCGGCTTTTGACGAAAAACTCCAGTGCAGGAGTATTATTGACCTAATAGAAAATGAAAACGTTCGACAGGTAGCCCTTGTTGAAGGGAAATAGCTATATTCTTCCATTGGATATCCAACAAAAAGAGGCAGTTCGGAAAAACTGCCTCTTTGATATGGGGTGATCTAGATTTTTTCGCTCTTAGCGAAAACAAAAGGATAGCGTTAAACCCAAATTGATCAATTTGGGTTTAATACAAATTTGCTTTTTAAATGTCGTGTAAGATTTCGCAGATCATTTTGGGCTAAACAAGGCGAAAACCACAGGGATAGCAGCGCTATCGTGAGGATTTTCAACGCAGGGTAGCGCAAAATGAACAGGAAGATAGGCGACATTTAAAATGTAAGTTTGTATAACGCGGGTCATGCATTGAAAAATCTACTGCGAATCTAAATAGCTGCAAACCGGTCGTTGCACTACGTTTTTTGAATTCACTATAGCAGTGTTATGCTAAATTCAATAAAAATCCCTGATTTACAGGTTTTTAAACCCTCGTTACGAAGTTCCAACGCATGATCCGGGCTTAAAACAGTCGCTTAGAAGGTATACCCAACAGAGAGTTTGAAGACCCTATTATTGACATCGATACGCTCTCTTTCATCCAACGAGGTAAGCCCGAAATCATAGCCTGCATTGAAATTGATCCCGTTTTCAAATTCATAGCCCACACCGGCAACGATAGCCACATCCAAAGGGGCAAATTGGTCTTTTATATCCTGTTCATTATTGATAAGACTAATCCCAAAAAGACCTGCCTTGGTCTCTAATGTGTTCTGGAGCAAGAAAGAAAACTGAGGCCCGGCATATACGCTGAATCCTCCGAAGGGTTTAATCCTAGCGATCACAGGGATATCGATATACGTAGATTTAGCCAAGGTCTTAAGGGACGGCCCTAAAATCTGGACACCTCTTGGGGTTTCTTCGGAAATTCTCAGTCGGGCGCTGAATCCTTTTTGAGATATGAAAAGCCCCGTTTCCAAGGATAGTGGCTCGATAACTTCAATATTGACAAAACCACCGAAGTGAAAAGCAGTTCTTGATTCTGTTTCCAATAGAGAGGTGACCTCAAAAACATCATTGACCAAGTTGACGGCGTCACCACTCCAAGTGGCAAAGTTCACTCCTCCACGGATACCATAGCGCAACTCTTGCGCTTGAGCAGTGGAAAATAGACAAAGGACAGAAAAAACAATAATGAATAAATACGCTTTCATTGGTGTAAGATTAATTATAAAATATTTTTAACTAGGCATATACAAAACCATGCCAAGTTTTACAATGATAGGTTTGTACAAGCTGCAATATTACAAAATCAACAGCAAGATAAGGACGTTTGAAATGTAAGTTTATATTATCTATGTGCTATGGAATGGCAACTGTTCTCCTACCTGTCCAGTATACGTTGAAAAGGGACTACTTTTACTTTTTACAGTGAATCTAAAGGATTGTATCAAAATTATTTCAAGAAGTTATCGATACCCGTATTGAGGTGTAAGATTAATCTTACCGAAGAGTAGTATTATCTAACGGTAAAAAAAACCGATACTTTCCGGAAAAAAAGATACAACTCAAAAAAGTTTCTAAATGGCCAGTATATGAAATGTTCTTTTATCAAGCTTGGCCCTGATTGATTTTCAGATTTACGTCTGCTTTCGCTAGAGTATGGCTACAAGGCTTCCATTACCTCTTGAGCTTTGCCTTTATAGGAACTGGAACTGGCAATGATCTTTTTATACAAACTTAGCTTTTAACTATCGCATATCTTCCTGTTCATTTTGTTTCACTCTGCGTTGACCATCCTCGGGATAGCGCTGCTATCCCTGCGGTGTTCGCCTTGATTGAAAAAAAATGACCCGCGCAATCCTATACGACATTTAAAACCCAAATTTGTATTAAAGATACCTTTGGCTTTTATGGTTTTTCCTTGCTTCAGAGCGGTGAGTCCTTGGTACCACGTGGCATGTTGCTTAAGAAATTCATCCTTTCCCCCTTGGATGATGGTATTGAAGACGGCTTCGGCTTTGCTCAGGCTATCCATTTCCAGATAGGCTATGCTCAGATAGATGAGCGACGACTTAGATTCTTTGGGAACTTGTTTCAGGCTTTCTTCTATAGCTTTTAAGGTGAGATTTTGAGCTAGGTTGAAGTGTTTTTTTATTTCGGGAATGGCTTTGGTATGGGCTTTTTCCATATGGGAAGCCAGGTACTGCGCAGTATTGTCGCTATCAGCAGTTCTGGAAATAGAGGTCGCGGGAAAAGGTTCGTAGTGTTTCTCATAAAGAGCGTCGGCGGTTTCGACGTTTTTACTTAGCGGAAAAGGAAGAGATAAGACCAAGAAGGCGAATACCGCTACGGCCCAGTACCAATGCTTGATCTTGAACATTGACTTTAAATCGGATCGCGGCTCAGGATACCGGTCGTCCATTGGCCTGTCAGGGGAGGGGATATTTTCAGCTCCCCCTTCTTTGTCCAAGAGGTCCTCAAGGGAAGCGTCTTTTGCCATTGTCCGTACTTCTACCATCATTTTGGCTTTATGCTTTGCTTTCTAGTGCAGCGATAATCCCTTTTGAAGAAGTACTTCTTCTCTAAAAGCAAACGAACTTTTGTGGAAATGATCAAATTCGAATTGTTTTTCCTGAGTCAGGAGTTCCTCAAAATATTTGTCTATCAATTCATGTTCGTAAGGTGAAATGGTCATGCGCTCATTTATTTTCATGATTTTTATGCTCCAAGAACCTGACTTTTTCTTTCAAAGCTTTAACTCAGAATGTTCGTTGGAACTTCGTCATGAGGACTTAAATGGCAATAAATCAGGGCTTTTTCTTGGATTCAGCGTAGCACCGCTACGGTTAATTCAAAAAATGTATTCATTTACTGATTTGAAGCCAGTTAAGTCCGGAATAGATTTTCTAATGGACATTTTGGGTTTAATACAAATTTGGGTTTCAAATGTCGTATAAGATTCCGCTGGTCATTTTGTTTCAATCAAGGCGAGAACCGCAGGGATAGCGCGCTATCCCGAGGATTGTCAACGCAGAGTGAAGCAAAATGAACAAGAAGATAGGCGATATTTAAAAGCTAAATTTGTATAAAACAAAGATACTTGCTCGACCGGGCAACGGCCTCATTGGCAAAGCCCATCAATTTTGCGATTTCGTTCATACTTCTGCCCTCTATATAAAAATAGGTGTGATTTTTTTGCACTTGTTCCGCATGGAATCCAGGGCCTCTTCCGAAATATCCAAAAACCGTTGTCTGGCTTCCTCTTCTAGGGTACCATTTTCGAATTCATTGTTAAGGTATTCGTCAAAATAATGCTCTACTTCTCCTAAAACCAAAGGATTGCGTTTTTTGTTTTTGATATTGCTTCAACCACATATTGTAAGAAGTAGTAACAAGATATCCTTTTAGGTTAGAAATGGTTCCCGGCCTATTTTCAATAACCCTTTTCCTCAGATTCACAATGGCCTCAGTGAAAATCTCCTCTGCTTCTTCTGTATTGCACTTCGTATTCATAAGCAAGTGCTGAACACAAGGGTGTTTATATTTCCTGACCAACAAGGTCAAGCCTTCATTGTTTGCGCTCTGGAGTTGGGCGATCAATGATTCCATTTTAAATTCTCTTCACTTCTAAGAGACTGTTTTGAAGATATTATTTTAGAATTTATGATCACTTATTTTGGATAGGACCTAGCGTTAAAATAATGCCCTCGGGGCATTATTAGTGAAGGGGCCTTCTGCCGTGTGAGCCATTGACAAAGATAGCATGTCGCGCTAGCTAGCGGAAATTTCAACGAAATCATGCACCAGAAGAAGTACGTAAGAAAGAAAAAGATACATTTTAAAACAGTCTCTTACATACAGAGATACACCAACTATTTTAACAATTTGTCGATATATCATCCGTTGGACTTATATGCTTAGCTATCGGATTATCCATGTTGCTTCATTTTGACCCTACCCATATACATTCCTGCCGAAAACACCTTTTCATTGCCAAAATGGTAGAGGACATCTTTGTATCTACCCCTTGGTCCGTTTTGCCTCAAGCCGGCCGGGCGCTTACTCCTGCGCGACAGACCGTCCCCTTCGCCGGAAGGGTTCCCCGAGCCCTTTCTTTACGCTCGGTCCTATTGATGAAAATGAAGCAGGACGAAGTCAGGGGAGGCTTCGGGCCAGCCTGTGAGATGCAGAAAATTTTGAAAACGCTGCGCCCGGACAGAAAAATTTTCAAATGAACTACCGGAATTCGGATTCCGTTCAACCCAAAATGATCGATAGGATTTCGTGATGAGGGCATAAAGTACAATAAGATCAGCGGTTTAGGTGAGGAGGCCTAGCGTATTGTTAGGGTGTAATACAAATTTGGGTTTCAAATGTCGTTATAAGATTCCGCTGGTCATTTTGTTT
The DNA here is from genome assembly GCA_947492745.1 of uncultured Cyclobacteriaceae bacterium. GTDB lineage: Bacteria > Bacteroidota > Bacteroidia > Cytophagales > Cyclobacteriaceae > Aurantiphycus > Aurantiphycus algarum. The sequence continues at coordinate 25,148 of CANLOE010000021.1, read as the reverse complement.
CAATCAAGGCGAGAACCGCAGGGATAGCAGCGCTATCCCGAGGATGGTCAACGCAGAGTGAAGCAAAATGAACAGGAAGATATGTGATATTTAAAAGCTAAGTTTGTATAAAACCTGCGCAGCGTAAAACCACTGATTTTGAAGTAATTTATGCTCGTAATAGGAAGGCTATTGATCATTTTGAGTTAAAGATAGCAGGACTATCTGCGAAAATTTAAACCCAAAATGTCCATTAGAAAATCTATTCCGGGCTTAACTGGCTTCAAATCAGTAAATGAATGCGTTTTTTGAATTCACCGTAGCGGTGCTACGCTGAATCCAAGAAAACGCACTGATTTATTGCCATTTAAGTCCTCATGATGAAGTTCCAACGAACATTCTGGGTTAAACGAAATCAGGCGCTAAAAGATCACGGATAGCAATGGAACATGAATGAAAGTAAAAGTTTGAGATAAATGCTTATCCTTCGAATTCTATGCACCCATTGAAAATCAATGCCTTGCGGATGAATATAAAGAGACATAGCAAAACGGTCTCTTAGTGCCGAAGAAAAACTCAAACATATCATTGCAGAAGTTTTCCGAGAAGTATCATTTGGTTTCTACCACGAACCAGGCTTCATTGACATTTTGACCTTTTGTATCACCTCTTTTTTCATCGCTCGCGAAATAATACAGGGGAACTCCTTTAAAAGTGCTTTGCTCTATACCATCGGCTCTTGTGATGGTTCCGAAATCAGAAGCTTCCATTGTAGAAGGAATGACCAAATCCTCAGCATGAAATATGGGCCATACTTCAATGCATTTATCTGCACAATTACTGACCTCTTTTTCATCCTCAGTGAACAGGTACAGGGTATTGCCTTTGTCATCTACTAAGAACGTCTTGGTTTCACCGGCTACAGGAAAATCAGCGATCATCAAAGAATAGTCAGGTTTTGCAGCGAACCAGACATTTCCCAAGCCTTCACCTTTTAGCTCCGTACTTTTGGTATCATCGACAAAATAATATAGAGGCCAGCCTAGGTAGGTACTTTGTACTGTACCATCTTCTCGGGTGATGACCCCAAAGTCCGAGCTTTTCAGACCTTCGCCGACTTGGATATCCTTTTCATAAAAAACAGGCCAAGCTTTAAGACAATCGTCCATGCAGGCACTTGCCCCATCAGCATCTTTGGTAAAATAGTAAAGACTCATCCCATCCTTATCCGTTAAATACGATCCTACGGTACTATTGGTAGCAAGTAGGATATTTTCTTTGACGACGGGATTCGGATCTACAGTATTGTTCGAGGTATCATCCTCATCACAAGAAGTCATCGGTATAGCGAACAATAATGACAAAGTGATGTACATAAAGTACTTTACATTGATTCTCATTTCTTTAGGGTTTGTGGTTAAAAATAATCTACCTGCTCTTTTAGCATAAGGGCGTAGGATAGCTTGTTATCTCTACGAAAGAAGCCCTGTGAAGGATGGTATATTTGAAAAAAAGAAATATGCCTTTGCTCTAATCTTGCTGGAATACTCATTAGAGAGATTATCTTGGGATTATAGTTGGAAATTTGTCATTGTTTATTGTAGAGGTGGAATCAATTGACAATGAGGGTAGTACCAATGCGGGTGTTCCAAGCCTGATAAAGGTAAACAAGTTAGTAGAGAAGGCTTATTTTGCTCTCGAATTGGCATGAAATGCATGTTCGTACAAAGTCCATTCACTTATGATCTCATTACCTCATTCGCTTTCTTCCTCACGTAGTGATTGGGTATGGACAAAAAAAATCCCCTACTGATTTTGACAGAAGAGGAGAGAGTCATGTACAGAAACCGCGCCTCAAGAATTGAGATGGGGAGCTTCCATAAAACGAGTTTTCAGTTCAAAGCGCTGCTTTGAGATCAATCGACATGGCTACGTCATCGTAGATAGCTTTATCGCCCAAGTTATCAAAAAAGCTATTGGAGCCATAACGGACATCGAACTTAGAACGGTCAAATGTCAATGTGGCTTTGGCATTGACCGTATTCCCTTCCATACTGATCGTCGCAGGGAAAGTGATATTCTCCGTTTTGCCTTTGATGCTGAGGTCACCACTGATTTCATAATTACCGGCATCACTTTTCTTCTCCATAGCGTTGGTGATCTTGAAAGTAGCCTCGGGGTATTTTGTCACAGCAAAAAAATCATCTGAGTTAAGGTGTCCTGTCAGCTTTTGATTGGTCGCTTTGTCTTCAATATCCAGTACCTTTATCGTGCTCATGTCTATCGTAAACATACCTCCGGATAATTTGCCATTACTTACCTGTAATTCCCCGTTTTTTATCATGACGCTACCGTCATGCTGTCCTGTTACTTTTTTTGCCAACCAGGTCACCTGACTCTTAGCGGGATCTACCGTGTAGCTTTTGGTTTTTACAAGAGTAAAAGAGAAAATGAAAATCAGAATAACAGAGAAAGAAAGAAAAATATTTTTTTTTGAGTACATAAGGTTAATTTTAATGATTAGAGATAATTTATGTGTTTAAACATCTAAAACGAAGAGTGTTGTATTTGGTTTCTGATTTGAGGATTTTTTCGAATCAATTCCTATAATTCCGTAAAAAATGATAGATAAAGTTAAAGAGACAGTAGCGTTTATCCTTGAAGAAATCAATATAAAACCAAGGTTCGGTGTGATATTGGGAACAGGCCTAGGGGCCTTGGTCAATGATATCGATATCAGTCACACCTTAAATTACACGGATATTCCGAATTTTCCGCTATCTACGGTAGAAGGGCATTCCGGAAAGTTGATTTTCGGGAAATTAGAAGGGAGAGAAGTGGTGGCCATGCAAGGAAGGTTCCATTACTACGAGGGGTATAGTATGCAAGAAGTGACCTTTCCCGTGCGGGTGATGAAACTATTGGGTATTGAGCGACTGTTTATTTCCAATGCAGCAGGTGGCCTGAACCCGGATTTTCAGCTTAGCGACCTGATGGTCATTGACGATCATATCAATCTTATGCCCGAAAATCCCCTAGTAGGGGAAAATTGGGATGATTTTGGGCCGCGTTTTCCGGACATGAGCGAACCCTATGACCAAGACATGATTGCTCGGGCAATGGAAATTGCGAAGCAGGAGGACATACCCACACATCAGGGCGTATATGTTGGTGTTACAGGACCCAACCTAGAAACCAAGGCAGAGTATAAATACCTTAGAGTTATCGGAGCCGATGCGGTAGGAATGTCCACAATACCCGAAAATATCGTTGCGCGGCACATGGAACTGCCCTGTTTCGCCATTTCCGTTATTACAGACCTCTGTACGCCAGGGAATATCGAGAAAGTAACGGTAGAAAAAGTTATTGCAGCAGCGATGAAGGCCGAGCCGGGAATGACACGACTACTGAAAGCGCTAATCGCTGATGCGTAATTTAAGAGTCGAATAGGTTTACTCATTCGTGGACAATTTCCGGAAGGGATACGGGAGGTCCCTGTAATATGGTTTTAGGAAAATAAAGAATAAACTCACTGCCTTGGCCGCTTTCACTGATCAGCTCTATCGTGCAGTGCAAGCGGTCGGCAAGTGTTTTGACGATGGCTAGACCCAGACCATTGGAACTCTCTCCTGCTGTAGGCTTGGCAGAGAGCCTCTGGAACTTTTTATAAAGATTTTTCTTGTCCTCCCTACTGAAACCAGGTCCTTGGTCCTTAATGGATATGCCTACGATATGCTCATGTTGTTCAAATGATGAAAGACGGATGTCGGTATTGAGGTTTCCATACTTGATGGCATTGGAAATCAAGTTATCGATTATCCGGGTCAAGGATTCCCTATCGGTATCAAAGTACACTTTTTTGTCCGATTCATTACTGATTCGTATACCTTTGGAGGCCGACTCTGTACTGAATTCTATGATTCTTTCGTCAAGAAAACCACAGGCTTCTATCGTCGATACATGTAGTCTTTGGGATACTTCGAAAGCAGTGGCATCCAATAGGTCCGTGATAAGGCTTACGCCTGCCCTTGCTGTATTCTTGGACAATTGAGTGAGCTCCGATTGCTCATTGTTCAGGGGGCCGGTCATTCCCACTAAATCCAACAATCCAAGTAGCTTATTGAAGGGGGATTTCAGGTCATGGGCCACCAAGTGCATTAGATTGTCCTTTTCGTCGTTTAGATCGGCCAAGGTATCGTTTCTCTTCTGTAGTTTTTGATTTTGTGCCTGTATCCGTTTGTTCTGTGTACTTATCTCTTGACTCTGTTGCTCTATCTGCTGGTTTTTACTCTCCAGTGCTTTAGAGGTGGCCACTCTCCTTCTAAAAGCTAGATATAAGGTGATGAACAAAGATAGCGCGAGTAATAGTGCCATGGTCTGTGTCAGATTTTTGGCACGTTCATAACGAATGGTCTGCTGGTCTTGTAGCTCTTTGGATTTGAGTGCCTCGAACTCGCTACTTATTTTTTCTACATCTACCCGGGCAGTAAGTAGTTCTATGGTCCTTACCTTATCCATATGCTCAGCGGAGTCTTTAAGGTAAGTGTAGTTCTTGAAATTGATGAAGGACCTGTTCAGATTTCCTTCTTTCTTGTAGATATTGGAGAGGTATAGATAGGCTCCGAATTGGCGTTCCAGCATCCCGGACTTCTCGGTAAGCTGGATCGTTCTCGAAAAACATGATTTTGCACTGGCAAAATCCTTTAATTTGAAATTGACCTTGCCCAATTGAAAATAGGCACGGGATAGCATGTCCTTATTTTTCGTTTTATTGATGGTGCGGAGTGCTTCCTGCGCTGAGCGTAATGCTTGCTGATAGACTGAAGTATCAAAGTAAAGACTCGATAGCCCCAGCTTGATTTTGGCCATACTGATGGAATCACCTGTATTTTTGGCGACTTCTTCGGCGATATGGAGGTACTCTTTTGACTTTTGGTAGTTACTCTTGAGCTTATGGGTTTCCGCCATTTCCGATAGGATGCTTATTCTTGAGCTGCCACCGCCATTCTGTTCACGGATACTATTGGCCAGGCCTAGCATCTCCAAAGCTTTATCGTAGTTTTTTTCCGTTTTGAACAAGTTTCCGAGACTCTTATAGGCATGAGCCATACCATCATTGTCCTTTATATCCTTGAATATCCTTAGTGCATGGAAGTAATGTTCGTAAGATTGAACCAAGTCCCCTTGTATGAAATATAAACGGCCTATATTATTGAAGGCATGAGCATATTGAGCTAAGTCATCGTTTTCCTTGGCAAAACCATGAGCTTTGGTATAATATCGGAAAGCATTGCTATAGTCGCCCTTGTAAAAATAAGCCACTCCCATAAAATTGAGAGAAGTAGCGACAGTATTCTTTGTTCCGTTGGCTTTAGCTTCATCCAAAGCCTTTTGGCAGAAATAGAGCGTACTATCGGGTTGAAATTTTCGGTATTCCCAGCCTAGCGCGTTCAGCGTATGGTAACGTTCCGAATGTTGGCTTTTTTGTGCCTTGGACGTCAGGTTGTTTATTTTTTCGGTATTCTGCGCGCTAACAGCTAGACCGAGCATCATAAAGATGGAAAATGCGATTGAATAGCATCTGGGGCTCATGGAACGGCACAAATCAAAGGTTAACACATGCATAAAAGAATACAACCTATAGAAGTAGGTTGGCTATTAGAACCTTAGTAAGGTGTTAATTTACTCATTTTGCTATAATTTAAAAATAGATATACTACGCTATTCTACTTTTAATTCCTCGATTATGCTTTGAGTAGGTCTGTCTTTGACCGAACAGTTACAAGGGAGTGTTCAAGGAAGAGTATAAGCTCAACCCTGTCTAATTGATTATTAGGTAATTAACTTTGAACCGACTATATATTAGAGGTGACAAAAGAAGAAAGAGAAGCTCTGAAGATGAAGGCTTTGGAACAGTTCAGGGCAGACAAGAGCCTGTTGGTAAGGGCGGTGCTTTCGCGCCCTTGCAGCAACGGTTTTTGGAAGAGGCCCTTGATGTCGAGATGGAGGAGTACCTGAATGGAGCAGAGCGGAGTTCCGGCAATAAGCGCAACGGAAAGGGCCGCAAGATGATCAAGAGTTCCGCCAGTGAGTTTACGATCGAGACCCTTCAGGACCGTAATAGCAGCTTTGAGCCGGAAATCGTCAAGAAGTGGCAGACCATCCTTGCCGATAACCTACAGGACAAGATTATCTGAGGCCCTGGACAGAGTTCAGTTTATACTACCGCTCAAGGTGATTTTATCTGTGCTTGTGCTTTTTCATACCGAGTCAGAAAGTCCTGTAACTGCTCCGCTTCTAATTTTTTGGCGATAATTTTCTTTTTTTCATCCAAGACATATAGTGTCGGTGTGGACATTGCATCATAAAGTTCATGATAGTTGACGGTATAGGTCCGAGGTCCGTTTACGGTAATCCAGTCCAGATTATACTCTTTGATGTAGTCTTTCATCTTCACCATAGAAGTATCGGCGCTAACTGCAAAGACCTCTACATCAAAAGAAGTTGTCTTATAGAAGGATTTTAGCTTTGGTGTTTCTTTTCTACAATACCCGCAGTCCGGATCGAAAAAATAAAGGATTACATATTTGTTGTTCAGGTCATACATAGATCGGGATTTTTTCTCTAGGTCTTGCATGATCAGATTTGGGGCTTTTATCCCTATCAGGCTCTTACGTATCGTATCGGCTCTTTCTTTAATGTTCTTTATCATTGTGGCATTGGCCCAGTAATCCATCTCCCCACTGGCAAAATAGGTGTCATACATATGCACGAAAACCGCATCCAGTCCCATGGTACTTGGGTTTTGGTACTTTAGTGTCGTATTCCAGACGAAGTACTTATAGGTTTCATCATTCTGTTTGGCTACTTCCACAAGACGGTCGATGGCCTTAGCGATAGTATCCGGATGTTGAACAAAAAGCTTGTCTAGGTAAATGTCGAGCTTTTCTTTATATATCGGGGTCGATAACCGCAAAAGACTCGGGTCTTTCAAGTTAAAATAATCCCAATAATGCGCCTTATAATAGTTGAGCGAATACCTTGGGTCTTCTTTCTCCCTCTCCTTGCCTTTGGGAATATCTATCTCTTTATTGGCTTTAAAGATTTTACACAATAATGTTTCTGAGTGGTTCCCTATAACTTTATCTTGATACTTTTTTACCTTTTCATCGATAGCGCTGAATGATTCCTGGGCTTTTTTCTTATCTGCCTCCGAAGCCGTACTATCGTTCAATACGGTGATATGTGGTAGGGCAGCTTTATTATTGTCCACGTTGAACTTCATATTGTCAAGAAAGAGTTTGGCCCCGTCACTCCCCTTGATCTCCATACGCCCGATATAATCAAGCGTATCTGTTTTTATAGCAAAACGTTGTTGGTCCTTCTCTACTGCAAAGTCAAAAAGTCGCGTTTTGTCCACGACCAAAAAGTAGATGCCTTCCAGTAGTGCCGCATTGTCAGCGAACCGAAGTTCACCTTGGCCATTTACAGCCGCAGTGTCTTTTATATAAGTGCTTTCCCCATAGTAGTAACCCAAGTAAGCTGTGGTATCCTGAAGTCCTTTGACTTTGATATCTATACGATACCCTTCCTGAGCCTGTAGCTGAAAAGGAAAGAACAGAAGAAAGGCAGCGGCAAAAAAAAGATTCTTGAATAGAGTGGACATAGGCGTACAAAGGTATTTTCGTATCACATCGTTTATTTCAAATATACGGTTTACATCTCAAAAACTTCACCATTTCCAATAGTACATGGGTAATTGGACCTATAATTCTCTAAAAGGTAATCGGGATGGAAATCTTGGAATATGGATTTCACCATACTTACATGGCTTTTCCCATATTCTAAATGACTGTTTTTGTATTATATTTAATCCAAAATAATCAATAGCCTTCCTATTCCGAACATAAATTACTTCAAAATCAGCAGTTTTATGCTGCGCAGGTTCGTCCCCTTAGTGATGTACTAAGCCTCTTCACCTAAACCGCTGATTTTATTGCACTTTATGCTCTCATGACGAAACCCTATTGATCAATTTGGGTTTAAATGTCCATAGATCAGGGAGTTTTATTGGATTTAGCATAGCACCGCTATAGTGAATCCAATAAACGTAGTGCAACGACCGGTTTGCAGCTATTTAGATTCGCAGTAGATTTTCCAATGCATGATCTAGGTTAAAATACGATAAAGTCAATGAATAGGAGGGTAGATATAGCATCAACTATGATGTAATACAAACTTAGCTTTCAAATATCGCCTATCTTCCTGTTCATTTTGCTTCACTCTGCGTTGACAATCCTCGGGATAGCGCTGCTATTCCTGCGGTTCTCGCCTTGATTGAAACAAAATGACCCGCGGAATCTTATACGACATTTAAAACCTAAATTTGTATAAGACCAATGGGATGCGACTGATTTTGATGTGATTTTCCCCTGTAATAGAAAGTTCAATGACAAACTCGGTCCAATCCAAAAGAGGAATTCAAATACAGTTTCTGAGTTCTCAGAGCTTAATGACCGAATTTCCATGCGGGAATTTGGAGGGATTTGGAAAGACAGTATAAATCGAATAGGAGTGGCTTGATTATGTTTCACACTTGAATAGTCAGTAGCTCCCTCCTGAATTGACTACCTACACGCAGGTAATAATTCAATACGCTATTCAAAATATTTGAGAGCTAGACTGCCCTTTTCAATACAACAGGAGAGTGCAGCTGTTTTTCATCAGGAATAGGTTGATAATTCTTTTCCCTTCCCATTTTTTTCAGAAACCTGAAGTGAGAACCTACCATATAGGAGAATGAACCTTCATAATAAGGAAAATCAAACTCTTTGGCAGTCTTTCTGACGATTTTTGATAGATTTCTATAGTGAATACTACAAATATTCGGAAATAGGTGGTGCTCTATCTGTAGGTTGAGTCCACCTGTAAGGAAACTGGCCAAGCGACTTTTCGGGGAGAAATTTGCAGTAGTATACAGCTGATGTACTGCCCATGAATCTTCAAGATTACCACTGGTATCAGGTACTGGAAAATGGGTCTCTTCCACGACGTGAGCGAGCATAAAGATAATGGCCAGTGTAAAACCGGCGATATAGTGCATCAACAAAATCCCTAGAATAATATGAACTACAGGCTGAGTGATAACAATAAAAGGAAGAATGAAAAACAGTGTGTAATGAATGGCCTTATAGAAAAACAGGTAAAAATATTCTTTTTTAGGATGTGACTTATCAGAGAAGTTGCCTACTTCATTTTTGAAAAATTTCACATAATCTTTAATCAAAACCCAAGAGAGTGTAGCCAATCCATAGAACCAAACAGCATACAGATGCTGATAACGGTGTATGGGTTTGAGTTCTTTTTCAGGGTTCATTCTAATGATGGGAAGTGACTCGATGTCCTCATCATAACCGTCCACATTAGTATAGGTGTGATGCGCTGTATTATGCATTTTAGTCCACATATAGGCACTGGCTCCATTGAGATTGAACGTATGGGAGAGCAACTTATTGACCCATTTCTTCTTGGAGTAAGCTTCATGAATGGCATCATGACCAATATTGACCGATACCATCGCAATAAAGAAGCCCAACACCGCCCATAGACCATAGAAGAGCGGCAGACCAAAGTCAAAAATCATTAATAGAAGATAAAATCCGACCCAACCGGTAAGATGAAATAAAGTTTTTAGAACCATTATTATATTGGCTCCTTTCGCAATATTATTATCTTTGAAATATTGATTTACATTTTTATTAAGTGCGATGGTAAATTCTCTTTGACTGGTGTTGGAGAATTTTAGAGGGCGTTTGTTCATAAAAAGAGGAATGTTGTTGAACAATAAAAACAAATATACACTTACTATTCTTTAAATACGAAGAATGTAGTGAAAACAATTGATAATTCAATTTGGCTAGCTGCGCAATATACACCTACGTTTTAACAAAATACAAATTTGTGTTTTTTATGAAGCAAAATATCCAAGGGACATTTTGCTTCGGTCAGGAGTGCCATCGTGTGAGTTTTTAGTGTAGGATAATACATAATAAGTAGGAAGACGCACAATCTTTGGTGGCTAAACTTGTATAAACACATAAGATAAATGCGATTATCGGTCGTGAGCAAGCTAAAATAAGAAAGCAAGGAAAGTTCGGGAATTGTCTATCCGAACGCCATCAGTGTCAATATTGGTGATATACCAAAGACCGGACGGCCCGAAACTTTCCCCGTTTTGATCCGCTTTCACTCGGTATACTGAGGGCTACGCCTTATTGACTTCGATGTTCAATCGCTTGAACTCATCGGACAAATGAGTCCCCTCACCCATAAATAGGTTGACTTTTTTTAGGTTAGGGAAATTTTCCGCATCCTCGGCAGAGGTAATATGGAAGGGGCTGCCGCTACCATCCCAGAACATCAGTATATTCATATAGACAGCATTTTCTACACTCTGATGGATTTCGGTGACTTTTAAGGCAAGCTCTTCATCGATAGGTAGGGTCTCAAAAAAAGATTTAACTTCAGGGATGATGTCATGGCCCTCCTTGTCCAGATCGATATCGCGTTGTGAGTACCATTTGGCAAACTCAACGATATCGAAATAAGGTTCCAATAACTGTTTTTCGTACATTAACACCTGTATGACCGCTAGTTTGAAATTGAAGTCTTTAAATGTGACTTCTTTGCCATCGAGTGGGCGGAACGTGTAGAGTTCTTCATCAAAAATCTTTTCGGAAGGGTCGACAGTGGGAAAATAGTCTATAAAAGCAATCCTGATTTCATTTTCATCATCGTTTAAGAAATTGTAGATGGCCAGCTCTCCGTGGATTTCTTCCATGACGACCTCTCGCTGTTTGATATTTTTCCCCTCAATGAGGTATTCTCCCTGAAACGTCTGTCGAGGTAGGTAATCTAATTTGTCCCCTTCTTTTAGATATATATTCAGGCTATAGATGGTGTTTTTTTTGTCCCTATGGGCAAAAATTCCTAAGTTATCCCATGTCAGGATATGATTTTCACTTTTCTCCCATACTTTCGAAGGTATTCCTACCTGTTTTTTGAACTCTTCGTAGTCGATGGGAAAGTGATAGGTTTGAGTATTGATGATGAGGGTAGAGTTCCTTATTTCTATTTTCATTTGGTTACAGAGAGGTGGAATTGAACGGATGAAGATACAATACGATAAAACAACAGACCTGATACTCAAGTCGAACGCATTACTTTTTCCTTCACTGGTCTCAATATTCGGCAAATAAGCATTGGAAGTGTTGGTTTTAAAAGTTTATACTATTTGAGACTTAACTATAAGGGCTATATTCTAAGAGACTGTCTTGAAACTGTTTTTAAATTTGCTGTTGCTTATTTTGAATGTAAAATCGATGGATAAAGATAGCCTGCTATCTGCGGAAATTCCAACCAAATCATACACCAAAAGATTATATACAACAATGAGCATGATAGGGAAAGCAGCAGCCTGAGATGAATGCCTTTCTCCTGCGAATCCATATGCCCTTTGTAAATCAATAATATACATATGAAAATAACAGGTGCATTTTGAAAAGAGTCTCTTGGAGAAAATGGATTGTTGTGTCCCGATTATTCCTCAGCGATTCTATTACAGAGTGAAACCTCTACAAATCAGTGAAACGGGTCTAAGAAAAACCGCTGATGCATAGTGTTCTGAAGCCTCTAGAAGAGGTTCCGGATACAGCACATGAAATCACTAAGGACAGCCATAATAGTGAGCTATGGCATAACTCGGGTTGAAATGGTTCTTATTGGCCTTGAACCCGTCGAGCTAAAGTACGATTACCCTTCAATACCTTCCATGACCTCTCTGATATCATCCAGTACCCAGGGCATCAGCTCTGATACCGTAGGATGCACCAATACTACTTTTCTATAATGTCGACAAGGAATGTTGGAGTGCATGATAGCAGCAAACATATTGATGATTTCGTCCCCGCCGGGTCCCAAAATGGAGGCTCCTATAATCAGGTCCGTTTCTGCATCGACCAGTAGTTTGGCAAAACCATTGGTCTCACCCATTTCTTTGGCGCGACTTATCTTGCTCATCGGGCGGGTAGCTTTCATTACTTTTTTTCCTTTTTCCAGCGCTTCTTTTTCGGTCATGCCCACTCTGCCCAGTGGAGGGTCCGTAAACAGCCCGTAGATAGTAGTGCGGCCTTTAAGTGTTCGATCTCCACCGAAGAGTCTGTCCAGAACGATTTCGGCATCATTTACAGCGGTATGGGTAAAGCCTCCATGCCCGTTCACATCTCCCACGGCATATATCCCATCGACATTGGTCGCGCAATACTGATCCACTGCGATATAACCATGATCATTGGTCACGATTCCACTATTTTCGAGGTTCAACGTATCACTGTTCGGAGTTCTTCCAGTAGCCACTAGGACTTCATTACCCTTGAATACCTCCGTTTTCCCCTCGATTTCGACTTCTACCGCTTTTATGCCCTTATTTTCACTTATTTTTTTGATGCTGGCATTACAGTGAACAGCAATACCCTCTTCTTCTAAGAACGCTGTGATGGACTGGGCTACATCCGCATCTTCTCTATGCAGTAACTGTTCTCCACGTTGTAGAATACTGATTTTCGCCCCGAATCGCCCGAACACCTGCGCAAACTCAATACCGATATATCCTCCGCCAATAATGATCAAGTGTTCAGGAACCCTCTCCAAGTCCAACAGTCGCGCACTATCCAACCAAGTAATATCTTCTAAACCAGGTATAGGAGGTGCTACTGGCCTTGTGCCGACATTGATATAAATATGATCTGCGGTATACATTTGTCCATTGACTTCTACCTGTTTTTTTCCTGTAAACCGAGCAGTACCCGCAATTAGCTCCACATTTAAGGTATTGTTCATCCAAGAAGCCAAGCCATTGCTACTACTTTGCCTGATATGGTTCATGCGCGCTCGGACCTGATCATAATCCAAACGTAGGTTATCTGCGGAGAAGCCATAGAAGTCACCTCTCTTTGCTTGATGGAAAGCTTTGGCAGAGGCGACCAAAGTCTTCGTGGGAGTACAGCCATAATTGACACAACTACCGCCCACTTTTGCAGCTTCGACGACACCTATACTCTCTTTAGTAGGGATGAGTTTACCCAATAAGGTACTCGTGGCTTGTCCTGTCCCTAGAATAAGGTGAGAAAAATGTTTCATAGATTTTTATGGGTTTTGATATATAAGTTTTAGGACATCTATCTTTTAGAGACTGTTTTGGGATTATCGTTGAACCCAAAATGATCAATAGCCTTCCTATTACGAACATAGACTGCTTCAAGATCAGCAGTTTTACACTGCGCAGGTTTTATACCTTAGTGATACAAAGGCCTCCTTACCTAAACCGCTGATTTTAGTGTACTTTATGTCCTCATCACGAAATCCTATTGATCAATTTGGGTTGAAATTTGCTGTCGCTTGTTTTGAGTACGGCACCTTTGACAAAGATAGTAGTCGACTCGAAGATAGACAGGAAAAAGGCCAGGATTTCCTGACCTCGCATAACTTGTTTTACTACAGTTAGTTAGTCGGGAGTGTATTTTTTAATACTAAAATAGCTGTTATGATTTTATTTTTTAGCCATAAAGTTCAATCCTGTATAACGGAAAAATAGACCATTCGTCCTTATCCAATTCTATTTGTAGGTTTGAAGTTGTTGAATCGTGCAGTTTTCTTCAATTTTCCAACTCTAATTCGTTTGATCAACCCCATACGGAGTTTTGAAGTAGAGTAAATCTATGATAAAGCTCAGTGGCAAGGGTCGATTCAGTTAAATTTTAAACAAAAACCAAATAAACAATGAAAACTAAAATTATCCTACACAGATTAATGTTGATTTTATTTTTAATGGCATTGATACCGGCTTCAGCAAAAAACATATATGTAGCCACTAATGGATCAGATCGTAATCCAGGAACGAACAACAGGCCTTTCAAGACGATTCAGAAAGCGGCAGACGTTGTGAAGCCTGGAGATGTTGTTTTGATAAAAAGAGGGATCTATAGAGAGCAGGTAAAGATTACCAGAAGTGGTTCTGCAAATAAAATGATCAAGTTCAAGGCATATCCCGGAGATGAGTTAAAGGCCATCGTCGAAGGGAAGACATTTCTCGTGCTGCAAAGCAGTCATATTGAGATATCCGGTTTGAAAGTACAGAATATCCCTAGGATAAGTGGGCCTACAGTGGGGATATATGTAGAAGGCCCAGCGAAAAACATCATTATCAAGAATAACCATACCTATAATACTTTCGGGTCGGGTATCGGAGTCTGGGGTGTAGGTCACAAAAAGAACCCAGGTAATTTTGAGAATATCAGAAATTTGAAAATACTCAACAACAAAGTAGAAAAGGCTTGTAATAAAGGATGGAACGAATGCATAACCGTGTCCAATGGTATCGTAGACTTTGAAATCAAAGGGAACGAAATCTTCAATGGTGGTGACCCCATCAATGGAGGGGAAGGGATAGATGTTAAGCTAGGTGCTAAAAATGGCATTATCGCCGACAATTACATACACGATCTGACCCGTAGAGGTATATATCTGGATGCCAATGGAGGTGCAGAGTTCGCTAAGCCCGTCATCAAAAATATAAAAGTGTACAATAATGTTTCGCGGAACAATAATGGGCATGGAATGGCCATCATGACAGAAGGAATCGGCGACGTGTTCAATATCGATATTTATAATAATGTGTTTTACGAAAATAGGGATGACGGATTAATGATTTACAAGCATCCGGTCGGTTCCGGTATTATTCATAATATCAGGGTTTACAACAATACTATGGTAGCTCACAAGCGACATGGCTTTTTGTTGGCGTTTCCAGGGTCTTATAATATAAAGGCATATAACAATATTCTATATGACAATGACCGCTCCGATTACAAAGTTAGCAACGGTATGATATTCAAGAGCAATAACCTGATAGGAGTAAACCCAAAGTTTGTCAATGCAAGTGCAGGTAACTTTAGATTGAAACCCGGTTCGCCCGCTATCAATGGTGGCGCATCAAGACGTGCTCCTATTGTGGATATCCTTGGCAAGCGCAGAACAGGTAAACCGGATATAGGGGCTTATGAGTTTAGCGGGAGAAGTAATAATAGGGAAAATACAGCCTTGGAAAATACCTCGATTCAGGTCAAGCTATCGCCGAATCCCGTCAGTCGACAGATGAGCTTGGATTTATCGACGTATATGGACCGAGCTATTAGCTATAAGATTACCTCAATGACAGGGAAAGAACTAAAAACAGGCCATTTTACAAAAAGACACCGCACAGTAGAGACTATTGATTTGTCTTCTGAGCTTATGGATGATGGTATGTATATCATCGACCTTACTTCTAAAGGAGAGGTACCTGTTATCATTAGGTTCATGATGAAAAAATAGAAAAGCTTTGATTTTCTTCGGAGAGCAAAGCACATCGGGCGGTACTCTTTGTCTCGGTGATATGAATTGAAAGAGTCTTCCAGAGCCTTTGTGTTTGGCTCTGGAAGACTTAAAGACTGTTTTGTGATTAGACTTAAATCTGTAGTTGCTTGCTTTGAATGCTGGCATCAGCTTCCACAGATGGCGTCGCTATCTGTGGAAGTTTTAACCCGGATCATGCATTGAAAAATCTACTGCAGATCTAAATAGCTGTAAACCGGTCATTGCACTACGTTTTTTGAGTTCACCATAGCGGTGCTATGCCAAATCCAATAAAACTCCCTGATTTATTGATATTTAAACCCTCGTTACGAAGTTCCAATGTATAATCCGGGTTTAACGATGTATGTGCTAAAAAGAGTACATTTTAAAACAGTCTCTTAAGTATAGGGTTAGGTTATTTGGCATAGGCTACCGAGCGCATTTCACGGATTACCGTTACTTTGATCTGACCTGGGTACTGCATGTCTTTTTCTATTTTTTGTGAGATTTCAAAAGAGAGATGCCCGGCCTTATCATCTGTTACGTTATCGGCATCTACCATCACGCGCAGCTCTCTACCTGCTTGTATCGCATAACACTTGTTGACACCGTCAAAGCCAAGGGCCAAGGACTCTAGTTCTTTCAGTCGCTTGATATAGGATTCCATAACTTCCCTTCTTGCTCCCGGTCTTGCTCCGGATATGGCATCACAGGCCTGGATGATAGGGGAGATGAGCGCTGTCATCTCGATTTCATCATGATGCGCTCCTATGGCATTACACACATTATTATGTTCTTTATACTTTTTGGCCAGTTCCATCCCGAGTATGGCATGCGGCTTCTCGGGTTCCTCGGGCCATACTTTTCCTATATCGTGAAGAAGTCCGGCTCTTTTTGCCTGTTTAGGGTTCAGCCCCAGTTCTGAGGCCATAATGGCACATAGATTGGCCACTTCTCTGGAATGTTGTAGCAAATTCTGTCCATAAGATGAACGGAACCTCATCCGGCCGACCATTTTAATCAACTCAGGATGCACTCCATGAATGCCCAGATCGATAACTGTTCTTTCCCCCGTTTCGACGATTTCTTCTTCTATATTCTTGGTAGTCTTAGCCACGATTTCTTCGATACGTGCGGGATGGATTCTACCATCCGTGACCAAGCGGTGCAGAGATAGCCGCGCTATCTCTCTCCTTACGGGGTCGAAGCCAGAAATAATGATAGCTTCCGGGGTATCGTCTACAATGATTTCCACACCCGTAGCAGCTTCCAGCGCTCTGATATTTCTCCCCTCTCTACCGATGATCTTGCCTTTGATATCATCACTTTCTATGTTGAAAATAGAAACACAGTTTTCGATAGCATGCTCTGTGGCTGTTCTTTGTATGGTTTCGATGACTACCTTTTTCGCCTGTTTTGTAGCGGTCAGTTTTGCTTCTTCTAGAATATCCTTGATATGAGAAGAGGCTTTGCTCTGTGCCTCATCTTTAAGTGTCTCCATCAGCTGTTCCCGGGCCTCATCCACAGTGAGGTTAGCGATTTTCTCCAGAACACTGGCTTTCTGCTCATTGAACTTCTCGAGTTCCGCTTTCTTTTTCCTGACGATATCCATTTGAGCGGAAAGATTCTCCTTTGTACTCTCCAGCTCGGCTTCCGTTCTCTTGTTCTGTTGTATTTCCTTGGAGAGAAGCTGTTCTCTTTGTTTCAGCTTATTTTCATTACTGATAATCTGGTTCTTCTTACGACTTGCCTCTTCTTCAAACTCCGTTTTTAGTTTCAGGAATCTTTCCTTTGCCTCTAGAATCTTGTCCTTCTTAGTGTTCTCGGCTGAGATTTCAGCTTCTTTTATGATAAGTTTGGCTTTCTCCTTCGCTTCCTCCTCTTTCTGTTGGTGGTTTTTGGCAAAAATTATTTTTCCAATAAAAATGCCCACGCCCAAAGCCACAAGGCCTATGACAACGAGGTAAATAGTATCCATTAGCTGTATTGTTTAAGTGAAACAAGCATACAGATAGGGCGGGAAGGAAAAAACTGTAAAGAAGTAGGGCAAAACAAAAAAATAAATTGAACACCCATCATATGTATCGTGCAAAGGAGGAATATCAAAGCGATTGAGAGAGGATTTGATTGAGGTGTTTTATACGCTCCAAAACACTTTCATCGGTATTCTCTTGCTTTTCTTCGGTTTCTATCTTGTCAATCAAACTATCGAAAGCTACCATAGCTAGTAAATCCTGTTTGTCATCTATTCCAAACTGCTCCCTGTAGACTTTCATTTTCTCATTGATCATCTTCCCTGCTCCCCGTACCCTAGCCTCATCCTCTGGTTTTACTCGCATTGGATATTCGCGATCGGCTATCTTTATTTTTATTGAAAGTTCCTCCATCAAAGGTTGTACTATATGTGTGTTATTTGCTCAAATGAGCTATGCATTTGTCAATCTCTTTGATATAATCATCTATTTTCCTTTTCAGCTCAGAAGCTTCTCCGTCTTCTGTATCTATATTGCTTACAATTTTAGTGATTTTAATCTTATTTTGAAAGTCGCTGACCTGCTCTTCCCTTGTTTTTAATTCCAATCTAAGGGCATCGTTCTCGTTTTGGAGAAAAACCACCTCCTCCTGTATTGAGCGGTGTTCTCCCAGAAGGAGTTTTACCTTTCTTTCAAGGGTCTGCAGGTTTGATTTCAGTTCATCTTGCTTCATTCTCTTATTTTTCTAATGCATTAAGGCTATGAAGATTACTCTTTCACAGACCTGGTTATAGCTTATGTCGCTAACAATGACATACTTTAGTGCTACATACCCATGGCGAATTGAGCTTCCATGGACATTGGTTTTGTCTGATTTTATCAAACAAGACCGCAGACTAAGCGATCTTGTTTAGCAGAATGCCTTTGTGGGACCTTCTTCCGTTTGTCCTGACCCTATACCACAGCCGAGTCAACGATGTGCTAAGTAAGAACCTAAACACTTGAAAATGGGTTATGGCATCTTAGGGGAACATGACTTTAGAGACTGATTCCAAAGACCATTGACTGTAAGGCTTTACTTTTACCATTCATTGGACGAATTGGTATCGGATAAAACGTATACATTCTGATTTTCGATTCAGGTCAAAAATGCCGAACAAAGCAAAATGCCTTTGTCGGGAAAGCATACCCTATTTCAAACTACTTTCTCTGCGTTGAATCCATGGTCGCGATAGTGCATGGATTATCATCGGAAAAGGCAATATAAGGGAAAACAATGTAGCGTTCAATAGGGCTTTTCCCATAAACCTTTACTATTTCCTTATTATAGCGCCCAGTTCGGTCTCAAAAGCCTGAATCAACTTGCTCATTGTCTTATCAATGGCCTTATCCGTTAACGTTTTTTCTTCGTCCTGTAGTATAAAACTGATAGCATAAGCTTTTTTTCCTTCGTCTATTTTATCGCCTTCGTAGACGTCGAAAGCATGGATGTTCTTTAGGGATTTACCACCTCGTTTACCCGCCAGTTTTTTGATGGATTCGAATTCGGTACCGGAATCGATAACAAGGGAGAGGTCCCTTCGAACTTCAGGGAATTTGGGGACATCGTAGTATACGACGTCGTTGGATATTTTTTTCAAAAGCAGGTCCCAGTCCAGGTCAGCATAGAAAACATCCTGTTTGATGTCGAACTGTTTGGCAACGGAAGGGGCCACGGAGCCCAGCCTTACTAGATTCTTCTGGCCGATATTGATTTCCATACATTGGGCGAAGTAGGGGTGGGATACCGTCTCCTGCGAAAACCCCGTCAACGATGACTTGTGCAGGATGGCCTGAACCATACCGGCAAGGTGATATATCGAATTGGGTTCGTCGGGCCCTGCCCAGTGAGTGCTGTTGTGATTTCCCGAGAGGAACAGCGCCAGTCTGTTCTCCTCTCTATATTTTCCGTCCCTTAGAAAATATTGCTTCCCAAACTCAAACAGCTTCAAGTCTTTTTGTCTTCTGTTGATATTATGGGCCAAGACCTCTAATCCTGTGGGAAGCAGGCTTTGTCTAAGGGCACTCAGATCTTCGCTCAGTGGATTCAGCATCAAAACGCTATGATCTCCGTTCAAGTGTTCTGCGTTCTCTGCATACCCTTGCTTTGTCAGGGAGTTGGTGATGATTTCATAATAACCCTTTGCACTCAATAGCTCAGTGATGGCTTTTTGTTCTTTATCACGATTTAGGCTAGGGAACTCCGCGAGCATATCGCTGGAGACGAATGGAGGTATTTCGATATTATCAAAACCATATATTCTCAATATCTCCTCGATAACATCGGCCTCTCTCTGTACGTCTACACGATAAGGCGGTACTACAGCAGTAAACCCCTCCTCGTCGATAGCGACAGCTTTTATGTCCAGAGCTTCAAGTATGGTGAAAATTTCTTCTTTCGGGATTTCCTTACCGATCAGCCGCTTGATGTTCCTAAAGCGCATCGCTACCTGAAAATCCGAAAATGCTTCGGGGTGGGTGTCCGATATCTCTGATGAAACCTTTCCTCCCGCAATTTCTTGAATGAGCAGGGCGGCCCTTTTTACTGCATATATAAGGATATTGGGGTCGGTACCCCGCTCATACCTGAAGGAGGCATCTGTTTTCAGTTGATGGCGCAGTGAAGTCCTACGTATGGAATCGGCTGAAAAATAAGCACTCTCAAGAAAGACATGCTGGGTGCTGTTGCTGATACCGGAGTGTAGGCCCCCAAAAACCCCTGCGATACACATCGGTTTTTCACTGTTACAGATCATGAGATCATGGCCGTTCAATTTCCGTTCCTTTTCGTCCAATGTGACGAAGGGGGTCCCCTCTTTGAGCGTCTTTACGAATACCTTATCGCCCACGATTTTATCGGCATCGAAGGCGTGGAGAGGTTGGCCCGTCTCGTGCAGAACATAATTTGTGATATCCACGATATTGTTGATGGGGCCTATCCCTATAGCGCGCAGACGGTTTTGCATCCACTCCGGAGAAGGACCTACTTTTATGCCGCTGAGACTTAAGCCGACATACCTAGGGCAGGCCTCGGCATGTTCTACACTCACCTGTATAGTGCGATCGGTATTGTCTACTTTGAAATCCCGAACACTGGGCCACTGGATGTCTCTTTGCAACAAGGCCTTTAGGTCTCTTGCCACACCGATATGTGAGGTAGCATCCGCTCTATTGGGAGTAAGGCCGATCTCATAGACCTTGTCCGATGATAATCCGAAATAGGCCGCCGCAGGGGTGCCATTGGGCAGAGAAGTATCCAGTACCATGATACCGTCATGACTTTCTCCCATGCCTATCTCATCTTCGGCACAAATCATGCCTTCGGAAACCTCACCTCTGATTTTTGCTTTTTTGATTTTGAAAGACTCATGCCCTTTAGGGTACAATGTAGCTCCTATAGTGGCAACGATGACCTTTTGGCCCCTGCCCACATTGGGAGCGCCACATACAATTGGAGAAGGGCTGTCAGTGCCGATATCGACGGTGGTGACTCGAAGCTTGTCGGCATTGGGATGTTTTTCACAACTCAGTACTTCTCCGATGACCAGACCCTTTAGCCCTCCTTCCACAACTTCGAAATCCTCTAAGTGTTCTACTTCAAGTCCCGAGGAGGTGAGTAACTCACTTATTTTTTCGGGCGTTTCACTGAGGTCGATATAGTCTTTGAGCCATTGTAGTGATATCTTCATTGGTTGTCGTTTTTTATCCGTTGCGAACAGTGTATTTCCTTTCGTCAATTCCCCCGTGCTGAGGCAAGGGGGGATAGGCAGGTCTTCTCGATGGTTTGTAAGGTACTAAAGAACCTATGCCATTTCCGAAAATAGCCCCTTTCATAGGGCGGTATCCCTATTGATTCGCAAAAGTAAGGATTTCAAAAAAGCATTTTAGCCTATTACCTGTTTTTTTGACTCAAAATCTCAATTGGATTTTACATTACCCCCTAGGTGGCCAAATGGGAGGGCGGGATACCGTCCTATGCTCAACTGTTTTAGATGGGAAAACCCATGTATGGAACAGCAAAGAACCAATATAGTAGTGGATTTGGGTTTCGGTCCGCGTAATTTCAGAAATGCCTGAAATTGGCCCCGACTGGTAACAGTCTGTTTCAATAGTTTTTTTCACCGGCTTCTATGCTGATTCCCAGTAGGTTTTCTCTAGGTGGGAGCGGGCAGCTGAAAGTTTCCGAGTAGGCGCAATAGGGATTGTAGGCTTGATTGAAATCGATAAGGATATTGCGGCCACCCGAATGCTTTAGGTCCAGGTACCGTCCGCCACCATAAGTGGAAATGGTGCTGGTGGCATCTCCAAAGGCGAGGAAGAGCTTTAGGCCCTCCTCATCATTGCTTACGTCCTCCAATACTAATAGTCGGTTCTCTTTTCCATTCAGTTCAAAAGAGGCATAACCGTACTCCAGATAGTCTCTCGACTTACCATCACTGGTGGGAAGGGTCAAACGCTGGCCTTCTTCTGTTTTTTCGAAACGTGCATTGACCTTGTAGGTGGGATTGGGCGCAAAGAACTCAAGACCTTTATAGTTTTCCGTATTTCCGACAAAAGGTGATTCCTCACTGGTTCTCATAAACCTATCCTTATCTTCTCTCTCCTTTTCGATACGCTCGATATAGGCACTGTCGCTTTCCCCGCCCTGAAAAGAATATACGAAAATGACTGCCAGAATAAGTATAGAGAAAAGAAAAATCAGTTTGTTTTTTTTCATAGCAGGTCGAGATTATCAATAAGACTGTATGGAATATCTTTTTTAGAGGAAACAACCAGGTCCCGTATGGGGTCAAAGTAGATTTTCATTAGCAAAGCTGAAGTAATTTTCATCGGTAAATATAATATGGTCCAATACGCTAATATCCAGCAAGTCGCCCGCCGATTTTAGTTTTTCTGTAAGTTGGATGTCTGCTTTGCTCGGTTTGATATTGCCTGAGGGATGATTGTGGACCAGAATTATATTGGAACTTAACAGGTCCAGGGCAGATTTGAAGATGATTTTCGGGTCGGCCACCGTCCCGGAAACGCCCCCGGCACTAATGGGCTGTTTTTTGATAATCTGATTGCCCCGATTGAGTAGGATGACCCAGAATTCCTCATGGGCCAAGTCCAAGAGCTCAGGCCTCATCGCATCATAGGCATCTTTTGCACTAGTGATTTTGATTTTCTTTTCGGGAGTACTGGAGGCCCGCCTTCTGCCCAGTTCGAGCGCGCTGATGATATTGATGGCTTTGGCCTCACCGATACCTTTAAAACGCGTAAGGTCCTTTACACTCAACTTGGCCAAACTGTTGAGGTTATTGTCATTGTGGATAAGTATGGACTTGGCGACATCTATGGCACTCATAGAAGCGGTACCTGAGCCAATGAGTATGCCTATCAATTCTGCATCGGAAAGGGCTTGACGGCCTTTCATTAACAACTTCTCTCTGGGGCGATCTTCTTCCGCCCACTGCTTGATAGTGCTATACTTTCTTGATTCCTCCACGCCCGAAATAAAAAAACCTTGTCTGGAAAGACAAGGTTTTAATTAAATTATTTTTCTTGTGCCTACAAGCTATTGACCAGTTGAGCTAGTCTTGACTTATTGTTGGCGGCTTTGTTTTTATGGATGATATTCCTCTTTGCCAGCTTATCAATCATGCCCGTTACCGTCTTTAATAATTCCTGCGCCTCTGTCTTATCAGTAGTACTTTCCAGCTTCTTGATGAAAGTCCTTGTTGTTTTGTGCTGGTACCTGTTTCTTAAACGCTTTGCATTGTTAGAGCGAATCCTTTTTAATGCTGATTTATGATTTGCCATAGTAAATTAATTCACTTCCGTTTTTTTAATTTCAGAATGCGAAGATAGCGATTTTTTCCACTATTACAAAATCATACTTTGTAATACTTCTATATTTTCTTCTTTCTAGTTATATTGATGTATGTCGGAATACTACATCACAGGAATAATGAGAAAAGGACTTTTATGCGTTTTACTACTTCTTTTTGCGAATGGCACAGGCTGGACTTGGGGGTTTTATGCACATCAAAAGATCAATCGACTGGCTGTATTTACGCTCCCCGAGGAGATGATAGGATTCTATAAGCATCATATACGCTACCTGACGGAAAACGCCGTTAACCCGGACCGCAGGAGGTATGCAGTAGAAGGTGAGGCCGCTAAGCATTATATCGACTTGGACGTATATGGTGACAGTGCGCTCTATACCTTGCCCAGGTATTGGAAAGCAGCGGTAGCAATCCATAGTGAGGACACTTTAAAAGCTTATGGTATCGTGCCATGGAATATCGACAAAGTCAGATACCAGCTGACCAATGCATTCCTGAAAAAAGATGTCAAGAACATACTACGTCTTTCCGCTGATTTGGGACATTACATCGGTGATGCGCATGTTCCATTGCATACCACTGAAAATTACAACGGACAACTGACGGGGCAGGTAGGGATACATGGGTTCTGGGAGTCCAGAATGCCCGAGCTATACTCAGGTCAGTATGACTTTTTCATAGGTAGGGCCTCTTACCTAAAAGAACCGCAAATGGAGGCATGGAAAGCAATAGTTAGTGCTCATTGCGCATTGGATACTGTTTTTGCCGAAGAACGTCGAATTAGCACCGAGTTCGGTACAGATAAAAAATACAGCTATGAGACAAGGGGAGCGACCACAGTGAGGGTTTACAGTAAGGACTTTTCCTTAGCCTACCATAAAGCGCTACATGGAATGGTAGAACGCCAGATGCGCTCTTCCATAAAAATGATAGGGAACTTCTGGTATACCTGTTGGGTGGATGCAGGCCAGCCTGACTTGAATGGATTGATAGCTTATGAGCCTACGAAAGAAGAGTTGGAAGAGCGACAAAGAGAAATCGATTCATGGAAGAGGAAACACATCGAGGGTAGAGATCATGACGGCTGAACTCATCCCTTTTCATTTTCGAACAAAAAGTAAAATTGATAACGAGTAAAGAGGAAAGGAATGGATAGATGGGGTATAGAGAATGAATAGTATCATACAAAACCTCTTATCCCAAAATGTTTGTTGGAACTTCGTCATGAGGACTTAAATGGCAATACATCAGTGCGTTTTCTTGGGTTCAGCGTAGCACCGCTACGGTGAATTCAAAAAACGCATTCATTTACTGGTTTGAAGTCAGTTAAGTCCGGAATAGATTTTCTAATGGACATTTTGGGTTTATTGCTCATTAGCTCCCCTAGATCAATAGCGTTTTGGTGAAAAAAGCTGCTCGAACATCTTGCCCGAGCAGCTTTTTCTATTAAGATAATGCTTTAACCCCAATTGATCGATAGGATTTCGTGATGAGAACGTAAAGAGTAATAAAATCAGTGGTTTAGTAGAGGAGGCTTTTGTATCACTAAGATGACGCACCTACGTAGTGTAAAGCCACTGATTTTGAAGCTATTTATGCGCAGAATAGGTTCTCTATTGATCAATTGGGGTTTAATCTGGATGATGCATTTAGTTCACTACGGTGTTCCATTTTCAATGGAGTTCATGAAATGATAATTCGCTGATTCCATAAAAAAAACAGATAAACCCGAATCATGCGTTGGGACTTCGTCACGAGGGTTTAATACAAATTTGGGTTTCAAATGTCGTATAAGATTCATTCCGCTGGTCATTTTGTTTCAATCAAGGCGGGAACCGCAGGGATAGCAGCGCTATCCCGAGGATTGTCAACGCAG
>CANLOE010000020.1 GCA_947492745.1 uncultured Cyclobacteriaceae bacterium | reverse complement strand
CTCTTCGTTCTGTTGGGGGTCGGCACTGCCCGTGGTATCCACTTTCGGGCGTTTTCCACTTTTCGTCCTGAGCGAGGGCGGCTTTCTTCCGTAGGTCATCCTGGCCCGTAGGCGGACGGTCCTTCACTGTGTTCCTGTTTTCCGGGGGCTGCGGGTTCAAGGGCATAGGCTCTGTAATAAAAAAATCGCTCTTTGTGGCAAACTAGGGAAATAATGATAGTATAGCAATTTTTTCTATCAAGAATCCAAGAGATAGTGGTATAGGGGCCGACAGGGTCAGTCTACAGGCCCTATCCGATAGACCCGAGGTCAAATAGTCTCTCTAGGGAACCTACTGTCTTTCGTCCGAGGTCCACCTCGCCTTTGAGAAGAAAAGAAATGGCCATAAAGCTCGGGTTTTACCAGTTACGGCACAGTAGCGCTAAAGTCGGTTCAAAAAACACGTTCGCTATGCCGATAGGCCTTTATTTGTACGCAAGCGCGATGGGTTCGGGATAGGGTGTTTTCCCGGATAGAATGATGTCTTTATGGAGCATTCCCATTAATGGTTTCACCGATGTACAATGGACGATAGGCTTTCATTGACCTCAGAAGCTCCTTCGGGCTATTTCACCTGTTTACTTTCTCTTGAGGTATATGACACAACAGGTCAGGCTGTTTTAATGAAATCAAACCCAAATTGATCAATAGGATTTCGTGATGAGGGCATAAAATTCCATAAAATCGATTGTGTCTAGGTATAATACAAACTTAGCTTTTAAATATCGGCTATCTTCCTGTTCATTATGCTTCACTCTGCGTTGACCATCCTCGGGATAGCGCTGCTATCCCTGCGGTTCTCGCCTTGATTAAAACCAAAATGACCCGCGGAATCTTATACGACATTTAAAACCCAAATTTGTATAACATGGTAAGAAAGCATGATTAGGGGTAAAATCAACACCACACCACTCCCGTGAAACCCGCATGTGGTCCTTTCACCACGACGAATAAAAGGGTTTGATGGTCTCCTCTGACCATAAAAAGACAACACCCTTACGGGAGAAAATAGGGTGCAGTTTAAAAACAGTCTCTTGGTAGGTCTGTCTTCTGCCGAAAACTCTGACGAGTTCAATAATTATCTTACATCGTTATTTAATGTGGCAATGGCAGTATTTTTTCTCTGGGGATATAATTACTTTAAATCTTAATGAATTTACAATAAACCTCTTATGTACCTTGAATTATACTTTTCTAATAATCGATGATGATCCTATCTTTAATTTTGTCTTAAAGCGGAGCTTTGAGCTGCTGGATGAGCGAATAGTCTGTACCCACTTCGCTGATGCGGATAAGGCGCTGGCGTATATTGAATCGGTAAGTGATTCCAGCTCAGATTTTCCGAGTCTTATCTTGATAGATATCAATATGCCATTGAAAAGTGGTTTTGAGTTTATTTACGAGTACGAGAAAAAATATTATACCGAGTATCCCGATTGTGTTCTCTATTTCCTTAGTTCCTCTATTCGCGAATCGGATAAGAAAAAAGCATTGGAGTTTCGTTCTGTGGGAGGGTTTTACTCTAAAGCCAACATGATGGATATTGCTAAAGATATATGTGGTTTGCATTTTGAGAGTGTAGATTGTAAATGAACTCTTGCTCGTGGTAATTATCGATTTTTCCGAACGATTGCTTACAATATCAATCATGGTATTTTTTTCCGCTAGCCATATCCGTGGTTGTTTTTTGAAATGTTTCCTCTTTTTTTTGAATTGTGGGGTATTACATACATAGGGAAATACCGACACATATCCGTATAGTAGAAATGCAAGAAGCAAGTAAGAAGTTTTACACGATAGGCATAGGAACTTCCGCAGATAGCCTAGAGCTAATACAGCAATTTTTCGACCATATACCTTATCATCATATGGCCGCCTTTGTTATTGTCCAAAACTTATTGCCCGATTTTGATGGCCGGATGAGCGAACTTTTGAGTAGGTACACCCTCATGGGCATTACTACTGCTAGAGACCGTCAGGTCTTGGCACCTGGAAACATTTACCTCATTCCCTCCAAAAAATCCTCTGAGGTGAAGAATGGACGATTGTTGTTATCGGATAAAGAACTAAAAGAGGGCCACTGCCCTATTGATTTTTTCTTTCATTCTTTAGGGAAGGAGTTTCGGGAGCGTGCCATAGGTATAATTATGTCCGGGTCAGGTACGGATGGATTGAAAGGACTCGATACCCTTCATAAAGAAGGGGGCTATACTATGATACAAGAACCCGAATCGGCACGTTTCGATGCGATGCCCGATGTAGCCTATGCCACGGATTTCTCTGATTTTACGGGGACACCCCCCGAGTTGGCACGGCAGTTGACAGCCATACTACCTCTCGAAACAGAGGTACGGGACTCGGATGAGCAAAAGGCGATATTCAATAAGATTGTTTTCAACAAAATCCTCAACCATATCCATTCTTTGAAAGGGATAGAATTCGGTAGGTATAAAACCCCGACCATCAAACGGAGGATGCATCGCCGCATGATCACTTTGGGCATCGTGTCAATATCCGAATATTATGATTTCCTACTGACCGATGAGGATGAGGCGGAGCTATTGTCTCAGGAGTTTATGATTGGGGTGACTGGGTTTTTCAGGAATGCCGAAGCATTCGAAGTACTCAAAAAAAAGGTTTTCCCTTCCTTGTTTTCTGCTGTCGAGGAAGGTGCCACTCTGAGGGTATGGGTAACAGGATGCTCTACCGGAGAAGAGGCCTACTCTCTGGCTATCCTCTTACTCGACTATGAAAAGAAAAACAAGCTACATAATAGCTTCAAGATATTTGCTACCGACATTGACAAACGCGCCTTGGCGAAAGCGGCTTTGGGTACCTTTGATAATAGTATAGAAAAGGATATCAAAGCATCTATTCTCAGCAGATACTTTACCAAATCGGATGACCGATATACAGTAATCAAAGAAATACGGGATAGAATAGTTTTTGCCTGTCATGATATATTGAACAGTCCACCTTTTGTCAATATCGATTTGGTCTGTTGCCGTAACTTATTGATATACATCGATACGCAGGCCCAAGCAAAGATCATTGAAAAATTCTATTATATCCTAAATAGGAGAGGGGTGCTTTTTTTGGGAGCAAGTGAGTCTATATACCATCATATGGAAGACTTTGAAGTAATCGATAATCAGTGGAAGATATTCGGTGTCAGGGATATCAAACATAAAAAGCCCTATTCCGATTTTGGTCTCTCTCATTGGCAGAACACTTTTGGATACAATAATCCGATAAAGAGTAAAGTGGGTCTATCTCACAGTCCCACCCATACCGCTGTCCCGCTGCCTGATTATAAAGAAATGATAGTAGAACACTGTGCACCGCAGTGTCTTATTACCAATAAGGAGCTGGAGGTGTTCTACATAAGGGGTGATTTGAGGGAGGTGCTGCATTTTCCGAAGAGCGTGAACGACTTCAATCTCAAGGATATTATAGGAGAAAGGGAGATGGGTATTTTTGTCAAAGGTATCGATGAGGTCCTAAAGAACAATAGTGTCGTAGAGTACAGGGGAGTACCTTTCAGAAAGAGGGGGAAAGGGTTCAAACTGGACATCCGCTTCAATGCAAAGTGGCTCGATGAGCGTGATGAGAAAGTCGTTCTCATTGAGTTTATGTCGAACAAAGCGATAGAGCAGAAGGCCGTGTCGGAGTATTTTACAAAAGAGAAGTATTCCGGTAAAAAAATCCAAGGTTTGGAAATCTCTCTGAAAGAGACCAGAGCAAAGTTAAAATCCGCTATAGAAAATTATGAAGTCACCAATGAGGAGCTACAGACGGCGAACGAAGAATTGATGTCCTTTAATGAAGAGATGCAAAATACCAATGAGGAACTCTTATCTGTCAATGAAGAACTCCAGTCGGTCAATGAGGAGCTCTGTATGGTCAACAACGAACTCGAGGCGAAGATCGTAGAAGTGACGGAGCTTAACAATGATATGGACAACTTGCTTTCCTCGACGGACATAGGTACTATTTTCCTTGACGAGGAACTCAGGCTGAGAAAGTTTACCCCAGCGATACAAAGACAGATCAAACTGGTTCAAGGTGATATCGGAAGACCCATTTTCCATTTTGACAACCAGTTTGGCTTCGAGAATTTCAAGCAAAAGATAGCTATGGTACTGCACGACAAAAAACCCGTGCAATCCGAGGTATGCATCGAGAACGGAAGGAGCTATCTGATGAAGATAAATCCTTTTCTGTCAGAAAAACCCGATGCGAAAGGTATTGTGGTATCCTTTGTGGATATACAGCAGTTGAAAGATGCCGAGTTGAGCCTCAGGATTTCTGAGTCCAAGCTGGAGGCTATTGTGACCTCTCTCGATGATATCATCTTTGAAGTCGACCCAAGGTTTACATTGTTGAATATCTGGACCTCGGATGAGGATAGACTCCCTATACCCAGATCACAGATGCTTCATTCCAAGATAGCGGATATTTATTCTGATGGTGCCGCCAAAAAGATGGAAGAAGCGATAGCAAAGGTATTTTCCTACGGGATTATGGAAGAAACCACCTGCTGGGAGTTTAGGGCCCGGAAGTGGTATAGGGTCCGTATTTCTCCTCTTTTTCAATTGTCCGATGAAGAACAAAGAGTATCTGTCCTATTGAAGGACATTACGAAAGAAAAGCGGGATGAAAAGAGTCTAAAAGAGTCCCTGGTCAAGCTAAGGTCGACGAATCAGTACTTGGATAGCTTTGTGCATACAGCGGCCCATGATCTGAGGTCTCCCATTATCAACCTCAAGAACCTCTACGCTTTCTTTGTCGATGAGAACGATGAGGTGATGAAAACCATGCTTATGGGAAAAATGTCGACTTCACTAGACCAGCTGGAGGACACCGTTGACTCACTGATACAGATTATCGATACCCAGAAAAATGATGACATCACTTGTGAGAAACTGTATTTTAATGATGTCTGCTCAGTGATCATAGACCAGCTTCAATATAGTATCAAAGAGTCGGGAGCTATCATAAGTACGGACTTTGATTGTGAGGAAATCTGTTATAACAAAGCTTATTTGAGCAGCATTTTGCAGAACCTGATCAGTAATGCCGTCAAGTATCGAAGGGATGATATTGATTGTAGGATAAGCCTATCGACCAAAAAGGAAGAAGAGGGTGTCTTGCTTACGGTAACCGATAATGGGATAGGCATCGACCTGAAGAAATACGGGCATCTACTTTTCAAACCTTTCAAAAGATTGACTACCGTCAGAGAGGGCAAGGGGATAGGGCTGAATATCGTGAAAAACATGGTAGAGAAGAATGGGGGGACAATAGAAATCAAAAGCAGCCCACAAGAAGGGGCGAAGTTCGATGTACATCTAAAACCTTACTGAGGGACTGTTTTGAAATGGTGAACCCAAAGAGAGCATGTAGCGACGAGCGTGATAAAGGACAACTGAGCTAGAGGTGAATACCGTTCATGCGAATTTCATATGATCGTTGAAGATCAATGACTACCGTTCAAAACGGTCCCTGAGACCATAGTAGTATTTTTACTTGAACCTATACGCTTACCGATATGCAAGGTAAACAACCTTTTTGGGATTCTTACTTCCGGCAAACCGATTTGAACAACTGTGATAAAGAACCTATCCATAGTATAGGATATATCCAAGATCATGGTACGCTGATCAGTTGTGACATTCAATCAAAGCTCATCGTGCGTTGTAGTGAAAACTGTCATTTGCTGTTCGGGAAGGGGCCGTTGGGCTTACTGGGAAAGCCTATAACTAGAGTAATCGATGCTCAGATCATTGCGGAGGTCTATAATGAACTGGAGAGTAGTGATTCCATGTTCTGCGAGTATATGGAGGGTAATGAGCGCTGGCTTTTGATAGGGCACCAAAGTGGAAATGAACTTGTTCTGGAATTCGAATCTTATGATGCGAAGGTAAGCCTCCTTGAGTACCAGAGTCGACTGGCGGGTATGCTGAAAAGTTTAGAGCAAAGTAAGAGTGTGGAAAAAATCTGTGATAAAGCGGCTCATTTGGTGAAGAAATATACAGGGTATGATCGGGTCATGGTGTACCGGTTCGATGAGGACTGGAACGGTAACGTGATCGCAGAGCAGAAAAAAGAAGGTTTGGAACCTTGGCTGGGCCTGCACTTCCCTGCATCGGATATTCCTCGACAAGCAAGAAAACTGTTCCAGCTCAATGGGGCCCGGCTTGTCCGTGATGTTAATTCCCGCCCCGTACACTTGGTCAGCTTGGATTCAGAAACACTTATTGGTCCTTTGGACCAATCCCTCTCTGAGTTGCGTTCGGTATCTCCCATTCACATCGAGTACTTAACAAATATGAAAGTGCGTTCTACTTTCACGATAGCAGTCCTGTGCGAGGGGCGATTGTGGGGGTTGATTGCCTGCCATCACTATACGGACAGGTTCATCAATTACTATCACCGTATGTCGTTCAAGTTTCTGGCGCAGGCCTTTGCTGTTCGGGTACAACTTTTGGAGGCTAATTTACAGCTGAAAAAAGCGAAGCAATCTTCGTTGATCAGGAGTGAACTGATGAAACAGGTCATCGAAAGTCAAGACCTGTTGAAAGGTTTGTCGAAATCCGAATATACGATCAGTGACCTAACAGATTGCAAAGGGGCGGCAGTCTGTTATAATGGGGATATAAGTACTATGGGCGACTGTCCGGACAAGGCGGAGATCCGTGTCCTACTTCGGGTCATCAGTAGTATGTCGGAGGGTGCTGAATACCATACGACTCACTTTGTCAAAGATTGTCAAGAGACACGGGATTACAAAAAAGCGGTTTCAGGAGTACTCTGTTTATTTATATCAAAAGCAAATAGTGAGGCCCTGATATGGTTCAAACCCGAGGTGACGCAAGCAATCCGTTGGGCCGGAAAACCCGAGAAGTTGGGTGATGGCATGCGCCTATCCCCAAGAAAATCGTTCAGTAAATGGGTAGAGATAAAAAAGGGCTATGCTGAACCATGGGGAAACAATGAACTATCAGCCGCGAGAAGTTTGCAGAAAGATATACTGAACCTTATTGCTCAAAAGTACGAAGAAGCCAAGCGTCTCAATAAGAAGCTCAAAAAAGCCTATGCTAACCTGGAGTCTTTCAGTTATAGCCTCTCCCATGACCTCCAGGCTCCATTGAGAGGTATCGACGGCTTTGCACAGATCATCAAAGAAGAATATTACAGTATTCTTGATGACCTTGGAAAGTCCTCCATTCAGACCATTATCAGTTCCGTAGAGAAGATGAACGTACTCATTGACGATATGCTCAAGTACTCGGGAATAAGCCATCGGCCATTACAGATAATACAATTTTCCTTACAGGAGGCAGTACTGGAGCTACTCCCTTTGTTGGAAACCAGTTATCCGAACGTGACATTGCGCATGAGCGAAACACCGATATTGATGCGTGGTGACCGGTCTATTATACTTTTGCTTTTAAAGAATTTGCTTGAAAACGCCTTTAAGTATTCTGCGAAGAAGGCAGCGTCCATGGTGACGGTAGGAGAGGAGAGGGGCAGCGTTTATTTTGTGAAAGACAATGGGATAGGGTTTGATGCCTCTTATCAAAAGAAAATTTTCTCCCCTTTTCAGCGCTTGGTGAATGAAGGAGAATACCCCGGTACGGGGATAGGGTTGGCCATCGCTAAGAGGGTCATCGATCAGCATGGAGGTAAGATATGGGCGGAAAGTACAATGGGTATGGGCAGCACATTTTATTTCGAGTTGGGTGATGGCCTCTGCTGAGGCCCAAACTGGATATGGGCAGTATAGATTTTTGAAACTTATACCGTGACTTTCGGAAAAACACGGTCTGAAAAGTGAAGTATGAGAAACGACAATTCCGGATACCGAGGTGATCTGGACTTTTTCTTTTACCGGCGGATTTTACATTCAATACCTTGATTTATGGCTATTTAACCCAAAATGTTCGTTGGAACTTCGTCATGAGGACTTAAATGGCAATACATCAGGGTGTTTTCTTGGATTCAGCGTAGCACCGCTACGGTGAATTCAAAAAACGCATTCATTTACTGATTTGAAGTCAGTTAAGTCCGGAATAGATTTTCTAATGGACATTTTGGGTTTAAGCCCTCGTTACGAAGTTCCGGCGCATGATCCGGGTTCAATCACGTTGAAAAGCAAGCAGTGAATTATGATAGAAGAGCACATAAAAGTTTTGATGGTAGAGGACAATCCTACGGATGTTAAGCTGATGGAATACCAGTTGATTAAGGTGGTAAAGAATTTGACGATCAAATCCGTGGACCTGTTGGGGGATTTCAAGCTACAACTGGATACTTTCGCTCCTGATTTGATTTTGTCCGACTACAGATTGAAGGGGTTCAGTGGGATGGATGTTCTTAAACATACCAGAGAATATTCACCCGATACCACCTTTGTCTTTGTAACGGGTGTTCTGGATAATGAAGAATTGGCTGCGGACACCATCCTATCTGGAGCTTCGGGGTATATCCTAAAAAAGAATATCAATAAGCTCCATGAAAAACTGCTGCCTCATCTCCGACGCGTAATGAAGGATAAAAAACGGCCCCTGCTATCTTCGGAACACAGGGAGGCATTGGAGGCGATACAATCGTTTATTGCCGAAGCGAAAAAGGGCAAAGATGCCCACCTTGAGAGTTGTGAACAAATCCGAAAAACCTTGGAGAATATCAAATCCACAAAAGATAAAATGTGAAAGAGATACCTGGACCATAATCATGGGATGGGATGCTTTCTTTGGCGGGTACCAGGTAGGGCAAATGGTATTGTTTATCCCAAACTACATCACGAAGATTTTCAGGAGCAGAAGCATTTATCCCAAAATGTTCGTTGGAACTTCGTCATGAGAACTTATACAAACTTAGCTTTTAAAATCGCCTATCTTCCTGTTCATTTTGCTTCACTCTGCGTTGACCATCCTCGCGATAGCGCTGCTATCCCTGCGGTTCTCGCCTTGATTGAAACAAAATGACCAGCGGAATCTTATACGACAGTTGAAACCTAAATTTGTATAAGTCCGGAATAGATTTTCCAATGGACATTTTGGGTTTAGGGACTGTCTCGAAAGGTATTGTTCCGGAATCTGTTATCGCTTACTCCGGGTGTCGTGAAAGGTGGAGCCGAACGCTAAGAAAATGTCCTAAGGATTTTTGCCAGTGAAGACAGCCGTCTACCGTATAGGAAAAGATGGCAGTGCTACCTAATGGGTATGGTGAGGAAAGTAGTAGGCCGGATATAATACAAACTTACATTTCAAATATCGCATATCTTCCTGTTTGTTTTGCGCTACCCTGCGTTGAAAATCCTCGTGATAGCGCTGCTATCCCTGTGGTTTTTGCCTTGTTTGGCCTAAAATAATCTGCGAAATATTATACGCATTTAAAAAGCAAATTTGTATAGATCTATAGCGGTAAATTTCAGGTGACCTTGGATTTTAAAGATACGTTTCAGAATAGCCACTCAGTAGCCGTATTTTTCTTTCCAGAGCAGTTTTAGGCGCTTTCTCATTTCCATCTCACGGGCGTTGTTCCCTGGGTCGAAGAGTTGATGTCCTGCTATCTGTTCGGGAAGAAACTCCATGTCGGCAAAGTTGTTCTGGAAATTATGGGCATAGCGATAGCCCTTGCCATAGCCTTCGTTTTTCATGAATTTGGTCGGCGCATTTCTTAGGGACATGGGCACGGGCAGGTCTCCCGTTTCCCTGACCAGTGCCTGCGCCTGATTGATGGCCATATAGCTGGCATTGCTCTTGGGCGAACAGGCCAGATAGGTGACGCACTGCGATAGGATGATGCGCGCTTCGGGAAAACCGATGACATTGACGGCCTGAAAGCAATTATTGGCGATGACCAGTGCCGTAGGGTTGGCATTGCCGATGTCCTCAGAGGCAAGAATAATCAACCTTCTGGCAATGAACTTGACATCTTCGCCTCCTTCTATCATGCGGGCAAGATAGTATACCGCTGCATTCGGATCACTGCCGCGCAGTGATTTGATAAAGGCAGAGATAATATCATAATGTTGTTCACCACTTTTATCGTAGATGGCGACCCTTTGCTGGGCGATGTCCAGTACTTTTTGATTCGTTATCTCGATGTGCTCATCGGGGATGGAGTCAATGACCAGTTCCAGTAGGTTCAAGAGCTTGCGGGCATCACCTCCCGATATCTTGAGCAGCGCTTCATCTTCTTTGATGCTTACGTGCAGTGTCTTGAGTTTATGATCTCTTTCCAGTGCTGTTTGCATCAGCTGTAGGAGTTCGGTTTTTTCCAAAGACCTGAGTGTATACGCTTGGCAGCGGGAGAGCAGAGCGGAGTTGACTTCAAAGGAGGGGTTTTCGGTCGTGGCACCGATGAGTGTGATGGTCCCTTTCTCCACAGCGCCCAGAAGTGCATCTTGCTGCGACTTATTGAAGCGGTGTATCTCATCGATAAAAAGGATGGCATTCGGTTGATGCTTTGCTTTGGCGATGACCTCTCTGACATCCTTGACCCCGGCATTGACGGCACTTAGTGTATGAAAGGGGGCTTTTACCTGATGGGCGATGATATTGGCAATAGTGGTCTTGCCCACACCGGGAGGCCCCCATAAGATCATGGAGGGGACCGTTCCCGCCTTGATGGCCCTTCGGAGTATCCCATGATCGCCGACAAGGTGGCGCTGCCCTATCAATTCGTCAAGTGTCGAGGGGCGCATTCTTTCGGCTAAGGGTAGGTTCAGGTCAAACATGGCATAGAGTCGTTTTGGGGAATACGTACATTGTCCATTGGCCAATAGCGACACTTTTGTACATCATAGGACTCCTTTCACAACGTATTCGGTCCAAATATACCCATAAAATACATCCGTCGGTAGATTCTGCTAATGAAATTAGCAATTCGGTCCAAAAACGGTTGTGGTTTCTCCTACTGATGACGTAATTTATTTTGCCCGCGGGGTGCAATACAAATTTGGGTTTAAACGCTAAGTTTGTATAATACCGATTGCTTCGAAAAGCCTATTCCGTAAAGCTCAGAGCGGGTAGTATCTCCCGTGTTCTGGTCAGCATCTCTTCCGTAAAGTCCAGATGTGTAACGAAGCGTATATGCTCTTTCCCGAAAGGCACGGCCAAAATTCCCTGCGCGGCGGCAGCTTCCAAAAATCTTGCGGTACCTATTCCCTTGGCCAGTTTGAATATAACGATATTGGTCTGTGGGTCCAGTACCTCTTCGACATAGGGTAGACCTTGGAGACAGTCACCGATTTCTTTTGCCCGGCGGTGGTCTTCTGAGAGCCTATCGATATGATGCTCCAGTGCATAGTGTCCAGCAGCGGCCAGATAGCCTGCCTGCCGCATACCACCACCCATGTGTTTTCGGATTCTCTTGGTTTGCTTTTTGAGGGTGTGGGAAGACAGCAATACCGAACCTATGGGAGCACCCAAGCCTTTGGAAAGACAGATGGAAATGGTATCGAAGTACTGCCCCAGTTCCTTAGGAGAAGAACCCGTTGCGACCATAGCATTGAATATCCTTGCCCCGTCCAAATGTCGATAAAGGCCTTCGGCCTGACAGAACTCGCTGATAGCGGCCATTTCCTGCCATGAATAATAACTGCCGCCACCCTTATTGACCGTATTTTCCAAGGCGACCAATGCTGTTTTAGGGAAATGAATGTTGTCCGGGTGTACCTTCTCCGCAATGTCCTCCAAAGAAAGGATCCCCCTATTTCCCGAGAGCAGACAGGTGGAAAGGCCACTGTTCCCCGCGATGCCACCACCTTCGTAGAGGTATATATGGGCACCTTCATAGCAGATGACTTCTTCATAAGGGCGGGTCAGCGCTTTCAGTGCAATTTGGTTGGTCATCGTCCCAGAGGGACAGAATAGCCCCGCTTCCATCCCGAACAATTGCGCGCAGTGGGCTTCCAATGCTTTCACGGTCTCATCTTCATCAAATACATCATCGCCCACCTTGGCGGAAAACATGGCCTCCAGCATCTCTGGCGTAGGTGTTGTCACGGTATCGCTGCGTAAGTCTATCGTCATTGTGGCTTAGGGTAGTATCGTTGTGTCCTCTATTGATTTTCCGAAGTCCTAAGATAGGATGAACGGTATTACAAAAAAAGGTATGGAGGCCCTATCCATACCTAAATATAGGAAAACAGCTAGGTCAACTCCGTTACAAAAAACGGGTTCTTATACAAACTTAGCTTCTAAATATCGCCTATCTTCCTGTTCATTTTGCTTCACTCTGCGTTGACCATCCTCGCGATAGCGCTGCTATCCCTGCGGTTCTCGCCTTGATTGAAAAAAAATGACCCACGCAATCTTATACGACATTTAAAACCCAAATTTGTATTAAATGGCAATACATCAGTGCGTTTTCTTGGGTTCAGCATAGCACTGCTACGGTGAATCCAAAAAACGCATTCATTTACTGATTTGAAGTCAGTTAAGTCCGGAATAGATTTTCTAATGGACATTTTGGGATAATACCAGTGACCCATAGTTTTTAGGGTATGACAGCCGCCCTGTTGACCTATTTTCAACTCAGCTCTATTGATTGTCCACTGGATACGCTACTACACTACTGCTCGCAATAACGCTTGACATAAAAAGCCGATTTTCCATCGCCCAGTTCTACGGCTTTTTTCCAGTCGGTACAGGCATCGCCCGAGCGGCCCAGCTGATGGTTCACATTTCCACGGACCTTGTAATACGCCGCTTGGTCGGACTTTATGGCGAGGGCGCTGTTGATATCATTGAGCGCTCCTCTGAGGTCATCGGTACTTACTTTGGCATTGGCCCGACTGTAGAGTGCTTCGGCATCTTTAGGGCTTATGCCGAGTACTTTGTCATAGTCTTTAATGGCCTCCTGCATGTTGTCCACGGATTCGAAAAGGATGGCCCTGTTGTAATAGGCGAATATATTCTTATCGTCAAGGGCTATGACATTGTTCAGGTCTTCCATAGCTGCACGGTCATCCTCTAGGTTCAGGTTCGCCCTGAAGCGTTCCAGGTATATTTCTGCTTTTTTACCCCCGATTTCCAGTACTTTACTATAGTCTTTGATGGCATCCTCATAAGCTTGGATTTCCATAAGGGCTCCAGCCCTGGCATGATAGAGTTCCTTGCCGCCCAGTCCTGCTTTTTCGGCCATATCATAATAGTTGACGGCGGCAGGGAAGTTTTCGGTCGCAGCATAGGCATGGGCTTGGTGGAGACGTATTTCGGGCTCTACGGTATCGACCATTTTTTCATAGGCCAGATAATCCCCGATGGCCTCTTTGTACTTTTTGCTTTTATAATAGGCTTTGCCGCGGTTCTCATAGGCCTTGGCATATTTGGAATCGACCATGATGGCCATGTCATAATCCGCTATCGCCTCTTCCAGCTGTCCGGATAGTGCTTTGGCCTTGCCCATGTTGTTATAGATCATCGGGGTCTGCACATCATTGGCCAGTGCAGTTTCATAGTCTTTGATGGCTACGGCGTAGTTTTCTTTTCTGAAGTGGGTATTGCCGCGATGATAGTAGGCACTGCCATAATCGGGTGCTTTGGCTATAGCCTTATCAAAGGCACTCAATGCCTCATCGTAGTGTTTGGTGCTATACAGTGCATTTCCCAAGTCGTGGAACAGCTCAGCGCGCTCGATACCCAATGCGATGGCTTCTTTGTAATCGGCAATAGCGCCCTGCAGGTCCTCGGTGTTGTCCCTGGCCTTGCCCCGATGGGCATAGGTTTCGGCATCTCCGGCCCCCATAGTGATGGCCTTGTTCAGTTGCGGGATGGCCTTTTCGTACATGCCCAGTGCTGTCAGGGCATTGCCACGGACATAATGGACCATTTTATCCTTACTGCCCATGGTGGCGGCCTTATCCACTTGGGCCAGGGCCTGCTCATTGTTGCCCAAGTGATACAATGCCGCTCCTAGGTAGAGGTAGGTGTCCTTACTGGCCTTTTGTAGGTCTATCAGTTGGTTGAAGTCGGACATGGCCGCTTTGTAGTCGTTCATCTCATAGTAGAGCTGACCACGATTGTTCAGTGACTTGGCATGGTTCGGGTCCATCTCCAGTGCGCGGTTGAAATCGGGAAGTGCCGCTTCGGTCTGGCCATCGAGCAATCGGGCCTTACCACGGTTATTGTAAATGGTCGCTTCACTTACGCCCAATTCTATAGCTTTGCCATAGGCCGTTATGGCGTCCTTGTACTGCTCTAAACGGAAGCGGGCATTGCCCAAGTAATAGTGGTCTATTTTATCCTCACTGCCCAGTTCCGCAGCTTTGCTCAGATCGGTGCCGGCTTCTTTCCACTGTTTCTGTTCATAAAAGGCCCTGCCCCTGTGGGCGAAAATGGTCATGGTACGGGTACCATTGTCAATGGCCTTGCTCAGGTCACTGATGGCCGCGGGGTAGTTTTTGAGATGGAAATAGGCACTGCCTCTTTGTTCGACGATTTCTTTTTCGGGTATTCCCTTGTTCGTGGCCTTGGAGAGGTTGCTGAGGGCCTCATTGTACTCCTGAGCGGCATATTTCAGATAGCCATTGTAGAGGTACACTTCCGCCTGTTCCACATTTTGCCGTGCCGCTTTTTCGAGATAGGGGGCCGCTCCTTTTTTGTCTCCCGAGAGGTAGGTGGCGAGGGCGATCATGCTCAGGTTTTTTTTGTTTTCGCCCTGTAGGCTCATGGCTTTTTTCAGGTCTTTTATTGTTTCCGGATAAGCTTTTTTGCGGTAGTTCGCCTCTCCTCGATTTTGGAGGGCCTTTCCATAATCGGGTTTCAGCTGTAGGGCCTTGTCCAGACTGACAATGGCACCCTCGATATCGTCCGATAGCAATTTGGCCTTGCCCAGATTGTTGAACAGTACAGCATCATCGGCTTTTAGCGCTATGGCCGCAGTATACCTATCGATAGCGCTTTTATAATCGTCCTGCTTGAATTTTAAATTGCCCAGGGCATAAAAGGCATCATAGTCCTTGGCGCCCATGCCGATAGCTTTTTCCAGGTCTTCCATGGCACCTGCTTGCTTCATTTGATAACGGGCCTTACCACGGTAAAGGTAGGCTTCTTTACTGTTTTCTCCTTTTTCGATGGCTTTGCTTAGAGCAGATACTGCTGCTTTGTGGTTTTTGTTGAAATACTGCGCTTCCCCCAGTTCTATGAAGACCGCTTTTGTGTCCGCACCCAGATTGACCGCCTGCACTAGGTATTGCGCCGCTTTTTGATAGGATTTCTCCATTGCTTTTGCCCGGCCCAGAATAGTGTAGATCTCTTTGTCCTTGACTCCTTTATTGATAGCAGTCTCTAGAGAGGAAGTCGCTGCTTTTATATCATTGGTCCTGTACTTGGCCATTCCCGATTTTTGATAGTACTCGGGCAGGTCTGCCCCCGCAGCAATGAGCGCATCATAATCCTTGGCCGCACCCGACCAATCTTCTTTACCGTACTTGGCCTCGGCCCTATTGAAGAGGGCTTTTTTGTAATCGGGCTTCAGGCTGAGCGCTTTGTCAAAATCCTTAAGCGCACCTATCAGGTCCTTGCTTTCTGCTTTGGCCTTGCCTCGGTTATTGAACAGCACTGCATCGTCGGACCTTAGCCCCGTGGCCAGTGAATAATAGGTGATGGCTGTTCTGTATTCTTTTTTTCTGAACTTGATATTGCCCAGATAATAATAGGTATCATAGTCCTTTACTCCCAAGGCAATGGCTTTTTCCAAATCGGCTTCTGCGCTGGCCTCGTTTTTTTCCTTATAGAATGCCAGCCCTCTGTACTGAAAGCCCGTAGCTTCTTTATGTCCTAGTTCCAAGGCCTTGGACAGGGCGGCAATGGCTGCCTCATACTTCTTGTCGATGTATAGTGCCTCTCCTAGTCTGGCATTGACCAAAGGCTCATCGGCACCCGCTTGGATGGCTTTCTGTAGTACGGGTATGGCCTTACCGGTATCCTTCGTGTCAAAATAGGCGAGTCCCAGATAGGTATAGGTAGTTTTGGCTGAGCTGCCTTTGTCCATGGCCTGTTGCAACAGTTTCGTGGCTCCGGGCATATCCCCGATTTTGTACTTGGCCTCTCCCGACTTTTCCAACAGCGGCACTTCGGCGTCACCTTTGCTCAGTAGCCTATCGTAATCCTCTACGGCTACTTTCCATTTTTTGAGAAGGTACCGGGCCTCCGCACGATTTTCCAGCGCTTTGTCATAGTCTTTGGCTATTTCCAGTGCGCGGGTAAAGTCGGCTTCGGCAGGAGCAGGGTCATTGAGCAGGAGGTAGGCCTTACCTCGATTATTATGGACGATTTCATTTTTCATCCCGGCAGTGATGGCACTGTTATAGGCTGCAATGGCCGCTTTATAATTGCCCTGTTTGAACTTGGCATTGCCCAGGTGATAAAAAGTATCGCTATCCTTACTTCCCATACTGACCGCTTTCTCCAAGTCGACGGCGGCACCATCATAGTCTTTTAGATGGTACTTCGTATTGCCACGGTATTGGAACAAGGGCATGATGCTGATACGCGCCTTGGCCGCTTGGTCCAGATCGTTCTTGGCCGCTTTGTAGTCTTCCAACTGATAATAGGCCATGCCCCTTTGTAGGAATACGTTTTTGTCATCATATTTGGAATTGATGACCTGTGTCAGGGTCGTTACCGCACTCCGTGCATCACCGGAAGCGAGTTGTGCCACCCCTTTTTCAAAAGCTTTTTGTAACGGATCGGCTGCTGTATCGGCCTTGTCCCCATTTTGAGCCAATAATGGAAAGCAAAAAAGATAACAACAGAAGAAATAAGTCCAATAATGCAACTTGTTCATAGCAAAAAATACATTGGTTACTACTAAGAGACTGTTTTAAAATGTATCCAGTATTGTCAGGGGTCACATGGAATTCGAATGAACGATGTTCATCTCAAGTTTTTGCTGTGTCGATCATGCTCATTGCTATATGTATCTTTTCGATACATCGTTTTATTGAGATTTCCGCTAGCTAGCGCGACATGCTATCATTGACAATGATAGCAGCGCGGCCGGCCCCTTCGCCGGCTAAATCCTCAGGACATTTTCTTATCCCTCGCTCCTACTTAAAATAAGCGGTAACAGATTTTAATATATTTCAAAACAGTCTCTAATTTATTAAAAAAAATGAGCTTGTGTGGTAGCCGCAAGTGCAAAAATGTAGCCCAACCTACTCTTGTTTAACCCGCAGAATAGCGTCAAGGTTACAATACTGTTTTTTAAATACTGATAATCAGTAGATTGTGTCTGTTGTGCGGCTTGGCTCAATGCTACAATGTTCTGCTAGAACTTAGCGTGAATCTTCACTATAAATCAGTCACTGATACTGTTTTGTAAAGGAAATTGAGTGGTATTTTCACTGCCAAATGGAAGGCCTATGGGGCTGATATAGTGTTCTGTAAGAAGGCCATTGTTTTTACAATGGGCCTTCTTCATGATGGAGTACGAAACGGTTCTGGACTAGGGACGATACTACTCCTTCGCGTCCTTCAGTGATAGTATTTCTGTCTGTTGGGACTTCACGATCGTGCTGAGGCCTGCATTTGCTTTCTGGAGTCCGTTTACTTGCTTTTGGATAGCGATAAGGTGCAAGGTCATTTCTTCGATTTTTCGAAGCAATCGTGCATTCATCTCTCCCAAGGCGATACCTTCTCTTTCCACCTCTTGTGCCGAGGGGATGTTCGGAAGATGTTTGTTCTCTTTGATAAATTTTTCGGTGGCTTCCAAAGGGGTGAGTGCATATCCCTCTTCAAAGACATAATCCGGCCATGGCGAAGCCTCTACACGGACTTCCCTAGAACGGACGGTTCCGTTCACATCGAGCTTGTTACGGGGACTTTCCGTGCCGATACCGACATTGCCGTTGGTCCCATCGATGGTCATGCGCGTGGCACCGCAACAGGCCGCGCTACCTCCCAGTCTGAAGTTCATCTTCGCGGGATGATTGCCTGCGGAGAAGGTCCCTGAGGTCCTTACAGAGATACGCCCTACCTGTACGCTTTTGCTGCCATCGTGTCCCGAATAGATGACAGTGCCCAACAGACGGTTACCGGGAGTGGCCTTGGGTGCAGTAAGAGTACCCCCGAAATGTCTCATGACAAGAAAAGTATGTCCTCCGTTCACTCCCGGTGTGGATTCATAGCTACGGATGTCAACCCCCGGATATTTATTGCTTTTCTGTTCAACGATCACTTTGTCATCGGCATTGATCTGCGCCAGTAACTGAAGTGGTAAAAATGCTACTGAAAGGGTAAATAGAATAGTTTTCATCGAAATTAGGGTTTGGTTCTGAATAGATCATAAAATGAGTCCTATTCACCTGTGGATAATATCTTTGTTCCGTGTTGGGAATATTCGCTACAAGACAGCTTTGTAGCAGAAGTACAAAAGAACAATCCGGGATAAACTGTCCACACATTTATGGACTCATTTTATACTCAAATGGGTATGGATTTAGCTATTTCCCACATTATTTTTGAACAATAATAGTGGTCGGTTTTGCCTGAAAATCAGGATTATCCGACAATAAATGAAGTACATAAGTGCCATTGGCAATAGT
The DNA here is from genome assembly GCA_947492745.1 of uncultured Cyclobacteriaceae bacterium. Classification (GTDB taxonomy): domain Bacteria; phylum Bacteroidota; class Bacteroidia; order Cytophagales; family Cyclobacteriaceae; genus Aurantiphycus; species Aurantiphycus algarum. The sequence goes on along the minus strand of CANLOE010000020.1, from coordinate 56,315 downwards.
TTCGATACTCAGCACGTCATTGACCGAATCGACAGGTTGCTCCAAGACCACCTGTCCTGTAGTGTTGTGGATCCTGATGCGGTATTGATGCCCCATCTTATATGGATAGGCTATGTACAGCTGGGTCTGTGCCGGGTTGGGAAATACTTTCAGCTCATTTTTCTCGGTTTCCGTACCTGGGATTGTGGCCTCAAAAGAACTACTGCCCCGAAGTTTGGCGGCATTGAGCAGGGGTACACGCTCACAGGCACGGCTTATGGTATAGGCTCTGAACTGAGCCCCCGAACTGATACGGACACCGGGCTTAAGGACGATGCTCTGCGCTGCCCTCATGGTACTACGGCTATTGGCTGCATAGACTATCGTGCGATTATTGCTGTCGATGATATTGTCCGCCAGATGATTGGATACCTGGTTGGCAGCGATGGTCTCATTGTTCAGCAAAAGTGTGTTGGGTACCGTCCGGAAGTTCTGAATGGCCACGGCAGTGGCATTGACCCGTGCGGCATTATTGAAATTGGCATTGCCCGCCGGAACCCCGCCCGGCCCCGTCACTGTAGGGCTGGAAAAAGCTCCGATTCGACAGGAAGTGGCCAAGGTGCAGCGTGCCGCCCCCGTTCTGGTCATCAGGGTACGCCATGCATTTGTAGCACTGCCCGAGAGAAAGCCCCTCGCAGCTAGAGGAGCGCGGTTATCGTTTTCATGTTTGGCACCTTGCAGGTGACCGACTTCATGTGTAAAAGAAAAACGTCCATCGGTAACACCGGATACGGACACGACACAATAAGCATTGGCCTCATCAAGGGCAATGGCACTCGTGGGAATATAAAATGCCCTTCCGAAGATTCCTCTTTCGCTCCTACGAACCAGTATCTGGATATCCGTATCGTATAGGTCCCGGACTCCGGGGACGACGTTCAGGCCATTGGTGCCATTGCGAAAGCGTGTTACATCTGCCGAATTGAAGTCGCCCAGAACCTCTACATAGCCCGTTCTTAGGATGATGGCCAGCTCCATGGTGATATTGATATTGCTACGTGTGTAGGCCATGTTGGCTTCATCCACAGCTACTTGTGCGAAAGTGGCCAGCGAAAAACCGGCACCTTGTACCTCGGTCTGTGCGGCAGTAGTGTAGACCATCATGACCCTGAGGTTACAATCGTTGTCATTGAGCTGCTGTGGTACGCTCCTGATATCTGTCCCTGCGATGGATTCTTTTTCGGTATTGCCACAGATGCCGACATCGGTGCTACTGTACATCACCAATACCTGTTCTTTTCCATTCGTAGAGGGTACTAATGTGTAGGCGTTATCGCCGATGCTGAACTTAGAGGCAACGCTACCATCAGTGACAGTGAAAAAGATACTCGAACCCTCCTCCAGTTTGCCGAACCATGAAAAATCTTCCGTATCGCGGACTGTTTTTTTCAGTAGCTGGGCGCTGTGGACCTTTTCCCCGATCTTGAATTGAAGGACATCGGAGCGCAGGTCTTTGCTGCTTATTGCGGGTAGGGTCAATACCTCAGTGGTATTGGCCTTGGCCTCATAGTACTGCACTATAGTATGCTCTGTTGTGACCATACCTAGCTCTTTTCCGGTATTGGTTTCGAACAGGTACTGTTGAGCAAATGCCATGGGGGAGAATAGGACCCCTAGCGGTATCATTAGTTGGGTCAGTGTTTTCATTATTTGGGTGTTGAAGGCTTCCGTAAGTAAAGATTTATTCGATGGTGTTTTTTGATTTGAGTACTTTGAGTTCCTCTTTTATCAGGGTGAGTTCCTTTTGCTGTTGTATCAGGTGCAAGGTCAGCTCTTCGACTTTCTGAAGTAGTTTGACATTCATCTCTCCCAGGTCTACACCATTGGCATTGACTTCTTCGGCAGAGGGGATTTCGGGGAGGTGTTTGTTTTCTTTGATGAATCGTTCGGTCTCGGCCAATGTCCTCAATCGATAATTGGTCTCAAAAACAAAATCGGCCCAGCCTCCGGGCTTGATATTGACTTCGTTAGCGGTCAGTTTTCCCCTCAGACCGAGATTGCCCGTATCTCCGTCCAAGAACATAGCGTAATAATCCGGACGAGTAGCCGACCGGCCCGTACCCCAGTAGAAGTTACCGTTGGTATGCAGTCCGAACATCAGTTCGTCACTCTGACCGGGATGAAATACCAGTGCGCCGTGCCCCCCACCTTTAAATTCGATCCTGTTGAGGAAACCGTTGACCGAAGCGGTACTGTTACTGCCATTAATGCTCAGGGCCTTCGAAGTAGTGGTCCCTTTGACGTCCAGGTTACCGTTACCCCCATTCAGTATCATGGAATAGAAGTCTTTTTTGGTCGCCGACCGGCCCGTGCCCCAGTAGAAGTTGCCATTGCTATGCAGTCCGAACATACGCTCATCACTCTGACCGGGATGAAATACCAGCGCACCGTGTCCCCCACCTTTAAATTCAATCTTATTGAGGAAACCGTTGACCGATGTGGGGCTATTGGCTCCATCGATCGATAAAGAGTTGACCGTGGTTTTTCCATTGACATCCAGGGTGGAAGTCGGGGTACCTGTCCCGATACCCACATGGCCGCTGGTGGGGAAAGTGTTCGTCTGGGACCATACCGTACCGGACAGCAAATACATAAAAATAATAGCGAAACTGTTTTTCATGATTTTTTTATTTAAGTGGGGTTTCTGATGACGGTTATAGGCCATCATTTTTCGGATAAAGATTTTTCTATACGCTGTAGTCTATCGGACAGGGATTTCAGGGTCTCATTTTCTTCCTGCAAGGCACCTATGGCCAGAGCCTGTTCTTTGTTTTTCTCATTTTGCCGGATAACATACAAGGTCAGCTCTTCGATTTTTCGGAGCAGTTTGGCGTTCATTTCTCCCAGAGCAATGCCTTCGGCTGCCACTTCTTCTGCAGAAGGGATTTCGGGAAGATGCCCGTTCTCGGAGATGTACTCCTCGGTATACTCTAGAGAGGGTAGCTTATAGCTCTCGGCAAAGACATAATCCGGCCAAGGCGAAGCCTCTACGCGGATTTCCCTGGCGCGTACGGTACCGTTCACATCGAGCTTGTTTCTGGGACTGGGCGTACCTATGCCGACATTGCCCCGCGTTAGATTGATGATGGTATTGTTTCCGATTTCGTTGACATAAAGGGGCTTGCTTCCATGCGATTGTATCCAAGAATAATTGACATTGTAGCCCAGTCTTAGATTGGAGGCATTGGTCGGTCCCAGTATCAGCGTATTGCCATTGGCATTCTGCGTAGTGTTGATGATCTGTAGCTTTCCGACAGGAGCGGCCGTGCCGATACCCATATTGCCACCACTGCTAGGGAAAACGGAGAAGTTCCCGGTACCCGTGCGGATGGTAATATCCCTATTGCCATAGGTGAATATGCTGAAGTCATTGCCATTGCCATAGACCGGGCTGTTGTTGTTCCACATAAAGCCGGCCCAGAAAGCAGAGGCATTGCCAAAGCGCGTCCATCGATAGGGAGTGCCGTCGTCTCCTTTGGGGTTGAGGTAAAGTGCATCGACAGTCTGTCCATGGGACAGGCCGGCTACAAGTGATAAAGCGATAATTACGATAGCCTTTTTCATTTCTGTTGTTGATTTAGTTTGTTTTCAAGTGTCTTGATTCTTTTGTCCTGCTCGATGAGATGCAGGGTCAGTTCCTCTATTTTTTGGAGGAGTTTGGCATTCATCTCCCCTAGGGCGATGCCATTGTTTTCAACCTCCTTGGCGGAAGGTATCTCGGGCAGGTGCTTGTGCTGTGCGATGAATTTCTCGGTTTCGTCTAGGGAGGGCAGGTCATAGTCCTCTTCAAATACATAATCGGGCCAAGGACTGGCCTCTACTCGGATTTCTCTAGCGCGGATGGTACCATTGACATCGAGTTTCTGTCGGGGATTAGAGGTGCCGATACCGACCTGACCTTTGAAAGTGGCCTTTCCATCATTGTAGATGACCGTATTGGGAGTAGCGCCCGACCCCATTTTGATATCGCCATCATAGACCCGAAGGTGCAGTGTGGCGGCGCTATTGCCATAGACGGTCAGGTCATGGGCTTCACTGTCAGCACTGGATATGGTATAGGGGTTCGAGTCTCCCGACAGTGTGTTTCCGTACCGCCCAAAAAGCAGTCCATTCAAACTGGTGTTCCTACCGAAACGGGCCCTGCCATCATTGTAAATGACCGTATTGGGAGTAGCGCCCGACCCCATTTTGATATTGCCATCATAGACCCGAAGGTGTAGTGTGGCGGCGCTATTGCCATAGACGGTCAGGTCATGGGCTTCACTGTCAGCACTGGATATGGTATAGGGGTTCGAGTCTCCCGACAGTGTGTTTCCGTACCGTCCAAAAAGCAGTCCATTCAAACTGGTGTTCCTACCGAAACGGGCCCTGCCATCATTGTAGATGACCGTATTGGGAGTAGTGCCCGACCCCATTTTGATATCGCCATCATAGACCCGAAGGTGCAGTGTGGCGGCACTGCTACCATATAGGGTCAGGTCATGGGCTTCACTGTCAGCACTGGATATGGTATAGGGGTTCGAGTCTCCCGACAAGGGGCTTCCGTACCGACCCAGTTGAAACCCATTGCTTCTGATGTTGCCATTTCTTAGTAGGAGTCCATTGAGATTGGACGATCCGCTCCATTGCTGGGCCTTGAGACCTGTTGTAAAAAACAAGAGTACAAGTAAGGGTAGGATATTGTTTTTCATGGGTATTGAATTTGGGTTTGCTTTATTGTTTTGTGTCATTCGACTGCTTTGTAATTTGGAACGAGCACTTGAAGACTGTTTTGGGATTGTAGTTTAGATCTGTTATCGCTTATTTTGGGGCGAAGTATCGCTTACCTATCGCAGTGATTAGGATAGAGAAAGTAGCTGATCTGGCCCCTCCTATTTACGGAACAAACTTCTTCGAATCAGTGAAATAATACAAATTTGTGTTTTAAATGTCGTATAAGATTCCGCTGGTCATTTTGTTTCAATCAAGGCGAGAACCGCAGGAATAGCAGCGCTATCCCGAGGATTGTCAACGCAGAGTGAAGCAAAATGAACAGGAAGATATGCGATATTTGAAAGCTAAGTTTGTATAAATGTATTCATTGTACCTGAGGTCCTCTTGATGAAGCTCCGAATACAGCGTATTCACGAAACCACTAAACGGGGCAAACGGTGAGCCAAGCATGATTTGGATTGGAACAAAATGATTCACGAATTTTATGCGAAGTTAAAAACGTCTCATAAGATAAAATCGCGCTTTAGAAATTAGGACCCGAACGGCCAACTGTTGTTGCCGGTTCAGGGCATGGTAGCGAAATCATATGTTGTCAACACGTAAACACAGGTATGATTGTCGCAGGTATATACCTCGGACACCGGCTCAGGCGGTTCAGGCCCTAATCTATTGATCCTCTCATACTATGGGACCCTACTATTTTTTGTTTTTCAGCTCATTGAGCTCCTGAGCCAATGACATTATCTGTAAGGCCTGTTGTTCGGCCCGCTTTTCCTGTGCTATGATGTGCAGGGTGAGTTCCTCGATTTTCTGTAGCAGTTTGGCACTCATCCCCCCAAGGGCAATCCCTTCTTTTTCCACTTCCTGAGCGGAAGGGATTCCGGGAAGATGTCCGTTACGTTCTATAAATGCTTCGGTAGTACTTAACGAAGGCAGGGCGAACCCTTTTTCGAACACATAATCGGGCCATGGAGACGCTTCTACCCTGATTTCTTTGGCACGGATAGTGCCATTGACATCCAGTTTCTGGCGTGGGGCGGTAGTGCCGATACCGACTCTACCATTACCACGGACCCGAAGTAGACTGGTGTTACCGGGACCTTGTATATCCAGTCCGTTGCCGGCCCCGGCCCCATTGCCGCCCACGCGTATCCTGGCTGTATTGTCCAGCCAGGAAAGGGACATGCCTGCTTGTGGGTTGGCGGGATTGACGTTTCCCACTCTGCCTTTGGCAGTGATGTTCCCAGCTCCATCTACCCGAAGTAGACTGGTGTTACCGGGGCCTTGTATGTCCAGTCCATTGCCGGCCCCGGCCCCATTGCCGCCCACGCGTATCCTGGCTGTATTGTCCAGCCAGGAAAGGGATGCCGATGCTTGCGTATTCAGAGGATTGATGGCGATAATGCTACCCGTCGTGGAATTACTGCCACTAGAGTTCCACTGTGCCTGTGCTGCAAATCCCCAACAGAACAGTATGTAGATTAGAGCTATTCTTTTCATTATAAGTGTATGTTATGGTAGGTGAAAAATATCGGTTCATTTATCCCAGAATGTTCGTCGGAACTTCGTCATGAGGACTTAAACGGCAATACATCAGGGCGTTTTCTTGGATTCAGCGCAGCACCGCTACGGTTAATTCAAAAAACGCATTCATTTACTGATTTGAAGCCAGCTAAGTCCGGAATAGATTTTCTAATGGACATTTTGGGTTTATTTCTTCAGCAACTTGCCGCTATGGATTCGGTCTCCAAGATGAAGCTTGTAGAGATAGACCCCTTTGGGAGCAGTAGCGTCGCTTTGATCAGTACCGTCCCATTCCAGCTGGGAAGAACCTGCTGTCCGTTCTTGTACCGAAATCAGTTTGAGCCGCTGGCCTTGTATATTAAAGATTTCCAGACTGACGGGAGCGGCATGGTCGAGCCTATAGGCAATGGAGATGCTGTTGGTAAATGGATTGGGAAAGCTTTTGACGGCTTCCTCTCTTTCCACTGTAAACCCACCTTCTTCCCTTCCTGGGTTACTGGCTCTTGATGCGGTGCTACTGATGACCACGGTACCTACAGGAGCTCGAAGGGTCATCGGTTTGGTGATTCGGACTGCGCCGTTGTAGCGACCTGGGGCGATGCTCAGTACGCCGCCACTGGGCACGCTGCCCATGCCCTCGGCGATGGTATTGAAAGGTCGGAAAGCAGAGCCGTCTTCTGCTGCTATCAGGTCACCATTATCGATATGGACCGTATTGGTACCGATAATATTGCGTACAGCATTTTCAATCAAGTCGTTCTCGAAACTAGTACCGTTGTTTCCCCCGCCAGAGGCACTACAGCCTCCATGGGAGTGAATGCCGATGGTGGTATTGGTACCATTGATGATAATGGGTGAACCCGAATTTCCTCCTTGTGTATCAGTGGAATAGTTCCATGAAGCCCTGTTGGCATTAGTAACGGTCTCTCCTCGACTGGCCCCATTGTGGGTCTGCTGGGTTTGATTGGTGGCATCGCGCGGCCCACGTCCAAATCCAGGGGCGGGGCCATCTACTCCATAACCGGTGATACGGATATTCGTGGGGTTGCTGTCTCGGGATACGCGAAAAAAGGCTCTTTGCCGTTCTCCCGGTAATAGGCCCGTCTGCGCATTGGGGGCACAGTTAAAGACGCACCAATCATTGCCTACACCTCCGTCGTCGGCATTAACAGAAGCTGCAATAACGGGGTACTGGTGTTCAGGGGCTGGGTTATTGATGACACCATTGGCATTGGAAGCGGGAACATTGAACTGTAGCACCTGCATTCTGGCGCCGGCACAGTGCCCTGCGGTGAGGATGGTGCCGTTGGAGATGATCCAGCCTGTGCAGCCTACAGGGACCAATCTGCCCGTAGCTCTATCATTGGAAGGTCTACGGTCATCTGTCGTCCCGCAGATACTTTCTTGGATGGGACCATTGTTATCAGGGACATCGCCTACCATCAAAGATTCGATGCCATAATGGATGCCCTTATCCCCGGGAGCTACATGTAATGAGACATCTACTGCTTGTCCATTGAAGAACGCAGAGCTATTATTCCAGTTCTTTAGTGCGGTAGCGTCCAGTCGCTGTACTGCTCCATCTTTATGTGAGCGTATCTTCAGATAGCTGTTTTTTCCCAGTTCACAGTCTTTGAAAAATAGTCTTAGCCAAGGGCCATCTGCTCTTACGGTTCTGATACTCACTTTTTCGAAGGGTTCTTCTTTGCTGGAAAAGGTTTCCTGTGATGCGGTTTCAGCTATATGTCCATTGAAGGTGCCTGATACTGCTGTATAAGGTGTCATATGGTAAGGCGTAGGCTGAGCCTGTCCCGAAGCTTGACTACTGATCAGTGCTACTGACAGGGCCAATGCGCCGTACATGGCAGAGTTGATGATGTTCTTGAGAATTGATTTCATGATTTTTATCGTTTGGTGGAGGTGGAGATTACTGTAAGCTGACAAGGACGAGTACAAGCCCTTCCTTTCCTTCCATAGCCGTCATGGCCTTTCCCAGAATAGCTCCTTGGGCCTTTTCACGGTCAGTAGCTTTCATGGCATATCCTGGTTTGGAAGAGGTGGTCAGTAGGTCGCCGGGAGTGATAGTACCATTGCTGTTTTCTACCTTACAGTAGACCCGGCCCGAAAGTGCCACAGGATATTCTCCCGATGCGATACTGTGTTCCTGCCCCATGATCAGTCCAGGATTGACATCGCCGGCACCACTGACGATACCGGCTACGGTACGGTCATAGGCAGTCTCGGATAACTTCAATTTCCCGGGATTTTTCCGGTCGATGCACAACACCATGCCGGGCTGTACTTTTTCCATGGGCTTATCCGCCACATCGAAAGACTCGGATAGGTCGGAGCCTCCCGTAATGTTGAGTACTGAGGTGGTTGTCGTTCCGCTCACGTTCAAGTTGGACTGGATAAATGTCCCTCCTTCAAAATCACCCTCGTAGTTAACGATCAACCGATCTGAACCCGAATGGACAAGGGCCCTTTGCGATTTTTTGCTGCCCGTGGATCGGCCATCGTTCAGACCAAGCCGAAAGTCTGCTCCATTGTGATTCAGTGAGAAGCCTTCTATTGTCACGTCGGAGCCGATGAAGGTTCCTCCTTCAAAATCACCTGCAAAATTTAGGAACAAACGGTCACTGGTGTAGTGCACCAGTGCACGTTGTGAAAGTCTGCTACCTATGCTCCTACCATCGCTTAGCCCTAGTTTGATATCCGCACCATTGACGTTCAGGTCTTGTGCGGCGAGTGGGAAGCTCCCAAAAAATAAACTCGTTAGTAGTAAGGTTAATTTCATGATTCTCATCGTTTTCAATTTTAAGGTAAATAGTTAGATTAAAATTATATATATGTTTTGTTATACGGCTTGGTGTGCAAAATTATGTCTGGATGATGATGGATATAGTAGTATTTTTGCATACTAATCCAATAGACACCCACGGTTGAATTTTATATATATAGGGTAATATGCGCTCCATAATGCTCATCACAATGGAAAGCAAAGCATCGGTTTAATGGTAATGAATTTCTAAAATGAAAGGGAGTGTTGCCAACGTCGCATTGCATCTTCAGGTACTCCGACCTTTAGCAATTTATTGATTGTGTTAAGTGGTTTTCTTTCTCACTGTGTTTCGGCTACAGGACAAATATGAAAAAATAAAAACATAGAATAGAGACATTTATCCCTCTTCTATTACATCGATATGACTATTTCCTAGGTTGGCCTTTAGTATTGTAATTATTACAGGGCATCGAAATTATTACCCAAAGGTGAGGACTTTGCTATTTTTAAATATTGACGGAGAATTATTTAGTATAGAACGATGACGTATGCTTTTGTTAGAAAAATCTACTTTTTGAGGTGTAGTACCGAAAAAATATAATTTTACTGAAATGGGTTGTTTATCAAGTGTTTGCATTGGTAAACTTGTTTTTTGTTTTGATTATAATGGGATATTTTTTGCAAAAAAGCACGCAGATGCTTTTTTGATTATAATTGTCTTGATATATCGTTTGTTATATTTTTGTTAAATAAAATTCTTGCTGTTAATACTAGTGGTTTTAGAATTAAAACCAGTTGTTTGTTGTGTTTGTTTAATATGGAATTAATAGAGTTTATATGGAGAATGCAGAGTTTGAGGTTTTTATTTGATTGTATTGTGACTGAATTTATTTGTGGAATTTTATTTGTTTTTGATTTTAAAATCAGAATATTGTATTGATGTTGTGGATGGATTCTTACATGAGTAAGAATATGGGGGCATATTTTTTTGGAAGAAACAGTAAGGGTAAATCCTCTATAATAGCGTTTATGAAAAAAGATAGTAGAGATTTAATGGAGGGCAACCATTAAGGTTCCGTTATAAAAGCCCAAGTACCATTAACCTTAGTTTACTTATTTTTGATTTCTAAAATAGAAGTAAAGCGATAAGTTAAGAGAATACTGACCGAAGGTATGCCAGGTTGTGAAATTTATCGTATTCCAAAATTTGTTTCGAATACCTCATGATTTTATTGTTGTGTCTACTTTTGTAGGCAGGATATTGAGCTTGGATTATGTGTTTATACAAATTTGGGGTTCAAAAGTCATATAAGATTCTTCCGGTCATTTTTTTTCAATCAAGGGACCCCAGGGATAGCAGCGCTATCCCAAGGATGGTCAACGCAGAGTGACGCAAAATGAACAGGAAGATAGGCGATTTTAACCTGGATCATGTACTGGCCCTTCTATTGCGGCCTTAAATAGCTGCAAATCACTAAAATGAATCCGATAAAACAGCCTGATGTATTGCTTTTTAAACCCTCATAACTAAGCTCTAATACCTAATCCGGGTTTAACGCTCGGTCCTATCCAAAATAAGCGATAACAAACTTTAAATATAATTAGAAAACAGTCTCTAAGTGCCACTATTTTCGGTTAATAACAGGTCTACCCGTAACGGTTCTGCACTATACGGATTTTTCTCCTTGGTCATTGTCTATAAGATTTCCCATTTTATTTTTTCTTGAGTATAAACCCGGATCATGCATTGGAAAATCTACTGCGGATCTAAATAGCTGCAAATCAGTCGTTGCACTACGTTTTTCGAATTCACCATAGCGGTGCTATGCCAAACTCAATAAAACTCCCTGATTTATTGCTATTTAAACCCTCGCTACAAAGTTCCAACGCATGATCCGGGATAAAAAACAGTCTCCCAGCGACCCTTGTTAAGGGTCGGAACAACAAAGAGGCCATGCTCGCGAATAAGCATGGCCTCTTTTCGTTTTCCTAAAGTTCTTGTTCATCGGCATGATACCGATTTTATGTAATATAACTTATTCAGCTTTTGCCTCGAACCCAAATTGATCAACAGGATTTCGTGATGAGCACATAATTGCAATTAAATCAGCGGTTTAGGTGAATAGGCTTAAACCGAAGGTTCATGAACACCTATAAGGAAATAGACACAACAGTGAACTAAATCGAAGATTCGATGAATGTCCTTGACACCGCAGGTTCATGAGCACCATTAAAAATCAATCCAATGAGCGAACTAAATCAATGGATACAATGAATCAATTGATGATTAAGGTGTAAAACCTGCGTAGCGTAAAACCACTGATTTTGAAGCAATTTATGTTTGGAATAGAAAAGCTATCGATCATTTTGGTTTGAATTCTATTTGGGAGTAGGGCAAAAGCTGAACAGTATGTGATGGCAGTTTAGCATTAGATATGGATGACTTCTTCATAGGCAGCAGCAGCGGCTTCCATAACAGCTTCTGACATCGTAGGATGAGGGTGCACCGTTTTGATGATTTCGTGTCCTGTGGTCTCCAGTTTTCTAGCGGCGACTACTTCTGCTATCATTTCGGTAACATTTGCCCCGATCATATGCGCGCCGAGCCATTCTCCGTACTTGGCATCGAAGATGACTTTGACAAAACCATCTTTGGCACCTGCTGCACTGGCTTTTCCTGATGCCGAAAAGGGGAATTTACCTACTTTGATATCATAACCGGCTTCTTTGGCTGCTTTTTCGGTATAGCCTACCGATGCTATTTCGGGGCTACAGTAAGTACAGCCCGGTACATTGTTATAGTCTAGAGGATCTGGACTATGGCCCGCTATTTTCTCCACACAGATAATCCCTTCTGCCGAGGCCACATGTGCCAGTGCCGGTCCATGGACAATATCACCGATGGCATAAACCCCCGGGATATTGGTCTTATAATAATCATCGACCAGTACTTTCCCCTTGTCGGTAGCTACGCCGACATCTTCCAGGCCTATTCCTTCCAGATTGGTGGCAACACCTACGGCCGAGAGGACCACGTCGCATTCCAGTTTCTCTTCACCTTTTTTGGTCTTGACGGTCACTTTGCAGCCTTTGCCTTTGGTGTCAACAGCCGTTACTTCTGCTCCCGTCATGATAGTGATGCCCGATTTTTTGAGGGAACGCTCGAGTTGCTTGGAGATATCGGCATCTTCTACAGGCACAATAGCAGGCATGTACTCTACTACGGTCACCTCTGTGCCGATGGCATTGTAAAAATAGGCAAACTCCACACCTATGGCCCCTGAGCCTACGATGATCATTTTCTTGGGTTGCTTGTCCATGACCATGGCTTTTCGATACCCGATAATCTTCTCTCCGTCGATAGGCATATGAGGAAGTTCTCTAGAACGACCCCCTGTGGCTACGATGATGTTTTCCGCTTGATAGTCCGTTTTCTCTCCCTTTTCGTTCTCTACTTCTACGGTTTTACCCGATTTCAGCTTTCCAAAACCCGAAATATGGTCGATTTTGTTCTTTTTGAAAAGGAAGTTGATGCCCTTGCTCATGCCTGCCGCCACATCGCGGCTGCGTTTGACCATGCCCCCAAAATCTGCCGAAGCCCCTTCCACATCGATACCGTAATCTTTGGCATGCGAGATATACTCGAATACATTGGCACTTTTGAGCAGTGCTTTCGTAGGAATACAGCCCCAGTTCAGGCATATCCCTCCAAGTTCGGAACGCTCGACGACACCCACTTTCATGCCCAGTTGAGATGCCCTGATTGCCGCTACATACCCCCCAGGACCACTTCCTATCACTATTAAATCATATTTGACCGCCATATTTATTGGATTTATATTTCTTTAATTTTTGATTCGGTAAATTTAAGCTAAAAGCACCGAGAAAAAAATACAAAGCCTTTATCCTATTGATCATATTGCATTCCATCCAGAAAGAATTCAGGGATTTTGACTATTTTCGCTCATCGTATAGGCTGCAACGGTCTTATCGGTCAGTGTGTGGATTTCTTGGTCGATACACTGCCCGTATCATCGAAGACCGAATCGGCATGGAATAGTAGTCCTTTTCCACTTTTAACTTTAGGAACATTTAAAACTCATCTTATAAAGAACACATGAAATTACTTGAAGGAAAAACAGCGCTGATAACAGGAGCCTCCAAGGGTATTGGTAAGGCCATCGCCCAGAGATATGCCGAACAAGGTGCCAATATTGCCTTTACTTACCTGTCCAGTGTTGAAAAGGGAGAAGCATTGGAAAAGGAACTGACCGATTTGGGAGTAAAAGCCAAAGGTTTCCGCTCGGATGCTTCTGATTTCAAGGCCGCAGAACAATTGATTGCCGATGTGGTAGAAACCTTCGGAGGACTGAATATCTTGGTCAACAATGCAGGTATCACTAAGGATAACCTGCTGATGAGGATGAATGAAGAGATGTGGGACGATGTGATCAATATCAATTTGAAGTCGGTCTTCAATACTGTCAAAGCGGTGACCCGGACCTTTATGAAGCAGAAGAGCGGCACTATCATCAATATGACCTCCGTGGTAGGGCTGAAGGGCAACGCCGGACAGGGCAACTATGCCGCTTCCAAAGCAGGTATAATCGGCTTCACTAAATCGGTGGCCCTTGAACTGGGGTCGAGAGGTATCCGCTCCAATGCCGTCGCCCCGGGCTTTATCGAAACAGAAATGACCGACAAATTGGACGATAAGACCGTACAGGGCTGGAGGGACGCCATTCCTTTAAGGAGAGGTGGAAAACCCGAAGACGTTGCCGATGCTTGTGTTTTCCTGGCTTCGGACATGGCGACCTATATCACGGGACAGGTCTTGCAGGTCGATGGCGGTATGCTGACCTAAGAGCGGTATCCGGCAAAGGGTGTCATGGAGAAGATGCCGAGGATTGAAATAATAAACCCTGATACCAAATGTCCAGTACCGAATTGCCCCGAATCCAAGCCCTTCGGGGCAATTCGATTGTTGTCGATCCTGTGAAAGCCGGAAGGAAATCTGCCTGCTTCGCAGATATGACCGTATATAGCGGGTTCTGAAAAATCAAGACCTATCGACAATTGTACTGTTCGACCCCTATCGTTTTCGAACCTGTTCATATGAATATCAGTAATTTATAAAAGCTGGACTTGAGGGGTTTCCTTTGGCTACTTTTCCGTATATATGAAAGACACGTAGATGGCTTCTGATTTTTTGCCCTACGTATTATCCTATATATATTTTATCTATCCATTTATTTTGATCATGAGAAAAAGTGTTTTTTCTACCACCATTCTATCCCTTGTGATAGGTCTTTTTATTTTTTCCTGTTCCACGGACGATGTCAGCATTGCACCGACCTCGGATATCCCCAAGATCGACGTGACGGACCCCGATGCCCTGAGTGCCGAACTGAAGGTAAGGGGAACATTGAAAACAGGCACACCACCGGCACCCTCTACGGATGCCGCTGCTCCCGAAATGTTTGTAAACAGCGAGGGTGATGGTAAGTTGACTGTGACCGGTGGTAGCTCCACCGCGATTCCATTGAATTTTAGCGCAAATGGTGATGGTATAGCCGGAGCCTATTTTAAGGTGAAAGGTGCGGAAGATTACTACGATATCCCACTTGAGGGACTCACCAATGAAGGAAGGATAGGAGGCCGTCTCGGCCGTGGGGCGAAGACCGAAGTCGATGTGTACCGCATCACTATCGGGTTTCCCGAAAACATAGCCGCCGGAACCTTCTGTGCCGAATACTGTATCTATGATCATAAGGGCCGCGTCAGTAATGTCCTCGAAGTCTGTATAGAGGTGCTGGAGTTCGGCGGTACCAATAGTGGTTTCCTTACGGCCAATACCTGGTCGATGGTATACACGAAATATACCGAAACGGATGCCAATGGAGGAACGATCATCGACTACGACTCCGTGGGCGTACTGAGTGTCGATGAGGATCATATTCTGAGCTGTGACAATAGCAATACCCCGACTACAGTATTTCCTCATTACTATAAAACCAATTATGCCTATATGACCTTTGCCGAAAACGGTGCCTATGGACTCACGGCAGAGGATTACTCCAAATCAGTGGATTCTACCTATTGTTCCCCTGAACCCGGAGCTACTTTCAAGGAAGAGATTGAAATCTATGATGAGAAGGGTGTTTGGTCCTACGTGGACAGCGAAAGTATCGTGACCATTGTATATCAGGATGACAATGGAGGGAGCTATTTCGAAAGGTTCGAAGTCGCCACCAACGGAGAGCTGCTCAACTTGACCTATATCCCCGTCAATGAAGATGACGAAGATAAGTTCGAAATCGTGTTCAAAAAGAAATAGAAAGAAATTGTGAAAGGGCTGTTCCGCACATTTCGGCCGTACTACTGATAGAAGACCATCATGGTATTTCATAACAAGGCCCTCCCGAACTTTGGGAGGGCCTTGTTCCTTTTTCTGTAGTACCTACCATGGGGTCATGGAGAAAGGTCGGCGCTTCCGTACCGTCAAAGCAGATGCCATCAGGTATTGGGAATGACCAGCTCCTGTCCCGGGTGTATGACATCGGGATTTTTCAAAATGTCCTGATTGGCATTGAATATGGCCATATACTTACTGGGGTCTTTGTAATACTGCTTGGCAATCTTACCCAAAGTCTCGCCGCTCTCGACCGTATGGCGATGATAGATAGAGGTATCCTCTACCTTGATATCCGCCTCGATATCGGAAGGGGATTCTCCACCCAGTTCCTTTATCTTATCCCACATTTGATTTTTTTCGTATTGGGTCTTGGTGGTACCGCCTATTTTCAGCTTTCCCTGTTCTTCTTCCACATAACCATCTTTTACGTTAAAGGCTTCTCCCAGGTCCAATACCTCTTTGTACTTACTCTTGACTGACATAGCTTTTCAATTTAAAGGTTAAAACAACAATCGATCGTTTCGGAAATATGTCCTTCAATTTTCTTTTACTCAAATCGTAAGCATAGGCATGAGGGCATACCTTAGGCCCGGTCGGGCCTCTACAGTATTTTCCAGTGTGTGTACTCAGTGGGCACTACTTGACATAGCGGCCTTTCGATAAGGGCAGCCCTACACCACAGCAAAATCAAGAAAGATTCAGAGACTGTTTTGAAATTATATTTAAAATTTATGATCACTTATTTTGGATAGGACCGAGCGTTAAAATAATGCCCCGAGGGCATTATCAGTGAAGGGGCCAGCTTGCCGTCCGAGCCATTGACAAAGATAACATGTCACGCTAGCTAGCGGAAATTTTAACGAAATCAGGCACCAAAAGAAGTACATAAGAAAGAAAAAGATACATTTTAAAACAGTCTCTCAAATAAAGAAAGATTCCAAACAATCCGTTGGCACCAATATAAGAAATTCCTTGCTCATTAGAAAAATGTACTTTCGGGAGTTCCTTCCATAGTTCACGGATAGGGTCTAAGAGTAGGCTGATGGTACGCTTTTGTCGGTTTTGTTCGAAAATCGATATACGACAACCGTCCCGAAAACAATATCAAATCACTGCTAGAATATATCCATGCGAAGCGGGACTCTGTCAATTGTGGCAAACACACTGAGCATATAATTCCTTTATTTGTCACGTATAACTAAAAAAACAATTATCATGAAAAAATCAATAAAATCAAATATGATGATCAACAGATTGATGCTAAACTTTTTAGTGATGGGTTCTGTACTGATCTATGCCTGTCAGGAAGAAAGTAATATGGAACCCATACCTGCTACTGAAGTGGAAAGTACTGAAGAAAAGGGCCTTTTACTGGCCAAGTTCGAACTGTCCGCAGGACATGAAATCTATTTTGAAGGCTTTCCCTCGGGGGATATCCTTATGTCCGAATCGGGCACCATCGACCGGATGGAAGAACAAGTGCCCTTTGGTGATAGTCAATCGCTTTTGGAACGGTACTTGACACTTGCCCCAAAAGAGCTGCCCGTACCCGAAATGCTCCTCAATAGTTATGAAGGCAAACTAGAGGATATCGATTTGACCCAAAGAGCCACGGTAAAGCAATTGAGTACCCCCATATTACTGGGAAGAGCGGAATATCACGCACTACAAGTGCAGACCGAAAGCAGTAAGTGTAGTGATGTTTTGGACTGTGCTTTTGAATACGGCGGTTCGGGCGGCCCCTATAAGGTATGTCATTATAAAGTGACCTCTAATAGCCATACCCAGAGTTCGGGAGATCGTAAACGGACGGTATCCTCCTCTTATACGATAGCTTGTTCTAGGGCCATCAAGGTATCTCATCAAAGAAGGGTGCTTCAAGGCTTTTCCTGGAAATGGAAGACACTGAACAGTACAAAACACACGGTCCAGCCCGGGCATTGGCGAAAGTTGAGCTATAAGGGTATACATAGAGAGCGTAGAATCGTCAGGACCAAGAACAGTGGAGGTTTTTGGAAAGGCTACTCTAGGTTTTATAGCGGTTCTATATAGTTCGACCTTGCCGGGACATCTCCCGGCAAGGATATTTATCCCAAAATGATGAATAGAGAACCTATTCCGCGCATAAATAGCTTCCTACCGGAAGCTTTGCCCACCGGTCTTCATTCACCATAGCGGTGCTATGCCGAACGAATCCAAATGGCCGGTATTTTGCTATTTATACGCTCATAACGATTTCTATTGATCAATTTGGGTTTATTGTATGCTCGAACACTACTGGTTTTTTTATCTGTACTGATCTGCTGATCAAGTGTTGAGCGGACAAGGTACGAATGATGGATTTCAGTGTTCAGGAGGGACTAACTCAGATGTCTAAGGTATAGATCGGGATTGTTCAAGAAGGATTTGGTGATAGTGTAGTGTTCCGTTGCTTCCAGTGCCGTGGCTTTCATGCCCTCTTCGTTGATCTCATAGAGGTTGGCCTGAGGAAAGGCCATCAAAATAGGGGAGTGCGTCGCGATGATGAACTGGGATTGGTTCGATTTCAGATGTTCCTGCATAAAATAAATCAAGGATAGCTGTTTGGCGGGTGAGAGTGCGGCCTCAGGTTCATCGAGTAGATAGATGCCCCGGGATTTGATTTTTTCCTGAATGATATGAAGGTAGGCCTCACCGTGAGAGAAAGATTGTAGTTCCTGACCGTAGTTTTTACGCATGTGATAGAGCTGATAGTTGGCATTGTCCTTCATTTCCTGTAGGATATGTTCGGGTACATTGCCTTCTAGCTCATCCATCTGGGTATGGAGGTGTGCATCCCGTCGGTCCACACTGTTGAGGTAATCTCCAAAATCCTCTGCTCGGAAGAAAAAACCAACGGTTCTTTTCATAGCATAGTCCACCTCCAGGTAGGGGGTCAGCGTATGGGCCGCTGCGAAGCTTCGCTTTGCGTAGCCCGAGCCATCCATATGGGGCAACTGCAACCGAAAGGCGATTGTTTCCAACAACGTGGACTTGCCCGTACCGTTATCCCCGATGAAAAAATTGACAGGGGCACCCAGGTGGATGTTCTTGGCAAACTTGATAGCGGGTATGCTATAGGGAAAAGGGTTGGTTTTGCCCGTGTCAAGGTGTATGGAAGCGATATAAGGCATGTTTATGGGGGTATATGGAAAAAGGGAAAGAAGTGGATAGGTAGTGGTAGTACATCATGGCCATGACCGGGACGCCGTGGCTTGTATGGATGAAATACCTAAAGGAACTTTTCCAGGTACTGTTGCATCTCCCGCTGTAGGGCCGCGGCAGCCTTGCCCGCTTCCTTGGCGAAATCCCTGCCCTTGGACCGGTAGATAATGCTCCTGGAAGAGTTCACCAAAAGGCCACAGCTTTTGTTCATGCCCTGCTCCGAGATGGCCTTCAGGTCACCGCCCTGTGCCCCAATGCCCGGCACCAAAAAGAAATGCTCCGGTGCCAAGGCCCTGATTTCCGAGATCTTATCGGCGCGCGTTGCCCCGACCACGAACATGATCTGCTCCTCACTGCCCCAAGTCTGGCTCCGGAGGATGACCTCTTCATACAAAGGGCGCTGGCCATTGCTCACGTTCAAAGTCTGAAAGTCCTGGCTCCCTTCGTTGGACGTATGGCCCAGTAAGATAACCCATTTGTCCTCGAAGGTCAGAAAGGGAGTGACCGAGTCCATGCCCATGTAGGGTGCCACTGTGATGGAGTCAAAGTCCATGTTCTCGAAAAAGGCCTTGGCATACAGCTTAGAGGTATTGCCGATATCGCCGCGCTTGGCATCGGCGATGGTGAAGATATCCTTGGGGATATAGTCCAAGGTCTTTTTCAGACTATGCCAACCCTGGGGCCCCAAGGCCTCATAAAAGGCAATGTTCGGCTTGTAGGCCACACAGTAGGGAGCAGTCGCATCGATGATCTGCTTGTTGAATTCAAAGACGGGGTCCTCACTTCCCAACAGGTGCTCAGGGATTTTCTCCAGATCGGTATCCAGACCGACGCAGAGGTAAGAGTGCTTTTTCTGTATTTGACCGAAGAGTTCTTGTTTTGTCATGGCACAAAAATAAGGAAGGAAGTGTGCAATCCGAACTCTTGTTCCATTAAAAAAAGCCACTGCTAACAAGCGGTGGCTTTCTAAAACTACTATCGGTCCGATACCCATCACCTCAAATCGACGACTTCTACTCCAGGGTATTTATCTTTGTTGAAAGCGAAAAAGCTATCCTTGACATTGGCCGAGGGGGTAAAATCGGTAATGGTGTACTTGTATTTGTTCCCCGACTTGTCGAACATCGTCAGGCTCTGAAGTGATTTGTCCTTTTTGGCGATGTTCATGCTGATCTTGAAAAACTGGCTGTTTCGGTCTTCGGGTATCAGGTCCACGACCTCACAACTGACATTGTTTTCGGTGACGTCTTTTAGGTACAGGTATTTATATCCCTTTTTGTATACCGAGTAGATATTGGAAAGAGTGATTTCCTCTTCTTCGGGATAGTAGTTGTCGATATTGACCTCATTGACATCGGGTAGATAGGTCCATACCACGTCCCCGTTGTTGATGACTTCCTGTTCGGGCATTTTCAGTTTGTATTTGTCACCCTTCACGGTGATGTCACCCTTAAAGGCCTCATTGATGCCATCCGTCTCGTTGATGAGCGATGAGGTTATCTTGGCCGTATAGGCAGGTATGCTCTTGTACTTGGCACTCATGGCATCCAATGTTTCCAGTGCTTTGCTGTCTTGCTGGGCTTTCGCAGCTAAAAAGACAAATAGCCCAGCTATAGATAAATAGATATATTTTCCCATGTTGAATAAACTAGTTGTTTTTTTTTATTGCTTTACAGAAAGGTGCTACAATAACTGTTCCAAAGCAAAATGGTGAACACTTTCCCATCACAATATATGCTGAGATTTTGTGCTGAGGCTTTGAGTGGCTGTCATCAAAGTTTGTCCGTAGCAGGTGCGGCAACTGTATTTGACAGTGACGAAGCTCCTTTGTGGAAGTCTGTGGAAAGCATACTCCGAAATTTTTTATCCTAGAATGTTCGTTGGAACTTCGTCATGAGGACTTAAATGGCAATACATCAGGGCTTTTTCTTGGATTCAGCGTAGCACCGCTACGGTGAATTCAAAAAACGCATTCATTTACTGATTTGAACCCAAAATGATGAATAGAGAACCTATTCCGCGCATAAATAGCTTCATACCGGAAGCTTTGCCCACTGGTCTTGATTCACCATAGCGGTGCTATGCCGAACGAATCCAAATGGCCGGTATTTTGCTATTTATACAAACTTAGCTTTCAAATATCGCATATCTTCCTGTTCATTTAGCTTCACTCTGCGTTGACCATCCTCGGGATAGCGCTGCTATTCCTGCGGTTCTCGCCTTGATTGAAACAAAATGACCCGCGGAATCTTATACGACATTTAAAACCTAAATTTGTATTATACGCTCATCACGGTTTCTATCGATCAATTTGGGTTGAAGCCAATTAAGTCCGGAATAGATTTTCTAATGGACATTCTGGGTTTATAGTCCGCCCGTGGAATCCGGAGAAGGACCAAAATAAAAGGACTCCGCAAATGCGGAGTCCTTTTGGGTATGCCTATAGTATATCGGGATTGGTCGAATGCCACTTACCTAAGGTCGACAATCTCTACACCGGGATATTTGTTTTTGTCGAAAACAAAGAAGCTGTCACCAAGACTATTGGTAGGAGTAAAGTCGGTGATGATATATTTGTACTGATTCCCTGATTTATCGAACATCGTCAGACTTTGTAGCCATCGGTCCTTTTTGCCGATATTCATGCTGATTTTGAAAAACTGGCTATCCCTATCTTCGGGTATCAGATCGACTTGTTCACAATTGACCCCATTTTCGACAACTTCTTTCACGAAAATGTACTTATAACCACTCTTGTAGATGGAATAGACATTGGAGAGGCTGATTTCCTCTTCATCGGGCTCGTAATTATCGATATTGACCTCGTTGACATCAGGTAGGTACGTCCAGACCACGGCACCATTGTTGATGACTTCCTGCTCGGGCATTTTCAATCGGTACTTTCCTTCTTTGACCATGATTTCCCCTTTAAAGGCTTCGTTGACCCCATCGGTCTTGTTGATGAGTGAGGAACTGATATTGGCCCTGTAGGCAGGGATGCTTTTGTATTTTGCGCTCATGGCATCCAGAATGGACAGTGCCTTGGTATCGTACTGAGCTTGTGCGGCACTAAAGGCCAGAAACAGTACAAAGAAAAAATAAAGGTGCTTTCTCATTTTCATTTCCAGTAGTATAATTATATGCGGATATAAAGTTCGATAATTAAATTGTACATAACTAAATCATTTGGAGCTCATTATAAAATAGGGGAGATTATTTGTCCGGAATATTAGGTGCCTGCTCCATCTGTCGGCCCTAGGGTGATATCGGCGTTTTATTTCATATCATTCAATAATTGTTCCAAACTATATTCGTCAGGAACCAGTACTTCTCTAGCCTTGCTGCCTTCAAAAGGTCCAACGACACCTGCGGCTTCCAACTGGTCGATGAGACGTCCCGCTCGATTGTAGCCCAGCTTCAATTTGCGCTGTATCAGGGAGGTACTTCCCTGTTGATGGGTTACGATCAGCCGCGCGGCTTCATCGAACAGGGCGTCACGGTCGGAGAGGTCCACATCGGCCTTGCCGCCCTCATCGTCCCCGACAAACTCAGGCAGGAGGTAAGCGTCATCATAGCCCCTTTGCTCACCGATAAAGTCGCATATCTTTTCTACCTCGGGAGTATCCACAAAAGCACACTGTAGGCGGATGATATCGGAGCCTTGTGAGAACAGCATATCCCCCATACCGACCAATTGGTCGGCACCGCCTGTATCCAGAATGGTCCTGGAGTCGATTTTTGAGGTTACCCGGAAAGATAGCCTTGCCGGGAAGTTGGCCTTGATTACGCCTGTTATCACATTGACCGATGGCCGCTGCGTCGCCACTACCAAATGGATGCCGATAGCCCGTGCCAACTGTGCCAGACGTGCAATGGGCGTTTCCACTTCTTTGCCCGCTGTCATCATCAGGTCGGCCAGCTCATCGATGACCAGTACAATATACGGTAAAAAGCGATGTCCCTTTTCGGGGTTGAGCCTTCGGGTGACAAATTTACCGTTGTATTCCTTTAAATTTCGAGCACCCGCATTTTTGAGCAGATCATACCGCGTATCCATTTCTATACAGAGTGAGTTCAGTGTATTGACTACTTTCTTGGTATCGGTAATGATGGCTTCTTCACTATTGGGCAGCTTGGCCAGAAAGTGACGCTCTATTTTATTGAAAAGGGTGAGTTCCACCTTTTTAGGGTCGACCAGTACCAGTTTCAGTTGTGAGGGATGCTTTTTATAGAGCAGCGAAGTGAGCAGTACATTAAGTCCTACGGACTTACCCTGTCCTGTGGCCCCTGCCATCAGGATATGTGGCATTTTTGCTAGATCGATGACATGGACCTCATTGGAAATCGTACGTCCCAGCGCTACGGGAAGTTCCTTGTCGCTTTGCATGAACTTGTCGGTGGTAAATACCGAACGGGCACTGACCATTTCCCGTTTTTTGTTCGGTACTTCGATACCAATGGTGCCCTTGCCGGGAATCGGTGCGATGATACGTATGCCCAAGGCCGCCAGGCTCAGAGCGATGTCGTCTTCCAGGTTTTTGATCTTGGATATCTTTACTCCCGCTTCGGGGACAATCTCGTAGAGCGTTACCGTAGGGCCGATAGTGGCTTTGATGCTGGAGATACCTATCTTGAAATTGATCAGGGTCTCCACGATCTTATCTTTGTTTTGCTCCAGCTCGCCTTTTGTCACCTGTACTCGGCCTTCTTCGTATTCGTTGAGCAGGGCGGTAGTCGGATATTGATAACTTCCCAAATCCAAAGTAGGATCGTAGTTTTCCTGTTTATCTACGGTAACTTCCTCCTTGCTTTCTTCATGGACACTGAAAGCCGGCTTTTCGGGGGGCTGTTCGGTGATGTCCAGCCCCTCCGATACTTCGATGTCCAGTTCGAAATCCTTGTTCTTACTGCTTTTGTTGGGCTTTTGTGGCTTGATGTCCCAGGCATCCTGTGCTTTACCTTCTATACTCCTAGTACTGTTCTCTATTTCAGAAAGCTCCTCTTCTTCGATAAGCTCCTCTTCTTTCGGTACATCTTCATCACTGACGGGGCTGTCGCCTTCCTGTGGTGTATCTTCGGTGGAGGAGGGCTCTCCCGCTTGTTTCCTTTGGCTTTCGGAGAGCTTTACTTCGATATCTTTTATGCCATCCCTGACCTTTTTATTGAAGCCCAGCAGAGAGGTGACATTGAAGAAATAGATGATAAATACCAACAGTGAGAATATCAATAACATAAAGGTGCCCCATCCGATAAGGCTATCGAGCAGCATGGAAAGATGCGTCCCGAGACCTCCACTAAGAAAGGCCCACTGACTGGTATCAGGAGAGCGAAATACAAAATAGCCCAATAACAGGCTGACCCATACCGTAAAGAAAGAGGAAAATACAAAAGAGGGGACCAGCGGAAGAAGCTCCCTTTTGAAAACTACTCGGTATCCCGTAATGAACAATAGCGGCGGTGTGAAAAAAGCGGCCAGTCCAAACCAGCGAAATATGAAGTAATGTGCTACCAAAGCCCCGTAGATGCCCAGCCAGTTATCTACTTCTGCCCCGGATTGCAGCCAGCCCGTATTTCCGAGATCCTCAACTACACTCTGATCGGCCTTGCCAGTGAAGAGATAGGAGATAAAGGCGGTCAATAAATACAGGGAAAGAATAAGCAAAAAAAGTCCTGACACCAATAAGAACCGTTTGTCTTTGAAAAAATAGTTCTTGGGGCTACCTTTTTTCTTTTCCTTTTGCCTAGGCTTCTTTTTGAAAGTGTTTGATTTATAGGTGTTTTTCGTCATTTTTAGACTAAGAATCCTCAAAATTAATGAAATTATTTGTGCCAGCCAGATTTGTGCCTGAATTAACCTGAAAATATCATTTTAACCCAGGTCATGCATTGGAAAATCTACTGCGGGTCTAAATAGCTGCAAACCGGTCGTTGCACTACGTTTATTGAATTTACCATAGCGGTGCCCTGCCAAATCCAATAAAACTCCCTGATGTATTGCTATTTAAACCCTCGTTACGAAGTCCCAACGCATGATTCGGGTTTAGCAGTATGTATCAGGACCGAATGCAGGCGTTTTACTCTAGAACGAGCGGCACCATACTTTCTTGCCTTATTCAGGACGGCCTTTACTGGACTTATTTTACTTTTTTTTTGGAAGTACCTCTTTGATGATCAATTGATTAAGTGCTTGTTCAGTTTTTTGATCATGGAGGGTCCCTCATAGACAAAACCGGAGTAGACCTGCACCAGTGAGGCACCGGCATCCAGTTTCTCTTTAGCATCTTTGCCCGTGAAAATACCCCCTACTCCGATGATACAGGCTTTTGGCCCTAATTGCCCGCGCAGGTAACGGATGATTTCGGTGGCCCTTTTTTGTAGGGGGGCTCCGCTCAGTCCTCCCGGACCGATAGCTTTTACTCTTTCTGCTGGAGCGCGGAGCCCCTCCCGGGATAGCGTGGTATTAGTGGCTATGAGTCCTGCGATACCCGTTTCTTTTACGATGTCCACAATATCATCCAGTTGCTCATTGGACAGGTCAGGGGCTATTTTCAGCAGTATCGGTTTGGGATGTGACTTGGCTGCGTTCCGGGTTCTGATATCTTCCAGTAGTCGTTGTAAAGGCTCTTTTTCCTGCAAAGCCCTGAGGTTTGGCGTATTTGGAGAGCTGACATTGACCACGAAGTAGTCCACGACATCGTATAGTGCCTCGAAGCAATACGTATAGTCATTGACGGCCAGTGCATTGTCGGTAGTCTTGTTCTTGCCGATATTGCCGCCGATGATGACATTGGATGTACGCCGACGTAAACGCTTTACCGCTTCTGCCACTCCTCCATTATTGAAACCCATACGGTTAATGATACCTTGATCTTCGGGTAATCGAAATAAGCGCGGCTTGTCGTTACCCGCTTGGGGCTTGGGGGTCAGTGTGCCGATCTCTATGAACCCAAAGCCCAGACATGCCAATTCATCCACAAGCTTGGCGTCCTTATCGAATCCAGCGGCAAGACCCACGGGATTGCTGAACGTAAGGCCCATCACCTCCTTGGTCAGGCGCTCATCCCTCACGTCGTACCGAGCACGCAGTAAAGTGCCGATGCCGGGAATAAAATGAAGTATTCTTAAGACAGTAAAGGTAAAATGATGTACAGACTCTGGATCGAATAAGAATAATAGGGGTCTTATCAGCAATTTATACAAAGCTCAGCTATGATTTAAAATGAATTGATCATGAAAATTGATGCTACAAAAATAGAATAAAAAGCATTATTATAACAATATAGATACAGCTATGGCACTTGCGTTCAAAACGAAACCCTCGACATGATATACCGCATCTGATTTTCTGCTATGGAAATTTTGGCGGGGCGCTTACAGTGTACAACTACTTTGTATTTTAAGTTAGGGTATCCCTCGGGTATATATTGAAGTGATTCAGACTTTTTCTTCTGGCTGCAAATAAGTCTTGTTTTACCCTGATCTTGACTTTTTCTCCTGACGTAACCTTGGCTACGCCACTCAAAAAAGGCTTCACCAGGGCAAAAAATCCTTTATTTTCGCTTCAAAACAAAAAGTCTAAATCACTTCATTGACTGGAAAAGGAAGGGAATGTTCTACTTCACATTTATACCCGAATGCAATAATTTTGGGACACACCGAAGGTCATTGCAAAAGCACTGTTCCGCCTGGGACGATTCTAATGTCTCATCGACCAATGAAATTGTACCAAAGCAGGATTGCCCTATGGTTTGTTGAACCCTGAATTTTCCGTTTTACTTTTTCTTGAGTTTAGGATACTGTTTTGAAATTATTTTGAGGATTCAGAGACTGTTTTAAACTGTATCTTTTTCTTTCTTATGTACTTCTTTTGGTGCCTGATTTCGTTGAACCCGGATCATGCATTGAAAAATCTACTGTGGATCTAGATAGCTGCAAACCGGTCGTTGCACTACGTTTATTGAATTCACCATAGCGGTGCCCTGCCAAATCCAATAAAACTCCCTGATGTATTGCTATTTAAACCCTCGTTACGAAGTTCCAACCCATGATCCAGGTTGAAATTTCCGCTGGCTAGCGCGACATGCTATCTTTGTCAATGACTCACGCGGCAGAAGGCCCCTTCACTAATAATGCCCTCGGGGCATTATTTTAACGCTCGGCCCTATCCAAAATAAGTGATAATAAATTCTAAAACAATTTCAAAAAAGTCGCTCAGATAGCCATAATTCAAGGTGTTTTCTTGGATTCAGTGTAGCAAGACTATGGCTAATAACAACTTAGCTTTTAAAACCGCCTATCTTCCTGTTCATTATGCTTCACTCTGCGTTGACAATCCTCGGGATGGCGCTGCTATCCCTGCGGGTCTCGCCTTGATTGAAAAAAATGATCCGCGGAATCTTATACGACAGTTGAAATCCAAATTTGTATAATTCAAAAAACACATTCATTTTGCTGATTTACTTTGTTTAAGGACGCAATAAATTCCCCAAGGCAGAATACGGATTGAAAAATCAAAATTGAAGTGAAACAAATCAAATCTACGACCGAAAGGCAGCAGATTTGATTTCAATGACTTCTTCGAAAAACATTAGGTCTAGCCTGTTTTATGTCGATAGGGTGAGTGTACGGAAAGAATTTGCTCAAATTCACAATGAGCGTAATGATGTGCCCTAAGGTGACGGCAGCATTGAAATCAAATGACTTTCATATATGAATATTGAACTTCGACAAGTACATGTGAGGTATTTTGTTTTTTTGGTTCAAATTATTATCGATTTGATACTCAAAGCTCTGTGAAAGCAATACCGCCTGATATTCATTGTTTTAAGGTATGTGTACTGTTTTCCCTTTTTAACGACCGATACCCTAATTCCACCTTCCTTACTGTTATCTCAACTGTAAAACCAAGCAAAAAAATAAATAACTAATTATAATTACATTCTATTTTGAGTGAGTGTAAAGGACGATATGTTGATTTGGGGCTTCTATATAACCGCTTGTCGTTTAAAGTGTACAATGCTGCTATCGATAGGATATAGGGTATTCAATGCATTGATTTTTTGAATGTTAAGCGCTTTTTGATTTTTACTTTACTTAGCTGTGGATTACTTATGGAATCTGATATGACATTGAAGATTCTGTGATCAATTTTTTTCTTCGATGCTAATGTAGAGGAGTTTGTATATAGATAAAATACAAATTTAGATAAAAGAGCTTTCTCCTGTATTATAATCTTTGTGGGAACGGAAAGGAGCAGTTATCCTTAGAACCTCTAAACAAGAGATTGCCGATTTCATGATTTTATTGTTGCTCATTTCATTGAATTTACATTTTTGCTCTCAATAGCGTGGAACGGCAATATATGAGTCAACAAGATGATTTATATCCTACAACTTTAACCATTTTTAACTAATTAACTAATTATTACAGTGATGAGAATTTTATATTTGAACTACACATTACTACTACTTTTTTTGTTCTCGGGTATAGCACAGGGCCAGTTGTACTACCAAGATAATTTCAGCTCCTCCAATTGGAAAAGGAATTATGATATGGGTTCCGGCCAGAATTTCCGGCATATCTCCAAAGGCGGCCCAGGAAACAATGGCTGTGTAGAGATTACTATTCCGAAAGGGTCACATAAGGGAGGATCGGCCCGTTATATGCTCAAAGAAAAATTGGGCTTCGAACCCGAAGAATTATATGCAGAATACAAAGTAAGGTACGGTAAGGACATGAAGGCCTATGGGGGTAAAGGACCCGGGTTTTCCGGTACCTACGATAGGTCAGGATGGGGTAACAGGCCCGGTTATGGCAAGGCAGGATGGTCTGCTAGAGGGCAGGTCAACTGTGACAATCAACCCTATACAACAAATGGCTGGTATGTATATCATACCTATACCAATTACGATGCCGGCAACTGCCCTGGGAGTACGAATTATAGGAAGTGTAATCCATTTCCCTATGATATATCCAATCCGGGGAGACAACCACATGCCAGCAAGAAAACCTGGGGTTCTGTTCTGAAATGGGGAAATAAGGGAAACATGCAATTCGACAAGTGGTATAGCGTAAAGCAATATATCAAACTGAATACACCTGGGCGTAACAATGGTATACTCCGCGTTTGGGTGGATGGGAAACTTGCCAATGAATTTAAGAACATGAACTTCAGAAGGACCCGTGATCTGAAGATATATGCTTACTGGTTCAATTATTACAATGGCGGGTCAAACACTATTCGTTCTACAGGCCATGTGAGAATCGACGACTTCAAGCTCTATGGCCCCAATGGTCCCGGAGCCGATCCCGGTAACAACAATCCTGCGGTAAAGGTAACGGGTGTACAGTTATCTCTCTCTAAGTTGGAAATGGATAAAGGAGCGAAAAAGCCACTTTCGGCAAAAATATCTCCTAGTAATGCCTCCGATAAATCCGTGAAATGGTCTTCAAGCAATACAAATGTAGCCACAGTAAGCAGTGACGGCCTGGTAACAGCAGTCAATGCCGGGAAAGCTGCCATTACAGCGACGACTAAGGATGGTGGCAAAACATCACGTAGTGAAGTTACGGTCAAGAGCGGGTCCGGAGGACCTTCGAAAGGTATCGGTCTTCCGGGTACTTTTGAGGCAGAAGCTTTCTCCAGCAAGTCAGGAAACCTTCGGATCGAAAATACGCCGAGCAGCAGCGGGAAGAACATAGGTTTTGTCAAAAATGGAGACCACTTGGAATATGCCGTGGATGTTGCTTTTAATGGAAGTTATACCTTTGAATTCATGGCAGCCGGTAATAGCGGTGGAGGTACCATCGATGTGCTGGAAAATGGAAGCAAAAAAGGTAGTCTTGTGATAAAGAGTACCGGAGGATGGCATAGCTATAAGAAGTATACACTGAAAAATGTAAGCCTATCGGTGGGATCTAAAAAACTTAAACTCGCCTTCAAAGGAAAAGGTGACTTCCTTTTCAATCTGGACAAGGTAAGTGTGAAAGGGACACCTCCATCGCCTACCAAGAAAAAAACGGCGACCATGACCGCTATTCAAGATGCTTTCATGCAAGGCACGACCCGTTATGATAAGGATGTCGTTAGGATAGAGCAAGACCAGAGGATAGGTTACTTGATGTTCGACCTTTCTTCCATCAAAGGGAGTATAACCAAAGCAGAACTCAAGTTCACTATAGCTTCGGATGCAGGTAAAGGAAAGGTCAATATCTATCAGGGTAACGGCGACCAATGGACCGAGAAAACACTCTCCAATAGCAATAAACCCAAAACAGGAACACTGATGGGAAGCATTGAGGATAACTTTAAAATAGGAGAAACGAAAACCGTTTCCCTGAAGTCAAATGCCATAAAGACCGGAGGAAAACTTTCCTTACTGGTAAGTGCTCAGTCCGGTAATGATTTTGCTTTTGGTTCAAAAGAAGGCAAAGCTGCCAAACCAAGTTTGGTTATTACCTATAGCAGTACCTCGGGAAGAGAGAACAGCAGGGAAATCGAGCTTGTTGAAGCTTCGCAGCCCGTAGTGTATACAGATCCGATAACACATCAGTTGATGGTAAATTTCCCTAATGATCATAATTACTATTACCTACAGGTCATCAATGTACATGGCCAGACAGTTTACTCTAGTGCCGTAGACGGGAAAGACACTGCCGCAGAAATAGACCTGAGAAAGGTCAGAAGCGGAGTGTACTTTGTACAGATGATAGGTAAAGATGGTAAAGACAACGTCAGGGTCTTTAACAAAAAATGATAGCCCTAAGAGACTGTTTTGAAAGGTATTGTTCTAGAATTTGTTACCGCTTGTTTTGAGTGCGGAATCAATCAACAAAGATAGCAGTGCTATCTGCGTAGATTTCAATGAAATGATGTGCTAAAAGAAGCTCGGACAGCTGTGAGCCTAAAGGATAACGTATTCGATCTGAGATAAATCAGCCCATGCGCATTCCATGTGACCTCTGTAGATAAAAGAGATGCAGGTCAAAACAGTCTCTAGAAAGTCTTGAAATATGGGGTGTCCGGAAGGAGCGCGATGAATGTCCGCCCCTGAAGGAACATCGGCCCCAGTGATTACTTCAGAACATATACTATACCATAGTACCTACTGAAAAAAGCTTCCCATCCATT
This sequence comes from uncultured Cyclobacteriaceae bacterium, assembly GCA_947492745.1. GTDB lineage: Bacteria > Bacteroidota > Bacteroidia > Cytophagales > Cyclobacteriaceae > Aurantiphycus > Aurantiphycus algarum. The sequence continues at coordinate 25,529 of CANLOE010000020.1, read as the reverse complement.
GGGAGGCTTTTTTTATGGATTAGAAAGTCTCGTGTGAGTTTCCCTACTGAAAGTACAATACATATTTATACTCAAGGGAAAGTGAAACGGGAAATTATACAAATTTGGGTTTCAACCCGGGTTATGCATAGGAAAATCTACTGCGGCCCTAAACCCAAAATGATCAATAGAGAACCTATTCCGCGTATAATACAAACTTAGCTTTCAAATATCGCATATCTTCTTGTTCATTTTGCTTCACTCTGCGTTGACCATCCTCGGGATAGCGCTGCTATTCCTGCGGTTCTCGCCTTGATTGAAACAAAATGACCCGCGGAATCTTATACGACATTTAAAACCTAAATTTGTATAAATAGCTTCATATCAGAAGCTTTGCCCACCGGTCTTCATTCACCATAGCGGTGCTATGCCGAACGAATCCAAATGGCCGGTATTTTGCTATTTATACGCTCATCACGATTTCTATCGATCAATTTGGGTTAAACCCAAATTGATCGATAGCCTTCCTATTCCGTACATAAATTGCTTCAAAACCAGCTTTGTTACCTTAATAATCCATTAAGCCTCCTCACCTAAACGGCTTATTCCAAAATCACATTCAGATGATTATCCTCATTTTTAGCTTTGGTACCGTTCCGTCAAACTTGGTAGCCTCAGCTTCTGGGGTGGAACTCCCGAACGACCTGTTTCAGGTAGTCCCTGTCCAGATGGGTGTAGACCTCTGTGGTCGTGATGGACTCATGTCCGAGCATGTCCTGTACAGCGCGGAGATCGGCGCCCCCTTCTATCAAATGCGTAGCGAAAGAGTGGCGAAAGGTATGTGGGCTGATGTTTTTTTTGAGGCCTATGGCATTTCCGAGCTGTTTGATGATGGTAAAGATCATCACTCGGGTCAACTTGGAGCCTCTACGGTTCAGGAACACATAATTTTCCTGTCCTTCTTTTATCGGAACATGACAGCGGATCTCCTCGATATATAGTTTAGTATATTTCAGTGCATCACTACCGATGGGGACCAAGCGCTCTTTATTGCCCTTGCCGATAACCCGTAGGAAACCTACATCAAAATAGATATGGGTAAGGCGTAGGTCGACCAGCTCCGAAACACGGAGCCCAGAACTATAGAGTACTTCCAGTATGGCCCTGTTCCTGGCACCCTCGGGAGTGGACAGGTCTATAGCCTCCAATAATTGCTGAATTTCGAAGTAGTTCAGTGTATCGGGTAGTTTTCGACCCAGTTTGGGTCCTTCTATCAGATGACTCGGGTCGGTAGAGAGCAGGTCTTCGAAAAGAAGGTACTTGAAAAAGGCCTTGATACCGGACAGTATTCTGGCCTGACTGTGGGCAGACATGCCCAGAGTGTTGACGTATTCCAAAAAATCTTGAATATGGACACTGTTTACGGCAGTTGGGAGTAGTTCGGGATTGGAGAATTCTATAAACTGTCTTAGTTTTAGGATGTCCTGAGAGTAGGCCTCTATGGAGTTGTCGGATAGAGAACGTTCCAGTCTCAGGTAGTCGGTAAACTGTTTGATGTGTGTTTGCCAATTCATAGGCATTAAATATAGTTATTACAACACGGAATCGGAAGGATTATAATAGTACTGCGCACTGCTGTTAGCCTGGAGCTTACGCGAAGATAAAGCATAAACATATATGGAAATCACGATTATCAATGGCCCCAACCTCAACCTTTTGGGTAAACGGGAGCCAAGTATCTACGGGAAAGAGGACTTTGAAACCTATTTCGAGGGATTACGGACAAGGTTTGCCGAACTGAATCTGCACTATTACCAGTCGAATAGCGAAGGGGAATTGATCGATCGCCTCCATGCCATAGGCTTTTCCCATGACGGTATCCTGCTCAATGCCGGCGCCTACACCCATACCTCTGTTGCGCTGGGCGATGCCATTGCCGCCATAGAAACGCCCGTCATCGAAATACACATCTCCAATATCCATCAACGTGAAGCTTTTCGGCATAAAAGTATGATCGGACGTGCCTGTAAGGGCGCTATAGTAGGTCTAGGGCTGGAGAGTTATGCCCTTGGGGTATATCATTTCAGTCAAAACCTACCCACAACATGATCAGCTTCTACCCTGGTCCTTCGAAGGTATACGAAACGATTCCCGAATATGTGCAAGAGGCCTATCAACAAGGGGTGATGAGTATCAACCACCGAAGTGAGGCTTTTATGGAAATCTCGGCCAGGACCATCGCCCTGCTCAAAGAGAAGCTCGATATTCCGGAGGACTACACCATTTTTTTTACCTCCTCTGCTACAGAGTGCTGGGAGATCATCGCACAATCACTCATCAAAGGGCGAAGCTTTCACCTATACAATGGTGCTTTTGGCCGGAAGTGGTTCAGCTATACCAACAGCCTGAGCCATAAGGCCATCGGCTATCAATTTGATAAAGAAATGGGCATTGACCCTAAAGAGTGTTCCTTTACCGTAAAGGATGGTGTCATCTGTATCACTCAGAACGAAACCTCCAATGGTACACAAGTACACTGCGACATCATTTCGGAGATCAGGGAGCGGCACCCCGACCTTTTGGTAGCGGTAGATGCTACTTCTTCCATGGCAGGCATCGCCTTGGATTTTAACGCTGCGGACATCTGGTTTGCTTCGGTACAAAAGTGCTTCGGTTTGCCCGCTGGGTTGGCCGTCATGGTCTGTTCGCCAAAAGCCATAGCGCATGCAGTGAAAATCAACGAATTCGATCATTACAATAGTTTGGCTTTTATGATAGAGAAGATGAAGCTCGGGCAGACCACCTATACGCCCAATGTATTAGCTATCTATTTATTGATGAGAACACTTGAGGCGCGCAAGCATATCCTCGAAGTCGATAGAAAGCTCCATAAACAACTGGCACAGTGGCTGAAATTTTTCAGACCCTACCGTAACATGAAGGTCATGATCGAAAATAAGAAAGTACTGTCCACGACCGTACTTGCTCTTGAAGCGGCACCGCAGTTTGTCGAAGAGGTCAAAGCTAGTGCTAAAGCCGAAGGTTTCCTCTTGGGCAATGGCTATGGTCGGTTAAAGGAAAATACATTTCGAATTGCCAATTTCCCTGCCATCAAAGGAAAGGAAATCAAGGCTCTACAGGATTTTTTCAGGGCGTTTTATGTAGAGTAAAGCGAAACCTGATCATCACGGTTTGATAGGCCTCTGCCCCTCTAATTGTTTTCTATGATTTCTATTTCTGTCCTACGGTTGATTTCCCGCCCGTCCTGCTCATCATCATTGGATACAAGGGGAAACTCCTCCCCGAAACCTTTGGCGATCAGTCGGCTTTCCTCTATGGCATTATTGGTCAGATAATCGACCACAGCCTGCGCCCTTTTCTTGGACAGTAATTTATTGTAGGTGGCATTTCCCACATTATCGGTGTGGCCGTTGACCTGTATCCCGACATCGGGATTCTCCCTCATCAGACTACGTATCCTTTGTAGTTCTGACAGGGATTCTGTTTTGAAGGTAGCTTTGCCCGTATCAAAAAATATGTTCTTCAGGACTATTTTCGAGCCCACCTCTGCTAATTGTAGGAATATGGAAATGTCCAGCTCTCTGTATTCCGAAAAGGCGGGCACGTTGAAATTGATAGAGTTGAAAAGGTAGCCTTCCCGACTGGTACTCAATCCATAATTACTGCCATGGGGAATGAGGATTTCAAAGTCGCCCGTTGTAGGGTCGGAGTCTACCTCGGTGATGATTTTGTTCTTTTGGTTATCCACTAAGGTCAATCGAGCGCCCAAGGGTTGTGCAGACTTGTCATCAAGTACTTTTCCCCTCAGTAAAGTAACTACTCCCATCTCCTTTTGTATCTGTACTTCCTCTTCCGTAGTATCGGGTGATACATTTGGGGTGTTTTTGGCGATGACCTCTTCTTCTGTAACTGCTGCATCCATATCTATGGAATAGATGTCGGCATTGCCGATGCCCTCTTCCTTCACGGAAGCATAATAGGCGGTCTTTCTGTCCTCGGAAATCACAAAAAAACCATCATCATCCGCGGAGTTGATAGGGTAGCCCATATTCATGGGCTTGGACCAGACACTGTCCCTCCACTCACTCTTGAAGATGTCATAGTTGCCCATACCGATATGTCCATCGGAGCTGAAGTAGAGTGTCTTCCCATCAGGGTGGATAAATGGAGAGTCATCATTATTGGAAGTGTTGATGTCCGGTCCCATATTGACGGGGGTGCCCCAGGTGCCGTCCTCTTGTTTTTGACTGGTATAGATGTCCAGTTGTCCATAACCTCCGGGTCTATCGCTCGAAAAGAATATGGTCTGTCCATCTGAAGAGATGGAGAGCGACGGCTCCCAGTAATAACTATTGATATTGTCACCTAATGATTCCGGTACGGTCCATTCGCCATTTTCATAATTGGAAACATAGATGTCCCCATTGCCCTCTTCGTAGTAGATGAACAATTGCTTACCATCTCCGGAAAGTGCCGCTGCCGCATCGTGAAATTCGAAATTGATGTTCTTACTGATGTTGGATGGGGGCGACCACTTACCATCGCTTCTTCTTCTAGAGATGTAGATGTCCTCAAAATTTCCTCCTTCTTTGGTTTTCAGGCCTCCTGTCGAGCCGTCTCGGCGGGAAGTGAAAATCAAGGTATTGCCATCCGATGATATCAGGGGGGTATAGTCATGGGCCGTGGAGTTAATGGTCGGTCCCATGTTTTCGATAAGCACTCTCTTTGGCCTTCGGTACAGGGAGTCACCTATGGTGCACTCGGCTATCCTTCTTTCCGTAGTCTTCCGCATGACACGGATGCCCTTTTTCTGGTACTCCTTGAACTGGATCAGTGCCTCCGTATACATATGATTGTACTGATAGGCAGAACCCATATAAAAATTGATATCAGGGCTGATGTTCGGGTCAAGGCTATATACCCTGGAAAGATAAGGGAGCGCCTTGTGCTTGGCACTGCTACTGAGCATATAAGTGATGCCTATTTGTAAGTACAGGTCAGCATTTCCCGGATTCAGCTCATTGGCCTGGAGGTAAGAGTCAAGAGCGGCATTGATCTGCCCTTTGGAACGAAATCGGTCTCCTTCCTTTACCAATTTCTTGAAAGTCTGCCCATAGGCCATTTGAGCGGAACAAGAGCATAATAATAGAACAATGATGATGATTCGCCTTCTTGACCGAGGCAGGACGAAAAAATATCTTGTCATGGATTTTCTAAATAGATAATTTGATGAGCATCCGACATAGCTTCAAAGGAGGACAATACGATAGCCGAAAGAAGACCGGGTACTATGAATTTTTTTGACCCCCTCTTTGCTATTAATCGGTTAAGATACTACATTTTCAATTTTGAACCTATGCTTCAAAAGGAGAATTCCGGCCTTATGTCGAGCAGATTTTTCCCGATAGGGATATTTTTTTGGTCGCAATATTAAAATAAGAATATATCTGCTCTGAAAAAATTTATGTTAATAATTGTATATCAGTTGATTAACTTTTTGAGGACATGATTTTATTCAATTTCCTGCCGGAGGACAGGATTGCTTGGCTATGTTAACCTAAAAGATTGCCTTTTTATGTTAGAGTGATGTTTTTTGAGCTTATCGAATAAAAACGAAGTGAAAGCGCCTGTTTTGCATTACAGATCATTTACCCTCGCTAAGGTACTGTCTGCCGAACCGAGTAGAAACCAAACCAACGAATCCGCACACTGGCCTTCGCAGAAAACCAAAGCCCTATGCTTATAAAAACCCTCAATGTTCATCAGACTGATGTTATACTCAGGCACGATTGGTTTGAAACTGGGATGTTCTTTGGTAAGAGATATGTCCTTCTGAGATATCCCTAATGGTCAATACACCTTATTACAATCAGAACTGCCTCTCGATTTATTCTCTATTGGGTGTAGAGGCCGTTTTGGAAGATCTTATTTTGAAATTCGGTATCGATCACTTTATTGGCCTATAGCATTACCTCTGTAAAAATAGGAAGAGGTTTTGTCATAAGCGGGTCCGGCTCGATTTTAGCTATTTACGTACAGTAATGAAAATGTTGATCAAGAGGCTATAGGACTATGCTGTATAAATCCGTTGAGGGAGTAGAGTTCGGAACAGTTTTAAAAATTGAAAAATGATGATGAAGTTTATAATAGTCACCCTGCTATCATGGTTTTCCATGGCCCAAGTATTTGCTTTTGCTCCTCCCGGAGCAGATGCTATAGTAGGGGTATGGCTTACCCAAGATGAGGACGGTAAGATAGAAATTTATAAAAAAGAAGGAAAATACTACGGCAAGCTGATTTGGGGAAAAGAGCTAAAGGATGCTGATGGCAAACTCAAATTGGATAAGGAAAATCCCGATAAAGAATTAAGGTCGAGGACCTTGAAAGGTTTGGTTTTGCTCAAAGGTTTTATCTACAATGGTGATAATGAATGGGAAAAAGGGAAAATCTATGATCCTCAGAATGGAAAAACCTATAACTGCACTATGGAGCTGAGCGGTGATGAACTGAAAGTAATGGGCTATATCGGTTTTTCCTGGATAGGAAGAACGGTAACATGGACTAAAGTGAAATAGTGTAATCGTCAGAACTGAACATTTCCAGTGTAATACAAATTTGGGTTTTAAATGTCGTATAAGATTGCGCGGGTCATTTTGGTTTCAATCAAGGCGATAACCGCAGGGATAGCAGCGCTATCGCGAGGATGGTCAACGCAGAGTGAAGCAAAACCGAAGGTTCATGAACACCACTGGAATCAAACACAATAGTGAACTAAATGAACAGGAAGATAGGCGATATTTAAAAGCTAAGTTTGTATAAGGCTTGCGCCGGCATAAGGCCGTTTCGGGTATTGCCCTTTGCATTATAGATGCGCAAATCAGAATGGTGCAGGTCTGCCGATAAAGTGAAGCCTCGCTTTTTGACGAGGATTCACTTTTTGTATCACCGATAAACCTAAAACTATGGTTGGCCTTTTCATTACAAGTATGGATTAGCTCAAGAGCGGACATACTTCTGCACGGAATCAGGTATAACGATGCCCTTGGCCAATCGCTCATCCGCGATAGCCTCGCCGATGACCTCTCGAATAGGCACTACGCCCGCCCAAATGGGCAGCTCATAATCCTCCTTATCATCAACAGGGCCGCCTTCGCGGATTTTAGCGGATGCTTCTTCTATTTCAAAAGCCAGTACCGCTGTTGCTTTTAGTTCTTTGGCATTGGGCAGGCGCGCTTCTTCCCACCTTCCCTTGATGATATGGTTCGTTATCTGCTCAAAAGCTTCCATCTTATTTTCAGGTGCCACTGATCGGGCCTTGCCGAAAAGCACTGCCGAGCGGTAATTGGCCGAATGATGAAAGACCGACCGGGCAAGGACCAGTCCGTCGACATGAGTGACCGTAACACATACCGGAACCTCTTTTTCCAGGTGAGTCATTAACCTACTGGTCACTGCACCATGGAGATAGATCGTGTCCCCCTTCCTTCCATAGAGTGTAGGTAGTACATAAGGTTGCCCCTCGACGGAAAAACCTACATGACATACAAAGCTATCGTCCAATAGGGAGTGTACGGTGGCTTTATCATAGTGGCCACGCTTGGGGACTCTTTTTACAGTGTTTCTGGGGGTTTTGCTATAATTACTCATGACTTTTATATAATAGAAATAAAACTGATGCTTTTATAATGGTATCAGGGGCGTTCACCACCTTGGCCGAGGACCTTATAAAAACCGCAACAGTCCCAAAGGCCGGAGTGCTCCTTGATGAAATTATCCGAGTTTCAATACGTTCATTTCGATATAAAGGTATAGCTTTACTGGCCCTCTTTGGTAGGCCAATTTCATGAACTTGACGGGTCCACTTATGTATCCATGGAAAACTATACTTCAATTTGATAAGCGGGATTCGCAGCCTGTATATTTACAGATTGCGCAGGCCATCGTCCAAGAGATCAACCACGGCCGTATTCGTACAGGCCAGAAAATGCCCGGGACCAGGGCACTGGCCCAGCTACTCGGTATCAATCGCAAGACCCTAAGTATGGCCTACGATGAGCTAATGGCGCAGGACTGGCTGGAAATTATACCCTACAAAGGAACCTTTGTCTCCAAGCGATTGCCACAGGTTCGATCTAGAAGCTTAACTAGGGAAAAAGGTAGCGAAAAGAATAGCAGTCATACCGATTTTGAGAGCTTATGGCCCCAGAGTGTGCCAGCGATGCCAACCATGGAAACACCGTCCGACCCTAAGATACTTGTCGTGGATGGAGGTGCCCCTGACGAGCGATTGGCACCTATGGACCTCATTTATAAGAAGTGCAGGAGCATTAGTCATTTGAGGACAAGGGACTATCTCTCTTATTCACATGTAGAGGGTTCTGTGCATTTGAGGGAAGTATTGCCCTCCTATTTGAGCAGTACCAGAGGACTCACCTGTGGAACTTCTTCCCTGCTCATCACTAGGGGTAGCCAGATGGCCATTTACTTGATATTTCAACAACTGCTGGTCTCGGGCGGAGCGGTCATGGTCGGTAGTACCAATTATCCCGAGGCCGACGATGTGATTCTCCATGCCGGAGGCTCCTTACTGAAAATACCTGTTGATCAAGAAGGGATCCAAATCGAACCTATTGCAGCCCATTGCCAGCGTGAAAAGGTAAAGGCCATCTACATCACTCCACATCATCACTATCCGACAACGGTTACCCTAAGCGCCAAACGACGTCTTCAATTGCTGGAACTGGCGCAAAGACATCGATTTTTCATCATTGAAGATGATTATGACTATGATTTTCACTACAAGAGTAGTCCCATACTTCCTTTGGCCAGTATGGATACTGTAGGGTGTGTCATATACATTGGTGCTTTCAGTAAACTTCTGGCTCCTGTAGTCCGAGTTGGATATATGGTCTGCTCACCGCGCATAATAAGTGAGATGAGCCGGTTGCGACAGATTATCGATAGACAGGGCGATGCGGTCATGGAAAAGGCCATCGCCGAGATGATAGAAGAGGGCGAACTACAAAGGCATCTTAAGAAGACGGTAAAAACATACCGTCACCGCCGGGATTTTATCTGTACCCTGTTCCGAGAGCGGCTGGGTACTTATTTTGACTTTGAAGTACCCGATGGAGGCATGGCCATCTGGCTGCGGGCGAAGCCTTTCGTTCCTCTTAAAGAAGTACTGCGACAATTGCCCAATTATGGAGTCTACATACGCGCGGACAGAAATTTCCCCGAATACCATAACGCGGTACGTCTGGGATTTGCTTCTTTGAATGAAGGGGAGACGAACAGGCTGGTCGAAAGCCTCTCAAAAATACTAAAAAATTATTCGAAGCAGGACTAAAGAGAAACAGTCTCTTAAAATTTCGAATGAAATTTAGAGACTGTTTTATACAAATTTGGGTTTTAAATGTCGTAGAAGATTCCTCGGGTCATATTGGTTTCAATCAAGGCGATAACCGCAGGGATAGCAGCGCTATCGCGAGGATTGTCAACACGGAGTGAAGCAAAACCGAAGGTTCATGAACACCACTGGAATCAAACACAATAGTGAACTAAATGAACAGGAAGATAGGCGATATTTAAAAGCTAAGTTTGTATTAAACCCAAATTGATCAATAGAGAACCTATTCCGCGTATAAATAGCTTCATACCGGAAGCTTTGCCCACCGGTCTTCATTCACCATAGCGGTGCTATGCTAAATCCAATAAAACTCACTGATGTATTGCTATTTATACCCGGATGAAATTGTTTTGGGACATACTGAAATGATCAAGAAAACGCTGTTCTGCCCGGAACGGTCCTAATGACCAATCAACTAATGACCAATCAACTAATGACCGGTCAACAAAATGCAGGATTTGTCCAAGACTTACGGAAATTCAAATTTCCCATTTCATTTTTTGTTGAGTATAAAACCCTCGTTACGAAGTCCCAATGCAGAATAAGCAAAATAAATAGGAAGGTACGCGACCTTTGAGAGATGAACTCCTGAAATACCGGAAAAGAGTAGTAAGGTAAAGGAACATGGAACAGAACCCATCTGCACGATTACTGTGAGTAGATAGGCCGTATCCGTACAGTATAAAGACTCACGAATGAGTCTCTTCTTTTTTTATGGATACTGTTGTGTTTTTTGGCTCTCTACCAGTGTCTTTTTCTCTTTTTTGTCGAATGAGGTACATCACCCCGAAAATGACAATCAGTGGGAATCCGATGTATAGTATAATGCTTAATCCTTCCATAATTATTATTGTATAAATGATTTGTTATTGATTATTTTGGGCTTGATTTGTTTTTCCGATCTTGAACATGTCGGGTCGCTTGTTTGGTTTTGGCCATGAACACGTGTCCATAGCCTTATCTCGTCCCTACCTCACGAAGCAGCCAACTTCTGCCGTTCTTTTGATTTTTTTTCCATTTCTACCTCTTTTATTTCTATTTTCACAGCATTATCATAGGGTTGTATACGATTGCCGAAGACCTCAGCGTAACTAAAAGTGAACTGCGCCCCAAACAAAAGAATAACTACAGAATAATAGACCCATATCAGTAGGACTACAGTAGAACCTGCCGCTCCATAGGCGCTGCCGACATCACTGTTGCCCAGATAAAACCCTATCAAATACTTCCCCAGAGAGAACAATATAGCAGTTACGATAGCTCCATTTTTCACATGTTTCCACTTGACTTTTGCATCGGGCAGTACTTTGAAAATAACCGCAAATACAACAGCTATGATTCCCAAGGATAACACCAAGTTGATAGCACTGATTACCTGCACGGCAAAATCAGAAAGGATGAAGGTCAGCCATTGGTTCAGTAAAATCAATAAAGTGTCCAAGACCAAGGATACCATGAGTAAAAAACCCACACTCCCTACCATGGCAAGGGAGAGTAATCGATTTACGACAAACTTCACGATACCACGTTGTGGTTTGGGCTTGATACGCCAGATATAATTGATGGCCGACTGTAGGGATACAAATACCGTGGTCGCAGAGAACATCAAAGTAGCAATACCCACTATCTTCGCCCAGCTACTGGAGGGAGCTAATTTTGCATTCTCCATGATTCCCTTGATTTCTTCCGCACTGGATTTTCCCATAAGGGAAGTAATCTGATGGAGCAGCTCTTCTTGAACTACCTGCTGTTCGAACGTAGTCGTTGCTACTAATACGGTGATGATCAATATAGCAGGCAGGGAAAAAATCGTATAGAATGCAATGGAGGCACTACGGGCCATAGAATCGTTTTCCACAAAAGAACTACCTGTCTTTTTTAGAACTTTCCAAATGTTAAAAAAATCGATATGCTTCATTGTTATTTGTTTTTTTGCTCTTAACGCCACTTTAACTACATACAAACCATAAATACTGTGCATGGAGATCAAATACACTCACTGACAATGATTGATTGTTACTATTTGGAAGCCTAAAATACGTCCGCATACGAATGTATTTTACAACCGGAAAACTTTGGGTACACTATTGATTCCCGTTTTCAAGAAAAGCCTTTATTTATTAAAATACTTCTTGACAGTCCTGTAATCCTGACAGGCTTTCGGTCTGCCTACTTTTGGAAACAGTGGCTTCTTTATGCTTTTGTGGTATTTGCCGAAGAAGCGTGCTGATTCTGTTTTTCTTTGATTTCGTCCTTCCTTTTATGGACATTTCCATCCAGTAATAGACATACAGGTTGCAGTGGTTCGTAATAGCTACAGATTTCCTTGAATATAGCAGCAAAGGGCAAAGAGAGTATCATGCCCGGTATACCCCATAGTGAAGCTCCCAGAAACAAAAAGAAGATTGCCGCCAGTGCATTCAGATCCAGATTGCCACCGACAATTTTGGGACTCAGAAAATTTCCTTCGATAAATTGGATAGACCAGAATATAATGACTACTCCTAGTGGATACCATATGGAATCATAGTTCATCAAAGCAAATAGAGTAGGTATGAGTCCGCCAAGCGCGGTACCTATAAAAGGGATTACAGATAGAAACGCCGCTAAAAAACCAAAAAATAGTGCATATTGTATACCGATCAGAAATAGTCCCAGACTGTTCAGACAACCTAGGATGAGTATGAGTATGCCCATTCCTGTTAGGTACTGTTGACCTACTTTTTGAATATCCTTTAACATATGATGATAAACGACCTTCTTTTCCTGTGTAGCGAAGCTGACCAAGGCCATTGTCAGACCCGACCGATACAAAAGAAGCAGAAATGTGTAGATGAAAGCCATGACCATGCCAGAGAGCATGGTACTGGTTATTGATAAGGTATCTCCCATGATGACTCCAGTGGATTCTCCCACCCAATCTTTGCCTTTTTCGATTACTTTTTTAGGGGTAATATCCGGAATAAATGCTACTTTGTTATTGAAAAACTTCGTTATGGATTGAAGAAGCTCGTTTATCTTTTCGGTAAAATCCCCGAATTCTTTGGCTATATTGATAATCTGGGCAGAAAACAATACAATAATCCCCAGTATGGAGAGAGTTATAAAAAGCATGGTCCATATAATGGCCCAAGTTCTCTGAACCCCTTTGACCTCTAACCACTTACAGATAGGATAAAGTATAAAGGAGAATAGTAGACCGAAGGCAATCGGTACCATTATGGACCTGCCAAAATAAATGAGTATGAATAATCCAAAGAACGCTCCTAAGGTAAAGAAGAGCTCTTTGAACGAAAATGACATTACAACTCCGTTTTTAGGTGCCATCTACTATAAATTGTCAAGATTGGCACTCATTACCGGCACTTCTGCATCTTCCATAAGATGCTTTGTCAGTGAGGTAGAGAAAAAACTCAGAAATCCTTTATTACGGTCACTAAGTACCATATACAGACCTGCATTTACATTTTTGCCATAAGACAGTAGAGCTTCTTCTTCATCTTTTTCATGATTCAAAATGTTCAATGAATAACCCCGGAAGAAGTATTTTTTAGAAAATAACCTCAGTTTTGACCGAAGCTCCAGAATTTTATCCTTCTCTTTCTCTTGAGTAACGTGAACTACGTGTATAATACTTCTAAAATGATAAGCGAGCTCTTGGAGGAACTTAATGGCCTCTCTTCTATCTCTGTCCAAATTGATATCAATACTGAGTACAATATTTCTCAGTTTGTCTATAGTATTGTATTTTTTTGAAGCTAGAACAATGCAGGCACAATTATCGACCATTTTCTTTGCCTCATGAGCATCAGCAGCAGTGAAGAGGATGTCTATATCATGCTCATCTACAAAAGATTCGGCACCATCCATCAGGTTATTATCCACTACTTGGTAATCAATGGATACCTCTTCTTGCTGGTAATGCGAAGCCAGTAAGGCCAATTTGGATTTGGCACTACGAATGACCTCTAGTGCATAGATGCTCTCTTCTGTGCTACTGACAAGTGCAGTATCACCCGTAGCTGAAAAAGTGGGCAAAGGATGTTGGAAAAAGTGAATCAAATAGATTTTTCCATCGATGACTTTTGCCATATCTACCGCCATTTTCAAAGCGTTTTCATCTTCTGTTTCAAAATTTGTAGTGACTAATATCTTTCTCATTCTATAGTTTTTTTAAGTTCATAAATATATTCTTGATATCCACGGGAGTTGCTTGATTCGTGCCGAACAATACTATTTATACAGTATATAAGTCTATATCTTTTCGAATTCTATGAAGTACTGCCAAGCGAAATGTGGAAATCATTGCCTATCGGTAGATTTATCGATAAGTGCAAACAGCTCTTCCATGTCCGGTTTGAGAATTAGTTCAATTCTTCTGTTTTTTCGTTTTCCCAATTCTGTTTGGGGATTAGCTGTAGGGTGGTAGTAATACAAACTTAGCTTTCAAATATCGCCTATCTTCCTGTTCATTTTGCTTCACTCTGCGTTGACAATCCTCGCGATAGCGCTGCTATCCCTGCGGTTCTCGCCTTGATTGAAAAAAAATGACCCGCGGAATCTTATACGACATTTAAAACCTAAATTTGTATAAGACCGACCACTGGGTGTGATCCTTCGGGGGTCGATACCTATCTTGTTGAACAAACAAGCGCGTCACGGACGCGGCCCTTGCAAGACTCAACTCCCAATTATCCTCATATATTGTAGTGGGGATATTATCGGTATGACCTTCCACAATAATTTGAGTGCTTTTGTTTTCCCGAAGAACACGTGCTACGCGCTGCAATACTTTTCTACTTTTATTATTTAGTTTTGCACTGCTCCGGTCGAAAAGTACTTTCTCCGGTAGTGTCAGGTATACTTTATCATCTACTATCTTAGTGAAAAGACTATCGTCCGAGAAATCCAACAAAGCTTCAACAATACCCATACGCAGTGTATCCAAACGGGCTCTTTGATCTTGCAAACGAGTCCGTAACAAACCATTTTCCAGGCGTTTCATTTTTAGATCACCTCCTTGATCCAACACTTTTTGCTGTTTGTCCATGAGTACTTGCGACGTATAATCATTTTCGATTTTCGTTTCTTGTAGGTTTTCGTACAGATCATTATTGCGGAGTTGGAAATCATCCATAGCCTTCAATAGTTTTTCATTCGATGCCTTCAAGCTATCCCGCTCTGCGGTGAGCTTTGAAACTTGCTGTGTAGTGGAGCATGAGAAAATCATAATCGAGACGAGAACACAGATATAGATAGAGTATTGTTTCATTTTTCTAGAGGGTTTCGGTTCAAACATATAAAAGCTGATTCACCTATTGAAAAAATCGCTCCAATCCCTCTTGCCCAGCAGAAGCCATTTTCCGGTAATGAAGTTGTGGTGTGGAATGTGGATATTGTAGAATAAAACTCACAGTTTATAGTCCTATTATGCCTTTTTTCGGTGCTATGGATATATTCACGATTTTTGCGGTTTATGAGGCGTGATAAAAAGTTTTACCAATTAAAATAAGATATACCTATGGAAGTAGTTGAAAATAAAAGTGGTCAAGTGGTCGCCTCGGTCAAAAAAAGAATTTTTAGTAAACTGGGCTATGCTCAGCAGGAAGCAGATCAGATTGTGAAAGCATTGAATTTATTATTGGCTAATTATAGTGTACATTATCAAAAGTTGAGAAATTTTCACTGGAATGTAAAAGGACCCGATTTTTTTGACATCCACGAGCAATTTGAAAAGCAATACAATACCGCTAAGCTAAATATCGATGATATAGCGGAGCGAATCAGAGTGTTCGGAAAAACACCGCTCAGCAAAATGCAGGATTATATCGATTTTTCGGAGATTGTTGAGCGTGGAACAAATTTGAATTCTGATGATATGGTCGCGGATATACTGAATGACTACAGCATCTTACTGGAATACATGGTCGAGTGTATAGAGCAGGCCATAGAGTTCGGGGACTCAGGTACGGAAGATATGATCAAAAGTTTTGTCAAGCAAATAGAAGAGTACCACTGGATGATGTCGGCATTTTCCGCCAAGTCCTAAGCTTTGTCAATCTTCATTTTTGAGAAGTCCATTTACAAATACAAATAGAACTATTGTTGATTTGTTGTTGCGGTGGAACAGTACACAACGTGTACTGTTCCATTTTTTTCCATTGGTACATTTTATGCTTATCAACTGATTTATGGTTGATTCGATAAGAACATATCACCTTTATATCGAACATCAAAATGCAGATAATTATTGACCCCTACAATCAACGTTTCGTTTTATTGGACAAGAATAAAACGGTACTGGAACTCAAATTTCACCGATGTACCTCTAGGCTGTATGAACTCATGCGATTTTCAGGTCCTATGGAGGACCCTGCTCTTAGGCAGGAACTATTAGAGCATGTATTTTTGTATGCGAAGGAAAATAATATAAATATCATGGCATCGATGAAGTTTATAAAAGAATACCATAATCATCGTCTTGATTATACGGGAGGTCATTCTTTTATGAAAGGACTGGACCCTATGCCATTAAATATTGCAGGATGACTGTCGGTTACAGTTGATTTCGCTGTTTGATGGGAAGAATGGTATTTCGGTAGAAGTCATACTGTAGCCGATGATTTTGATTGAATTTCTATTTTTTTCAATCTGTGTCCATTTTTTTGGAGCAGTTCATCTATAATCAAAAAATATTTTCGTTACGACTACTGATTATTTTGAGTTATACCCAAAGCAAATTATTCTGTTACAGAACTGAAAATGATTGTGAAAGCACTTTGCCCGTCAGAACAGCCCCAATGACCCATCAACCAATGAAATTGCACCAATGCATGATTTTCCCATTTTTGTTGCAATACAAATTCCCCATTTCACTTTTCATTAAACCCAAAATGTTCGTTGGAACTTCGTCATGAAGACTTAAATGGTAATAAATCAGTGTGTTTTCTTGGGTTCAGCATAGCACCGCTACGGTGAATTCAAAAAACGCATTCACTTTACTGATTTGAAGCCCTAATAGAAGGGCTAATGCATGATTTGGGATAAAAACTATATGCGGTCCACTATGCGTCTACACTCATTGATCTTATCTTTATTACCGGGTACGCTAGGGTCTAGTGTAAGCGCAGAGTTCAATATTTCTTTCGCTATTTCATCTTGGTCCAGTTTTCTATTGACCTTACCCAAATAGAGGTAATAAACGGCTTTTTTCTCATCATGCACCAAGGCAGAACTAAAAGCCTTCCTCGCTTTACGGAATGAAGCGGATTTTACCTCTTCGGCACCCAGTAAAGTCTTTGCGATGGTTCTCTTAAAATAATTGAGATTTGCTAATTTATACTGGTACAAGCCTTCTATAAACCAAGCTCCAGCTATTGTTTTATCCAGGCTCAGAGTTCTGTCGTTGAACTTCTTTATCCTTTTTATCTTGTTTATCTTCGATTTCCACCCGTCATCTTCCATGTTTCTGCCCAGTGCTACTGCCATAGCGTGATTGGTCCAAGTATTATTTCGGTCCAGACGATAAGCTTTTCTGGCCATTTTCAGACTTTTATGATAGAATCTTTTCTGTAATTCGCCTTCAAAATAGCCTTGTTTAGCATAGGCCAGGCTGCCCTTACTAAGAGCTTCTACATGATGGGCGTCGATTGACAATAACTTGTTATATATATCGATGGCCTTATCATAATGATGACCGTCTAGGAATTCGTTGCCTCTGTTCAAAAGTTTTTGGGTTTCATCGATTGCCTGTGAGGGTAGGAATGTCACAAGAGAGAGCAGAAAAAAGGCGCTTAGGAAAATGCCTAGTGACGATGTTCTTATAAGGGTAGTGTATAGACGTATCATAATAATTGTTTTTTGGGGGGTAAACAAGATGTTCAATACTATGCACTAAGGCCATTATCGAACCGAAAGAGCATCTGTCGAGGAGGCTACTGCTAAAAATCCTATGATTTTCTTACGGACAAGTACCTGTATCGGGCAGGTAAATAAGGTTACGGAAGAGTAAAGCTATCATCCATCCTGTATTCTACACTGGTTCCGTGCTTTTCATACCTATCAATAAGAAGGGCTCTCGCTTATACATAGCGCTTCAGGAAATTTTTGACTTTTGGCAGTCATATCTACAAAAGTGTGGTCTTTTTTCTACGCTGGGTATGGATTTTGTGTCGCAACATATGCCTTACAATAGGGTAAAATACAGGTAATGGTAGGATAGGTGTCGATTTGGGACATACCCTTTGGGTTTTGGAGTACTCTTTGCCCTATAAAGAATAGAATGCTGTAAAAGCTTACAGTAATAAACTAAACAACATTTATTATGAGTAATCAATGGAAAACAATCGGAGGTTTTGTATTAGGAGCAACAGCAGGTGTAATTGCAGGTTTACTGACCGCACCCAGCAGTGGTAGAGCTACACGTAAAATGATTGCCGACAGAACAGAATCCATAAAAAATGATTTGACCAGTTCTTTGGAAGAAACAGCACAGACGACAAAGGAAAAATACAATGATAGGGTAGAGAACTATGCCGTCAATGGTAAAAGTCTCTTGGAAAGCGTCAAAGAAAGCATGAAACTCAGTTAAGAAATTTTTTATAAGAAAGTTAAATTTTCTGAACAGCGCAAATCAATACAAAAGAAGCACGGAAAAATATGGACTTGAATATCTCAGAACCTATCAGTAAAGTTACCGGCAAATTAGAGTCATGGTTGGAAGCTTTCATCAGTATGATTCCCAATATGATAGTTGCTGTTATTCTTCTTGTTTTATTTGCACTTTTGGCCAAACTGGCTCGAAATCTATTTAAAAAGATTTTTTCTAAAGCCTCAGGAGACGGTGCCCTAAAAGACCTTTTCGGAAAGATAATCTACTTTACCGTCTTTGGTCTGGGTATTTTCTTCTGTTTGGGGATATTGAAACTGGACAAAGCAGTAACATCCCTACTGGCCGGTGTCGGGGTGATAGGTCTCGCACTTGGATTTGCCTTTCAGGATATCGCTGCCAATTTTATTTCAGGGATTATTCTGGCATTTCGAAAACCATATGTTGTAGGAGATGTGATAGAGGTGGAAGGCAATATGGGAAAAGTGGCTCGGACAAATTTGAGGGTTACCGTAATAGAAACGTTTCAGGGACAGGAAGTATACATACCCAACAAAAACGTGATACAGGACAAAATCATCAATTACAGTTCTACAGGGCGGCGAAGGATTGACCTGCCCGTCGGTGTATCCTACAGTGAAAATCTGGAAGACGTAGAATCATTGGTCAAAGAGACCATATCTTCACTGGAAGGAGTTGCCAAAGACAAGGATGTTATTTTCGATTATCATGAATTTGGTGGTAGCTCCATTAATTTCAATGTCCGCTTTTGGATAGATTTTCCAGATCAGCCTGGTTACTTAAGTATGACCAATAAGGCTATTAAAGCCATTAAAAAAGCTTTTGATGCCAACAATATCACCATACCATTTCCTATCAGGACACTGGACTTTGGTATCAAAGGGGGGCAGCGATTGGACGAGATGAATATAAAATCCCTCTCTGAATCCAACGAAAAGGATAATAATGAGGAGGATGGCAAATCCAGGATAAAAGTATCCGAAAATGGCTAATCGTCTGAAAACTGATATCAATTAGTTCAACTATAAAACATCAAGCCCATGTTAAATGTCGAGAAAAATGAGATAATGCTCATCTACAACGGTGAGGATACTGATGAAAATCAAACACTGGCCTATTTGAACAGTTCTGGAAATCTAGTACTCAAAACCTTGGACATAAGCAGGGAAAAGTTGACTAGATTACAACTTGCCGATATACTCTCCAATAGTAAAGTCAGTCTAAGCAAAATCATCCATCAAAAAAGATGGGAAGAATATTCTGCGGCTAGTATAAGCGGATTGGATGAAGATGATCTATTGCAGATATTGGAAAAACATCCCAAACTACTGAATACGCCCTTAACAATAACCCATAAAGGGATTGATCTGGGTGAGAACTCCTATGATCAAATCAATAAGGGCATGAAGAGTCCTGCGATATCATCAAAGCATGCTAATGAGGAAGAAAAGGGTTAGGTGCCGGACTGTTTTGAAAGATGTTATAATTGAAATTGTCCCAATCAATTCGAAAGACATGTTTACCCTACAAATTGCGTCGGTATAAAATTGCGTTAAAATCGGATTGTGTATCAGAACTTAGTTATGAAGGTTTAAAAAGCAATACATCAGGGTGTTTTATCGGATTTGGCGTAGCATCGCTACGGTTCGTTCAAAAAAAACGTCCACTTTACTGATTTGTAGCTATTTAAATCCGTAGTAGATTTTTCAATGCATGATCTAGGATTGAATCAATCCGCTTATAATACAAACTTAGCTTTTAAATATCGCCTATCTTCCTGTTCATTTAGTTCACTATTGTGTTTGATTCCAGTGGTGTTCATGAACCTTCGGTTTTGCTTCACTCTGCGTTGACAATCCTCGCGATAGCGCTGCTATCCCTGCGGTTATCGCCTGGATTGAAACCAAAATGACCCGCGGAATCTTATACGACATTTAAAACCCAAATTTGTATAACTAGTATAGTTATGACAAGGTATCTGATGAAATTATCAACAATTGATATCCGCTCTGTGCGGAACAGGTGTATCCAGCAAAATAAATCTTTATCTTTAACCTAAATTGATCAATAGGATTTCGTGATGAGGGCTTAAAGTATAATAAATCAGCGGTTCAGGTGAGGAGGTCTAGCGTACTGATAAGGTGAGAAACCTGCATAGCGTAAAACTACTGATTTTGAAGCAATTTATGTTCATAATAGGAAGGCTATCGATTATTTTATGTTTAATCCGATATTTACTTGTTCAAGACGTTTTCTAACGGTCCATTGTGTTGCATTTAATGAAGTTATTTGGACTTTTTCTTTTACCTGTAAATTTCACATTTAGCACTCTTATTTTGTCTTATTTAATTTCCATCGCCTCGGCTATGCAGCGGAAGAAATCCTTGATTAGGACACAAAAGCCAAAATTCTCGGTGCTGGACAAAGGTCTGGATTACTTCAATATTTTTGCTGCGATATGAAGAGAGACATCCAATTATATTTTTTATGAATCTGAACTTATGAGGTCGATAACCTTTTTGTTTATATGGACAGTATCACTAATGGGCTGTCATGCTTCTGCTCAGGGTTTTGACCACATAGTGGATTTTTTCACGATGCATCCCAACAAGCGGCAAGCAGCAGCGGATAGCGCTATCTATTCGGCTAAAATCATTATCTCTCCCGTGGTTACTTATTCGCCGGAGACCAAGCTCGCCTTGGGCTTTGGTGCTAAAGGGCTTTTTAAATTCAAGGGTTCAGGTGAAGAAACAAGAACCTCTAATATGCCCATATCCGTATCTTATACATTGGAAAACCAAATCTTGGTATACTCAGGTTTCGAAATATTCACTCCTCAGGAGAAATATATGGTTAAGGGCAATATCCGTTTTCAGAAGTTTCCCCGTCTGTTTTTCGGACTGGGTAGAGATTCATTTTCCGCTGACCAAGAGAATTATGAGTTCAATCAGATTTTGTTCGAACCTATATTACTTAAAAGGATTCCAAACACATACCTTTTTGTAGGTGGAGGATTGAGGTATAATCATATTTCAGATGTAGAGGTCGACTCTGAGGGGTTGTTGGCGCGAGGAGAAATCGAAGGGGGCCTAGGTTCAACTTCAGCAGGAGCAGAATTGGCAGCTGTATATGATAATAGAAATAATCTACTTAATGCCAAACAGGGCTGGTTTGTCGAATTTACACATGGATTTTATGGCAATACTCTGGGAGGGACACAAAAGTTCCAACTAACCAGACTTGATGTGAGGCATTATACACAACCGACCAAAGACAAAGAGGATGTACTGGCCCTACAATTGGTCATGGACATGACTTGGGGCAACCCACCACTTTCAGAGCTGGGGGCTCTCGGGGGACCCGAGCTGATGCGAGGGTATTATGAGGGACGATTTTTAGACCGACATTATATAGCCTTCCAAGCAGAATATAGAAAACAACTGATAGGTAGACTGGGGGCGGTAGCTTTTGTGGGATTTGGCGATGTTGCACCGAGTCTCAAAGATTTCGAATGGGGCAATCTCCGATTTACCGGAGGTCTGGGCTTGAGGTTTTTAGTAGAAAGAAAAGAAAGGCTCAACCTGAGATTCGATACCGGTGCCAGCAAGGAGAGGGTGCATTATTATTTTAATCTTGCGGAAGCTTTTTAGTACCGTTTGTTTCCTATGAAATCCGATCATGTAGTTTTATGTAGCTTTATGCCATGTGCACGATGATGCTCCCGGGTGGCAAAGAAAAAAAGAGGAAAGAGCTTTCTTTATTATGATGCTCAGAATAGAGAAGTCCATGCTCAAGCAATCCCGCAGCGTATAGCTCGGCTAAATATTCCGCCCAATTGGAAAGAAGTATGGATTTGCCCAAAAGAAAATGGGCACATTCAGGCCACTGGATATGATGCCGCTGGCAGAAAGCAATACCTCTATCATGAGTTGTGGACAAGTCAACAACAGCAATATAAGTTTGATAAGCTTTGGTACTTCGGTCAGCAAGTACCTAAAATAAGGTGTCATCTCAGAAAAGACCTGAAAGAGACGGGTTGGTCAAAAAATAAGATAATCGCTCTTGTGCTCAGTCTTATCGACGAACATTTTTTCCTCAGGGTCGGTAATCGACGCTATAGAAAGCGCAACGGGACTGTGGGAGCACAACACTAAAGGAAAAACACCCCAATAGAGAAGACAATGGACTACAGTTGAGGTACAAAGCAAAAAGCAATACATTCAGGAAAATCACCATAAAAGACCAAAAGCTTCAAAAACTGACCAACGCCATTTCCGGTTTGCCCGGACAAGGACTCTTTCAGTACATAACCGAGGATGGCAGTTATCAACAGATAGACTCATCGGACATCAACGATTATCTACAGAGCATAGGTTGTGGCGACTTCACGGCAAAAGACTTTAGAACTTGGAGAGCAAGTACACTGGCATTAAAATACATCCCTCAGGCAACTAAAGAATGTAAGAAAAACCCCGGAAAAAAAATGGAGACCTGTATTGTTCGAAAAGTGGCCGAAAAACTGGGAAATACAGTGGCCACCTGTCGAAAATACTACATACATCCGGACATTATAAGCGATGTAGCCGAGAAAGAACCTCAGCACTTAGACCTAATACTTCCTGACCCCACTCATCAAAAATTGCTAAGGAAACATGAAAAAATGGCACTGGCACTATTACAAAAGACGAAAAGCCTTTAACTTCGCATCAACCAATATCGATATGAAAAAGAAACAAACTCTGACTATTTTTATTTTATCGTTCCTATGTGCTTTACTGGCTCTTCCTGCGAAGTCCCAGCCAAAAATAGGACTGAACCTGATACCTAATATCAGTTATGCGCGAGTGGATGATTCCGGAGAAGGGCTACCCTTGGAAAAAGACGGCAGTAGCATCAAATTTTCTTTTGGTGTATTTTTCGATCAATCCATTAATGACCGTTATTTTTTCACGACGGGTATAAACTATGTCACTAAAGGAGTGCAGGTTAGCGGTGATACGGCCGAGAACAGGACCATTTCCGAAAAGTACAATCTACAATACCTGCAGATTCCCGTGGCACTCAAGCTTTATACCAATGAGATAGCCCCCGACCTGAAAATATACAGCGAACTGGGACTGACCGCTGAGATAAAAATCAATGATGAGATTGATGATGGTACAAGGCTATTGACCGAGAAGTTCAAGTTTTTCGATAGTGCATTGCTGTTGGAAGCAGGTACCCGTTTTCAACTTGGGCCGAATACTGCCCTGACCACGGGTATACGCTATAGTCGAGGACTGATCAATATCTCCAAAAACGATAATTTTACCGTCAAAAGCGATATGGTCGGCCTCGTACTCGGAGTGAAATTTTGATAGCTTCGTTCATGATCAGGAACAGATAGAACACCCAACACAAAAAAGAAGCCAGACGGGCATAAATGCAGAGAACCCATTCATATATATATGAATGGGTGATACAAACCCGAATAATAAACCTACTCTATAATCCATTATATAATAAAATATAATAGTTCAGGTTTGCATCTAAATCATAATGGAAACTTATGATTTCCCTATGCTTCTATTTCCTTACCGACCTCAAAAGGTTTCAGTTCTTCGTTAATAACATTCTCGGTAATATGATTGATATAATTGGATAATGTCTTCAGGGAAACTCCCACAATGATTTCAAGGACATTTTCCGGTTCGAAACCTGCCGCATAAAACTCTTCGAGATTTTCCTTTTCGATAAATCCCTTTTTTTCCACTATCAACTTAGTGAACGCAATGAGCGTATCGATTCGTGAATCCCCTGTTTTGACTCCCTTTCTAATGGTATTGATCATACCGATATCGGCACCTGCCGCCTTTGCTGCCCGTGAGTGTGCGGCCGTGCAGTAGTCACATTGATTGACAATGCTCACTGCCAATAGAATCAAGTGTTGTTCTCCGGCCGAAAAAGAGGTCTTCGAAAAAGTGTTGAACAGGTTCATATAACCTTCCAGTGCTGGTGGTGCGCTGGCCATATAGCGAATAAGATTCGGTAACATGCCGTATTTTTTCTCGGCATATTGGAGGTGGTCTATAGCTTCCTCCGGAGCACTCTCCAGAGTATGCTTGGTAAATTGTTTCATTATGGTCTTTCAAAATTGGTTAAAGTGCAATATTAATTTTGAAAGCAGGATTTGACAATGGATAAAGGTTCACTGCTCCACTTCTCGGTATTGACTAGGTGACATGGCCGTTTTTTCCTTAAAAAGCCTACTGAAATAATAAGGGTCTTCAAAGCCCAATTTAAAGGCGATTTCCTTAATGGAAAGATCGGTATCCAATAGTAACTGCTGGCTTTCTTGGAGTTGCCTGTCTATCAGTATTTGACAGGGAGGGGCTATATCCGCTTTTTTAAAAACCTTGCTCAGGTATTTGGGCTTTAAGCCAAGTTTGGCCTCATAAAAAGCAATATCTCGATGTTCGTAAATGTGCTGATCGATCAGCTGGTGCAATTGATCTAAAAGTTTCATTATTTTCTATATACAATAGTGCGTTATCATAGATATCTCTTGGGTTATTTATCAATCCGTCATACGCCTCAGAGTATGACCTTATAGGTAAGAATAGTCGAAAATCAGGGTTTTCCGAACTTAGTGTAGTAGCACTATATCCAATTTAATAAAAAGCATATATTTTTCCGATTTTCAGGGTTTCAATTGATTTTCTGATATAGATTAAAAGTAAGAATATATCAATAAACCCAAAAAATCCAACAGAGTTCCATTATTTCGCTTTAAATCTACAAAAAACATCAGCTATGTCTGCTTTTTGAGGTTTTTCATTTTTTTCAATATTGTATTTTAATGGAATCTGTCCTCTTGATTTTACACCTCGGGAAAAAGAAAAACAAGCCAAGGCACAATGACCGGTCGCACAAAAAAGGTATGGTAGTATCAATAATACAAATTTGGGATTCAACTGTCGTATAAGATTGCGCGGATCATTTTTTTTTCAATCAAGGCGATAACCGCAGGGATAGCAGCGCTACCCCTAGGATTGTTAACGCAGAGTGAAGCAAAATGAACAGGAAGATAGGCGATTTTAAAAGCTAAGTTTGTATAAATCGCTCATAAGGAATTTTTACAGCATCAGAAGGTTGATACTTTTGAGCAAGGCAAGTGCAGACCGAATACCCATCAATATTGTAGATAGGTACACTTTAGGGATTGTTTTGGCAGCAATTACTTTAGAATTTGTCATCCCTTATTTTAGATATGGAATCATTGACAAAAAGTGTGATACTACCTATGGAGATTTCAAAAAAATCCCGTGCCCAAAGATTATACACAACCATAAGCATGATATAGAAAGTATTCAACCCGGATTGATCAAAAGGATTTCGTGATGAGAACATGTTTAGGTGAGGAGGCTTTTGTGTCATTAATACAAATTTAGGTTTTAAATGTCGTATAAGATTCCGCGGGTCATTTTGTTTCAATCAAGGCGAGAACCGCAG
>CANLOE010000019.1 GCA_947492745.1 uncultured Cyclobacteriaceae bacterium | reverse complement strand
GACTCCAGAAGAGTTTAGTAAAATCAATTATTCAAAATGTGCTTAACTTATTGTCCAGTTTTTTATTGCAATTCCAAAGTTCAATTCCTTTCATTCTATGCCAATCCATGTTCACCTGTACGAAATTAAACCATTATCCAGGGGCTAGGAATCTTTTATCCGAGAAAGCATACAAAAAATTGATTTACAGTGTATTAACTATTTCTTCCATACAAGAAATAATAGGTTAAAAATAATAATGGTATCTCTTGTATCGCGGAAATAGGGTACGCATCAGGTAATGGTTTCTTCTGTAAATCTTGGTATTTCAGTTGTTTTATTTCACGCAAATCCTCTATCTTACCCTGTTTTAACTTGACCAAGTCACCGTTCTGGATTCTAAGAATTTATTTTACCATAGAATTGGAATGTTATTTGCAATGAGTCGAGCATAATCCGCGGAAAAACGAATCAACTAAAACTAAAAATGAACTCTCCTTTCCTATTCCCATTTCGTAAAATCGGTATCATTTTACTATATACGGCATTAATCGTCTGCGTAAGTTCCTGCATGATTTTCAGGACCGCTCGGTTTGCGCAGTGCACCTTTCACTTTAAAGAAGTAACTCAACTGGAAGGTGTGGGAGTCGACCTGAAAGGCAAGTCTCAACTGTCCAGCTTGAATTTCAAACAGGGTACACGGATAAGCCGCTCTCTTTTAAAGAAGAAAATGCCAATGAACATCACCGTCGCTTTAGAAGTCCAAAACCCCAATTCGGGGCTAGCTGCCATGAGTCGGGTAGATTGGATCTTAGTACTGAAAGGTAAAGAGGTGTTAAGGGGGAGTAACGATCAGCGCGTCAGTGTTCCCGGTAATGGAGGCAAAGCCCTCTTGCCACTGACAGTACAATTTGACCTGTTCGAAGCACTAAAGGGAGAATCACCAAAGGAAACAAGGTCTTTCCTTTGGAAACTTACCAAAAAAACAAAGGACCCCAATGTGTTCACGGTGAAGCTAAAACCTCACTTTTACATACTCAAAAAAGAAATCCCATATCCCGGATATGTCAATATCCGCTATTGATTGAGAAGCTTATCTAAGTTCATTTTAAGGAACCCTTGTATAAAACCGGTAATCTGACCTTCAGGTTATTGTATACTTATGGTCTGAAGAAAATCATCCAGTCTTCCAAATACAGACCCCCAACCGTTCAATATACCCATTTTCTCCTGTTGTATACAGTACTCCTCCGTCGGATGGATAACATGGAAAGTGAAGTCGGTCTTATTACCGTTCTTTTTGAACAGGCACCGGTTTTCGACACCTTCGGTCATCGGACGAAAGTTGGCCTTGGAGACGATTTTCTCCATAAGGACAATTTCCATGTATTCTCCCTCAGCGATGAACTCCTGACCATCGGGCATGGGCATGGAATATTTCCACTTCCCTCCTACCTCGAAACTATGCTCTATCACCTTGGTAACCATAACTTTTGGACTCCACCACTGTGCGATATGCTCTGGCCGGGTCCAAGCTTCCCAGACCAAACTTAGGGGAGCGTCAAAGGTTCTCTGTATAGTTACTGTTCTTTTAGCGATTTCTTCTTTTTCACTCATTATCCTTATTGTTTTTATTTTTTAACTGTGTTAAACCCAAAATGATCAGTAGAGAAACTATTCCGCGCATAAATAGCTTCATACCGGAAGCTTTGCCCACCGGTCTTCATTCACCATAGCGGTGCTATGCCGAACGAATACAAATGGCAGGTATTTTGCTATTGATACGCTCATCACGATTTCTATCCATCAATTTGGGTTAAATACTCTTCGAAAGAATCCAATCGATCTTCCCACAATTCGCGGTACTGCTCCAACCATATAAAAGCCGGGGCAAGGTTCTTTGGCTGAATCTTACAGTAGCGCTCTCTCCCCTGCTGTTCGATGGTCACAATACCACATTCTTCCAAGATTTTAAGATGCTTGGAAATCGCTGGTCTACTGATATCAAATTTTTTGGCTACTTCACTTACAGTCAGGGCATCCCTGGAAACCAGCGTAATAATATCCCTTCTAACCGGGTCTGCAATAGCTTGAAAAACATCTCTCCGCATAAAATGTAACTGATTGATTACAAATATCAACATAACCGTTCGGTTACACAAATATTTCGATTTATTTCAACCTGGATCATGCGTTGGAACTTCGTGACGAGGGTTTACATATCCATAGATCAGGGAGTATTATTGGATTTAGCATAGCACCGCTATGGTGAATTCAAAAAACTTAATGCAACGACCTGTTTGCAGATAGTTATACAAATTTAGGGTTCAACTGTCGTATAAGATTCCGCTGGTCATTTTGTTTCAATCAAGGCGGGAACCGCAGGGATAGCAGCGCTATCCCGAGGATTGTCAACGCAGAGTGAAGCAAAATGAACAGGAAGATAGGCGATATTTGAAAGCTAAGTTTGTATTAGATCCGCAGTAGATTTTCCAATGCATGATCCGGGTTCAACGAACAATTTGACAAGCTACTATCACTTCATATACATCTCCAAAAAAAATGCCCCGAAAGCAAATCGCTAACGGGGCTTTACATAGAAAAAAATACAGTTACTTTATGCCCGTACCGACAATGACCATCAATCTATGGCAAATTTTACTGAACGGACTTCTTCGTCCTGTATGATCTGAAGTAAGTAAATACCTACTTCTAGACCAGTATCCAATAAGATGGACTGTCGGTCACCATCGAAGTCTGCTGCGGCATGATGGGCCTCATACACTTTTACTCCCGCCCGGTCCAGCACGCGTACCGTGAGCTCGGAGTCACGGTCTGCGCTGATAGCGTGAAAGTTCAGTTTCCTATCCTGAATAGGGTTCGGACTCACCATGATTCGGAACAGGTCCTTCGGGACACTTCTACGGATTATCACGATTTTCGAACGATTGCGCTCACCCAGTAAATCCACTTCGGAAAGCCGGTAATACGCCAGTGCACCGAACGAAAAGAAATCGAGGTAATCATAGCTATCGGCCTTGAATACGGCTACGGTACCGGCCTCCTCAAATTGCTTTCCGTCTGTAGATCGCTCTACAATGTAGTGCTGGATTTTCCCATTTTTCGTATTGTTCCAAGCTAAGGCTACTGCTCCATCACTCTCTAGGCGTCCTTTGAAGTCAAGACCGGGCAGTTTGAAACTGACTCCGTTATCCATCATGACATTCTCGACCTTGAACTCCTGTACCACAGGTTTTTCCAGTGGATTTCGGCTTCGGTCCCGAAGGTTGCCGACCGTCACGCGCAAGATCTCGTCTTCGAAGTTCTGGGTAAAGCTCTCGTCAAAGAAAATAGCTGCTGCATGGCCATCGGCCTGAGCAAAATACATCTCCGAAGCCACAGGCACCCATTCGGTGGTCTCATCGCCAAGCTCATCTATACTGACTAGTTTTTGCTCCAAAATAACCGTAGTAGGATTGACACTGGATTCTAGCAGGGCCTCGGTAAAGGTCAAGGATACTTCCTCGCCATAGCGCAGGATACCGCCATCAGGACTGGCCTTACCCGTAAAATAAGGGGCTGTCCTATCGATACGCCCCTCTAGTATAGCGGAATACCTAGGACGGTACTTTCCTCCGAAAGCAATCGCACGAACCTGATAATCCGTTTCCAAGATTCCCGCGCGGGGCTTCCATGTCACAGGATAGGTGGGCGCAAGGCCTTCGTCTTTGCCATGGTCACTGTGGTAAGCAGCCAATGTTGCTGTGGGAAGTACCTCCACTGTCTTCCAATTTGCTTCTCCCGCTATTGAATACTCGACCACAATACTGTCCAAGACGGATTCCGGACTGTAGAGGTCAAAGTCACTCAAGGTAAAGCTCGCCTCAGCGGCTTCACTGTTCACTATCCAAGGTTCTTCTCCGGAAGTCAACTCCACAGAGGAAGTACTGTTCCCCAGATCTCCTAGGATAAAGCGATGTGCAATAGCCACTTTGGGTACATTGCCTGCCCTATCGGTCATACCTTCGATACTGATATCAATGGCCGCTCCCGTATGGGCCTTAAATACAGCTTCATTAAAGGTAAAGACTACTTCTGAACCGGCACAATGTACCTCAACGTCTTCTGCCGCGATGGCACTGGAGGCTGATGCTCCGAAGGGCGTCATTCTCAATGTGGCCTGCGCCGAGTTCCATCCATTGCAATCCATGCTTTCCGTAAAGCTGATGGCCGCAGTCTCCCCTTTGTCCAGAATACCGTCGTCGGGAGCCTGTACTCCTGTCATTCGGGGTGCGGTCCTATCGATACGTCCCGAGAGTCCATTGGAGATGGTCTTGCGGCCATTGTCCCCTACAGCGATAGCCCTGACTTGGTAGCTTCCATCCGGAACGGTCAAGGGGACGGACCAGTACAAGGTATCCATGGGTGTCAGTCCCGCATTGCCCATGGCACGATAGTTTTCCTGTAGGTCTTTTATATTCAGGCTATCTACCTGCTCCCATGCGGTAGCGGTTTCACGTCTTGTTTCCAGCGTGACGTACTCCAGATTATAGGAAGCGGTACTGACATCATAATCGGTGATAACGAACTTCATCTTGTTCGAAACACCCAAAGAAGTCTCATTGATGAGCCAGTCTTCAGGGGACAGCAAGGTTATCGGCGAGGTGGTCTGCTTGAAATAGTCCACCACGAAGGACCAAGTGACGGGGTTTGGGTCCGACACATTGCCCAGATAGTCGGTCATCCCGGTCAAAGTGACCATGACCAATTGACCGTCCAGAGCTTCCAAACGTGCATCGTCGATGAGGATATCGACCCCACTGCCCGTACAGGTATAGCTATAATCAGAAAGCTCCGCTATGCCCGGAAGGTAGGCCAAGTCCTCAAAAGTACCTGCCCCGTTCATATAGGATACCTTGACAAAGGAGTCATTCCCCGAACTGAAATCCATCACGGTCTCACAGTCCATCGTTTCGCTGAAAGAGATAGCGATGCTTTCTCCTCGGGCCAAAATACCATCACTTGGACTCGGTTGTCCCACTACTGTAGGTCGGGTCCTATCGATGGTCCCGGCAAGTACATTCGAATAAGCGGTACTCCCGTTTTCATGAACCACCGTGGCCCGCACTTGGTATTGGCCATCACTAATGTCAGGTCTCTTGGAGATATCCCACGAGAAAGGATACAATGGCTCAGGATAAGAGTTGCGATTCTGCTCGTAGTAGTCCAGCAGCATCTCCACAGGCAGTACTTCCTCTCCTGTGGTGTTGTCTTTCATTCTCGTCCATACTGTGGCGTTCTCTTTTTTATATTCCAAGAAGACTTCTTTGAGGGAGTGTAAGTGCTGCTCCACGTCCAGGTCATTGATGTTGAAAATCATGGACTCCGTGTTTCTATCATCACTATTATCAACATCATCGATGAGGAACCAACTCGCAATGTCCGTTTCCAGACGCACGGGCGAAATGGGCTTACGGTAGTGCAACTCCAAGCGCAGTGTATCATAGATGGCTTCATCTTCCCAATAGGTTCCCTTTCCTCCGAAGCAATTGGGCTTGGCGACCAATTCGATATCCTCGAAATCGAAGTCGGGCAGACCGTCACGTCGGATGTTCAACTGTGTCCTATAGCTCTCGGCCCCTGCCTCCACGAAAGAGACACTACCCCGATAGTTGTTGATCTTTACTCCTTCTATCTCCATGATGAGTCCTCTCTTGTTCGTGTTCAAGGGCGCGGTAATCTGTACCAACCGGCC
The DNA here is from genome assembly GCA_947492745.1 of uncultured Cyclobacteriaceae bacterium. Classification (GTDB taxonomy): domain Bacteria; phylum Bacteroidota; class Bacteroidia; order Cytophagales; family Cyclobacteriaceae; genus Aurantiphycus; species Aurantiphycus algarum. The sequence continues at coordinate 71,700 of CANLOE010000019.1, read as the reverse complement.
TTCGTTAAAGATATTGCCCGAACTGATACTAACGGGTATCGCGATACGGTCATCGGGGTTCAGGTCATACAACTTGTCGGGCAGTAGGTTGCCATCACTGTCAAGTAATTGTATCTTGGGCAGATCTCTGGGCACGGTACCCGTTTCATAAGGACAGGAACTCCGACCACCAATGACATTGAAATAAGGGCCTGTCTTCGTCTGCCCATCGGTAAAGGGCATGTAGATGTCCGTACTGAAATGGTCACCATCATCATTATCATCAAGGCTAAACCCTGTTTTGAACTCCCGCATCTCAAATTCATCCGCACCGATTTCGCTCTTATCCTCAAAGGCAAATTTCAATGTAGGTAAGAAGGAATAGGAAACAAAGTTGTCCTCTCCAAGGGTTCCCGCCCCCAATCCAAAAAAGAAACCGATTTTACTATCGTTTTTCTTTCCTCCCAGACCGAACTCTATCTTAGTCGTGGACTTAAAGGCAAAAGAGCTGCTTTCCAGACCACTGACCGTTTTCTCGAAGACTCGGGACACGGCAGTACCGGTGCTAAAGGTAAGGTTTTCCAGTGGCTCGAAGAGCCGTTTTTCATTGATTCGGTCCAGTAGAACGTCTTGGATTTCCTTGGCTTCATCGTCGGTCCTGAAGATAGTACCGGAAGTCGTACTGAACTCATTGTAAAAAGCAATCATCTCCTTCAGTACGGCATACTTCTTATAGGCCTGGTTGTAGGCCTCCCTCTCATCATTGTTCCAGTTGGCAACTGCCTGCGCCAATGGCTTACAGTTATTGGCCTCCAACAGCTGATTGTCGCAAAAGCTATTGACTTCATCGTAATAGGACCGCACGAAATAATCGAACTTAGAATCGTTGATGGCATTGCTGATGGTACGGAGAATGTTGAGCAGACCGGAGTCCGTACCGGTATCCAAGCCTTCAAATTCATAGTCTTCGGGATTTATCGATTTGATGTATCGACACATTTCACAGGCTGGGGTGAACTCTTGGTCCACCACATCCAATATATTCTGGAACATCTCCTTGGCAACACCGATGTTCTGCGCGATATCTTCAGGTGTCAGGCTATTGCTACCGCTACCGGAGAAGACCGTACCTTCTTGATTTGTATAGTCATCCCCTTCTTTTTTGACCAAGCTGTTGTAGTACTGCACCGTATTTTTGATTTGGCTACGGGTATAGGCCCAAGTGGTTTTGATCTTTTCAGGGTCTACTTCCAGGCTTTTGCTCTTTCTGATGCTACAGCCCTGTTCGAGGCTAAGCCTCTCCATGATACCGTAGGACATAATAAAGCTTGCGCCGACAATGATATCGGCATCCGGGCCGTCCAGGTAACCTTCCAGGTTTTCACTGACGATGGGGTTTTTCACAGTACTTATCGACTCTTTGAACTCTAAACTCAGGTTCTGGAAACTAAAGTCTTCCTGCTTCTGCGAAAACTCCTGCTCCAATTCCGTATTCACCCCCAGACCGAAGATCCTGAAATTGAATTTGGTTACAAAGCCTTGCTTTTTTTCCAAGGAGTTCAACTTATTGAACTGATAACTCATCAAAGAACTCTGTTTGATAAACGAAGAACTCTTATCCCCGGGAGGGTCACGGAGGACATATAGGGGGACAAGTACTTCATTGCTGTTTTCAGGGACCACAAACACATCCTTGCCCGGAACCCGCTGTAGGCCCGTGACCAAAATCTCCTCGGTAGCAATACCCTGAAAGTTACCGCTCTGGTCGTAGTAGTACAGTTCCAGCAACTGAGTATAGGGCGTGGCCATATTGGGAGTGGTGGCCGTAATCGTGAGCTTCTCCCAAGCATTGTTCCTATAGGTCAGCGTATCTTCTCCTGTCCCGAAGGTGCCGCCCGGAAATTTCGGTATGATATACCCCGAAGTGACCGCGCAGGAAGTACTGTTAATGGTCTGTTCGGGGAGCAGGTTCAAGGTGACCTGTTGTGTGCCACTGCCCTGTTCGGCATCCAGTACATAGAGTTCCTTCCCATCACAAAGCTGCTCTAAAATACCTGCGAGTCCTTCGATAGCGATGTCCGTACGCTCATTATACCTAAGATAGGTAACGGTCGATGCGGTATTTCCCTCTCCGGATAGCCTGTTCCTATAGGCCATATTATTATCTACTGTCAGCTCCCTTGATCGAAAGTAATCAATGACCGACTGGCTGAAAGCATCTCTTTTATTGACATCGACCATACTGATGGTGAACTTCAATGGCGGTAGGTTCAATAGCAATGAGCCGTTCTCGCCCGTATTGCCCGTCCAGACCAAGGTGTCCAATCGTTTGTTGTCATTTTTTACCCGTAAGAGAAATTCGTAACCCTCCATGACCGAGCACTTACCGGGCCCCGTGACCTTTATCTCCAAGGGATGTCGGATGGTATCGTGTACTTGGGTATAATGTATGGCTTCCGAAGTCAACATCTCCTTAGTATAGGTCTTGATCAATAAACTATCCCGACCCAGCGCATCTTTGATCGAGCGCATGTTTTCACCCAGCTCATAACGATACGACAGGCTGTCCAAATCTCGATTATTGTTACTGCTCATCCGGTTATCCACTTCCAGCTCAAAGCCATCGATAGCATTCAGGTCCATCGTATAAGGAATGGCGATGGAAAACACCCCTCGATGATCGGTCTTGGTTTTCTTCTGCATGTTCCTTTCGCTGCCCTCAATACTGAACCATCGGACCTCGACACTATCACGGGCATAGCCTCCGACATAATTCACATTATCGATTTCCCCTTTGATCAACCTCATTTTGGTATGGATAAACGCATCGGTTCCGAACTGTTGGATAGAATTGCTCAAGACAGCCGTTTGCACTGCCTCTCGGTAGTCCCCCGCAGTACCCAAAGGCTGTACTGTATATTCGATGCCTTGGCTGTCATAAGCCAGTCGCGTGAAGATAGCCTGCCCTTTGGCATTCGTTACCGCTCTGTCGCTGAAGCCCTCCCCATTGATAGTAGCTGTGATCATCAGAGAGTCGCCTTCGATGGGGTCTCCGCTCAAAGAAAGCACCTGACTGCTGATGGACCCATCACCGATGGACCTACCACGTACCGATACGGGCAGTTCGTCCTCTTCTGTATCCGTATCATTGCCATCGGGATATACTGCGGCCAGTTGATAGACATAGCCGACGCCTTTGTCGATATTACGGTCTTCATAACTGCTATTTCCCTTGGGAATATTGATCAGTACCTTGCCATCTCGGTAGAGAATGTATTTTTTCAAGGTTGCAGCCGTAGTAGGAGCTGCCCAGTTGACCACGATACTGTTGGCCAGATTTTGGGAGGCAGTGATCCTTTGCGGGTACTTGTTTTTATCCCCCACGAACATGGAAAGTTCTTTTTCGCCCATCACGGGGGTCGCCTCCACTTCTTGTTGGAATGCCGTTAATTGAAAGGTGAAGCTTTTGGGATCATCACCGTAGAGGTCCTTAAGGTCCGCCAGAAATTTGTATTCTCTCTGTCCCGGTGGCAGTAGAATATCGGCATAGGTGATTTCTATCACTTCTCCGTTTTTGTCGATTTGGCTACCCTTATAAGGTACGCCATTGGCATCCAGAAGGGTAAGGCGAAATCCATCGTGCTTGGCCGTAGGGTAAGTCCATCGAAATACGGCGTACTGGTCCAACTTGGTATAGCTTGTCGGTAGGAATGCCGGCTCGGGAAGTAGGGGATGACTTCTGTTCTTTAGCTGTAGCGGTAGGGAGTAATAGGTCTCCTCTCCACGAATGGCCATGGCACGGAGCGTATAGCTATAGTCCATTCCCGACAGGCCGTCCCTGAACAGGTATTCGTAATGCCGGCCTTCAAAAGGAATGGTGTCCATCACTACGGTACGGTTACCTTTATCCATTATACTCAGTTCGAAGCCCGTCAAGTTAGAGGCCTCATAATCCCAAGTGACCTTTACGGTATCCATATTGATTTCTTCCACTTTGAAGTTCAAAGGTTCCTGTAGTTTGGGATAGATGATATCCGTTCCTTTTCTTTTGGATAGGGATACTTTGCCACCTTTGTTGGCAAAAGCCCTGACGTGATAAGTGGTAAAAGCCTCGGGTGTACCCTTATAGTCTATCAACAGTGTATCCGGATAGGAAACTACCGCAAGACTGTCCCAGCCTCCCTGCCCCAGTGTACGGCTACGGTACAGTATGGCACCATCTACTTTGACACTGGTAGGATAGTCCCAAGAGACTTCCACATAGTTTTCAGGTGTACCCTTATCTAACCGCCCTACCTTTGCCATGACAGCGGTGACGAAACCTGTCTCCGGATAAGTTGCCTCTACAAGTGCAGAACGGAGTGATCTGACCGTTTGTCCACCTCTTTCCAGATAGGAATAGATATTATAGCGGTAGGTATCTCCCGGTATGCCGGTGGAGTCGATCATAGTCCATTCCTCGGAAACGTTTACTCTACCGATTTCCGTATCGTTTCGCTCGATGATGAAGCCCGTGACATTAGCCCTACGATGCGCCCAAGATAGTTCTACTACACCTTGTGCGGGACTGGCATAGGCATGGGCGACTTTGGGTTCTTCAAGATTGGGATAGTCGAGCGCAACGGACGTGGAAGCAGTAGCATTGATATGCTCGTTTCCTGAGGCATCTTCATAATAAGCAGCTACGGAATAGCTGTATCCTGCTGTACTCAGGTCGGTCAAAGGGTCACTATAGCTCATGGATGCCCCTTGTGGGACCCTAGCAATCTCCTTTGCGCCCTTTAACAGTATAAATCCTTTATGATAACCGTCAGTGGCCTGCCAGTGTAGGGTATTGCCCATGGCTATCGTATCTGCGTAGGCCGTGAAAGCGAAAATATCCGACAGATTGCTATCTCCTTTGCGCAGGTCATTGGCGATCCCGCTGACCGTGGCATCTACCGTGTAGCGTTGCTGTTGTCCCGTGACCTCAAAGGCGTACTCCTGTTTACCCGAATAGTATGGGTTATATAACATCAATGCATTGCTGCCCTGAGGTAGCTCTAGATTGCCCAGTTCAAAATATCCGGTACTGTCCGTTTTGGTCCATATTGATGTTCCTTTTACCCCTATATAGTTCCCTACGGCAGGTATATCACCTGCAAAAGTGGCCTTTCCCTCTACAGTGATGTACTGTCGGGCCACTCCCCAGTCATAAGCGAAGGCAGAGGTTTTGATCAGCCCTTCTCTGTCCCTGTAAAAGGCCTTGATCAGGTAGTGATTGATCTCCAATGGGCGGGCTGCCGCATCAATAAAGGAACGCTCACCATTTTCCAATTCTCCAATGATCTTGTCCTCGGAAGTACCGTTTTTGTAAATCTTGAACGTCGCCTCGGTATAGTTAAGGTACTCCCAGGATAGGTATACCTTTCCAAAAACGTCTTTGGTCGCTTGAAATGCCGTCGGTAGTGGGACTCCATCCGTTGTAGCATCGATATGGTTCTTGAGGGCGATGGCTTTGGTACTACCGACCTGTATGCCATGAGCATAAGCCTTTACCCTAACAGGAAGGTTGGCAGCCGTACCCTGTTGCACAAACCATACCTCCCTATCAAAAAAATCGGTATCTACGAAGCGGTTCCCCGGACCGGCAGTGACCACTACAGAATCCAACTTACCTATCAGCGCCTCGGGATAGCTCAGCGCAATAGCTGATTTGCCCACGGAGGTCACGCCCACACTTTCCGAAAGTGCTATCGTACGTGTATCGTTACGTTTGATTTCCGGACTCAGGAACAGGCCTTCGTCCGTATGCTTATAGTAACCTGCCGCATACTGTCCTGTTTCTTTTGCCTTGAACAATGGATTGAAGTAATGATACAGATTATCGATACCTCTACTTTTCTCAAATGCGCTGAAGTCCTTGATACCATTCCCTGATTCGCTACTGAAATAGACACCGTCCCAAGACCTCCAGTTGACTCTGTCTCCATCTACTTTGGCAGCATAGGCTTTTCCCACTTTTTTGTCTTCGGCAGTGATATCGTTTTTACGCTCTAGCTGTGTGATGATATCGCTGACGGGAGTAAGTGGATAGTCAAATGCAACAGGGTGATCGTAGCGGATGGTATCGTTGGCCCGATTGATGATGGACAAGCGATAGGTATAGGCTTTTCCAGGGTAGGCCAAGGCATCGTACACCTTGTATACATCATCTTCGGAGGTATTTTGAGACAGTGTTTTCAACCTTTTATACTGTCCCGCTTCATTGTGACGCTCCACTATAAAAGCGGTTACCTTGGCATCGCTGGGGTAGGTCCATTGTATCTGGGCGATATCGTCATCGGTCTTCGATACGCTAAAGGCACTGGGCTTTTGGATCAGAGGAAAATCCACATTAAGAGGGTCTGTCTCGCTCCAGTACAAGGTTTTGCCATCAGCTCCCCTAAAATAAGACTTGAAGGTATAGACCTGTGCGTTTCCCGCCTTACCCGAATGGTCGGTGTATACGGTACTGTTCCTGATAATATCCAATAATCTGTCTTCACCCGTTTCATCCCTACGGTAGATGTTCGTATAGATAGGGACACGAGCGGTACTTTCATCGGTCTGCCAGTCAAAGGTCACTTTGTTATCGGCAGCATCGCTATTGATTGACAATAATAATGTGTTTTCACTTTTTTCTTTGTGATAGGTGGTATCGTAGGTCACCCATACTTCCTGCGCACTGGGTTCGCTACGACTGAGGTGAAATTCTCCCTCTGCCTTGCCCAGCCATTTGAAAGTGGCCTCGCGCCCATAGAAGAGCGCATCAGCACTGATTTCACCGAATTCATTGGCATAGAACCGTACGGTATCTATTGCCCTACCGATGGTCCTCAGTGCTTCTATCTTTTTTTCTCCTACGATTTCATCGCCTTTTTTGGTGATGAGCTTGGCTTTGAGCCGACCATTGGACTTGAGTCCGGCAGTACTCTTTTGGGCAAATAGGTCCTTACCGCCCTTGCGAGCGATAACGTTGTACTCATAATCGACACCATACAATATAAGCGAATCATAAAACCTTCCAAAGTTAAGGTACAGTTCTTTTTGAACTTCGCCGTTCCTTTCTATCCTGACACTTTCATAACCTGCTTCTTTGAGGGCATCATGGTTCCAATCCAGCTGGACCCTGTCCTCAAGGGCTGTGGTCTTCACGTCAATATCGAATATGCGGGCCTTTCTGGATTTGGCAATAGCGAGGGAGTCATAATAGTCGATGACCGAGTAATAAGGTAGGACACTGTAGGTATACTCCTGCCCTCCTTGTATGGACCGGGCCTTATGATAGTCGTAGGTATCCCAGTAACTGAGTTCTCCTATACCGAGTCGGGCCAGGGTGATGGCCTTCCCGTCGCTGTCCGTTCGGCTCAGTACATATTTGTCGGCCATTTTACTGGTAGGAACGATGCGGACCCGTACGGAATCCAAGTTGCCGCTGACATCACTTCTCTGTACAATAGGTGTCCCTGGGTAGAGCATTTTCACATTGTCCTGAATACTGGTAATGAAGTAGCCGCTGCCCGCCTCATACATGGAGATGGTAAAAGAGCGCATCTCATCCGTAGGCTCGTCGAGCCAGTGTTGTCGGGAAAGCTGTACCACGGGATTGATAAAGTCGGTACTGGGTACCCAATCGACAGAAAATGCCCCACTTGTACCGATGCTCAGCTTCCTGTCGGAAACGGAAGAAATGGGCCTGATCGTATTCTCATTGAAAGTCCACTGTCCTTCAAGCCCGGGCAGGCTTTCGGTATACAGATCTCCAAAGTCATCCCTGATCTGCTTCGGGGTCCTGACTATGGCCCATATTCTGACCATGGCCATGTAGCCGTTAAAGTTGGGATATGCCTTATCTTTGGACTGTAGGAACCGGGGGCGCTGTGCCGGTGTGATGGCCATGCCACTGATGGTCTCGGTATATCTTGATTTGCCGTTGATATAGAGCTGAAAGGCATTGGTACCTTCGGTATAGGTCAGTGCCACGTGTGCCCAAACATCGTCCTCTAGACTGAGGTTCAATTTTTTATCATTGATATAGAGCTGATTGTCATCATCTGCCCATAGGTCGATATTATTATGACTCCATAGCATACCCGAAAGGTCTTTATCCTTTTTCAACCATGTTTCTATCGTCCATGAGGATAAGTTTCCCACCAGAGGGTCGAGGTATACACCATCGTTCTCATCCCCGGAAACTTTCAAGGCTCTGTCCCATAAAAGGGCATCGGTGGCCACATCTGTAAGGGATAACTGCTCTTCATAGACAAGCTCTCCGGTCAGATCATCGTGTATAGTAAAGTATACTGCTTGGTTGGGCAGGTCCAGTAGTACATGATTGTCAAAATCCCAATTGAAATCAATACGCACTTCATTATCCGTACTGGCCTCAAAGTTGAACGCTCTCGTTTTACCTTCTACCTTGCTGACATTACCTGCAAAATAGCCCTCGTCCTCACGGGAAGCATTGAATGCCATGACATAATAGGTATGTGCCTCTCCGATACCTACGTTACTATCGGTAAAAGTGGTCACCAGTGTTTGTTCGATGACCGCATAAGCACTGATTTCCTCAGCAGTCACATCGATATCCCGGAAGATGAGATAACCGTAGGCATTGGGTACTGCATCCCAGCTCAGTTTGATTTTTCCCTGAAACTCTTCTTGAGAAGCGGTCAATCCACTAATGACAGCGTCCTCTTTGTAACCCCCGAATCGGAGTTCGGTACTTCCCGAAGGAAATGTCCGGTAGTCGAACCTTTTCGAGAAGAAGTAATAAGCGCTATAATCGGTATTATCTATGAAATCGCTCACATCTGCATCGATGATCATGGGGCTACCCGTATCAAAGTTGGTCGTCATGAGTCGATTATCATCCATTATGATACGCTTGGTACCTTCCAGCCCTTGTCCCTGTAGGGGCAGGAGGGGCATCAGTAGGGCCAGCATCAGATATAGTAGGTATTTTTTCATTGGTATGGAATTAGTTCGGGTAATGTTATCGTTGTTTACAATGGTTATTGTTATGGATTTCTTTCAGGGTCGTAGAAAGGTATATGTTTACATTTTGGACATAGTCCTCCCAGCTCGACTGCGTTTGCGGTCGGTATGAGGCGATTACCAAATGATATTTTATGTTTCTACTCTATCACGAACTGAACGGTTTTGAGTATTTCGCCTTGAATGACCTGTAGTAGGTACATGCCTTTTTTATAGTCGGCCTCTAATGTCAAGGTCGGATTTTCGTTCGAGAATGCTGAAGCTGAAAACTCCTCTTCTTTTAAGATAGCTCCGGAACTGTCCATGACCCTCATGAGAAAACCACTATCGGCATCCCTACCCATAATGGTGCAGTGCAGCTTTTGGCCCTGAACAGGATTGGGGTCTACTTTGAGGTCCAGTGCGGTAAAGGCGGTCTGCACTTGCTGTCCGGACCATGCCGCTTTCCCTTCTACGCTAGCAGCATTGCTCAGGAAAAATGAGGATTTGTTGGACCTGATATTAAAAGCAAGTAAGTGGTATAGGTGCGATTCTCCGGGCTTGACTTCTTTGTCGTTATAGGTGAACGTACTCTGTCCTTTCGCATCGATGAGCGCATAAGCCGTCACGATTTCTTTAGTAGGGTCGATGTCCCGAAGGAGCAGGTAATTCGAAGCTCCGGGCAGGGCATCCCAGCTTATTTTGATTATGCCTTCCTGAGCTGTGGGTGAAGCCTGTACAGCCTGAGGTCTTAATTCACTCCGGTATCCACCGATGATCAGTTCTTTCTCCGCGAAAGAGGAAAAACCCTTCATGTCATAGCGATTGGAAAAAAAATAGTAGTGCATTGCTTTCACTTCTTGCCCCCGCGAAGAGGTCCCGAAGGCGGATTTGGTACTATTACTCTGTATGGGCAATGCGATGTCATCGGCAAAGTTGGCAATGAGAACATGCTCTTGATCTAGAATAATGGTCTTTCGACCTTCCAAGGACTGTCCATAGGTAGGGGACAAAAAGGTGGCGCATACCAGAACGATAAGGAGTAGTATATTTTTCATGGGAACAATCAATTAGTCTAAGGTGTGGAATAGGCATCTGTTAGTCCTGTACCGCTGTTTTTTGTTGTATTTTGAGTTCTTCGACTTCTTTGAGCAGGCGATTATTGGAGGCTTTCATTTCCAGTAGGTATAAGGTCAGCTCCTCTATTTTTTTTAGTAGAGTGACCTGCATCGCATCCATATCGACTCCGTTCTCAGCTACCTCCTCGGCACTGGGTACTTCGGGTAGGTGCTTGTTTTTGCGAATGTAGTCTTTGAGTTCCGAAAGGGGCATGAGTACATAATCCTTCTCGAAGACATGGTCCGCCCAGTTGCCCGTAGGGTCCAAATGTAGGTCCTTGAGCCTGACGCGGCCGTTGATGGTGAGGTCGGCGTTTCTCTCATGGGTACCCACTTCGACCGAATCCCTCAAAAGGGTAGCCCCACTGACCTGTAGTGTACCGGGGCGGGCTTCACTGCCAACGGTCAGTCCTCCACCTACGCGCATGTCCTTTCCGAAGAAGCCTTTCTGAGCGCGGATGTTACCGATGACCTGTAGTTTTTCGCTGGGTGCATCCGTACCGATACCCACATTGCCTTTTTGTAGGTTGATAATGGTGTTATTGCCCAGTTCATTGATATGGAGTGGTTTTTCGCCATGGGACTGTATCCATGTGTAATCACTGTGGTATCCCAAGCGGAGATTAGTGGTGGAGGTAGACCCCAGCACAAGCGTACTGCCTCTGGGACCTTGGGGGGTATCGACGATATGCAGGCGGGCCTCGGGGGCGACAGTACCTATGCCCACCTTACTATCAGCATTCACGACAAAGCGACTTCCATTATTGCCTACTTGGAAGGTACCGTCCGTACGCATGATACCCTTATCGTGATAGAAGCCTTTACCGCCATAGGTACGGACCCATGTATTGTCCGTCATGTAAAAACCACCTCCGTAGCTTTGGAAAAACAGCCCTTTCCGACCATTTACGCGTAGCCAATCACGGCTCTGTAGACCTCTGAATAGGGATAGCCTAGAAGCAAAATTGAGGTCCCCGCCGTTCAGTGTAGAGATGTTCCCTCGAACCTTAAGATTGCCCGCACGGTCCAGTTCGATGAGATCGTTATCGATACCTCTGGGAGATCGGGCCACTCCACCAAAGGATATGCGGAACTTCAGGTCATCATAGCGCTGCCATAGCAGGTAACCGTTGTCATTACTGTTGAGCCGAATACCGCAGTCCGTATTGGAGAAATCCCTATTGATACTGTACAGGTCATAATCATGTCCATATATACCACCACCTACGTTGTCTTTTATCCGTTGTCCCGGGACATCTATGTAGAGCAAAAGAAAAGCTAGTATACCTATCGCCACAATAGGTCTCTTTCCGAATTTTATGCGATTGTTTTTCATGATAGTTTCTGATTTATAAAGTGAGTTCCAATTGATATAGTGTTACAGCATTTTTTGTCCATCAAAATGATTATGAATAAGGCATTGTTCTTACAGTTCCCTTCACTGCTTCAGCAGCTCGATTTCCTCTTTGAGTTCCATAATATAGAGCGTCAGTTCTTCTACTTTTTTCAGCAGAGTTACCTGCATGGCATCCATATCGACCCCCTTCTCTGCGACCTCTTTGGCTGTAGGCACCTCGGGCAGGTGCCTATTTTTCCGCACATACTCTTTCAACTTTGACAGAGGCAGGAGCGCATATCCTTTCTCGAAGACATGGTCCGCCCAGTTGCCCGTGGGGTCCAAGTGCAGGTCTTTGAGCTTTACACGGCCGTTAACGGTCAAACTTTTATTATCTTCCTGCGTACCCACGACTACAGCATCATGGTGGTGGACAGTCCCAAGGAATCGTATATCGCCCTCCACCCTATCTTTTATGGTCAAGGTCCCATCAACAGTAATGGATTCGGCATGTAAAGAAGTTTCTATTTCAACCTCTGTTGCTTTCAGAGTACCCTTAGATTCCATGTTTTTGGCCGAGAATGTTCCTTTTAGTATGGCGTTGCCCTCTGTATCGATGAGGAACTTATCCTTTCTATCTCCATCATAATAAATCCTGAATGTCTTGGCATCACTTGTGAGTCCCGCAAACCAACCTGGCTTACCATCTTGTGTATAGTATGCTCCCGCGCCATTATTATGGTGCCCCATCCGCACCCTACCACGGACATGCAGCTTTTCCGTAGGATTTTTCGTACCCAGCCCTAGCTGGCCTTTGCCTGTCAGGCGCATTCTTTCATTGTTCATGTTTATGAACTGTAATACAAACTTAGCTTTCAAATATCGCATATCTTCCTGTTCATTTTGCTTCACTCTGCGTTGACAATCCTCGGGATAGCGCTGCTATTCCTGCGGTTCTCGCCTTGATTGAAACAAAATGACCCGCGCAATCTTATACGACATTTAAAACCTAAATTTGTATAAGTTATCATCACTGTTATTGCCCCAATAGACAACAGCATCATAACTACTGTATTCGTCCTTGGTCCGTTTTCGTAATCCGAAAAAGGCATTATCTCTTCCAGCTTTCACATAATATCCATGAGTACTGGGTTTCGCTAGAAAACTGGGGGTCAAACCGTACCCGTCGGGGTTAAGGGTCAGAAGACCTCGTGTACGGTGGAGCATCATACGGCTATCGCCTGTATGCTTTTCAGTTCCCTCAAAATCATCCCAGTCCCCAAAAGAGAAGCGTAGGTTGCTTTCTGAAGCTTTGCTGAACATCGCCCAGGCTTTATAGCCTGATTTGGTCCTATGGAGTAGCTTCAGGCCCACATCGCTTATCGATTCTCCGGGGTTTGTATTGACGATGTACAAATCTTCACCGGTTCCAGTAAAAGACCCTTTATGTACATAACCTTGAGCGACGCACAGAAGAGGGGCCGTGAGCAGAAAAAACATCAAGAGCACCTTGATATTCCAATTGTAATGATAATATGATTTCATATGCATGAACGGGAGCGTTCGATTTTCAGTGAGTAATCCATTGCTGTTATGAGTGTAATTGTTCCTGTTAATACCAGATGAACCTACGTGATACCAAGATTGCCCTTTCTAAAAGTTGTTCTATGTATACCGGCAATCCACTAAGGAAATGGTCCATGGTGTCCCTATGGATATGCTGTTATTTCCCTTGAAGCTACCTTTACTAGCATCGTAGTTCAACTGAATTATGTGTCGCAAAACTAATTATTATGCTATTGAAAGGACAATTCTCTTTGTGGCTATTGGTTGGCATGAGGAAGACAATCGGTTAGCAGCGGGGCATTCATAACAGAGACTTAATACTTGCGTATCAATTTGGCATCATCTATAGGCCTTTTTTTCCTTTGACCAAATCATAGAAAATTAATATACTGATAATTACCACTAAGTCAGGTTGTTATATATTCTAGATGAAAACGCATTGTCCATTGGTGAATAGTAAAGAAATCAGTTCTTCAACGTTTTGCTCTTAGCGCAGTATTAGGTATTCCGGACAAGACATAAGGGGTTCCTCGCACTGAATCCTTTTATCAAGATCTTGATACTTTTTCCGATAACCCTTGCTCGGCTTTTGAAAACCTAATAAAGGTGAGGGAAGTATTAGCCTGAGGGTGAGTTTTGAGAAATAGAGCAATACTGAATAAGGCACAAGCGGATGCTCGCGCCAGTGGCGCTTGTACCGGTAGTGATGAATATGGAAGGAACAGATGCTTAGATTTGAGACGAATTGTCAATTGTTCATTGACATATCTTCACGGAAAATTAATCGCAAAATAGGCTATTTAGACTGCTATCCCTTTACTTTGGTAATCCCAATAAATCGATATAGTTACCTCATGTACAATCAAAAGATACTCTTGGCCGATGATGATTATGGTAATCTCCAATCACTGTTGGAACACTTCGGCGAGACCGAGTGCGAAGTACTCTATGCTCCGAATGGCAAGGTAGCTTGTGAGATTGCCAGAGAAGTGTTTCCCGACATCATCATCATGGACTGGGCCATGCCTCTTATGAACGGTATCGAGGCCACGCTCAAACTAAAGGCGGGCAGTGATACGAAGGATATCCCCATCATCATCGCTACAGGGATGATGACCCGGCCCGAGGACCTGCACCAAGCATTAGAAGCAGGAGCCTTTGACTATATCCTCAAACCCTTCGAACCCATGGAGCTGATCGCTAGGGTCAACTCCGCACTACGTACCAGCGAATCCTTCAGTACCATCAAACAGCGGCACCATGAAGTCTCCACGCTTTTGGAAGATGAAAGGGGCAGCCACGAAAGAGAACTCTGTACCTATGCAGTCTATGAACATAAAAAAAATGAAATGCTGCTCCAAGTCAGGGACGAACTCCTTAAACTGGAAGAAGAAGCGCAGGGAAAAGTCCTGAAGGGCCTTCGGCAATTACGCCGTAATCTAAGCAATACTATCGCTCAGGAAAAAAGCTGGGACAACTTTGTTTTTCATTTTGAAAATGTCCACCCCCACTTTCATAAAAAGCTCAAAAAACTGCATCCTGAAATCACGCCCAATGACCTGCGCATCGCTTCTTATATCAAAATCGGTATGGACAATAAGGAAATAGCGCGGATAACGAGCCTAAGGGTGGGCAGTGTGAGAAGTAATATCAACCGACTGAAAAAAAGAATGAGCATGGGACCGGATGATAGTATCCGTGATTTTCTGATGGAGATATGATCATACATCAGAAATGGTCACTGTGCGGCATGCCCCTCATTTTATAGGGCGTCCAAAGGGTTTTTAGCAGAAGATTGTTCTATACACTCACCTGAAACAGTGTTATAAACGGATGCTTTCTTCCTGAGCAATTCGCATTGCTCAGGAGGAGCAATGATCGAACATAGATTACTACCCATCCGTACCGTAAATTATAAGGAATAAAATCACTCCTGTCCAATGAGACATCCCACAGCCAAGCACATTACAAACATTTGAAGTTCAACACTTAATTTACTGTTGGAACATGTAAATCCGCATTGAAAAAGATTATTATAACAATAAAGCTACATCCAATGAAAAATAAGAAAAATTTGTCGCTTCTTTGTCTCAATCTTAAACCCAGAATGTTCGTTGGAACTTCGTCATGAGGACTTAAATGGCAATACATCAGTGCGTTTTCTTGGGTTCAGCGTAGCACCGCTACGGTGAATTCAAAAAACGCATTCATTTACTGATTTGAAGCCAGTTAAGTCCGGAATAGATTTTCTAATGGACATTTTGGGTTAAAGCAAAAGGGTTCTAACTTGCCGGTAACACCACCATCCTGTAGATCAGTACCCAAAGTTGTGTTCATTGAAAACATCCCTTGCCAGTTTTACTGTCAAGCTTTTTTATTTACATATTCATTTTTACAACAACCAAAAACCAATGAAAAAATCAATCATCTCCTGTATCGCATTGTCCATGACACTTGGTATTTTTTCCTGTCAAGAGGAAGTCAGTCTGAGCGAAGAGCAAGCATCAATAGTACAGGAAATAAACACGAAACCATCTACGGTATCCAGCGGAAAGCTCAGCTTAGATGAACTGGCTGCATTCAACGGTTCTCACGTCGTAAAACCTTGCAATGGTCCTAAGAACGATAATGTAAGCTTGTTTCTCAGCCTAGGAGAAGGTGGTAGCCTACGACTGTTCGAATTCGATAGTGAACCTGCCTTCGAATTCTTACAAGTAGTCGGTAAGACGGTAAGATTGTCCACCCCCACTTATACTATAGTTGGGAGACTGGTCAAGGGTCAACCTACCTTGAACATCAACTATAAAGGTCGTAAGTATTGTAACTAATCGGCATGGTATTTTAAACCAAAATGTGGAAGTGATTTAGGCTTTTCAATGGCAACGGAGTCGTGACCATGCCACTCCGAAAAGACTTCGTTAGGAAAAAAATATATCGTTTTCGCTATGAGGTATAAGTCCAGATCACTTCGCTATCCTAAGGATGCATGAAGACATATATTGTATTAGGGATAATTCAATATATTTAAGTTGAAAGCGAACGATGGTCGCCCAGCTGGGATGGCCATCGTTCTTCTTCTTACTAGAATTGGGAATAGGACACCGCATCAGTTCCTTTTGACCACTTTGAGGGCCATTTTTCCCAATGGCTATGGCTAAGCTTAAGACAGGCCCATCATTATTTATCCTATCCAGTGGTGGATAAGGAGTATCCTAAGGCTTTTTTTATGGAATCGTTATCAATGTTTCTTCTCCAAACATCCCAATCACTTGATGTCTTTATCTTAATCGCAATAGGTAGCCAAGGCCTCTACTGATTCTTCTTCGCCCTTCTCAGCGCCTTGCTGCCATAGTTGACATGCTTTTGCCTTTTTCTCATTTTGTCGGTAAGCCTCTCCGAGGTAGTAATATATTTTTTCTATAAAAGCATCCATTTTTTGAGACCTTTCCAGAAGACGTAATGCTTCTTTGGGGTTTCCATTTTTCAAATGGTAGATTCCTTTGTTGCGATAGGCCCACGCATTGTAGGGATCGAGGGATATACCTTGATTGATGGTATTCTTTCCCTCTTCCAATTGCCCCAGTTGCAGTTGTATGTATCCTTTGTTATTGACAAAGAAGGGTTGTCTTGGAGAGAACTCCAGTGCGGTCTCGATGTACTCCAGTGCCTGAGGATACTCTTTTTCGGCCATGGCTATCATGGAAAGTGTATTGTAGGCTTCTGCTTGCTCTGGGTTTTTATCAAGAATCTGTTTCAGATGACGCTTGGAAACTTCCATCTGTCCCAAGTAATATTTGACCGTGGCCAAGTTGACGTTAATCTCTTCATTATCGGTATCCAGCTGGAGTGCCTTAGAGAAAGCGGCTTCGGCGGCTTCAAATTCTCTCAGTTTTGTTTTGACCAGTCCTAAGGCAAAATAAACGGTGGCCGTGTCGGGTTTCTGTCGCTGTAGGTATTCCAGATCGGAGAGGCTGCGGTACAGGGCATCCAATTCATAATTGGCATTGACACGGTTAAAATAAGCAGCCAGATAACTAGGGTCACAGGCCAAAGCGGCATCGTAATAGGGTATAGCAGCGTTGTGTTTACCCTGTTTATAAAATACTGTCCCTAAATTGTTCAGTGCTTCCAGATAGCAGGAGTCTATTTTCAGTGCTTCGGTATAGTACCGTATGGCATCTCGATAGTTCTGCTCGGAAAGTTGGTTGTTACCTTTGATAAGAAAACGCTGCTTTTGGGTAGCCTCATTATCACCACAGGCCGAGAGCAAAAGTAGAAAAATAAGGATATAAGCTAAGTTCAGATAGAATTTCATTAAGTATCGACTGGTATGCTGCAAAAATAAGGCACTTATGACGATTTATCCTAGCTGGAAACATAGATGACCATTATAACTTGCACGAAACATTCACTGATCCGCATGGTCTATTCTGTTATTGATGTCCTATCAAAAGCCCATTACTGTTCTGCCTTATGGTTTTGATTAGATTTTCTTGATAAAGTAATGTCCGAAACCGCCAAAGTATAGCTAACTCCCAGAAGTATAGATCCCAAAATATTTCTAAGTGAACTTTATCTATTTCGCATTTTAACCCAATATCTCGTTTTGGCTACTATAGGCCCACACTTTCAATGGCGGTGGTCAGGTAGAGGTGTCCACTTATACACTTTACCATTTGCCATACAGGCTTTTAGAATGTGAAATAGGACATCTCTTTTCAGATTCCATTACTGAAGAAAACGGGAAGTTCGCATCAGGCCTCCATGATCTGTAGGTGACCTTGGGTATTGACTTCTGCTTTCAGTTCATTGAGAATATTGTACAATCCGAAATAGGTACGGTTAATATACAGGCCGTGCTGAGAACCTCTGGCCGACTTGGAATTACGGAACTCCTTCATATTGGAGATACGGTCTCCCATAGCATAGATTTTATTGAAATAGGTATCATCTCCAAAATCAAAGGATTCGCTGTGAAAGGGCTTGCCCAGTAAATCTATCATCTCTTTGAACACCTCCATGAACAAGACTTTCTCTGCCTCTGAATCGTTCCGGGTTATGAACTCCAAATCATAGAACAGCTTCTCGATATCCTGTCCTTCGCCCAGTATATCCCTGCGCATAAGTTTAAAATAATCATTATAGAAGTCTTCCGGTATTACCTTGACACAACCAAAATCGATAATGCCCAATTGCTCTTCCTTTGTAATGATGAAGTTCCCGGGATGCGGGTCTGCATGTACCTGCTTCAGCACGTGCATCTGATGATCATAGAAATCCCAAAGGGACTGACCTAGTCTATTTCTAAGTGCCTGACTAGGACCTGTCTTTAGAAAATCTTTGAGATGGCTACCCTCTACCCAGTCCATGACAATGACGCGCTCAGCGCTCAATTCGGGATAATACTTCGGGAAATGTAAGCCCGGTATATGACTACAGGCCCCCGAAAGCATGATGGAGCGTTCTATCTCCAAGTTATAATCCGTCTCCTCCAGCAACTTACCTTCTACTTCGGCCACAAAACGATCGAGGTCCTTGGGACTTATTTTAAAGAGAGTACTGGCCATGGGCTTGACGATTTTCAGATCGGCACTGACACTATCGGCCACGCCCGGATACTGAATCTTCACGGCCAATTTCTTTCCCTCTAAGGTAGCCTGATGTACCTGTCCGATAGAAGCCGCGTTGATTGCATTTTTCGTAAAAGTATCAAAAATATCTGCGGGAGATTTTTCAAAATATTTTTTGAAGGTCTTTACTACCAGAGGATAGGACAAGGGGGGCGCACTGTACTGAGCCATAGTGAACTTCTCCTGATAGGCAGAGGGCAGCACATTTTTATCCATGCTCAGCATCTGCGCTACTTTGAGTGCGCTACCTTTCAGCTGGCTAAGGGATTCGTAGATATCCTCTGCATTGGACTTATCCAGCTCATCTTTGGACAGGTCGGCATCGAAGAGTTTCTTACTGTAATGTCTGATATAGTTACCACCCACCTTTGCCCCTGTGGATATAAATTTGGTGGCACGCTGAACTTTGGAAGTAGGTATTTTGCTCTGTTCCTTCATAAATATTGGAAAAATGGATTGAGTTAAAATGAAAAAGCATCGATGATAACCGATTAATTGGTCCTGCTCTGGTACAGGAACTTAGCAAAGTCCACTGCTGAATCCAGTAAACTTTTACCCATCAGGTCGAAGGCCAGATTGACCGCTTTTTCTATAGCTACATCCGTCTGTTCGAATGCGGCGCTTTCGTCTTTGACCCAATAATCCACGATGAACAGGAGCTGCATCCACAGTGCATCTCCATACTTTTTAGAGATGTAAGGACGCTGAAGCACCTCTTCGGTGGCCATGCCTTCGTTAAGAACAGTATTCGCATAGGTGATAAAAGAAGTCTTCAAACGCTTCATATACGATGGAGTGATTTCAGGCTTTTTCATCGGGTGGACCGCATAGGTCACATAACTCCTGTTCTTTTTCAGCTCTTCGATGAACGTGTAATAAAAAGCCAATAATTTTTCACGGGCGGAATATCCCTCGTACAGTTCCTCTTCGTGCAGGTTTTTAACTGTGTTTTCGAAAAAAGTATTCCACACCTCTTTTTCCAATGCATTAAAAGACGCAAAGTAAGTATAGAATACTTCTTCTTTCCACTTATTTTCTTTGGTGAAGAGGAAAACAGAAGCGGGAGGACGGCCCTCAGTAAGCACATATTCCATGTAAGCCTTGACGATGGCCTGTTTTTTATCTGTCCTATCTGTTTTGATAGATGCCTTTTTGGTAGTTGTTTTCGTATTCTCCATGTAATAATAACAGTTTGCCGTGCTTATGGTTCTATAGAACGGAAAATATCCTCTAGGAAAAGTAAATTCGGTAATAGTTCAACAGAACGGGACGGCTCCAGAGATCATTGGCCATTGGTCCGATCGCATCGGGTATCTTTGTGACGAGCACTAGTTTTCAAGAGAGATTCCGTTTGACCAGGGCCGACCTGCTCATCCCCTCACACCTATTCTATGAAAAAAATTATAAGGGAAAATCGACAGCTAAGCACTTTATTCAAAGCATAATCACTGGCCCACCAGTGACATCGCACATCAGTTCACTGCTCCCTGAGTACCTAGAAAAGCACTTGTCCTAAAGGCGATTAGGCTGAATTTACCATAGGACTACAGAGAGTAAAGTAATACAAACTTAGCTTTTAAAATCGCCTATCTTCCTGTTCTTTTTGCTTCACTCTGCGTTGACAATCCTCGGGATAGCGCCATAGCCGTCAGGTCAATTGATTATAAAATTCAGATTATCGGCTTTTTGACTGAGTGATTTCCCGTTCTTTCTCTTTTCGGTGGCGACAAGCGATATTGCACCTGTCAACAATGCCCTGGTCCATTCGGTTGTTTTTGCCGGCCTGCCCCATATGAGCTTGACCAATAGGAGACACTCGAAGCGCTCCACCCTTGCCCTGGAGAAACTGTTGACCTTGCATATGGATTTCCATGCCTTGAAGACCGGCTCTATGTACCACCTGACCCCATAGATGTCCATGACCCTGTCGGTGGACAACTGTCCGGCCCCTGCATTGGTGACGAACAGGCTATCTTTGTCAATGGCTCACGCGGCAGACCGGCCCCTTCACTGATAATGCCCTCGGGGTATTATTTTAACGCCAGGTCCTATCCAAAATAAGTGATAACAAATTCTAAAATAATATCTTCAAAACAGTCTCTTATACGGCATTTAAAAGCCAAATTTGTATAAATAGCTTGTTATCCGCTTTCTTTACAGCTAAGGAAAAATCGAGTGTGAATTACCACAGTGCAATTCTTGGACTTAATCCCAATCTCCATCTTTTCAGCTAGCCCATTTTTGTATAACTTCGCTTTTGTGAACATTAAGGGTAAAACTACAGTGGCATTGGAAGACAGTTACAAACATCGCGGGATGCGCAAGGCCTTGATAAGAATATTAACGGAAAAAGGTATCGATGATCATCGCGTACTTCAGGCCATCAATAATGTGCCACGTCATTTTTTCTTTGAGAAAGCTTTTCTGGAACATGCCTATCAGGACAAAGCCTTTCCCATCGGCGAAGGACAGACTATCTCCCAACCTTATACGGTAGCCTTTCAGACCCAACA
This sequence comes from uncultured Cyclobacteriaceae bacterium, assembly GCA_947492745.1. Lineage (GTDB taxonomy): Bacteria > Bacteroidota > Bacteroidia > Cytophagales > Cyclobacteriaceae > Aurantiphycus > Aurantiphycus algarum. The sequence continues at coordinate 50,561 of CANLOE010000019.1, read as the reverse complement.
ACTTCAAATCCAACCGGGTGAACGAATACTCGAAATCGGGACGGGTTCTGGGTATCAGGCCTGTGTACTTCTGGAAATGGGTGCCGAGGTACATACCATAGAATACAATAAGGTACTTTTCCTGAAAACCAAGCGTTTTTTACCTAAGATGGGCTATACACCTCAGTTCTACTATGGTGATGGATCCAAGGGTATCCCTACGCAGGCCCCCTTCGACAAAATCATCGTCACAGCGGGAGCACCTACTGTTCCGGCCAGTCTTATCAAACAACTCAAGAGAAATGGCATCCTGATCATACCCGTGGGAAACAATAAAAAACAGAAAATGGTAAAGCTGACCAAAGCAAGTGAAAACAAGCTGATCAAAAAAGCCTTTGACAATTTCAGCTTTGTGCCGCTGTTGGGTGAAGAAGGCTGGGGCTGAGTATAGGAATGATATCCGTTGGGCCAAATACTTTCCCTTCTAATTTAACCGTCATGGATTCGGAACGGGGAGTTCTTCTTGATAGGGGATTTTCCTTCGGCCATTTCCCCTTATGATTTACCTATGGGTATAAAATCGACCCGATAATTTCCCGATACAGGCATCGGCCCTATTTTCAAAAGAGCCTCAGATATTGGCGATAATGCGCTATATTTGTTTTTAAAATCAATTGATATCCATACTGAATATGCCCAAGAAGAAGAAAGCGGTCAAAGACTCCAAAGTAACCATGACAGAACTGGTACTGCCAAACGACACCAATACCCTGAACAATCTCATGGGTGGGCGTTTGATGCACTGGATGGACATCGTATCGGCCATCTCGGCGCAGAAGCATTCCAACAGGATAGTGGTCACCGCTTCCGTAGACAATGTGTCCTTTGGGAAACCCATACAACTGGGCAATGTGGTCACTTTGACCGCACAGGTCACGCGTGCTTTCAATTCTTCTATGGAAGTACATATCCAAGTAGTGGCCGAAGACATCCCCAGCGGTACCAAATTCGAGAGCAACAGCGCTTTTTTCACCTTTGTGGCCGTAGACCAGTCCGGTAGACCTATCGATGTCCCTGAATCGGTACCCAATAATGAAGAAGAGAAAGAACTCTTCGACGGAGCACTCAGAAGAAGACAGCTCCGTCTCGTACTGGCCGGAAGAATGAAACCCGAGGAGGCCGAAGAACTTAAATCTATCTTTATCCTGGATAAAAAACAATAAACCCCACTTGAAGCATGGATTCAGAGCAGCAGTTCCTGAGATTTTTCATACATGAGGATATCTATTGTCTCGCTAAGGAGGTCATTGACTTTCAAGACGACACCCCAAAATCACAGCACACAGATACTACTGATGAGACTGCTGTCACGAAACCCTCAGCACCTGTACCTGCTCCCACACCGAAGCAGTTACCACCTCCCGTACTTGTCCACAAAGGGAGCAATCACAAAAAAGTGGCCGTGCTCTTCCACACGCAAGAGCAGACCGACATTGACACAACATTGGAAAACTTTCTGATGAAAATATTGGCTGCGGTGAAACTGGACATAGAGGACATTGCCCTCATCCATACCAAAGATTTTGATACGGAACAGGCCGAAGCACAGCTGGACTTGCTCCGACCGACCGTGGTAATTGCCTTCAATTGTACTCCTCCGATGAAAACTCCCTCAAAGGACCTTTATTCCATATATAAGAGTGGGAATACCAGCGTTTTGCTAGCCGATGACCTAGCCTTGCTACACACCGATAAAATGAAAAAAAAGCAACTCTGGGAAGCTCTACAGCTACTATTTTTGTAAAAAAATCAACTTATTTTGCACAATCAGTAATTACAGCTTCCAATAGGTAGTTTTTTATGATTTATTTTTAAATCAAATCTGTTCTTCTATATTTGTTTTGACGGATGAAAATAGCGAGAGGCGGTAATCGTTCATCAAGGTTCGAAATTGACCTCTCCTCCTCGAATCCCATCTATCATACTATACTATTCGACTATGAGCAGCATTGTTTATCTGGTTCCCTTACTCGGGATATTAGGACTATTGGTAATGATCATAAAATCAGCTTGGGTTTCCAAACAAGATGCGGGAGACAAAGCGATGGTAGGACTGGCAAACCATATTGCCGAAGGGGCCATGGCCTTTTTAAAAGCCGAATGGAAGGTACTGACCTACTTCGTGATCGTGGCAGGTATTTTACTAGGGTGGTCGGGTACGCTGGTAGAGGATTCCCACCCCATCATTGCGGGTGCCTTTGTTATAGGAGCGGTGTTTTCGGCCTTTGCCGGATGGATAGGAATGAATATCGCCACCAAGGCCAATGTCCGCACTACTCAGGCAGCGAGAAATAGTCTTGTAAAGGCACTTGAAGTATCCTTTACGGGGGGGGCGGTCATGGGACTGGGCGTTGCAGGACTGGCCGTTCTCGGTCTGGGCAGTCTGTTCATCGCATTTGTATATATGTTCGGTGCCGATAACACCTTGGCCACTGGCCCGGAGATGAAAAAAGCCATTGAGGTACTGGCCGGGTTCTCCTTAGGAGCAGAGTCCATCGCACTCTTCGCCAGAGTGGGTGGCGGTATCTATACCAAGGCTGCCGATGTCGGTGCCGACCTGGTCGGTAAAGTCGAGGCGGGCATACCCGAAGATGACCCCAGAAACCCCGCCACTATTGCGGATAATGTAGGCGACAACGTAGGAGATGTCGCTGGCATGGGCGCCGACCTTTTCGGCTCTTATGTAGCCACCATACTGGCGACCATGGTCCTTGGGCAAGAAATCGCTTCCAGCGATGCTTTTGGCGGCATGGGGCCTATCCTACTGCCTATGGTCATAGCAGGTCTAGGTATCGTATTCTCAATATTGGGTACTTTTTTCGTACGTATCAGCGGTGAAGATGGCAATGTTCAGAAAGCGCTGAACCTAGGCAACTGGGGTTCGGTCGCACTTACCGCTATAGCTTCTTATTTTTTGGTCCTATGGTTATTGCCTTCAGGAAAAAATGCCTTGAGTATACGCGGCTATTCCTTTTCGGCCATGGAAGTGTACCATGCCATCATCTTGGGATTGGTAGTGGGAGCTTTGATGAGTATTATCACCGAGTATTATACTGCTATGGGAAAAAAGCCCGTCAATTCTATCATACAACAATCCTCCACGGGACATGCCACCAATATTATCGGTGGACTGGCGGTAGGCATGGAGTCGACAGTGCTTCCTATCCTGATATTGGCCGCGGGTATCTATGGCTCTTATCAGTTTGCGGGATTGTATGGTGTAGCTATCGCAGCAGCGGGCATGATGGCCACTACGGCCATGCAGCTGGCCATCGATGCTTTCGGTCCTATTGCGGACAATGCGGGGGGCATCGCTGAAATGAGCGGTCTACCCGAGGAAGTCCGTGAAAGAACGGACATCCTCGATGCCGTGGGCAATACCACGGCAGCTTCGGGAAAGGGCTTTGCCATTGCCTCCGCAGCTTTGACCGCATTGGCCCTATTCGCTGCTTTTGTAGGTATTGCCGGAATAGATTCCATAGATATCTACAAAGCCGATGTATTGGCGGGACTATTTGTTGGAGGTATGATTCCTTATATTTTTTCCTCACTGGCCATTGCTGCCGTAGGTAGGGCGGCCATGGCTATGGTACATGAAGTCCGAAGACAGTTCAGAGAGATTCCGGGCATCATGGAGTACAAGGCCGAACCTGAGTACGACAAATGTGTGGCCATCTCTACCAAAGCATCCATAAGGGAAATGATCCTCCCCGGCTCCATAGCGTTGATTACTCCTGTCATTATTGGTTTTTCCTTTGGTCCTGAAGTCCTAGGGGGCCTCTTGGCAGGAATCACCGTATCGGGTGTCCTCATGGGAATATTCCAAAATAATGCCGGGGGCGCTTGGGACAATGCGAAAAAATCTTTCGAAAAGGGAATCGAAATCGATGGTAAAATGGAATACAAAGGCTCAGAACCCCACAAAGCTTCTGTGACAGGAGATACTGTCGGAGACCCCTTCAAAGATACTTCCGGCCCTTCGATGAACATCTTGATCAAACTGACCTCCATAGTGGCACTTATCATAGCACCTCACCTCCCCGGGGTCAGCCCTTCCTCCCATCAAAGTTCGAAAAAGCAAGAAATACAACCCGTACAGGAGGCAAATCCAGTGCAAAATGATAAAATAACCTACAAGAGTAGATGAATTTGTCTAAAAAAGTCTTATACTAAGGGATGTTCAACAAATCCATTTTTAAAAAAGCGAATACAAAATGAGAAGAGAATTATTTCTAGTCGGCTTCCTTATCTTGGTATCCCCATGGACAGCCTTCTCTCAAACCTCTATTCTTGGTCAATGGAAGACAATCGATGATAAAACGGGTGATGTCAAGTCTATCGTAGAAATCTCTGAACGAAACGGTGAGTACTTTGGTAAAATAATCAAAATCTTCCCAAAAAAAGGCCAGAATCCGGACCCCATATGTGATAAATGTCCTGATGATGACCCTAGAAAAAACAAGAAGATTATCGGAATGGAAATTATCAGAAATATGAAAAAAGACGGCGAGGAATATACTGGAGGAAAGGTACTCAAACCCGATGAAGGAGATATCTATCGTTGTAAAATATGGACTGAAAATGGAAATCTGAAAGTGAGGGGTTATCTAGGTTTTTTTTACAGGACCCAAACTTGGCTAAAAGTCAACTAATACAACTCATGGACCGCCCCATTTCTTAGGAGCTGTTTTGAGCTGTATCTATTTTACTTTCACATGTACTTCTTTTAGCATATAATTTCATCGAGATTTTCACTGATAACACTACTATCTTTGCCCATGGTACTCACATGACAGGCCGGCACCTTCACTGAGAATGCCCCGTGGACATCCTCTTATCGCTCGGTCCTACTCTGAATAAACGATGACAGATTCTAAAATAATTCCTTTAAAACAGTCCCTTGTAGTTCCAAGGAAAAGATAGTAGAACTGTTTGGCATTGCCCAGTAGGTCTTTTCAGTGAAGAGACCGAGGTCACTCGACAAATTATTGAAATTTAAACTACTTCGGGTTTTACTGCTTATCAGGAAATGGTTATCAAATAAATAAAAGTAGTCTAAACTTCGATTTTGAAGTGAAGATCAACGTTTTCTCACCTTTACAAGGTATTCTAATCAGCGCGATCGATATTATATCGCAGTTAAAGGCATGAATAGTAATGAGACGTTTATGGCCAAAAGAAAAGGGTTCACATCGCTTCATTGATAAGTTGCCAAGAGGGAGACTTGTATTACATCGATATTTTTTCGTCTATGGTGATCGAACACCTTAATCGTTAAATTTTCTATAGCCATGGTTACCTATTCACTTAATACTGTATAAAACATCAGTAGCCAATGAAAGAAAAAGAGATTTTTCGAAAAATCTGTGCTGGTGACGAAAGTGCCCTGGAAGTCCTATATAAGAAGTATTATAGGATGATGACTCGGTTGGTCATTTCCAATAATGGTACTGAAGAGGAAGCCAAGGATATATACCAAGACGCACTTATTGTATTTTGGCAAAAGGCCACTAGTGGTAAACTGGTACTTACCTCAAAGATAAGCACTTACTTATACAGTATTTGTCTGAATCTGTGGAGAAAGGAACTGGAGAGAAAGAAGAAACTCTCCAATGAAGAGAAGGACTCAGTAGAGTATATTGATGTTGACCAAGAGGAGAGAAGACAAATCATCAATGATTGTATCTCCCAGTTGGGAGATACATGTAGAAGAGTACTGACCTACTATTATTTTGATGGTATGTCGATGCAGGATATTGCAAAGAAGTTGGAATTTGCCAACACCAATACTGCAAAGACCAAAAAATATAAATGTAAGAAAAAATTAGACGAGCTTGTCAAATCCCAATATTCGGCGAGTGACTTTCTAGATTAGCATTAAAAATGAATGAACATGAGTAAGTCAAACCTTATAGAAACCTACATGGAAGATGTTCTTACCGAAGCTGAAAAGCTGGAGTTCGAACAGCAATTAGCGAATAATCCTGAGTTACGCGCTGAGCTGCAACTTCAAACCGACATTATCGAGGCTATAAAAACCACTCGTAGACAAGACCTGAAACAAAAACTAAATCGTGTAGGCGTTCCACCTAGCGGCATGGCCTATATCAGTCCAAGGCTTATTATCGGCGTAGGTTTAGCATTACTCATAGGAATAGGAGGTTTTTTATACCTAAGCGATACTTCTTCGGTCGTAGGTCAGCAGTTCGAACCTAGGGCATCCAGTACTTTCACCCCTACTCTTAAAGAAGGAAACAATATAGATAACAATAAGCATGACGATGAGAATACAGTCCTTCGCTCACCATCAGAGAAACAGTCTGCATCAGTGGAAGTAGAAGAAAGGCGACAAGAAGATACCTACAGCAAGACTGACAACAAAACAGGCTATACTACTGCCAAAAAAGTAAAACCAGTAGCTGAGAACATTCAAAAGAAAACTGTTGAAGGTGATGAAAACACCAACACTATTACGAAAGAAAAAGTCTCCACACCCACTGTGGAAAGACAGGTTTCCGTACCTACCGTAAATCAGCCCTCGGTAACAATACCTATAGCACGTAACAGAAAGGAAAACTTAGGTGTGAGATTACCGGGTATGGGCTTTGTAGACCAACGGATCGAAAAAGTTTCGAAAATAGAGATTTCCACGGACAATAGTCAACGAAAATACTCGTTTCATTATAAACTCACGGATAATAAGCTTAGGCTATACGGAGATTTTGATAAGAGTATCTATGAAATCCTCGAATTCAATACTGCTTCCGAGAAACAACTGTATCTCTATTATGCGGGGCATTATTATCCAATAGAAAAGCAAAAAGAAGGAATAAAGCCTTTGAAAAGAATAAAAGATAAGTATACGATCGATTCCTTATCGATTATCAAAGACAATAGACGCTAGGATTTATTCCCATGTCTATTAATTTTAGCCCCCGTTTGTCCCGCCTTCAAACTGGGGCTTTAATTTTTACATTACGGTACACTCTAAACTTGTTCTCATTTTATAGGTATATTGTGGCTTCGAATAGAATATAATTCTTAAATTTGAGGCATACCGTGAAAAGAGAAATCAAACAAAAAAGGAAAAAGAAGAAACTCGGGAGCTATCCTTATATCAGTGTTGTGCTGAGTATAACGCTGGCACTCGTGGTCGTTGGCCTTTTCGGACTGTTGTTACTGTATAGTGGCAAACTGGCCGAGACGGTAAAGAACAATGTTGAGATTCAGGTTTTCTTAAAAAAGAGTATCACTGAGAATCAGAGGATAAAGATTCAAAAAACGCTGAACAACAAATACTTTACAGCTACTGAAGCCACGCCCGACCCTGTTGTTTATGTGAGTAAGGAGCAAGCCGCCAAAGAGTTTATTGGAGATAATCCGGAAGAGGATTTCACTCAATTATTAGAATACAATCCCCTCAGGGATTCCTACATACTCAAGATAAAAACAGAATATCATACAGAGGAAAAGTTCGCGGCCATTAGCACAGAGATAGAGGCTATCAATGGTGTGTTCGAAGTTGCTTACCCGGAACATACTCTAGGTTCTATCAACAAGAACATTACCAAAGCAAGTATCTTTCTTATTGGATTCGCCATAGTGCTACTGATTGCTGTAGCCATTCTCATCAACAATACGATCAAACTGGCCCTGTTCTCCCAACGTTTTCTTATCCGTAGCATGCAGCTCGTAGGAGCAAAGTCGGGATTTATACAACGCCCTTTTCTAGTCAGGGCATCGTTACACGGAATTATGAGTGGTATTCTGGCCAGTTTATTGATCATTATCATGGTCAACTATGCCAATAGGAATATTGAAGACCTGACATCCCTACAAGATAATAAAAGCCTTATCATTCTCTTTTCAGGACTTGTACTTATGGGGGCCATCGTTGGCTTCGGCAGTACTTACCGCTCTATCAACAAATATTTAAGACTGTCATTAGACGATTTGTATTAATGGAAAATAAAAACAAACTTGCCTTTGGCAAGAAGAATTACACACTGATGCTCATTGGCATAGCTACTTTGATTGTAGGTTTTATCATCATGACCCTTGACAATGAAGCACATGGTTTCGGTTTTTTTGGTCTCACTTTAGGGCCTATCGTTGTCATGACAGGTTTTATCATTGAATTTGCAGCCATCCTAGCTAAAAGCGATAAAGAAAAATGAGCATCCTTGAATCCATCATCCTTGGTATCATCCAAGGTTTGACAGAATTCCTTCCAGTAAGCAGTAGTGGCCATATTGAACTAGGTAAAGCTTTTCTAGATGTACGCACGAAAGACAATCTATTGTTCTCTATCGTCGTTCATGGAGCTACCGCACTAAGTACCATAGTAGTATTCCGAAAAGACATCGTCGCACTGATACGAGGGGCGCTTTTCTCCTTACAATGGAACGAGGAGAAGGACTTCATTGCTAAAATAGCCTTATCCATGTTGCCTGTCGCTATTGTGGGTGTTCTTTTCGAAGAACAGATAGAGTCATTTTTTTCAGGAAAAATAATATTCGTAGCTATCATGCTCTTGATTACGGGTGTATTACTGGGCATTACCTATTTCATGAAGAATAACGATGGCAGTGTCAGCTATTGGAAAGCCATCGTCATCGGTATAGCACAGGCTATTGCCATACTTCCGGGCATATCCCGCTCAGGGGCCACTATTGCCACTGCGCTGATTCTTGGAGTCAATAAAGAGAAAGCTACGCGTTTTTCTTTCCTCATGGTGCTGGTCCCCATCCTTGGAGCTGTTCTGATCAAGACCCTAAAACTTATCAAGACCCCGGAGATGTCAGAGGACATATCCCCTATCGTTTTGCTGGCCGGGTTTATCGTCGCTTTTATAACGGGAATCCTCGCCTGTAACTGGATGGTCCGCATTGTCAAGAAAGGCAAACTCATCTATTTTGCCTTGTACTGTTTCGTCGTGGGTATTCTGGTTATTGCCCTATATTGATAATGAAAGACGGTAATCCTACTCCCGACAACGGCAGGGTAATCCTGATCGACAAACCTTACGAATGGACTTCTTTTGATGTTGTCAAAAAACTCAGGAACAAACTCAATGTAAAAAAAATAGGGCATGCTGGTACACTTGACCCATTGGCCACGGGACTGCTCATCCTTTGTACGGGCAAGATGACGAAGCAGATCGAACAGTTTCAAGCTCAAGAGAAAGAGTATGAAGGCAAAATGGTCCTTGGAAAAACTACTCCCTCCTTTGACCTGGAAACAGCCGTAGATTCTGAGACCGATATCGGTCATCTTACCATTGACGATATACAAGCCGTTATCCCACAGTTTACCGGAGAGATTTCCCAGATTCCTCCCGTCTTTTCGGCCATCAAGGTCAATGGAAAACGCGCCTATAAAAGTGCCAGAAAAGGAGAGAAAGTAGAACTTAAGGCCAGGACTGTCACTATTTCCAAATTCGAGATTTCTGATATACAACTCCCCGAAGTAAGCTTTAGGATCATTTGCTCCAAGGGTACCTACATAAGGAGTCTGGTCAGGGATTTTGGACGGTCTTTGGAAGTAGGTGCCTATATGTCAGCGTTACGTCGCACCAGAATCGGTGAGTTCAATCTGGAAGCAGCCAAAACCATCGACGAAATAGAATAAAAAATGCAGGTCTACCACGACATCGAAGAAATACAACCCATTGATTATGCGGTGGTGACCAGCGGGACATTCGACGGTGTGCACATCGGACATCAAAAGATACTGGAGCGCCTGAAGGAAGTCGCCCTGCGCCACCGTGGAAAAAGTGTATTGATAACCTATTGGCCGCATCCCAGACTCGTACTACAAGCCAATAGTTCCGACCTGAAGCTATTAAATACCTTTGAGGAGAAACTGGACCTTTTAGAAGAGCAGGGCATCGACTATCTCATAAAAGTCCCTTTTACCAAAGAATTTTCACTCTGGAGTTCCGAGCATTTCATCCGCCATATCCTTATCAACAAAATAAAAACCAAAAAACTGGTCATTGGTTATGACCATCGTTTTGGAAAAAACAGAGAGGGCAGTTTTGAGCACTTGACGTCCAATGCGGAAAAGTATGGTTTCGAGGTTGAGGAAATTCCCAGACAGGATATCGACGAGATAGGCATCAGTTCGACGAAAATCAGAAAAGCATTACTCTCGGGCGATGTTGAGCTGGGCAATGAATACTTGGGAAGGGCTTTTGGGCTGACGGCTACCGTGGTGGAAGGAAATAAAATCGGTAGGAAAATAGGTTTTCCTACCGCCAATCTAGTAGTGCAGGACAGGCATAAACTTATCCCTGCCGATGGTGTATATGCCGTCAATGTTATGTTTGGAGGTCGCCGGTATGGTGGCATGCTCAATATCGGGTTTCGACCCAGTGTAGCGGGTGATACTCGGGTCATGGAAGTTCATATCTTTGATTTCGATATGATGATCTACAACGAAGTACTTACCGTAAAGTTTCTTCGCCGTATACGTGAAGAAATCAAATTCGATAGCTTGGAAGCGCTAAAGGCACAGCTGAGCAAAGATAAAGCCATGGCTATACGCTTAATGGGAATCTAAAAGGGGTTTAGAGCCTGTTTTAAAATGTGTGTTTTATTTTTTGTCCGTGTTTATTGATTTCCAGAGGTTACCTGCACTTCGTAGGTACCAATTTACCACAAATTAAAACGGGATTCAACGTTCGACCTTAGCTCATTCTGCACTCAGAATAAGTCATAACAAAATTTGATGATTATTAACAGATAGTACATTAGAAATAGTATAAGAAAACCGTCACTATTCCCTGTCCGAAATCAAATAGACATTATCGCTTCTTTAGCTACTTATCAAAAGTACAGCATTTATAGTTGTATTCTTTTCAATTTTTTTAAATTAGAGGTACTCAAACCAAAATACCTATGATCGATAAAGTTGTTGATAATGCCGCTACCGCCATTAAGGATATCCATGAAAATGCGGTGCTGATGCTCGGTGGCTTCGGCCTCTGTGGTATTCCGGAGAATTCCATACAGGCTCTTTTGAAACAAGGTACCAAAGGCCTTACCTGCATCTCCAACAATGCGGGTGTAGATGACTTCGGTATAGGGCTATTGCTCAAGACCCGTCAGGTCAAAAAGATGATTTCTTCCTATGTAGGTGAAAATGCAGAATTTGAAAGACAACTATTGGCAGGAGAACTAGAGGTCGATCTTCTTCCTCAGGGTACGCTGGCAGAAAGGATACGTGCAGGTGGTGCCGGTATACCTGCCTTTTATACCCCTGCTGGGTATGGTACCGAAGTGGCCGAAGGTAAAGAGACCAGAGAGTTCAATGGTAAAATGCACCTTTTGGAAAGTTGGTTACTGGCAGATTATTCATTGGTCAAGGCTTGGAAAGGCGACACGGAAGGTAACCTGATTTACAAAGGAACTGCCCGGAACTTCAACCCCATGATGGCCGCTGCGGGGAAAATCACCATCGCAGAGGTGGAAGAACTGGTACCAGCGGGGGAGTTGGACCCAAATACCATCCATACCCCTGGCATCTATGTACAGCGTATTTTCCAAGGAAAGGCCTATGAAAAAAGAATAGAACAAAGGACTGTGTCCTCACCTTCATAAGTATACCCCGTAAAGAGCAAAGTCAAGTGATCGTAGACCTATTCGTTTTGAAAAGCCCTACATCGAAAATCCTATAAAACACCGACTTTCCCTAACACCATGACTTCTGTCAATATTATAAAAACTAGAAAAAGATGCTGGACAAAATAGGAATCGCAAAAAGAATAGCCAAAGAAATCAAAGACGGCTCGTATATCAACTTGGGTATAGGTATCCCCACCTTGGTAGCGAACTATATCCCCGAAAAAATCAATGTAGTACTACAATCGGAAAATGGCCTACTGGGTATCGGTCCTTTTCCCAGCGAAGAACAAGTGGACGCGGACCTCATCAATGCCGGTAAGCAAACCGTATCCATGACGCCAGGTTCGGCACTGTTCAGTTCGGCAGAAAGCTTTGCGATGATACGTGGAGGGCATGTAGACCTGACCATTCTGGGAGCTATGGAAGTATCTGAAAATGGTGATCTGGCCAATTGGAAAATTCCGGGCAAAATGGTCAAAGGCATGGGGGGCGCGATGGATCTTGTCGCCTCGGCAGATAACATTATCGTGGCCATGCAGCACACTAGTCGATCGGGCGACTCTAAACTGCTCAAAAAGTGTAGTCTGCCTATAACAGGACTCTCTTGTGTAAAGAAGATAGTAACCAACATGGCCGTATTGGATATATTGCCTACAGGAGGATTCCAGTTATTGGAACGTGCCCCCGGTGTCAGTGTAGATGATATCAAAGCTGCTACTCAAGGCAAATTACATGTTCCTGATAATGTCCCTGAGATGACTTTTTGATTGTCCGGCGCTACTTTATCATGGGTCATGCATTTTTCCACTATGCTACTGATTTTCATAAGTGCTCATGAAACGATAGTTCATTGATTCCGATGAAAATAAATCGTAGCATCGATAAATGATAATTCGCTGATTCCCTTTAAAAAACATTTAACCCAAAATGTCCATTAGAAAATCTATTCCGGACTTAACTGGCTTCAAATCAGTAAATGAATGCGTTTTTCGAATTAACCGTAGCGGTGCTACGCTGAATCCAAGAAAACGCACTGATGTATTGCCATTTAAGTCCTCATGACGAAGTTCCAACGAACATTCTGGGTTGAATGGTGTTCATGAACCTGCGGTGTCAAAGGTATTTGTCGAACCTTAGGTCTGTCTCATTCCGTCACGTAGTAAACGTCTTTAAACCCAGATCATGCATTGAAAAATCTACTGCGAATCTAAATAACTGCAAACCGGTCGTTGCACTACGTTTTTTGAATTCACCATAGCGGCACTATGCTAAATCCAATAAAAACCCTGATTTATTGCTATTTAAACCCCCGTTACGAAGTCCCAACGCATGATCCGGGTTAAATCAATGTAATGGATGTGTTTTTTTGAACTGACCGTAGCAGTGCTACGCTGAATCCAAGAAAACCCGCTCATGTATTGCTTTTTAAGCCCTCATAACAAGGCTCCAAATACAGCGTCTTCATGCATCCTTTTAACCCAAAATGTCCATTAGAAAATCTATTCCGGACTTAACTGGCTTCAAATCAGTAAATGAATGCGTTTTTTTAATTCACTGTAGCGGTGCTACGCTGAACCCAAGAAAACGCACTGATTCATTGCCATTTAAGTCCTAATGACGAAGTTCCAACGAACATTCTGGGCTTAAAACTGACAAACGATGAACCAACGTATAATTCGGGTTGAAAACTCCGAACAAAACCAATCATTATTGTTTTTCGGACAAATAGTTATAAAAATCATGACATTTGGATGCTGTACTATTTACCTTTACCATTAGATTAAGAGAAACATTACTATTCTGTAACGAAACGATACAGAAGCTCATATTATATTCAATTCCATGAAAGAATCCGAAATCAATTTCAAAGTCACGCTAGATGAGAACAATGTACCCGAACAGATTACGTGGGATGCCACCGAAAAACCCGAAGGAGGAGCAAACACTACCAAATCATTGAGTATATCCTTATGGGACCATCTCCAAAAAAATACTATGCGGATGGATTTGTGGACCAAAGATATGCCTGTTGATGAGATGAAGCGCTTTTACATTGATTGTATAGGAGGTCTTGCACAAAGTATACTTACTGCCACAGGAGACGAATTTATGTCCAATGAACTCAATCAAATCTGTGAAAAATTCGTCAAGCATGTAGAAACGGAATTCAAGCAATCCTAGCCATATGTAGTTTATATGCTATACCGCTAGGGAGAGGGTCTGCCCAATTACATGCATAAGGAATAAGACAGAATGTAATATTTCCTGATTGCACTTTTTTGTGGTTAGTGTTCTTGATTAAAAAATAATCGTAGCGCTTGTAGGGCAGATTCTTACCCTAAACTAGGCCCGCAGGGCGTCGGCTATGAGGGAGGTATTGCCATGGATATCATTTTTAGTCAATGAAAATAGAAATCATTATTTGTAGTAAACAACTAACCGAAACCAGTATCCCGTCATTTTACGAATTGTCTGTCAATACCATAGCATATCAAAATCGAACTTACAATCTTTGATTCCATATAGATTCGCTAAACGCTAATATCAGAATTAACCTTACTTCCCCGACCATCTACAAACACAAAATTAGGAACCCACGCAAGTGTTAAAAAAATATATTCAGGAAAAAGCACTCAACTTACCACTGATTTTTTTTACTCATAACACTTAACCCGGATCATACATTGAAAAATCTACTGCGGATTTAAATAGCTGAAAATCAGTCGTTGCATTACGTTTTTTGAATTCATCATAGCGCGGTACTATGCTAAATACAATAAAACTCCCTGATTTATGGATATGTAAACCCTCGTTACGAAGTCCCAACGCATGATCCGGGTTTAAGCACCTGCTGCCCCGAATTACCGTATGACAAACACCCTGACCGGTCTCCGGTTATGTACTGATTATGAGCCGTTCACCCTGCAATAAGCATTCTTTTATCGTAAGTATTATACAAAACCTAAAACAATTGTTATATTATTGGTAAATCAAGTATTTTTTTGGTAGAAGAGTAAAAAAATATTCGGTATGCCTACTATTATTCTGCAAATATTTTATATTTATACAGCTTTATATATCCATATTCTAATATAGAGTCTTCATAAGAAAGCTTTTTTAAAAAATAATTAAAACAAAATGCTATGAGAAAAATCTACCTATTGACAGCACTTTGCTCGCTATTGCTGTTTGGTTTTAGTGGCGTCTCTACTGCCCAAACCAAAATTTCGGGCAAGGTGTCTGAGGAGGGCACAAACGACCCTCTTGCCGGAGTGAATATTTTGGTAAAGGGAAAGGTTATCGGTACAATAACCGACCCCGATGGCAATTTTGTTTTGAATGTCAACAGTGCCCCTCCTTTGACACTGGTCATCTCCTATGTAGGCTATAAAAACCAGGAAGTAGCGATAACAACAGCTACCACAAGCGGTCTGGATATCAAGATGGCAGAAAACCTCATTATGGCGGCGGAGTTATTTGTAGTAGGTAACCGTGTACCGGAGGAAGCTATGAAATCACCTACTTCCATAGAAAAAATGGACATACTGGCCATTAAGGAATCGGCCGCTCCTTCTTTCTATGATGGTATTGCCAATATGAAAGGGGTAGATCTTAGCGCGCAGAGCCTTACTTTTAAATCACTGAATATGAGAGGATTCGGAGCCAACGGAAATACACGCGTTGTCCAACTCATCGATGGTATCGACAATCAAGCCCCGGGACTGAACTTTCCTGTTGGTAATATTGTGGGGATTTCAGAACTGGACTTGGAAAGCGTAGAAGTTATGCCAGGTGCAGCATCGGCACTGTATGGACCCAATGCCATTAATGGTATTATATTGATGACCAGTAAAAGTCCTTTTGACTATCAAGGTCTGAGTGTTGTGGTCAAGAATGGCGTAAATCATGTGGGAGGTTTTGACAATGAACCCGACCCTTCCTATTACGGCGATTATTCTCTACGTTATGCCAAAGCCTTTAACAATAAGTTCGCCTTTAAAATCAATGCTTCTTACCTAAGGGCCAATGATTTTATCGGCACTGACACGCGTGACCAAAGTTTTTTAGTGGAGACAGGGGCTACAGACCGTGGTTCGGAGGCAGATTTCAACCGCACTTATGACGGTGTCAATATCTATGGAGACCCCACGATCAATATCGGAGCTATCGCAGATGGCCTGATAGCTGGCGGAAGAAGCGAATTGATTGCTCTCCGTCCTTTACTGCCCGATGGTCCGGCCGGAGATTTTACCCCTGAAGGTTTCATCGAGAACAGTTTTGTGGACAATACTACGGAAAGCCTTAAATTTGGTGCTGCACTCCATTATAGGATAAATGACGACCTAGAAATCTCAGGTCAATACAACTACGGTAACGGTAGCACGGTATATACGGCCAATGACCGCTTTGTACTGGACAACTTTGTTATATGGACAGGCAAGCTGGAGCTGGAAGGCGATAATTTCTTTCTCAGGGCCTATACGACGAACGAAGACTCCGGTGATAGTTATGCTGCCAATACCCTTGCCTCACTCATCAATCAGGAAACCTATATCACCCCCTATGTATCTGCTTTTATAGGTGCCAAAGCGACACTACCCGTTTCGAACGAAGAAGCGCATACCATCGCCAGAAATGCTGCACGTCAAAATCAGGAAAACCTGAACATAAGACCTGGAACTCCCGAATGGAATGCCAAGACGGACAGCCTTCGTGGATTGGCCATATCGCAAGGAGGTGCATTGTTTTTGGACAGAACCAGTTTGTGGCATTATGAAGGGATGTACAACTTGAAAGATCATATCGACTTTGCCGATGTAGTATTCGGGGCCAATTTCAGAAGATATGCATTAGAGTCCCAAGGAACATTGTTTACACTGGATGAGAACGGAGAAGAAATCAATATCGATGAATGGGGTGCTTATGTACAAGCGGGCAAAAGTGTCATGGACAATAAGCTCCGACTGACAGGGTCCATACGTTATGATAAAAACGAGAACTTCGATGGGCAGTTTTCTCCGAGAATCTCCACGGTGTATACCTTGGCCGATAAGCACAACATACGGGCTTCTTTTCAACAGGGCTTTCGGATCCCCACGACTCAGGACCAGTTTATAGATCTGGATGTCGTCACCCGAAGGCTGGTAGGCAGTAACCCGCTACTGATCGATAAGTATAACTTTAGAAGTAACCCTGTATACCAAAATACCAATGTGGCCGCTGCTCAGGCCGCAGGAGACGCCAGTATACTTCAGCCCTATCAGTTCGAAGATTTTCAACCCGAAAAAGTTCGTACTTTCGAAATCGGCTATAAAAGTCTGTTGGGAGAAAAAGTATTCGTCGATGCCTATTATTACTTCAGTTCCTATCAGAACTTCATCACCGAAATCACGCTTGTCCAAGGAACACCCAATGGTCAGGTCCCCAATAACGAGTCCGTCAACCCTGAGGATATCGTGAACGGCACTATCGCTACTCAAGGGTTTGGCTTTGATATCAACGCCGATGGAAATGTAGAAGCGCAAGGTTGGGCGCTCGGACTGGAGTATTCACTGCCCAAAGGATACCGTCTGGGCGGTAATATCTCCTTCAATCAGTTGATCGATCAACAAGACCTCATCGACCAAGGGTTCAGAGCCAGTTTCAACACTCCTAAGTACAGAACGAACCTCTCCTTTAGCAATAAGGAAGTCATCAAGAACTTCGGCTTCAACGTCACTTATCGATGGCAAGAGGCTTTTCTCTGGGAGTCTTCCTTTGGTGATGGCATCATCCCCGCATTTGGTACCGTCGATGCACAGGTCAGCCTGAAAGTACCCAGTATGAAATCAGTGGTAAAACTGGGAGGGTCCAATATATCGAACGAAAGGTATACGACTTCTTTTGCCAACCCTACTCTTGGAGCCATTTATTACCTATCCATTACTTTTGACGAATTCTTCAATTAAAAATATATCAGATGCAGCCTATAAAAAATTTACTCCCTCTCCTTGCCTCCTTCACCCTACTACTGGGCATTACTGCCTGCGATACCGAGGATGAACTTTTGGAAGAACGACAGAAAAACAATCCCGTAATCAAGGGGGATGGCGGCTCGGCCGATTTCAGCAATTACATCGCCATAGGCAATTCCATCAGTGCGGGAATGATGGATGCCGCTTTATATACCAATGGACAGCAGAGCGCCTTTCCAGTGATACTGGCTGAGCAGTTTCAAACCTTTGCCAACGGTGGAGCATTCAATTTGCCCGATATCAATTCGGGAAACGGATTCAATGTAAGTGTCGAACAAGACCCTAGCAATATAGTGGGGAGGCTGGTGCTGGATGTGGCCAGAAGGACACCTGTTCCGCTGCCCGGTGAGCCCATTGAAAGTTTTGATGGTGACAAAAGTACACTGAACAGTTTTTCCGTACCGGGCATGACCATTACACAATTGGACAATGCAGGGCTGGCCCTGAACCCTTTCTACGCTCGTTTTGCCACTGCTCCCGGCTCCTCTACGCTTTTGAATGATGCCATCGCTACCAAACCCACTTTCTTTACTTTCTGGTTAGGTGGAAACGATGTACTACAATATGCAAGCAGTGGTGGTGCCGATGAAAGCCTCCTAACAGACCCCAGTACCTTCAAAGCAGTATATGATGCGGCTATTGACCGATTGATGTCAGAGACCGATGCCAAAGGTATTGTCCTCAATGTCCCTCCTGTTTCGCTCTTACCTTTTTTTCAAGCGGTTCCCAGAACGGTGACCGTCCCTGAAGCATTGCGGGATACACTAGAAGCGGGGCTGGATAATGTCAACAGGGCCATTGCAGGCTGGAACATGGAAATCGACAGTAGAGGAGACCTGAGTGAAAGCGAAAAAGCTGCTCTTAAAAGACCTAGCTTAAGTAAGGACTTCGATGCCTATCCTGTACTTATCGCTGATGAGAGCTTATCAGATGCTGCCGTGCCGGACGGCTCCGGGGGAACCTTTGTCATTCCCAAAGTCAGGAATATCGATACCAGCCCTAGTGAACTCGTCCCTACAGGTGAGTTGATATTACTTTCTGCGGGCTCGGTATTATCAGCGGGAGAGCAGGGTTTTTCGCCTCTGGCCCCCCTTACGAACGAAAATGTCCTGAACAAAGAGGAGCTTACCAGTATCAATACAAGTGTAGCTTTGTTCAATGGAATCATCGAAGATGCAGTCGCAACGAACAGCGACCGTCTGGCCTTGACCGATGTTACTCCTACCTTCCTAGATCTTTTCGGTGCTGACGGTAGCCTGGGGCTGGAAGTTGAAGGTCAAATACTCAGTCCCGATTTTGCTCCAACAGGATTCTTCTCTACAGACGGAGTACATCCGAACCCCAGAGCGCATGCCATTACGGCCAATTCCGTATTGTCCACTATAGAAAGTAAATTTGGGGCGGTATTACCCAAGGTGCAGGTGCTGGGTTTCAGGGGTCCTGTCCTGAAGTTACCTTGATTCGCTGCTTTATTTCAATACACAGGGACTACTATAACTGATACAAATAAGTGTTTTATACAAACTTAGCTTTCAAATATCGCATATCTTCCTGTTCATTTTGCTTCACTCTGCGTTGACAACCCTCGGGATAGCGCTGCTATCCCTGCGGTTCTCGCCTTGATTGAAACAAAATGACCCGCGGAATCTTATACGACATTTAAAACCTAAATTTGTATTAAATGTCGAATGAAATTTAGCAGGTCACTTTGTTCTCGTCAAGATTTTATGATGCCGCTGCTATCATAAAACCTACCAACGCAGAATGAAGCGAAATGAACAATACTATAAGCGAAATTTGGGAGCTATATTTTACTCAACCTTCATGACGATTCTTAGTACAACGTTTAGGTGTAGCCCCTCATAACAAGGTATCAACACATACGTAAAACAGAGAAGGTCATTCCTAAGAGGAATGACCTTCTCTGTTTCTGATATCGGGACTTTCGAAAAAGTGAATGATAAATCCTCCGAAAATTTCACCAAACCGTCATCATCTTTGAACCCGAATCATGCATTGAAAAATCTACTGCAGGTCTAAATAGCTGCAAACCGGTCGTTGCACTACGTTTTTTGAATTCACCATAGCGGTGCTATGCCAAATCCAATAAAACTCCCTGATTTATGGATATGTAAACCCTCGTTACGAAATTCCAATGCATGATCCGGGTTGAAATCAGTTTTCCAAGATCAGGTTTTAGTTTTGTTTACTCCAATAACAGCCTTTTGTTTTCAATAGAGGAACCATTGGAAATCCTTATCCAATATACACCTCTCGGGTAATCAGATAGATCGACAGTGATATTGTCTTCATTAAACTCAAGCTCTTTCACAATCTTGAAAGTAGCATCAGAAATAGAAACTTTTTTGTGGTCTCCTTTAGATGTGATATTGACCTGCCCTATAGAAGGATTGGGATAGATTACTGTTTCGACCAAGGCTTTTTCTTCACTCGACACACTACCATCAACAATAGGTAGCTTCCTCGACGCTATGTTTCTTCTTCCAGCAAGAACGGTCATTTCTACGATATCAAAAGCGGTCAGATGCGACTGATTAGCAACAGTTACCCCAAAGACATAAGTACCGGGAACGAACCCGCTCAATGTCACTATTCTTTGATTTTTATTTTCCATCGTTACAACAGGACCCGATAACTTCTGCCAATTGAAGCTAATCACTGAGCCATTGGCTGCCGCGGCCAAGTCCCACGAACTTTCATCTGTAGTGATGGTAGCATCCGCACCTGCATAGACTAGGGGAGCCAGCTCATCCGTAGTTACTTCGATAAGTACCTTATCAGTAGCCCTTCTTCCCGAGCCATCTTCCACCGCTACACGAAACTCATACTGCCCTACCCTTAAATCATTTAATACCAAATCTTTGCTATCATCCTCTATGATGGTTGCCGATGGCCCGCTTAGTTTGACCCATTCGTAATTTTCGACAGGTTGATTGGCGGTGGACACCACAGTCACCGAACCTTCTTCGATATCAATACTCATATCTTCTGCCATTACGGATAGCGGCATAGAAGAAGGAGCGACTACATCTACCCTGATATAGTCCATGGCAGTCTGCCCGTCTATAGTAGTTACTTTCACACTAAAATTATAAGTACCGACGATAAGGTCGCTCATCACCAAGCTGGCCCTGTCCATTCCTTGCAGCGTTATGGAAGGTCCATGAATCTGTTCCCATTCATAATCCCTAACGGCCCTGTTTGGAGTCGCTGTCAGCGTAAATGAAGGCTCCGAAATGGGTACGGTTCTATTCGCTCCCAATGTAACCGTCAAATCGGGCAAAGGAGAGTTGGGGGGTTTAACGACTTCGACTTTTACATCATCCACAACTGCATGTCCAAATGCATCCACTGCCCTGACCCTCAACCTATAGTTACCTACCTTTAGGCCATCCAACTTCAGGTTTGCGGTATGAACTCCTTGTAGCGACACACTAGGGCCACTTATTTTCAGCCAAGTAAACCTGCTCACAGGACGATTTGTTATGGCTCTCAGCGTCAAAAAGGTATTGGTATTTAGGTCTACTACCTTGTCTTCACCTGCACTGACCGACAAGTTGGCCATTACTCTGAGGCTTACTTCATCCTTTGCCTTGTTTCCGTCCAAATCGGTCACTTCCAGTTCAAAAGTATAGGTTCCTACTGCATAAGCACTCAGTCTGAGCTTCTTGGCGTTCGTATTATTTAGCGTGATTGTACTTGGTCCGGAGATTTTTCTCCACTGATAATTGCTTATTCGCTTTGTGGCAGTACCTTCTAAGCTTATCATAGGCGTTGACCTCTGTATTACCACATCAGGTCCAGCATCAACCGTTAATGGTGTATTGCCTCCATTGGTATCAGTGTCAAGAGACTGAGCAAACAGCCAATCCCACACTTTATCATTATTATAAGTTCTAGTCCAAGCATTATGCTCATTACTCCTATAAATAGTATAGGCCATGTTTTCGGTAGGTTTGACAATTCCTGAATTATCCTCCCACTCACCATCGACAAAGTTCATTGTATGGCTCATCGACCCGCCACGTGCAGAGGGATAATACGTAATTACAGAACTGCCATCATTAACGATAATATCCAAATTCTCATCACTCTGTTTCCTGAACACTACTGTGTCACCATAATTATGGAATGCCCATATTTTGTTTCCCAGTAAGTGATGGGCCGTTAGGTCCAACTTGCGACTTCCGCAGATAGGTATTGTTGCAGCGATTCTATCTTGATAATTTTCCAGAGCCTTCCAAACATCACCGCCACCGGCACTTAAGCCTGTGAGGTATATCCTATCGGTATCGATTGGATATCCTTTCTCAAGAAAATAATCCAGTTGTCGTTCAAAATCCTGAGGAGAAAAACCATAAAGGGTCTGTGGGGAAATGAATATAGCCGGAAAATGCCTCCCATTTTCAATCATTCTTGGTGGGCCTACATTCAACACCTTAAAAAGATCATCTTTACCATCACCTCTTTGTCCTGCCCCATGATAAAATATAACCAAAGGAAATTTTTTCCCGGAAGTCATACTAAAATCTTGCGGCAAATACTCGTAAAAACCATAGGGAACATTATCGGAGCTGTTGGGGCGGCTGAAATCAATCCGCTTTTTAACAGCTACTTGTTTGCCTGGAGTTGAAAAAGGTTGCGCAAGAAGTCCACTTGAACAAAAGAACAGAGTAATGAATACTAAACTTAAAGTAGTTAACCTCATAATCATCAAATTTTTTAGAAAATTGAAGGAAATCCATGTTCCTACACTCGCTGTTTGCAATGTTGTGGGGCATAATATGATTTTAACAATTAATTATCATACTTGCTATATACAGATCTTTCTATCACCCATATTATCGATAAGTGACAAAAAATTGCCGAACAAGTCTATCAGAGCTACTAACTGAATACAAAAATACACAACAATCTTCACGAACCATAGGATTGAATAAATGATTGGAAATGAAAAATAAGACAGCTCTTGATTTTACTTTCACATCGGATTTACCTTACTGTACATACATCGAGAAATCTTATGTAATAACCTCAATTTGAATTGCCCCCCCTATAATCCGAGAAATTATTTTAACAAAAAAATCAGGAACAAGGTCTTTTGAAAAGACATTATGATTGACTCTTCTTTTTACAGTCAACTATCCATTTTAATCCGACTTTTTCGACACATAAAAAATGGGGTAAAAAATTTGCTCATGAGTCTATGCGCCTTGTTTTCAAACTTATAAACACAAGTATCACAAGATAACGAAAGCGGGCATAATAAGTCAATATCCGCCGAAAAAATATTTTCAAGAGTGAAGGTTTCGCTCATCAACTGAAAGGCTCACTTGATTCGGGCTTCGGTTCTATTTCGGACCTGTTCAGGTCGATGTATTTCAGCTACCAAAGGCATGCCAAAGACTATCTCCATTTGCTCTTCAAGCTGGAAAAGAAGAAGGCGACCTGCCAACAGATGGCCGATGAACTTTCCCTATTGAGCAATCAGGCACTGAGTCCGTTCACCAACTCCGAGAAATGGGGTCACAGGGTCCTTTTCGACCGGATAGTCTCCGCTTCCTCCGAACTTTTAGGGGAATACTGCCCATCATCCGGCAATGAGAGCCTGTACCTCAATCGGACGGCCCTGTTGATCGATGGGGCAGGGGTCAAAAAAGGGGGGAGATGTCCGTAGGGGCAGCCAAACAATACCTGGGCTGTTTGGGAAAACGGACGACGGTCAGGTGATGGTAGCCTTCGGATGGAGCAAGGGAAAGCAATCTGTCTCCATTGATATGCGTTTGTTAATGCCCTGGAAATGGGAAAAGACCATGTCAAGCGCAAAAAGTGCGGTATCCCCCAAGAATGGACGCACCGGACGAAACCCATGACCGCAAAGGAAATGCTAAAAAGGTGTCCGGTTCGATTACGTGAACTTTGCTACTCTGTACGGGATGAGCTTTAACCTGGATCATGCATTAGTCCTTTACTGCCGTTGACTTAAGAGAGGTTGTATTTGTAGGTTGATTGGATTTCCGTTAAATTACCTTCCGGGTACATTGCTGTCAGGATGTTAGTATCGATGTATGAAATGTAATAAGACCAATCCCTCAGGTGAAGGGGTCTATTGTACTGTTGAGATGCTCGTTGATATTGCTCAGCGATGGCCTATAATGGAGGGTCTAATAGCGACTCTGGATTAATACAAATTTAGGTTTTAAATGTCGTATAAGATTCCGCGGGTCATTTTGTTTCAATCAAGGCGAGAACCGCAGGAATAGCAGCGCTATCCCGAGGATTGTCAACGCAGAGTGAAGCAAAATGAACAGGAAGATAGGCGATATTTGAAAGCTAAGTTTGTATAAAACCCATATTATGCATTGAAAAATCAATACTACCTTAAATAAAGCAAATCAGCAAAATGAATGTGTTTCTTGAATTAACCGTAGTGGTGCTACGCCGAATCTAAAAAATCTGATTTATATCGTTTAAGTTCTCGCCATAAAGCTATATAGTATAATCCTGTTTAAAGTTCATCAAAAAGGCTGCGCCTATTAATTTAAAATTGGGGCAGCCTTTTTGGTAGAAAAATTTAATCTATGATGATTCCACTCAATGGAGCATTAACTTCATCGTCCTTGTTGCGACATCACTATAAATCTTGATCAGGTACAAGCCCGGACGATTGCCCGTCAAATCAACGCTGATGAAATTATTGAAATCAAATTCTTTTATTGTCTTTCCCGAAGCATCCATAATCATTACTTTGAGCCGATCTTGACCTGATTCCAGATTGACGATTCCCCGTGAGGGGTTAGGATACATAAGTACTCCATCCAAAGACTCGTCTAGACTGAGTTCACCAACACCCTGCTTTCCTGCCAGTGGTAGAGGGGGTACCGGGACTTCCAAAGTCACCGTTTCCATTCCCGTGTTTCCATCATTGTCGGTGACAGTGAGGGTAACTTCATAGCTTCCAGGTTCCAGGTTACTCAATGTGGCCATTGAAGCATTATTATTATCTATCAAAAACCCTTTAGTGGATATGATCATGGCATTTAAGTAGGCATATTCTGCATTTGTACCGTTACTCACAACGACCTCTATTTCACCATTTACATCCGCAATCAAATCAACGAGTGACACCGTTTTATTCGCATTATTCAATGCATCCAATGCTGCCGATTGGCCCTGAGAAGCATAAACCGTTTCCTTATCTCCATTTAGAGCATCCCTGCTTCCGATAAATTCGAAATCGTAAACGTTTCCAGGGACTAATCCACTGATCATAAACCTTCTCTCTTGTCCTCTTTCAAACCAGTAGAAGGTATTCATCACATCATCGGGCGCAGGTCCTGATTCATTACCGGAAACAACTCCTCCCGGCTTACTCCCTCCCCAAGCATTCAAAAATGTCAGTTGGATATCTGTCTCGAAACCTTTTGAGTCAATAGCTTTTTCCAGCCTGACACCCGGTACTACACTACCACTGGTATTGTTCCACGGCCAAGCAGCAGGGCTTACCTTGTCCGAAAAATTGATAAGTATTTGCTTTGAAAGAGACTCATCGGCAGCCCCTGACTCTGAAATGCTCCATTCGTATTTCAGTATCTCACCGTCGGAGTCATTACTTCCTATACCGTCGAGAACGAAACTTCCTGTGTTCCCTTTATTTTCATTGATTTTTACAACTGCTTCCGGGTCAATATCAGTAGTGGTGACCATTACCTTGACCTTATCTGTGGCCGTCTGACCGATACTATTGGCTACGGTCACTTGGAAGGTATAGCTACCTACCAAGAAATCACTGAGCTGCAATATCTGTTGATTACTATTGCCCATAGTTACGGCAGGTCCACTTACTTTTTTCCATTCATAGCTGATAACAGAGCGATTGCCCATAGCCTTTAGTTCTAATGATCTTACTACCCTTGTTATGGCTCTATCGGCACCTGCGTATACTAAAGGAGGAATGTCGTCTGATATGACCCGTATAACGACATCCTTTATAGCGGTCCTATTACTGGCATCCTTTACTTTGACTCTGTACTCATAGGTTCCGATTTTAAGATCCTGCAATACCAGACTTCTAGTGTTCATCCCCGTCGCTGTTACTGCCGGTCCTCTCAGCTTGATCCACTCGTAGTTGTTAACAGTCCGGTTCGTTGTAGCCGTAATCGTAACGGTCCCTACTTTAACATCCACGGTTTTATTGTCAGCTGTTACGCTAAGTGGGGGTAAAGGAGCCGTAACCGTTACTTTAACAAAATCTTCGGCACTCTGGCCGTTAGTTGATGTTACTTTTATCTTAAAGTTATAAGTACCCACAGAAAAACTACTGAGCTTTAACGTAGCCGCTGTTTGTCCTTGCATATTCACCGTGGGGCCACTTTCTTTTGTCCATGTATAGGAGTTCACCCTTCTATTGGCAGAAGCTCTGATTTCCAAGAATGTCATCGTCGTAGAAATGGCTTTATCAGGACCAGCACTGACACTGAGAACAGGAAGTGGTGCCTTGGCGACCACACGAATAAAATCTTCGGCAGTATCCCCACTGGCATCTGTAACAACCACCTTGAAGTTGTAGGTTCCTACAACAAAGTCTTTCAATAGTAAATCCGCACTATTCAAACCAGTAAGTGTAATACTCGGACCATTTATCTTCGTCCACCGATAAGCTGTAACAGCTCTGTTCGGACTGGCGGTCAATGTCAATGAGACCTCCGTAGTCAGTACTTCTTTGTCGGGACCTATACCGACCGTCAAAGTAGGCAATGAAGCGGAAACGCTTACTTTCACCCTATCTTTGGCCGTATTACCTCGGGCATCTGTTACAAGGATTTCAAAATCATAATTTCCTACATTGAAATTACTTAATAATAGATTTTTTGTAGTAGCGTTTCTTTGGGTTATGGCCGGTCCACTTATTTTGGTCCATTGGTATGAGCTTACAGCACGGCTGGGAGTCGCCGATAAAGTGAGAGACCCCTGACTATCCAGTATACTTTCATCCGAACCTGCATTTACCGTAAGCGTAGGTAGAGGAGGTGCGTTGACCGTTACTCTGACCTCATCAAAAGAGGCCGCGCCATCACTTGCAGTGACTGTAACCTTGAAAATAAAAGTTCCTACGACATAATCTTTCAATTTGAGGTTAGCCGTATTAGCACCTTGTAGCCTTACCAGTGGACCGCTTTTCTTTATCCATTGATAGGAGGTGACTGTGCGACTGGGGCTGGCCGTAAGCGTCAGTTCAGGAACGGTAGAAAGTATAACCCTATCATTTCCGACATTTACCGTCAGTGGTGGAAGTGGTGTAAATGCTTTGGCAACTTCTATCCTTACATCATCGACAGCTCTATTTCCATCTTCATCGAAGGCTGTAATCCTTATAATATAGGTACCTTCCACAAAATCGCTCAATGTCGCCCTAGTGGTACTTGTTCCTCTTAGTGTAATGGTAGGACCTCCAAGCTTTACCCAGTTGTACCTGGTCGCAGGACGATTGGTAGTTGCTGTAATTATCAGTGAGTTGACATCTGTATCTATACTTTTATCAGTGCCGGCATCGACGGTAAGGTCGGCCCTAACCGTGAGTACAACAGTGTCCTTGGCCTTTGCGCCACTAGCATTTGTTACTTCTAATTCGAAGGTATAGACACCAACACCATAAGCACTCAATTTCAGATTCCCAGTATTGGCATTTTCTATGGTAATGGTGTTGGGCCCTGATATTTTCCTCCATTTATATGAGGTCACGCTTTGATTGGCTCCTCCTGTAAAGGTGACTGAAGTAGTGGATTTTTGAACCCTTTTGTCGGAACCTGCATTCGCAGTAAGCGCAGGTGTACTACTGGTAGCTAAAGATTGGGCAAAAAGCCAATCCCACATTTCCTGACTATCGTAGGTAGCAGTCCACGCATTGTGACCTCTCCGATTGAAAATGGTATAGCCCATATCTTTCTGAGGGGCGACTACACCTTTTATAGCTTTCCATGCCCCATTGGTATAATGGAGTGTATAGTTATCATCGGCATGTGTCTTACCTGGACCAAAGGGATACTTATCCATTACCGAAGACCCATCATTAACGATTGAGTTAACATTGGCATCGCTAGTGGCTCTGGAGACAGCCCCATCGAAAAAATTATGAAACGCCCATACTTTTTTCCCTAGAAGCCCTCCTGCTACAGCGGCTGCAAGTCGATTGGCTCCACAGACAGGTACTACTGCGGCTATTCTGTCTCCTGCACCTTCGAGAGACTTCCATGTCCCCCCTCCTCCGGCACTTAATCCGGTAACATATACCCTATCAGTATCAACAGGATATCCATTATCTATCAAAAAGTTCAGTTGACGTTCGAAATCTCCTGAACCAAACCAGCCAAATCTACTTTGAGGCGATATTACAATGGCAGGGAAATGCTTCCCTTTTCTCTCAATGAGTTTTGGAGGTCCATTTTTCAAGACTCTTGGAAGATCCTGATTTCCATTCCCCTTTTCACCTATACCATGATAAAATATTACTACAGGAAATTTTTTCCCTGAAGTCATACTAAAATCTTGTGGCAGGTATTCGTAAAATCCATATCCTGAAGTGTTATCCTGAATTTTTACGGCCACTTGCTTACCAGGAGTGGAAAAAGGCTGAGCTTGCAACTCAAAAACGGAGAAAAATAATGCAGTAATTATTAAACTTAAAGTAGCTAACTTCATGATTGTCTAAAGTTTTAAAAAAAAATGACAAGATTTCATAACTGTAGCCGTGACAGTTGAATCTATTTGGCATAAGTTTGAACAATTATAACACAGAATTGTCAGACCAGTAGTATAATTAGCCTTCAAGTTATAGAAATTGTCGTTAAGTTGCCATATATGACGAAGAATGTATTATTATCTCTCTTGAAAAAATAGCTTATCCTATCACTACATTCCCAAAGCAGGAAAGTAGTCTCGATATGCGACAAAAAAGATAGTTAACGAACGAGTGTAATGGGCTGTTCCTCTTGTTCATTAATAATTAATATATAGCTCCCCATAGGAAGGATATTACCATGTGCATCTGTTCCATCCCATACTGCAGGGATGTTCAGTTTTTTGATCAATTTTCCGTAGCGAGTGAAAATTTCAACCTGTCCTCTTTTCTCTATGAAATATTGGTCACTAATGCCATCACCATTTGGAGTGATTACAGGATATTTACAATCATTATTATTTCCGATAAGAATCTCTTCATTGAAAACCACTTCACAACCTTGGTCATTCGTGGATTTCAAAACGTACAATCCCTCATCTAATCCTTTGAAACGGCTATCCTTTGCAGAGTATGTCATCCCAGTGAATAAGTTTGATAGTGTAAAAGTGAATACATCCTTTTCGGTGGGATTGAAATTTTTCTCAAGAAAGACCTCTCCTTTTTCTGTACAGGTGACATCTTTCATAGAAATTATAAGGTTCTCTCTATCTATCAAATGTGGGGTCAAGGAAACCTTGGTAGAATCCATAATCTGACAACCCGATGCATTTTTTATCTTAACTCTATAAACCCCTGTATCTTTGACATTTATACTATTCGTTGTTTCACCTGTTGACCACAAATAGGATTCATTTCCTTTGGCTGCTTGTAGGGTAATCGAAGCTTCTTCTTTACATACGATAACTTCCTTAGGCAAACTCCTTTCAGGAACAGGGTCGATGGTTATGGCAAAACTTTCTTTCTTAAGGCACTTTTCGGTAATAAAAGACACCTCATAAGTCCCAAGGGCACTTTTCGACAAATCAATATCTCCAGTAGCCTCATTCAAACTCAAGCCCACTCCGCTGGTTACCTCATACCTAATGGTTTTCACCGAGGTACTTTTTATAGGTTTTACAACAGCATCCGTACTACAGTAATTTGTAGATGGGTATTCTACACTTGATTTTTCGCCTGTCAACAAGCTAAGTTCGCTTCTGCTACGCGGGGTAAAGAAAAAGGCATTACTTCCCCCCTTCGTCTCAATGCTGATATCATCAATAATACAATTTTCTTCCTTTAACCACACTTTAAAGATGAGTGCTTCACCCTCCATAAAGCCATCGGGACCTTCGAAGGTGTGGCCATGAGCCTGAAGTATTAGGCTTTTGTTGGGATCATCTACAATAGCGTATCCTCCGTTGAACACAGAAAACCCTCTAGAATAAAAAACCCCTATAGCATCCCCTTTCTTCAGGGGCCGGTCTCCTATTCTAAAATCTGCTATACTTTCCATAAAAATCTCATGGCGAACTCTTGAGGGTTCCAATTCCCAAGGAAATTGAGCCTGCACAGTACCAATACTGAGAATGAGTGCAAGTATATACGTTATGTTTATTTTTGACAGCATTAAATCTTTGTATGATAATCCATGTTTTTTAAAGATACCCGATCAACTCGTATTAGTAACCCTAGAATTATAGTAATTTTCTTTTAAAAATGTAAAAAAAACATCATCTGACTTATTTTCAACGAGATGCAAGGTAATATTTTAGGTTAACTTCAAGAGTATTGGTATTGATAATACCCTCTCTTCCGGTCAAATTATAGGCAAAAGTGGTCCTCAAATTACCCTTACTCATAGGAATCTCTTCTAGACCTATCATAAAGGACCAACCTCTTGCCTGTCTATAGCCAAGACCCGCACTGGCTTTTTTGTTCAGTATAGTGACCAGGTCCAAATCCAAAGTTGATCCATCGCTAAATCCAGGTACCCATCGATATAGCGCAAATGCTTTTAGCTCTACCTCAGCATTTAGCTCCATACTTCTCAACGCGGTATAATTTATATATCTGGCGAGTCGCGCAGTCTCTTCAATAGGCCTGACCTTGCCCGCAGGAATCTGATGAAAGGATAATCCAGCGTGCCAATCATCTCCATAAATCAAAACACCAACATCCGTATCGAAAGTAGTAGCTCCTCCGCCGGGACTGATAGGTGTAGCCGTCACCGTAAAATTCATTAGTCCTATCGAAGCTCCCATGGCCAACATTGTCCTATAGCTAAGTGGCAACTGTACGGCATATTTAGCATAGGCACGATAACGTTGTAATAACTCACCCTCCCTATCACCGGTAAAATAAGCCCCGAATAACTGTCTTTTAACATCTCCGACCTTTTCCTTGTTCAAATTGAAGTAAGTGCTGAAATTGTAGGTATATATACTACTCCACGGCCCAACATTAACTTGTGAGGATGCATTTAGTTCTATATCGGAGCCTATGGCTAGCATTGCCGGACTTACGGTACTCCAATCAGCACTGAATTGACTGAACTGTACAGGAAGACGAATAACCTCAGTTTGGCAAAAAGACTGAAACCCAAAAAAAACAATACAAAAAAAACAAAAATATTTGGTCATCAACCATGAAAATTATGCTTCATCGTCAATAATGTAATAACTTTATTACCACTACATTATCGACTTCTAAAATTAGAGAAAAATATTATTCAAAACGCAAATTGCACCCTTCTGATTGATACATATACACGACTTCTTTTTGAATTATAGTGGTTTAGAGTATTTACCCATGACCGTATTGGGTTTTCTACCAAGAAAAAAGTATCTCAGAATGTAGAACCCATCCAAAAATTTAAAAACCCACAATTTAAATATTCCTATACTAAATAACTAGATTGAAATCGAATTCCGTAGTAGAAACATATTGGAAAATTATATGTGGTAATATGCGATTCCAATTCTATTGAATTTCTATTTGAAATTTCACCCGAAGCCAAGCTACAATTACAACAGGTTTTAGTGAACTTTCGTCAAACAGCCTTTCACTATCAGTTCCTTACTGTGAGAAGAGCTTTTTTTTACTTGACAATATAAGGTTAAAATATATCTTTAATTTTGTTGTACAGTTATCTTGATTTAGAGGTGATTTGAACCTTTTGTTTGGCATCAATAATTTTAGCTTTTTTGCTTTGATGAAGGTTTTTCTCAATTGCATAGCTGAAGCTACGGAACTTAAAAAAGAGACAAAATCAAGATGCTGAATTTGAAACTCGCAGGTAAAAGAAAAATCCAAGTCATTTCTTAACATTGAAATCAGTCCCTACAGGTCGTATTGAATGGTATCTTTTATTTTTTCGCGCATTTTATTTGTTGATTTTCCACAGGCGCATAGAGTTCGCAGGTACTGATTAATTTCAGGGTAAACGCATTCTCCAACATATTTCTTGCTGTATGCAATCTTCTGCCGCGGGATTTCAGTTAATTTTTTTGCCGATAACAGGCCATTTTTGTCAATTATGCCGTATTCAAAACAAGCATAAGCAAATTTTTTTATATAATTTCAAACCAGCTCATAAATCAAAATCAAGATTATCAAACAATTAGGGGCAGTACAGCTTTATGCGTAAAGCATATTTTCCAAAGCATTGTATTTATTTTTTATATTGGAGGTTACTTTTTTACTTTTCAATTTGTATTGACAGAGAATAATTCGATAGTGTTGACATATACAGACAAAGAAATATTAGCGGCTATTCATTCCGGTGATGATGATAAAGTATTGGGATATCTCTATAAAGCCTACCTACCCAAAATCAAAGGAATGGTTTTAAAGAACAATGGTGATGAAGATGAAGCGCAGGATATCTTTCAAGATGCTATTATGGCATTTTATAAGCAGGTAAAGACAGGAAAGTTCAAAGAGCAATATCAAATTGGAGCTTTCATCTATAGTGTAAGCAGAAATTTATGGATTAATTATATAAAAAAGAAAAATAAAAGCATAAGCATTACTGAGAGGGAGTATATTATACCACTAGAAGAAGATGTTCTTAGGGATATGATTACGAAGGAAAGGGAAAAAAAGGTAATGGAAGTATTTTCTCAAATCGGAGAACGTTGTCAAGAACTTCTTACTTACTCTATTTTCAGGAAATATTCGATGAAGGAGATTTGTAAACGCATGGGATTCAGTACTGAAAATGCAGCAAAAACACGGAATTACAAATGTAAACAGAAGTTAATACGGTTAGTAAAGGAAAATCAGTCGTTAAATAGTTTTTTACAGGAATGAGTCTAGAAAAGGAAAAGTTTATAATAATAGAAGATTATCTTAACGGAAGATTACGTGGTGAAGCTTTGATTCAATTTGAGGCGGCCCTGAACACCAATACCGAGTTGCAAGAGGAAGTTGATGCACACCGAGTAGCTGAAGAAATGGTGATGGATTATGGTCTGCTACAGCTGAAACAGAAGATGATCAATGAATATCGTCAACCGTCATCGGTATCGAAAAAAGTGCAATGGAAAAAGTACTACAAGGCAACAGCGGCAACCGTGCTCATAGGAGCCTTAGGTATCTCCTATTACCTGAATCAGTCAAGTAATTCTGATCAGGATATTCCCGATAACACTTCTACGCAAGTACTGGAACCCGTCAAAAAGAAGGAACAGTTCTCGGAAACAGTTGAAAGAACAGCTCCTGAGAAAATCATCAAGAAACAAGAGGGATTTTCCGGAAAAAATAAAGTTATCGACCAAGAAATCGAGAGAGAACAGGCGTCGGAAAGTAAGAATATCGAGATGCTTTCAATTCCTGATAAAAATAAAAAGGAGCACGAAAAGAACATCCGTCCGATATACCAGCCCAAGACTCCAGAACTCATAAATCCCCGCGCATCCGCAGAGAATCTGGCATCCAATGCATTGGATAAACCAATACCAGAAAAGAAAATAATGGATTGTGCAGCTATTTCCCTGAAGGCGGTGGAAACAACGACAGTAGCCACATGCAAAGGTTCAAGGGAAGGCCGTATTTTCATTAAAGGCGTAAATATCGAAAGCGGTACCATACCCTATGAGTATTCTATCGATGAAGGAAAGCATTTTCAGAAAACAACGGTCTTTGAAGGCTTGGAAGAGGGAGATTATCAACTGAGTATCAAAGATGGTCAAGGCTGTACCTTTTTATGGTCGGATACCATCGCTATAGAGGGTAAGCAATGTAATAAAACTCATGCCTATACTTTTTATCCTGAACAGGGTGAGCTATGGAAATTCCCTATAGATGCCGGTAAAAGTGGGGAAATACGGATTTTCAATCGCGGAGGGCTAATGGTATTCGAAACTACTATCAATAGTGGGTATCCGGAAGCTTGGGCAGGCAGAGACCGCAGTGGAGGCTATCTTAGAATGGGAGTATACTCATTCGTTTTTATCGATACAGAGGGTAGCACTATTAATGGAACCATCAACTTATTACGATAAATAACAAAAAACTGTTGTTGAAAAAAACACAGCATGGTATGGCTTCATTTTCCAAAGGCCAATGAAACCATACTTCCTACTCAATCTTGGGCATCACCTGATTTCAGGTATTATCCTATATTTTATAGAACACTCAAAATCTTCTAACCTAGAATGACCGTAACCTGATGTTCCACTTTGAAATTCAAAGAATTAGAGATAAAACAGTATTCATTGGCTCTTTGATGCAAAGTTTCCGCTAGTTTGACATCTTGCCCTTCCTTTATACTTACTATAGGCTTCAACACTACCTTATCGAACTGTCCACTACCATTTTCAGTCTCACTCATAATACCCTCAGGATTATCCTCATAGTTCAATACAGTAATTTTTGCTACGGTACATAGATGCAAATACCATAACATATGACAGCTGGAAATCGAAGATAAAAATAGTTCTTCGGGATTATAGCGCTCTTTTGCCCCTCGGAAAGAAGGGTCAGAAGAACCCGGTATAACTACTTTATCGGGGCCTTTTATATCATGGTCCCTAGAATAGGCCGTATAATCGGCTGTTCCCTTTCCTTTGTTGCCCGTCCACTTTATCGACAAAGTGTAATGATGTTCTTTTGACATAATTTCTATTACTGTTGTAAACCCTTATCATGCGCTAAAAATACTTACTTTGATGCTGTCATCCTTAACTTTAGTAGCATGCTGGCCTTTCACTGAAAATGTCATGATCACATTTTCATAAAGCTCGGCCCTACTCTTTTATGGAGCATGGAGTATAAGCTATGATATTCACTATCTTATTTTAGAAATTAAATATATATAAATCAATCTATTCCAAGAGAGAATCCGACAATTTTCATTCTCAATAAAAATCGTATTGGGTTTTGCCTATTCTCCGAAAAAAACGATTACATTCACCAAAACCTCTGATTTTGAACCAGCGAAAAGAAGCCTCTCTAGTATTTATATTCATCACTTTATTGATTGATGTTATTGGATTCGGGATTATCATCCCTGTGATGCCACCGCTTATCCAAGAACTTACGGGTGGAACTTTAGGTGAAGCGGCAACGTATGGAGGCTGGTTATTGTTTGCTTACTCGATTATGCAATTTGCCTGTGCTCCTCTTTTAGGTGCATTGAGTGATCGATACGGTCGTCGACCTATCATCCTAATGTCCCTATTCGGTTTTGGTCTGGACTATCTTTTCCTGGCTTTTGCACCCAATATAGCTTGGCTATTCATCGGTCGCCTTATTGCCGGGGTAACAGGCGCCAGCTTCACAACGGCCTCGGCCTATATTGCCGACATTAGCAGTCCTGAAAAACGAGCGCAGAACTTTGGGTTGCTAGGTGCTGCCTTTGGCATAGGTTTTACCATTGCCCCCGCCATAGGGGGTATATTGGGCGATGAATATGGCGTAAGGGCTCCTTTTTTTGCTGCCGCAGGTTTTTCTCTTCTCAATTGGCTATACGGCTATTTCATACTTCCCGAATCACTGAAAGAAGAAAACCGCCGCTCTTTCGAATGGTACAGGGCAAATCCCTTTGTTTCTTTGTTTCGCTTGAGCAGGTACCCTGTCATATTGGGCTTGGTCAGCTCCCTTGTATTTGTCTATATCGCGGCACATGCGACTCAGAGTACTTGGACCTACTATACGATGGAAAAGTTCTCTTGGGGACAAAAGGAAGTTGGACTCTCCTTAGCATTTGTAGGCCTGATGGTCGCTATAGTTCAGGGTGGTCTTATTCGCATCCTTGTGCCACGCTTAGGCCAAAAGCGTTCTGTATATACGGGTTTGGTTTTTTATACCATTGGGCTTTTGTTCTTCGGTATTGCCGATAAAGGGTGGATGATGTTTGTTTTCATGATTCCCTATGCACTGGGTGGAATCGCGGGTCCAGCGATACAGGGGATCATTACCAATCAAGTACCTGCTGATGAACAAGGCGAACTACAAGGTGCCCTGACCAGTATGATGAGCGTTTGTAATATCGTCGGACCATTATTAATGACCAATGTATTTTCCTACTTCAGCAATGGCCATGAGTCAGGAAACGTTTACTTTCCGGGAGCTCCTTTTGTATTGGGGTCCGCGCTCACATTTATCAGTGTAGCCTTGTCCGTACGCTCGCTGAGGCGGTTCAACGTATAGGAAATACCCTATAAAAAGTAAAACGGAAAGGTTAGAGGGGTTAGCCGGTACAATGATCCCTGTAAAATGAATACTAAGTACGATTTGTCAATTATAGCTTGCTATCAGTACTTTTCATGAAGTATCTATCCGTTCAGCTCAGATTATGCACTGAACCTTTTATTATGGCTTCAAAAGCTTCACACCAGTAAAGTGTATGCCATTTTTCGAAGTGACCATAGCGATACTTCGCTGAGTCCAAGAAAACCTGCTGATCTATTGCATTTTAAAAACTCATGACGAAGCTCCAAAACAGCGTATTCACAGAAATCATCAAAACAGACACAACAGTGAACTAATACATCATTCAGGATAGATGGGCCTTTAGAGGATTCCATATCAAGATTGTCCCCGGCAAATCATCGTAGGGATGCTAATTGACCCCCGCAAGCAAATACAATACGGCCATGCGGACAGCCAACCCATTTTCAACTTGATCCAGAATAATGGCTTGTTCGGAGTCCGCTACATCACTATTCAGTTCAACTCCTCGGTTGATAGGCCCCGGATGCATGATCGTGATTTCCTTATCCAGACTTTGGAGCATTTGCTTATTGATACCATAATACAGCGAGTACTCCCTTAATGTAGGGAAATACTTAATGTGCTGACGCTCCAGCTGTATCCTCAACACATTGGCCACGTCACACCACTGGAGTGCTTTCATTACGTCGAGTTCTACTTTGACTCCAAGGGCTGTAATAAACTTTGGCAATAAGGTATTGGGGCCACAGACCATCACTTTTGCTCCAAGCTTCTGCAATGCAAAAATATTCGAGATAGCTACCCTGGAGTGCAGTATGTCGCCGATGATAGCGACTTTCAGGCCTTCAAGGCTCCCAAATTTTTCATGGATGGAGAAGGTATCCAACAGGGCCTGGGTAGGGTGCTCATGAGTACCATCGCCTGCATTGACGATATTGGCCGTGATATGTCGAGAGAGAAAATGTGGCGCGCCCGGGCTAGAATGGCGCATAACGACCATGTCCACTTTCATCGCCAAGATATTATTGACCGTATCCAAGAGGGTTTCGCCTTTTTTTACAGAACTGTTCGATGAGGAAAAATTGATCACATCTGCGGAAAGTCGTTTTTCCGCCAGCTCAAAAGAGAGTTTTGTCCTAGTGGAGTTCTCAAAGAAC
Source organism: uncultured Cyclobacteriaceae bacterium (assembly GCA_947492745.1). Taxonomy (GTDB): domain Bacteria; phylum Bacteroidota; class Bacteroidia; order Cytophagales; family Cyclobacteriaceae; genus Aurantiphycus; species Aurantiphycus algarum. The sequence goes on along the minus strand of CANLOE010000019.1, from coordinate 13,306 downwards.
ACATTGGCGATAGTAATGTCCCGTAGGGAGGGGACTTTTTTAATAGGCCTATTGATGACTTCCTTGAAGTTTTCAGCGGTCTCAAAAATCAACTCTATGTCTTCTCGGGTGATGTCTTTGATTCCCAGTAGGTGTTTCTGACTCAGCTGTGACATTATACTTCTTTATTGATCAACCAGATTTTATTGCTTTCAAAACCTTGAGCTTCAAGTTCTACCAATACACGCTGCGACTCAATGGTATTGACATCTATGCCCTTATAATCGGGCGATATAGGTAGTTCGCGATTGTACTTCCTATTGACCAGTACTAATAACTCTACCTGTCTGGGTCTACCAAAAGCAATCATGGCATCCAAAGCTGCCCTAACGGACCTTCCTGTAAAGAGTACATCATCTACTAGGATGACACATTTATCTTCAATGATAAAGGGAACTTTGGTAGCATTAGCTTTGACGGGGCTATCTCTTCTACGAAAATCATCGCGGTAAAAGGTAGTATCCAAATAGCCGAGTTCAATCTTTTGATGTACCAGCTTTTCGAGTTTTTTGTGGATAATGTCCGCAAGGTGAATCCCTCTTGGCTGTAGACCTAAAATGACGGTCTCATCAAAAGTCCTATGGTTTTCAATCAGATGTTGGCAGAGTCTATTGACCGTGATATCCAAAAGAAAAGTGTCGAGAATCAATCGTTTTTGCATAACTTGAGCGTTCTGCAAATATGGCAAAAATTTAAATACATTTATGGATTAAACCCGAAATTGTCCTTAACCTTTTCATTTCGCCCTATACAAGAGAAAAATAGGGAATAGACCAAAGGAGCAGCCCTGAGGCATGGAAGCGTATCGGTCATTGGACACTTTTCACAAGGATATAGGCCATAATCCAAGCTCTTCATTATCTGCAACAAAACCTTTCATTTTGGTTTTCTCTGAGTAGCCGATTTCAGCTAAATCCGTGCTTTATCTTCCCCTAAACAGAAACTTGTTATGATAATTACTTCTTCATCTAGAAAAAGGGGTTCTTCGGTACCGTTAGAACTTCACCTATACCGCAGCAGTATCAGCCCCGCCCTTACAAGCTATGCCTTCAGCTGAGACCTGACTTACAAAGAGAATCCCCTACGGTTCCAAGGGAATCTTAATCTTCACCTTAGTGCCATTGGGCCTGTTCATAGCATCGAAGAGGTCGATTACCTCTACCGAAGTCTTTTCTTCCTTGTCTTTGTTGATCAGTTCCAATCTCCTTTTGGTAACGGACATCGCTCTAGAGGGATAGTTTCTTCTTTTCTGCGATTGGATATGGTGCGCCTCAGTCCTACCGATACCATTATCCTCGATAGAGCAGAGCAGAAAAGTGCCTCCGCACTTTATTTTTAATTTCAGATGCCCTTTTCCCTGTTTAGGAACAAGACCATGAACAATGGCATTTTCCACATAAGGCTGCAAAAGCAGAAATGGAATCTCAATGGTATGAATATCCAAATTATGATCCAGGTCTATCTCGTACCTGAACTTATCATCGAAGCGTAGGGATTCCAATTGGAGGTAATGCTCTAACACCCTAATCTCATCAATAATAGGTACACTATGGCTCACTGAGTTTTCCAAGGTCTGTCGCAGAAGTTTCGAAAATTTGGACAAGTATTTCAGTGCGGCCATGCGGTCATTGGCTGTGATCAAATACTGTATGGAGTTCAAAGAATTGAAGATAAAATGAGGGTCCATCTGTGCTCTGAGCATCCTTTTTTCCAATTCTTTGTTCATGATGGCTATCTCCCGGCTCTTACTTTCGAGTATTACGGCCGATTTTTGCTTTTCTTTATAACGGTGGTAGATAAAGCCGAGCAGGATAATCAACAAAAGTCCTCCTGCACATAGGGCTATCCTTAGCTTTTTATCCGCAGCTTTTTTTTGTTCCAATACCGTTATCTGTTGTTTTTGAGCGGATAATTGCTCATTCTTTCGTTCTAAATCAAAACGGGCCTGCATTTCGGCAATCTGACGGGACATCTTTTCATTGAAAATACTATCTTTCATCGCTTCTGCCTTCTCGCGATAGGCATTGGCTTTCTTATGGTTATCTTTCTTCTCATGCCATGCCACGAGTACTTTATAAGCATTTTTCCTATCGATATAGGACTTGGAAACCTTGTCTAGTAAGGGCAACATTTTATCCAACTGTTCACGGCATTCTTTATCATAACCGAGCTGTAGGCACACGGCAGCGAGATTCCCCCTTGTCCTAATGGCATAGCTGTTCGATTTTTCACTGATATCCAGACTTTGTCGATAATAGGAATAGGCCTTGGTATTTATTCCCTGTATTTCATACAGGTTTCCCATGTTATTGAGTACGTCAGCACTCCTGAGTGTATCACCAATGGACCGAAAGAGGTTCGAAGCTTGCCGGTGATAGTCCAGTGCCCGTCCGTACTCTTTTTCATCTCTTTTGATCATGGCCATCTGATTCAGCACGGCTCCCTCTCTCAATCGATTACCTGCCTCTTTGTATATGTTCAATGCTTGTTGGAAATAGTCCCAAGCCTGCTCGTTGCGATTTTGCGCCCGCCAGATAATGCCTAGACTCATCATGGTATTGGCGATATTTTCCGGGGTACCGTACTTCTTTTTCAATTCCAGGGACATCATCTGATAGTCAAAAGCTTTTGCATAGACCCCGATATCCGCATATACCCTTCCCATATTGGCCAGTACCTTCATTTCCCCTAAAAGATCTTGTCCCTGACGATAGCTTTCCAAGGCCTCCTCGAACAAAAAAATGGCCTTTGTATAGGCTTCTTTTCTTCTGTAACACAGCGCTTGGATATTGAGTGCTTCTGCTTTCCGTAGCGGTAAGCGCAAAGTCTCTGCTGCTCGAATCGCCCGAGCCGCATAGGCAATACCTTGGTCATAGTCTATCTTTCCATAAGTCTTGCTCAGTGTTATGAGCAAAGCTAGACCATGGGTATCCGTAGGACGTCCCTTCATCAGGGCCAACTTTTGAAGTAAACTGTCTACGGTAGTGTTCTGTGGATATGCAGACGTAACCGATATCACTATCGCTACAACAACAAATCTCCATCTCATAATGCTTAGGGGTTTAGAGACTTTTTCGAGATTATTTTAACAATCCATATCATTTATTATGAGTACGGGATATGAGGAGATTGATAAGGACAGCAAGCCATCTTTATCAATCTCAACGGAATTATTCGTCAAAAGATTACCTACAGCATTGAGCATCGTAGCTAAATTACTGATATTAAGATAGATATTTCTCATACAATTATACCTGACCTTTGGATAGCAATAAACCCGGATCATGCATTGGAAAATCTACTGCGGATCTAAATACCTGCAAATCAGTCGTTGCACTACGTTTTTTGAATTTACCATAGCAGTGCTATGATAAATCCAATAAAACCTCCTGATTTATTGACATTTATACAAACTTAGCTTTTAAATATCGCCTATCTTCCTGTTCATTTTGCTTCACTCTGCGTTGACAATCCTCGCGATAGCGCTGCTATCCCTGCGGTTGTCGCCTTGATTGAAACCAAAATGACCCGCGGAATCTTATACGACATTTAAAACCCAAATTTGTATTAAACCCTCGTTACGAAGTTCCAACGCATGATCCGGGATAAACACAGAAGATATAGCTCATGAACACGATTGAAAATGAAGTGATATTCCTCATGCCATAAAAAACAGGTTTCAGCTCTGTCCATTCTAAAGCCTGTTCTGTCCATTGAGTACCTGAAAATATCAATTACCTTCACCTTGACCCGTTGACCTACCGTATATAGCATCATTAGTGTCAAATGACGCTTCGCTGAGGGTTCGACCTTGCCTAAGCAATATAAAAAAACAGTTTTTATATCATAACGGATGGAGCTACGGATATCATCGATTGAATAATAGGAGAAATCATGAACTATTTATTTTCTCAAGCAGTATGGCTAGCTTCCAGTATGGATCAAAAAAAACCAAGCGAAGTATACAAGTACCAGTTTCACTAATTTTCTAAAACAATATGATGACGACAAAAAAGAGTAACCGAACAAAAGAAAGCATGACAGTGATGGTAGGCCAGGAGCTATCGGGTATACAGATGAGTTATATCAAGGGAAAGGGGAGTCGTTTTCCCGGACCTCCAAATCTGCGGACCCCTATTTTGCCACCCCCACCGCCACCAATACTTTTTATTACGGGCGATGCCAACACCGACCCGGGCAAAGAATGACCTGCCCTAGGTAGAAATCCACTTAATAACCAATAATCCCAAAATGATCAATAGAGAACCTATTCCGCGCATAAATAGCTTCATACCGGAAGCTTTTCCCATCTGTCTTCATTCACCATAGCGGTGCTATGCCGAACGAATCCAAATGGCCGGTATTTTGCTATTGATACGCTCATCACGATTGCTATCGATCAATTTGGGATAATGGATCCGTACCTATACAGGGTCGGACTCACAATGGGGCAGTAGAATTGACCGTAGCGATGCTACGCTGAATCCGAGAAAGCCCGTGGTCTATTGTCAATTATAGTCTGACGACAAAGTTCTGATGCAGGTGGGATACGGTCTTTTCGAGACGCTTCTTCGGAAAGACCGTTACTTTTTAGCTCTGTTACTGATAAGTGACCTTGTTGATAAAGAAAACCTCTACATCAGAAAGGCCGGAAATCAGGGCCGGTTTCCTTACTTTTTGCGTACCATAGGCCAAGAAAGCATTATCATACCAAGCTTCAACTCCATTGACCCTGGCGGGAGACTTTTCCACTACCCCTTCTTGCGGCCCCAGGTCAATATCGATCTGCGTTTTATCTTTGATGACGTTCCCCTTTTCAATGACTTTAGCGTTAAGGATATTGTCCTTGATATACAGTAGTACCGATAGCTCATCCTGTATACTGATATCCACAAACTGACCGAGTTCAAAACTGGTGACATCGTTGATTTCAAAGCTATTGTCCCAAAGCAGTTCTCCGTTCTCGTCAAAAGCAATGACAACTGCATGGGTGTAGCGGTATCCATCAAAGACGCGGGCTGCATTGTAGAGTCCACTATCGAAGGAAAAGACGGGCGATACTTGACCATAAGCGCGTGATGTGCTTCTGTATTTTGGATAAAAGGCCTCTCCAAAGAGCAGGTATTGTCCATTTTTTTTGGTCAGCTCATGAAGCAATAGACGATAACTGAACCTGATTTTCCTATTTTTGCTTTTTCTACGTCGTATCCTTTCCAAAACGCGGCGCTCCCTGCGGGCTTTCATGTAACCGAAAAACTGCTTTAGGTCTCCATAGTTGTGGTATTGAATATCCTGTGATCCCCGGATATCCACCTTTGTCAGGAATACCCCCCTTGAGTACTCTGAATTTATATTTCCGTAGGTCCCGGCGATGATACCTTCCTCGTTTTTTCCCGATGTTAGGCGGGCAAAGTTCAGCCCTTTGCCCTTGGCCGAACGGATAATCTTGTTGTCCAGAATATTGCCCTGAGTATCATAGACACGCCAGATCAGTGCGTTTTGGCGACGACCATATACCCCGATAAGAGCCTCTATACGCTCTGGAAGTACATTCAGTTGCATCCAACGAGAGTTTTCCATGAACAGTCCCGGTAGTAACCTGGGCACACCTGTTGTAAAGTCAAAAAACAGGGCAATCGGTCGACTTCCGAGGTATCCTTCTACCAGTACACCTCTATTCATAATGTGAAAATCCTGAATGGTCAGTTGAAGCGCACTCTTGATGTCCCAATAGGCAGTTTGTCCATTCTCACTGTCCAAACGGACCAATTTCATCCTGCGTGTGCCTCTCTCTCTATGGCGGAACAGTAGATAGAGCTGTTCCGAATTGACTTTTTTACTTTGAAAATCAAAGTTTCTGTCCAGATAAAATTTCTCTCTCCACTGCTCCTGCAAAGATGCGTTCAGTTTTCGGGCGGTCCAGATGGATTGTTTCTTATCGGCATCCTTTACTGCAAACCTAAGGGATTCTCTTCGAAAGAGATAGAGGCCTTTTTCTTCTGCGGTGGCTATTTGGTAATGCTCCTCTCCTTCCCTCAATACTACCTCAAATCGGTTGGATTGTGTGATGGCCACTTGTGCATGTCCTTCAGAAAGGCAGAACAGCATCCCTATCAGGGATAGATACACTTTATTCAAAATGGACTTTGTTAATGAAAAAAACATTCTTTCTTTCTCTCGTGGGGGTACTTTCCAATCGCTGATAGCCCCATACAAGAAAGTAGTCATCATACCAGTACATTGCTGCTCCATCTTCACTATACGGATTATTACTTACCAACTCCTCCCGCTCACTTACCTTTATGGTATATACGCTATCTTCCTGAAGTACTTTCCCTTGGTCCAACTCCCCGAAGACCAGAGCATCGTGTTGTTTATAAAGTACTTCTATCTTGTTTTTTTCGGGTCGGAGTGCCATCACCCTATCCAAGGATATTTTTTCTATATCCTTGATATCGAAACTTTCGTCCCATAAAACGCTGCCATATTCATCAAAATTGACTATTGTGGACTGGTAAAAGGTAAAACTGTTCGCATCCTGTACATGGGAGAGCCGACTGGGCTGGCGCACATATTTACTTGTGGAGGAGTAATTGGTATTGGCCGATAGATAAGGATCTGTTATCGTAGAAGCAGTCCTGTAACTGAGGTTGGGTTCATATACCTCTGCCATGAACAGGTATCCTTCTTTCGAGGGCGTGAACACATGGGGCAGTAAACGGGAATTGAACCTATACCCCCTGCCTTTCTGCTTTTTCTTTACAATCTTATCTTTCAATCGGCTAGCTCGTCTCGGATTCATAAAATCGAAAAAATGTTCCAAATCCGAAAAATCATAATACTTTAGAGAAGCACTCTCTTCCTCTTTGGTATTAACGAAAAATATGCCATTGGAAAAAAAGGAATTGTCATTGCCATAAGTACCGGCAATAGCCATGCCTTCTTCCGAGGTATCGGTAGAGCGTGCCGCCAATACTTTGAGATTATCTTCGAGCGCTACCGTATGCTCATAGACCAGATAACCTGTATCATCGTAGGTATTGGCGTGGATAACGTAGAGTCCATTCGGTCTTTTTTCGGAGACCAGTACATTGAAACTTGCCCTATCGGGATTGACCTTTATCTCCAATATATCACTCTTTCTTTGAAAAAACCCTGGAATTACTTTTACACGTTCTTCTTTCTGGTCGTAAAGCAATATGGAGGGCCTGCCGATGATATACCCGCCCAGAACGAGTTTATCATTGATAACGATCATATGGGAAATTTGTATATCGATTCCATTCTTGATATCAAAGGTTTCCATACCACCACTCTCCAAATCAAGTTTCATGATGTGGAAATCGCTCCTGTTTGTTTGACCTTCGGTATATAGTAAATACAAATGCTTATCTTTTATCTCATAACCCCTGAAGCTGTAGTTCCAATCTACTGAGAAGGTAGTATCCCAACTGACAACGAATGCCGTATCCAAGACCTGTGCCTCCCAGATGATGCCTCCTTTGTTACTGTCCTCAGTGTCACGTAGCAGCAGTACGCCCTGCCGCGCTAAAGGAACGACAAAATAGGAAGCTCCCTGAGTATGTTTTTCCAATTCGAAGCGTTCTTGAAAAGACACCTGAGCGGAAATAGCACTAGGCAGCAGTACCAGTATCATAACCATATATATTCGCGCCTGTTGGCCCATTATAAAGTAGTTTTGGTCGTATTTCATAGTACCCATAACTTTTATCATCGTAGTTATGGCAATCCGTGGCTTTTCTTAAGCTTTATCCTATCAACGCTCTCTTGTTCTATTTTAGAGTTCCCATTGTGTAACGGAACAAATTTCAGTGATTCTCCACCACCGTCGAGCATTTTATGCTTCGTCCTTGCTTTTGGAGAAGAGGCGTTTTCCAATATAGCAAAATAGAATCAGTCGAACTCCAGCTTGTTGATATAGAACACATTTCTCCGCTTTTTAAGTCCTTGTTGCTTTTGATTTTTTATTCTTTGATAGCCCCAGGCTATAAATTTATTGGCATACCAGTATCCTGACTCGCCCAAATCAGCATTTTTCACGCTATCAAATTCATTATTCAGGGGTTCATCATCCTCTTTTATGACCCTATCAGCAGTTACTACCAACTTGTTGAGTTTTCCTTCGAGGTTATAGACCAGTTTCAACTCGCCATCATCTACGTGCATTTTCACCCTTTTTGTCAATACTTTTGTCTTGGTGCGATCGATTTTGAAGCTATTGTCCCATAACAATTGTCCCTGCTCATCGAACACAGCGACTACGGCATGGGTATATTGATAACCGTCAAAGACTATTCTGGTCTGGGAGTAGCCTCGCCTACTGTAAAAATCGTCGATTCTCTCTGTTCTGTAGACGGGGAAGTAAGCCTCGCCCAGCATGATGTACTGTCCGTTCTTTTTAATGATATCATGCACCAAGAGACGGTACTTGACACGAAACTTCTTTCCCTTTTCTTTTTTCCTTTTTGCTTTTTGTTCGATTTTGACCCTGTTCTTTTCTTCCATGAACGAAAAGAAATTGCTCAAATCGGCAAAACTGTAATAGTTCCGAAAGAGCGGTTCGTCTCCTTGATATTTGCTGAAGTAAAAACCCTGAGCACTTTCTTCATTTTTATAGGTATAGGTACCGATGGCAATTCTCTCCTCATCACCAACAGTACTGAAATCCGCACTGAGCAGACCATACCCAGGCTGAGGCTTCATGATGAGGTCTTTTAGGCCCGAGCCATTACTGTTCATCTCCCGCAGAAGGATACTTTTCCGATTATGGTGTTCCAGTGCAGCAGTAACGGTAACGGTCCCCGGTCGTATGACTTCTATCTCTTGAATGAGAACGGTCTTGCTATCTATGGCCATGGGCAATGGCTCGATTTTTCTCGACTTCAGGTCCATCTTTAACAATACGGGAAGGTTCTTTAGCGTACCTCCTAGGTATAAAGACTGTCCTTCGACTTTAAAATCGGCGATTTCCAACCTTTTCAAGTATTGGAACTCATGGCGAAAAGTTTTCCCCATCAATGAAATCTCTATTACCTCCAGTGCTTCTCTGTTCTGACTGTTGAAGAGAAGGAACAAGCGTTCGCCTTCAAAACTGAACTGTTTTAGGTAAAGCTTTTTATCATGATGGACTTCTTTGACCCATTGTTCTTGAAAAGCCGTATCGTATAGGGTCACTTTCATCACCTCACTATTGGCACTGCGATTTTGCGTGCTCTCTTCTATGAGCATAAAACCGTAGGCAGCGGCGGGGACAAGCATAGGGCGCGCTTGACCTGCTTTCAATGGCAACTCCAGACGTTCTCTGTCCTGTCCCTGTAAAGAAAAACCTACACAAAATATATTCACCAAAAGCATGTATATACAGAGCCTTCTGTTCAAAATAGATACTGTTCTATCTTTTTTTCTATCTGTCCTCAATTCGTGTATTCCTATCAAAACTATCATTAAACCCTTCCTTGAAAACCCATTTATACTCGGATATTCCCATCAGTCTTCTCCATTTATGCACACAATATCCGATTTGATTTCCGTCAAGTATCGTTCATCATGACACTGAGGGCGACTTTATGAGTTGATCAAAGTCGCCATACAACTCACTTATATCTGCCCTGGATTTTCCGATGAGCTCTTCGCTACTGTTTAAAATTACATTTTTATTATCGCCTAATTCGGGAAGGGCCGAGCGTCAAGAAAATGTCCCTAAGAACATTATTGGCGAAGGGGCCTGCCTGTCGCGTAAGCATTATTGACAAGGATAGCAACGCTATCTGCGAAAGTCTCAATGAAATTTGATGCCAAAAGAGGCTTTCGGGAAAATAAAAGATATATTTCAAAACAGTCTCTTAGCGTTAAAACTATTCATTTTACATAAATTTACATATGTTCTTTGGCCTTCATAATAAATGCGGGATGAAATTTGCCTTTTAAAACAATATAGGTACCATTTATGTCTTAATTTCATGATAAACAGGTGAAGAGGTGGTATGCAACCTAAGAGCGGAAAAAGAACGGAAAAATTCGTCAATATAAAATGCCTATATTTTGGATAATAAGCAAGTATTAAAAGCATTGAAATCAATGGTTGTACTCATGGAACTTCATGATTACAACCCTTTTAAAATAAAGGGATACCAAAAGGCCATCGCTACTCTAGAGGGCCATAAAGCACCCCTAGCCCAGCTATCCTCTACTGAGCTGGGCAAGTTACCGGGCATCGGCAAGAGTATAGCTACTAGTATAGAAGAGATTATCCAATCAGGCCGTAGCGAGAGCATGACGGAACTGGTTTCCAAAACACCCGAAGGCCTCATGGAACTGCTGGATGTCAAGGGGCTAGGGATAAAAAAAGTCCGAAGTATTTGGCAGGAATTAGGCTTGGAAGATTTGGAGGCCTTCCTTGAGGCCGCAGAAAAAGACCAATTATCCGCACTCAAAGGCTTTGGGGCGAAAACACAGGCCAATGTGCGGGACATACTGCTATTTGTTAAGTCCAACCGAGGAAAGCTGCACTTCTCCACCGCAGAGCGCATTGCCGATGATATCCTACATCAGTTCAATACCGCTTTTTCGGGGATACAGGCCTCACCTACAGGTGAGCTACGTAGGAAAATGGAAATCATCGCTATGCTGGAATTGGTCATAGCGACGGACGATACTCAGAAAGCGCGACTTTTTCTGGAAAGCATAACCTCCATTGACTATTTGGCCAAATCCTCAGGCCCCTTTAGCTTCAGAGGTTTATGGACGCCCACAAAGACCGATCTGTATATCCACTTCTGTAGTCCGGAGGATTATGCCAGAACCCTAATGCTGACCACGGGCAGTCCTAGACACATCGCCACTGATTTTGGAGATGGTAGAACGCTGAGGTCACTTCTTCAGCAGCGGGTCATCTCAGATGAGAAAGAGGCCTACACTGCATTGGGCCTGCCTTATGTCGAACCTGAACTGAGGGAAGGGTCTTTTGAAATCGACTTGGCCAAGTCGGGGAAGCTTCCCGAACTGATCGACATGGAAGACCTTAAGGGAGCCCTTCACAATCACTCGACTTATAGTGATGGCAAGCATAGTCTGGAAGAAATGGCACTTCACTGCCGCTCCTTGGGCTATGAGTATCTGGGTATTACCGACCACAGCCAATCGGCTTTTTATGCTAACGGGCTTACGGTGGACCGCATTAAGGCCCAACAGGAAGAAATCGATGTGCTGAATGAAAAACTTGCCCCCTTCAAAATCTTCAAAGGTATCGAATCCGATATCCTAAGTAATGGAGCCCTGGATTATGAAGATGAAATCTTGGCCTCTTTCGACTTTATCGTATCTTCTATCCATTCCGGTCTGAATATGGACAGTGAAAAAGCTACCGAGCGTCTGCTCAAAGCCATTGCCAACCCTTACACGACCATGTTGGGACACGCTACGGGACGCTTGCTGCTCAAGCGTGAAGGCTATCCCATAGACCATCAGCGGGTCATCGATGCCTGTGCGGAGTACGGTGTTATCATCGAGGTCAATGCCAATCCCTGGCGACTGGACCTGGACTGGAGATGGGTCCATTACGCACTGTCCAAAGGTGTACTATTGAGCATCAATCCGGATGCGCATGAGAAAGAAGGTTACAACTTTATGTACTATGGACTCTGCGTCGCCCGGAAAGGAGGACTTACCAAAGATATGAATTTCAATTCTCTGGGGCTAAAGGAAGTCCAAGCCCATTTTGAAAAAAGAAAAACGATGGCCCTATCTCCTGTTTCCAAGTAATTTTATACCGCTAGCAAGTCGCATTAGTCCTATGAAGGCAAAAAAAGTATTGGTCATTCGCTTCTCTTCCATTGGTGATATTGTGCTTACCACACCTGTCGTCCGAGCACTGAAAGTACAGGGCGATTCTTTTGAAGTGCATTACTGTACAAAAGCCAAGTACAAGCGCTTGTTGCTCGACAATCCTTATGTGGATAAGGTCCACTGTCTAGAGGAAAAGCTGGGAACGCTCATCCATACACTGCAAGCGGAGAATTACGACTATATCATCGACCTGCACAATAATCTCAGGACGCGCATGATCAAAATAAGGTTGAAAGCACAGCATAGCACCTTTGACAAGTTGAACCGCGCCAAATGGCTTATGGTAAACCTTAAAATCAATCAACTCCCTAACCGACATATCGTCGATAGGTATATGGATACGGTAAAGGTGTTGGGTATAAAGAAAGATAGCTTGGGGCTGGACTACTTCATACCGGATGAGGATAAAGTAAGGATGGAGCAGCTCCCGGAATCGCATCGTGAAGGTTATGTGGCCTATGCGATAGGCGGGCAGCATTATACAAAAAAACTGCCGCTCAAGAGGATGATAGAGCTTTGTGACAAAATCAATAAGCCTGTCCTCTTATTGGGTGGTGAGGAAGATAAAGAAAATGCCGATGCCATTGATCGATTTTTCACACAATCGGTAAAATCCCTACCTTTTGAGACTTCCCTGGAACAAATGAACAAGAAAACGGTTATCTACAATGCCTGCGGAAAGTATAACCTGAACCAGTCTGCTTCCTTGATCAAACAGGCGCGGTATGTTTTCACACATGATACAGGGCTGATGCACATCGCAGCAGCATTCAAAAAAGAAATCTTTTCCATTTGGGGCAATACCATCCCACTTTTTGGCATGTATCCCTACAAAACCAAATTTACCATATTGGAGAACAATAAGGTCAACTGTAGGCCCTGCTCGAAAATAGGTTATCAAAAATGTCCAAAAAAACATTTTGATTGTATGAACAAGATTATTTTTGATTTCTACCTGCCCTAAGTCTACAATCGGTATACCCTATTGTATTTTTTATGTAGACAAGAAAGTCTGGAATGTCCGGTTTAGTTGGTACAATAAAGAATAGCCTGTTACATGTTAGATTCGATGTGAGGCGATAGAGGTATCATCGGTCATCAGAAAATGTGGATGGGTATGGACTAGAGGGACACAAGCGGACGCTTGCGCCAGTGGTGCTTGAGAATAATGGCGTGGATTGTTGATGTGGGCGATAGAGGTGTCATCGGTCATCAGAAAATGTAGATGGGTATGGACTAGAGGGACACAAGCGGACGCTTGCGCCAGTAGAGCTTGAGAATAATGGCGTGGATTGTTGATGTGGGCGATAGAGGTATCATCGGTCATCAGAAAATGTGGATGGGTATGGACTAGAGGGACACAAGCGGACGCTTGCGCCAGTGGTGCTTGAGAATAATGGCG
>CANLOE010000018.1 GCA_947492745.1 uncultured Cyclobacteriaceae bacterium | reverse complement strand
TTCTTGTTTTCTTCATTCTTTCTGTAAGTTAACCCTATTGAGCTTTTCTTACTGTCCAGTCAAATGTATACACTCCAATTGATCATTTTGGGTTTAAAAATAATTGGCAAATATTTGATATGTTTTAGACTTATATACTTAGCTATACTACTGATTTTAACAGTCGGCCAAGCCTATCAAGATAGGTCAGCTTATTCATTTTTGGCTTAACCCAAAAACGAAGCAAGAAAGTCAAGACTGTGAACAAATAGGTTGAAAATCATTCCATTGTGCTAAAATATATAAACTCGCTATGCTCAGACAGTGTATATTTTTTAACGCTCCATTTCATGATTTTCTTAACGCAATTTGTTCAAGGTCGGCCATTAAACCCAGATCATGCGCCGATCTTAGTAACGAGAGTTTGAATATCAATAAACTTAGTGCAACGACCGGTTTGCAGATAGTTAGATCCGCAGTAGATTTTTCAATGCATGACCTGGGTCAAACGGCTGCGGAACAAATAAAATATACGCCAAAAAAAACTGAATTTCATGCAGTTATACCCAAATGCAATTGTTTTGGCACAAACTGAAGATCATTTCGAAAGTACTATTCTGCTCAGAACGACCCTAATGACCAATCTACCAATGACTATTTTACCAATGCAGGATTTTCCCCTAATTTGCTGGACTCCGAATTTCCCATGTAACTTTTTCTTGAGTATAATATAATGAAGTCAAGGATTTTTCCGCTATAGGTACAATTCAAATTTGTTTTTAAACATGCTCTTAGCTAAAAAAAGCAACATAACATCACTGACCATAAAAGACCCTCTATCTCAAACTCGGTACAGAGCGGTTTTAGCGTCAAACGAATCGGGCCGATGTTACAACCTGCCTATTGTCCCTATCTTCCGACAAGGGGCTGCCCTACCATAAAAACGGCATTTGACATCAACAATTTACCATTTTCCCAAAAAGCACGGTATAAAGGATTGTCCACCATGTAGATGATGGTTCCTGCTCCCTTCTCCTCTACTCCAAATACAAGGGTCTCCGCCATTTTTTCAGCTGTTCTATATCCGGAAAACCCACTGAGTTTACTCGATTTATCTACGATTACGCCTACATTCCATCCTTTTCTGAGGTAGCCATATCGCTTTTGACCCGTCTTTAAGCTATAATAGGTTTCCGGGTAGCCATAGGCCAACGGGTGGCTATTGTCCAGTTTCACTTTGTAGATGGCTCCCGAGATGGTACTGCTTATCCTCTTTCTCAATCGGTCCTTATAGGTTTCCAAAAGCTTTTCTTTTTTGATTCGGTCTTCTTTCTCTTTATAGATATCCTTCTCTTTTTCAGAGGCATATCTACTTAGCGCAAAACCACTTTGATCCACAAAAGATTGCAGTGCATTTCCCATCAATATGAGTTTGCCCCCCTGCTGAACCCATGAGGCAAAAGCTTTTCTTTTGGCAACGTCAAAGAAGGTATAACTGCCACTGGGTATGATGAACACATCGTAGTCGGATAGGGAAACACCGCTCATATCTTGATGATCTATAGCAGTTATGGGGTACTCCAGCTGTTGTTCGAAAAAGTGCCATACTTCGCCGAAGGCCAGGGAAGAAACCTCTTTGCCCATCAGTAAGGCTACCTTCGGCGCTTTTAGGTAGTGTACTTTATGAGATCCAAAATCAATGCCAGAATCCATAAAGCCGGTACTGGCGGGTACGACTTCTTTATACTGGGATTCAGCGGTTCCCAATACGTATCGATCAAAGTTATCTCCTAGTGTTTCGTTGTATCGTCTGGGAATGATCAATGTCCCTGCTTCATACCGTTGGCCCGAGTAGGTAAAGGGCAATTCCGAGAACCTGACTTTTACTCCTTTTTGCAACAATGTACTCAGCCACTTGGTATCGGTCCAATGACGGTAAGGGGCAATATAGGCATAAGGCTTACCCTCGTTTGCTCTAGGCTGAGGTACCATAGAGGCTACTACTTTGGTCTTAGTCGGCACTAATTTCTCTTTTAGGGCATAAGCCTCCAGCCCATAGGCGTAGGGAATGGACCATGCCGTGATGTCATAGGTCAGGGAATCGCTCAATTTGGAGTGGGGTTCGAAAAGTACTTTGATCAGTTTCGATTTGGGCTGATACATAGAGATGATCAAATCTCCCTTATCCAAGCGTACCATCGATTCGGCATTTTTGCCATAATCATACGCTTTGTAGCTCCTCCCTCCTTCTGTCTTTCCGTAGTCTATTTTTTGTCTATCCAGAAACAGCTGGAGCGATTTGAGCTTTTCGGGCTGGTTGCCCTTGACCACATAGGTTTTATAGACCGCTTTGGGGTTTTCTCTGCTCTCTTTGAAATAGGTATCAAAGTTATCGACCAGTTGTGTCGCATATTGTGCTGCTATCTCTATGGTCGAAAGAGCTGTGGTAAAGTGATGGTCCACTCTGTCCGTGAGCGTGAGCGTATCCCCTTCGGGCAACTCCACTCCCAAACCGGCAAATCCATGTCCTCCCTGTTCATAGGTCATCCCTATGGCGCCATTGTACATGGGATACGTGTCCCCATAACTAGGGTAGAATAGGTCAAAAGATTCTTTGGTAAAGTACAACCAGTTGTTCTTGTCAAAATAGCGGGCATGATTTTTTCCTATGATATGCTGAAATCGATGCTGCCATGGGGTGATGACCTCATGAAAGGGTTCTGCTGCGGGCGCAAAATAATAGGGGTTATTGTACCACTGCTCATGATAGTCCACATGTACGTGAGGCATCCATTGATGGTATTTCTCTATTCTTTGTTGGGTTTCGATCTGGGTCTGCCAAGCCCAGTCCCGATTCAGGTCAAAGAGGTAGTGATTGGGCCGACCTGTGGGCCAAGGCTCATGATGCTCCTTGGCATCACCATTGACATTGGGGGTACGGCTGCCATAACTGTAATAGAAGTTGACATAGCGCTCTCGACCGTCGGGATTAATGCAGGGATCCAGAATGACAACCGTATTTTTCAACCATGCCTGTGCTTCTTTATTGTCCAAGTCGGCCAAGTGGTGCAGTGTCTTTATAGAAGCATCCAAAGAGGAGGATTCGTTACCATGGATATTGAAACTCAACCACACGATGGCTATTTTCTTTCCTGACGTTTTCCCCTCTATAAAACCTGCCCGCTTGAGGTTATCCGTTCTGATTTGCTCTAGTTCCGAGAAATTTTCTTTCGCGGTTATCGTAGCCAAGACCAAAGGACGCTTTTCGTAGGTCTCACCGTATTGCTCTAGCCGGACCTGAGGGCTGACCGAGGCAACATGGCGGTAGTAAGCCAGCATTTCATAGTGACGCACGAAGCGTTCTCCAAGATCATAGCCCAAAAACGCCTCTGGACGCTTCAAGGCGGATTGACACCAAGCGGTACAGGCAATTAGACAAAAAACACCGGACAGCACAAGATTTTTCATGATAGAACTGATTTTTACAAGTCTCTAATATAGCAATATAGACAAAAGGTTTTCGCAAAGACTTTATCAATGGTAGATTTATCCTATCCAGTGGACCTGAACCAGCGACAGTGATGTTCAAGTGCCGTCTATCATCGATGGTATCTACCAATAGTTCCGCACAAATGATCGTCCCCGTGATCCTGTAGTACTTTGACCTCCACACTTCATGTACGGAATATAATCCTATATAATTTACGGATATAGTCCACAAGGTCACGGTATAAGTAATTGATTTATAACAAATGCCTTTTTATCCGGATATCGGTCCCGATGATACACTTCGGTCCGGAAAGCCGCTCTGCATTATATAGAGGTAATCACACACTTCATCGAACATATCCAGTACTCGGCCATTCGCTTATCGGATAAAGCCCAATATCCTTTTAATTTGTATTATTAATGAAATAGGAAAATGCCACACTGTACGCAGCGCTATTGTTTTTTATTTTGACAAGGGTAAATGTTACTGTTCGGTCAAGTCAACGATTGTTGATTGATTGCTTTTTCAGAACCTTCTTCCCAGAAAAGATTTTTTTTAGTATTCTATTACCCACGTACTCGGCATCAACTGTTTCTTTATTACAACTTTAAATCATACTATATAATGAAAAAAATTTTAGTTTCACTCGGTCTCCTAATGGGCTTTGCACTGCCCTCCATGGCACAGAAAGTATCAGTGGATTTTTCCTGTCAAAAATTTATCGGGGGAGAATCCACTTTGAAAAAGGAAAAGTATTTCAATATACACCAGAATCCATTTGGAAACGATTTCAACAATTCGGAGTTCAATTACCTCGTAAAGGATTTGAATGTAGGCTACGGGCGTTTTTTTGGAGGCCCTAGACCTGCCAAGACCATTGATGATGGGAAAAATATCAGTGATGCGGCTTTGAAAGCAGAGGGACAGCGCTCCATCAAGTCTTCCAGAAACAATTCCCGCTTGGGTGTTTGGAACAGTTCGGACCTGATCGTTACGAACCACCCTACTCCTAAGAAGAATTCTTCGAGTTATGGTTTTAAGTGGCGCGGGGAAAATGCCAATTATTCCAAGGAAGCACTGTATGCTGCACGATGGTTCAAGCACTCTTTCGGTACTTTCGACGGGGTCACCAAGAAACGTCCTACCTATTATGAGCCGATAAACGAACCTTATGTTCATGCCGGAGACTTTGGTGTTGACCAAGCCAAGGTAAGAAAAGAGATGGCACGATTTCATGCCCAGCTGGCCAAAGAGATTCATAAGCAAGCCCCTGGCGTAAAAGTAGCGGGATACGCTTCTGCATGGCCTTCTATGGAACTATGGGGTTTTCGGCATTGGAAAGAAAGAATGAAGCTATTTATGGATGTGGCCGGAGATGATATGGATTGTTTTGCCACACACTTATACGACGGCAAGAATGTCACGGGTGGTGATAGCTTCCGGTCGGGTAGCAATTCCAAAGCCATTCTGGACATGATAGAAGCCTACTCCTTCATCAAGTGGGGCAAGGTCAAACCACATTTGATCTCCGAGTACGGGATGACACGCCCCGATTGGATAGGTGCTGCCTACTCCGATGATAGGAACAGGCGTATCGTCAGGTCTATCAATAACTTCAATATGACCTTTATCAATATGCCCGATAAAATCGTAAAGGCCGTTCCCTTTATTACGGGAAAAGCGACCTGGTTTTATAACAGCAGCAAAAACCCGAACAAAAACCCTTATCCTTGGGTCATTTCCAGAAAAGTCAATGGTAAGTGGCAGTGGACGGACCTACAGCTATTTTATCAGTTCTGGAAGGTCGTGAAAGGTAATCGCGTACGTGTATTTGCTTCGGACCCGGATATACAAACTGCCGCCTTCGTAGAAGGAAACAAGGGATACCTTGTTCTTAACAATATGGAGTTCACTACCAAGACAGTCCAACTGGACATGCTCAAGAATCTGGGAGTAAGGTCCATCAAAAAATACTCCTTGGAAATTGTGAGTGGTGATTTTAAATTGACTACCGCCAGTCTTTCTCCGAATGTCAGTTCATTGAAGATGAAAGCGGAACAGCCCGTTATTCTAGAATTTACTTTTGATAAAAGCATCTCTTTCGATAACAAGGAAGAAGTTAAAAAATACTATGCAACGACATACCTACAGCCTATTTCGGCGAACAAGGTGATTGATTTTGACGTCAATGGTGTAGCAGCACCCAAAAGCGGTACCGCTTCGCTGAGGATGAACCTGGGTAGGGCACTGAAAAAATCATTGAGACCCGAAGTAAAGGTCAATGGCACCAAGGTATCGGTACCCACCGACTGGGAAGGTTATGACCAGAAAGATAGGGGCAACAATGGTTTCTTTGGGGTCATTGAGATTCCTGTTGATGTCAGTCTCTTGAAGTCCAACAACAAGGTTACATTCAAATTTTCTGATGGAGGAGGTCATATCGCCAGTGTGAGCATGACTGTAAATACACTTGAAAAAGGAAATGTCGCCCCCCCTCCTGTTGTCAATGAAGACATTGTTCTACTGTCCGACAAAAAGTTTACAGAAGGTACCAAGGATTTCTCCTTTGAGTTCAGCTACTCGGCCAACGTGGAAAGGGAGATTTATGCTGAAATACGTAGTCCTCAGGGAAAATTTCTATCCTCCAATGTTGTTATCGTACCTCCGAGCAGTCGCGAAGCTACCGTGAAGGTAAATATAGGTAGCGCACCTGCAACCGCTAAGGGTTATGAGCTTCGTGCTCACTTGCGCCCTGTAGGTACTGACTGGAAGGAACAGATCAAAAAAGCAAATACACGTTTCGACATCAGTTCTTCCACGGACAAAGCCCATATCGGGACGGCAGGTGCGGAAGATACGTTTGTTGCCATTTACCCGAATCCCGTAGATAGTTTTTTAAGTCTCGAAGGGATGGCAGAAGGTATCACTTGGAAAATATATACCCTACAAGGTGTAGAGGTTATGTCAGGTCAGGAGAACAGTATCGATTTGACCCACCTGCGGGAAGGTGTCTATCACATAGGGTTCTCTACCGGTCAAGTAGAACGCCTGATGAAAACCAAATAAATTCAATCCGAAGGATAGTATACTATCACTTCTATTGACAGGCCTGCTCACTATATGTAATTAGTGGGCAGGCCTTTGTTTTTATAGGTATCTTATACAAACTTAGCTTTCAAATATCGCATATCTTCCTGTTCATTTTGCTTCAAGGTCAGCTGCGCAGGTTTTACGACTTGCTACTCATTAAGCCCACTCTCCCAAACCGCTGATTTTAATGCACTTTATGCCCTCATCACGAAATCCCATGGGTCAATTTGGGTTAAATCATAAAAAAACTTGTTGGTTCTTTTCGTTTATGTTAATATTAATAGCAAAGAACTGATTTATAGTCATCCATAATAGGACAACAGTGCGCCGCCTGCTCGTTATCCCATTCCAATCAAAATGAAGAAAACAATGAACCCAATGTATTCACCATTACCTAGAAACAGTAGTATGAAGTATACTTATCCTATACTGACCTATCTCATCGTCTTTCTTCTGGTACCGATAAATAGCATGGCACAGAAAGGAAAACTCTACACCAAAATAGATCAATTGGCAAAAGCCGAAGAGCAAAAGGTCATCGAATGGCGCCAATACTTCCATGCCAATCCGGAACTCTCCAACCGTGAGTTCAAAACGGCCGAAAAGATTGCCGAGCACCTGAAGTCCTTGGGGATGGAGGTAAGTACGGGCATAGCACATACAGGCGTGGTCGGTATCCTAAAGGGAGGAAAGCCTGGTCCAGTGGTGGGACTGAGAGCGGATATCGATGCACTGCCCGTAACAGAACGAACTCCTGTGGCTTTTGCCTCGAAGGTAACCTCTACTTATAATAATGTAGAAACCGGGGTCATGCATGCCTGTGGTCATGATACACATACTGCCATACTGATGGGTGTAGCCGAAGTACTTACGAAAGTAAAGAATGACCTGAAAGGCACGGTAAAGTTCATATTCCAACCCGCTGAAGAGGGAGCTCCTCAAGGAGAAGAGGGCGGAGCGAAGCTAATGGTGAAGGAAGGTGTACTGGATAACCCAAAGGTAGACGCCGTCTTTGGCCTTCATATCAGTGCAGGCACACATGTGGGACAGGTAGGTTATCGTCCAGGGGGCATCATGGCTGCTGCGGACCGCTTTGTCATCAAGGTACATGGTGTGCAGAGCCATGGGTCCAGACCATGGGGCGGGGTGGACCCTATTGTCGTATCGGCACAGATTATCAATGGGCTACAAACCATCGTCAGCCGACAGACAGAGCTCACCAAAGAAGCGGCAGTCGTCACTGTCGGTATGATCCGTGGTGGTGTAAGGAACAACATTATTCCCGAAGAAGTAGAGATGATAGGTACTATCCGAACCTTGGATTCGGAGATGCAAAAGAAGATTCATGACAAAATCAGACTGACCGCCACTAAAATAGCAGAAAGTGCCGGAGCCAGTGCCGAGGTGGACATACAGATAGGCTATCCTGTGACCTATAATGACCTAGAGCTGACCCCAAAAGCGGCTAAAGTACTGGAGCGGGTAGCCGGAAAGGAAAACGTACGTAATATACAGGCCATTACAGGAGCTGAGGACTTTTCTTTCTATCAGGAAAAGATACCGGGCTTCTACTTTTTCATAGGAGGCTGCCCCAAAGATACACCAGTAGGTGAAGCCGCAGCACATCACACTCCTGATTTTTACATCGATGAAAGTGGGATGAAAACAGGGCTTAATGCATTACTGCACTTGACCGTGGATTATATGAACGGTTTTCCGGGACAATAAGCGTGATGCCTCCTTCTATCCCCTGTTGTTTTGAACCCAAATCAAAGCGTCGGCAAATGATAATTTACCATTTAGACCTTAGCCAAATGGCTTTGAATACAGGCTGAGGGGGCTAGGGTACATTTCTGCCGATGAGGTATGAAAGGCGGAAGACTTATAAGGACATTTGTACAACAAACATGTTCACAGGAAATAATCCACAAAGCGGGGCCGAGAGGCCAGTAAACCTCTTACGCTTATTGAACTACTTCTTTTTTGAGGTTATTAAGGAAATTGCGGAGACTGTCTTCCCAGTTAGCAGCAGTATCCCATTTTGTACCCAGATAAGTATTTTTGGTAAAAGTCTGTTGGAAATAGTACTTAATAACGGGCATTTCCGCTGAAATCTTGGTCAGTGCATTCCTTTCACCTTCCCATGCCACGGAAATGTAATGTGTGTCTTGCTCATCGAATTTATAGCTCAGATTTTCCTTGAGTACTTTTCCCGTAGAGCCGATATGTCCGATGACAAATTGGTACCCTTCATCCCTGATTTCTTTGATGGACAGTGTCGGTGCCACCAGTCCATACTCAAATGGATAATAGGTCTTCATCAACAAATCCAATGTCTCGTTCTTCTTTGCTACGCTCTCATTGAAACCCGTTAGTATACTACGTGTAGCCTCATCGATACCCGTTTCCGGTATCACTATAGACTTGAACTTTACGACCGCTAGTTTCTCTGATTTGAGGTCTATGGGAAAGGCTTCATAACGCTGTCCCTTGATAACATCTACACTGGCAAAAAACTCGGGTACATCATTGACCATTAGATTTTTAACGCTTAGCCCCAAACGATTGGCGAGTCCATACAGCGTATTTAAACAGGTAGATGCTTCTGTATTTTCTACCTTCCATGCTTTTTGTCCGTCCTTGATAAAGGTCTCTTCCTTGTTGAAGGAGGTAATGGCCATAGAGTAATAGGGGCTGTTGTTCTTATAGGTCTTTTTCCATAGGATAATGTTAGAGATCTGTCGTTTGGCGAGGGTCTCCGAAAAAGCTTTGATACTCGCATCGCTAGAGAATACATCATCGAAATAGTAATAGGCCACCGCATCGATATTCGTTCTCTTAAAAGTTTTATGGGCCTCTTCAGCGAAGCTTTTCCAATCCCCCCTACCTTTCGGGTATCCTTTGGGCGAATCCATCTTCACAAAAACGACCGATTTGGTAGCGAGCAGTTTCTTGGGAAGCCTATCCACGTACTCCAGTGTAAGAAAGCGCGCTTCGCTGACCGAGGAGATTTCCTGAGCTTGAACCGATTTGAACAGTAATATTAGGGAAAGAGCAACTATAGTGATGGGGAAATGTCTCATTGTAATGTTTGATGGCCTTATAATCGGCAATAATATGTCTTTTCTATAACGGAAAAAAATATATTTATTTTAGTTGACTTTCTAATTCTTTGATTCGCTCCTCCAGTTGTATTTCCCTTTCTTTTGAAGCGGCCAGTCTTTTCTCTGTTTCTTCGTTCTTACGCTCTACCTCTTCTTGCGTGGCCAGCAGTTCTTCCATGTTCTGTCGCATTTCTTCTTCCTGTGCTTTCATTTGTTCTGTCATCATCTGCGCATCTTCCAGTAGGTACTTGGTTTTTTCGTTGACCTTGACAGAGGCGAGGCTTGTTGCGATTGTCTCGGATAACTTTTCTATAAATTCCACTTCATGTTCTTGGATTTCATTGAAGGAAGCCAGCTCCAGTGCTCCGAACACTTCATCGTTGACCTTTAGTGGTACCATGATGATCATATCCGGATTGGAATCGCCCAATCCGGAGACAATACTTATATAATCCTGCGGGGCATCCGCAAGCAGAACGGTCTCTTTCTCCTGTACACATTGACCGAGTAGGCCGTGTTCTATGTTGATCCGCTTATCGAAAAACTTCTTACGGTCATAGGCATAGGAGGCTTTCATTTCCAAAAACGATTCTCCGCCTTCTTCTACCAATAGGAAGAGACCTCCTTGGTTATATTTCAAGTACCGTATCAGATTGGCAATGATGTCGTAGGATATTTCTTCTATACTGCCGCTTGTTCTACGAATGAGATCACTGAAAAATGCCAGCCCTTCATTACTCCAGTTCCTTGCTTTTTCTTCTTCTTGTGCAGATTGGAGCTTCTCAAAATTTTCGGTTAGTTTTTTCTCAGAGGCCTGTAGCTCCTCTTTACTATTGTTCATTGCCTTGATGAGTTCGTTGTTTTCCAGCTGCGTACTCCTATTACTGTTCGAGAGGAAATAAATAACCACGTAGGCCATCAGTAGCGCACCTATCCCTATACTTACGTCCCAGACGCCGTATCGAAAGAGGCTTTCATCGATGTGGTCGCTTTCCAATAACGCATTACACCTATCAAAAGATAAGTATGCCAATAGGTTAACGACTACCAGAACGGATAGATAATGCCATTCGTGGATACCAAAAATAATAAACGGAATCATCGCGACGCTCAACTGCAACATCGAAGAAGAAGGTATGGGGCCACCTTCTACAGAAGCCACATAACAGTGGTAGGCCATTGTCAATGAGACCGAACCAATGCTGAGCAGTAGTCGGGACAGGTTATAACTCTGAAAGTAGTTGAGTGCAAATATGCTCAGGCATTGGATAGTGCCTATAACCAGCATAATCAATAATACGGAATATTCTTTTCCAAAAGCAATCCCTATAAAAAGCGCAAAGGGCAGACAGGTCCCAAATAGTAAGTAAAAGGTGATTTTATTGGTCAGTCTAATGTGTTTTTTCTGTTGGTCTTCTTGTTCCTCCCCGATGCCCAAATCCCATAAGGTATTCAGTAACTTATTCATGCTGAACTGGTCTTTTAGTTAAAAAATAATCTGTGGATAGTATTGTATTCAAGAAAAAGTGAATTGGAAAATGGGTCATTGGGAACTTTCACTCTGAATAGCTTTTTTCCAAAGCGTTCCGGTCGATTACCAAATAGTCCGGTCCGGGCATACAGCCCTACACACTTAGCGAAGATATTACAGAATGGCTCCCATTTCCTTTGGCACCTCTCTTGGCATATCATTTCAAAACGGTCTCTTGCCCCATGCACTGATCGTGGGAGAATTAATATTTCTATCTTCCAAGGCATTGTTTTCATAGATCAACTACAGAAAGTTATTGATTTTAGACTTTAATAGGCTTTTGTTTCTGGCCCACAGAAACACTTGCATTCCTCAGGCCCATCAACAAAAAGAACGATATGCAACAGGAGAAGATTCAGGACTTGACCTGAAGATCAATGAAATACCAAAACCCACTCTAAACTCGAACAGCGAAATTCTTGTTTTCTGGGCTGTCAAAAGCTACAAATCCCCATTATTACCAATATTTCATGAAGTCTATGAGTCTTTTGAGCGAGAACGATCGGTTACTTATCCAAAATCGAATGGTGCACAGATGTCCCTTTTATACAAAAACAAAGGACCTAATATAAATGAAAAATCATATCAATACCTAGACCTATAAGAGACTGTTTTAAAATGAAGTGATTTAGACTTTTTCTTTTACCTGCAAATTTTACATTTAGCGTCCTTATTTTGTCTTTTTTAAGTTCCGTAACTTTGGCTATGCAACGGTAAAAAGCCTTCATCGGGGTACGAAAGCCAAAATTCTCGGTACCAAACAAAAAGTCTAAATCACTTCAATGTGTTTTTAATTTTTCCATGTATGGTATCGATTTTTAGTGTCCCATGGAATTCGCATAAGTGATATTCATCACAAGCTTGTGCCTCCTTGACCACATTCCTTACTGTATGTAATCTCTCAACATATCATCCCGTCGAAATCTCAGCAAGTACTGTTTCATCATTCTTGCCCTCTGATTTTCAGTACACTTCAGTTACAATTAGTCTTAGCGACGGTGTTTCAGTTCGCTTTCAAGCTCTTGGATGATCTTGTCCTGAGCATCGATTTCGTTTTCGAACACTTTTTTTTCTTCCTCTATTGTTCTTTCGATTTCCTTTTGATTGCGCTCCATCTCTTCATGTGTTGCCTGAAGTTCTTCCATGTTCTGGCGCATCTCTTCTTCCTGCTCACGCATCTGTTCTGTCAGTTCTTGGGCATTCTGTAACAGCCCTTGCGTCATACTATTGGTTTTTGCGGAGGATAGATTTGATGCTATACTTTCTGAAAGCTTCTCGATAAAGCTCACCTGATACTCTTCTATAGGTTCAAATGCTGCGAGTTCCAATGCTCCATAGGCTTCTCCATTGACCATCATAGGTACGACCAGTAAGGACTTGGGCCGCGCGGCACCTACACCTGACGTGATATTGACATACTCATCGGGTACTTCCTGAAGTAATATAGTCTTTTGTTCTATGACGGCTTGTGCCAAGAGGCCTTTTCCCATATCGATTTTCTTATCCAGATATTTTTTCCTCTGATAGGCGTAACAGGACATCAGTTCCAAAAAAGTTTCTCCCTTCTCATTTTGTAGCACGAACAGTGCGCCTTGATTGAAATTCATATATTTGACCAAGTTGCTCATGAGTGCATCGGATAGCGTCTCTATATCCTTATTGCTACTGCGCAGGGTTTCTCCGAACCTAGCCAGCCCCTCATTGGCCCAGTTCCTTTTATGCTCTTCATCTTGCGATGCTTTCAGTCGTTCAATATTGGACCGGAGTTTTGATTCCGTCCGTTCCAG
This sequence comes from uncultured Cyclobacteriaceae bacterium, assembly GCA_947492745.1. GTDB lineage: Bacteria > Bacteroidota > Bacteroidia > Cytophagales > Cyclobacteriaceae > Aurantiphycus > Aurantiphycus algarum. Next base: position 64,630 of record CANLOE010000018.1, on the reverse strand, counting down.
TTCTAAGTCTCTCTTTGCCATCTCCGTCGCAAGAGTCTGATTCTTTAAACTTGCAGCAGTGTTGTTCTTTACCAGTACATAAATGGTCGTGAATGCCATGATCAAAGCAACTATGATAAGAACGTTGAACAGGATTCCTACGCGAAACAGGGTGTCGTCCACATCCACTTCGAAGTAGCTGTTCAGCCAGTCAAAAGAAAAGAAAACTGCTATACTGAACAGGGCCATCAATAGTATGTAAGGCCATTCTTTCTTATCGAAAAGAATGAATGTCAACATCGAAAACCCCATCTGTACCATAAATATAGAGGCTATGGGCTGGCTGTCCGCCCCTATCAATAAAGCATGATAAACGGCACTTATGACCGTCGAAACCATGACCAAGGCCAGTCTTGATACCGTCACTCCCCCTAAATAGTTGATAACAAAGAAAGCGAGTTCAAAACAAAGACCGAAGAGACTTATGGTCAGGAAAATCCTGTGTCCCCCATAAAATACCAAGGAAAGCACTATGAAGGGTAAACTAATAAAAACCATGAGCAACAGGTTCATCCGATTAGACAATCTGACCTTATCCTTCAGATAAGCCTCCTGATGTGGCTTTACTCCTATGTCATAGAGCTGCTTCAATAGTTTCATAATAGAGAATAGGGGTGTTTTGTGAAAAAATGGCCTTTGAGCAATGGCATGTTAGATACTGTTTTTAAATGTGTCCGTTATTTTTATATGTATCTATTGATGTACTTGTAGTACTTAGCTGGTCTATTGAGCTTTAAGAATTGTTTTTTTCTTTTGTCAGGGTTTATTCCATTTTTGTTAAAGTATCTCTTTTCATGGCTGAGATCTTAAATAAGTATTGTTCAGCACCGCAAAACTATTGTTCAATATAAGCATAAAACATAAAAATCAATAGCGAATACTACGATGGAAAACGTCTAATACCCTATTCGAAAAATCATAAGTCCCTTAACTCCTTTCGCAAGGTTTCGATTTTTTCCTTCTTAGCGAGCAGTTGTTCTTTATAGTGCCTTTTCTCCTCTTTGGTTTTCCTGTCCAACTCCCGTTGTTTTCTTTCCATCTCCTCCTGTGTCGCCTGTAGCTCCTCCATGTTCTGGCGCATCTCTTCTTCCTGCTCCTTCATCTGTTCGGTCATATACTGGGCATCATTCAGTAGCTTTTTGGTTCTGGCATTCGTATTCACTACCGACAGTGCCGCAGTGATACTTTCGGACAGTTTTTCGGCGAATTCTACCTGATAATCAAACACTTCACTAAAAGAGGCCAGTTCCATAACTCCGAGAACCTCATCATTGAGCTTTAGCGGAACAACCAATAGCGATCTAGGTTTCGATTCTCCCAGCCCCGAACTGATAGGTATTTGGTTATTAGGGATTTCCGCGTATATCTTTATTATGTTCTTTTCTTTTACGGCCTGTCCCAGAACACCTTCGTTCAACGGCCTGAATTTATCCAAGTATTTTTGTCTATCGTAGGCATAGCAGGATTTTAACTCCAAGCAGGGATTTTCTTCCTGTGCTTTGACGGTATATAGCGCTCCCTGACTGAAATTAAGGTATTTGACAAGGTTGCCGATGATCCGTTCTGAAAGCAATTCTATACTGTCGTTATTGTTTCGCAGTAACTTACCGAATCGTGTCAGACCTTCATTGGCCCAGTTTCTCTTTCGCTCCTCTTCTTGTGCTTTCTCCAATTGGTTTATGTTCGCTTTGAGTTCGGTTTCCGATTGTTCCAGTCTGGTCTTACCCAGATTCATATCATACAGCAGTGATTGGGTTCTTTTGAGAATCCGGCCATTATTGTTCAGTAATGTGGAGATAATCACAAAACCCATCAGCAGGGCGATGCACATGTTCGAATAAGAGAGTATTCCATAACGAAAAAGGTAATCATCTGCCCCTACATCCAACATAACATTGAAAATATCAAACAGGAAAAAACAAGCCGTAACAAAAAGAACTGCTGCTAGTAAGTAGGGCAGTTCTCTAAGGTCAAAGATGAGAAAGGGTATCAGTGAAAAACTCATCTGTACCATGAAAGTGGTGGCAATAGGCTCGGAATACCCCTCTACTACGGCCGCGTGGTATATCAAAGCCAAACCCGAAGGTGCTATCGACAGGATGACCCTAGCAAGTTTATGCCCATTGATATAATTGAGTACGAAGATACCGATACAGATCAGTATGCCGAACGACGGTATCATCAACAGCAAGTTGTATTCCCAAAAAAAAAGTATTCCTATAATTATAAATGGAATATCGACAACGACAATCAACAAACTATTGATTTGATTGGTTATCCGTATTTTGCTCTTGATGTAATCTTCATGCTCGGGCAGCACACCGATTTTCCACAATTTTTCCAACACTTCGTTCATGGTATATGCTGATTTAGAATTTGCCAATCTAGCTGGCCTCATGTATTTTAAATCTATTTATTTACTATCGAAATCGACCTTGAAACTGTTTTGAAAGAAATTATTTCAGATTTGTTATCGCTTATCTTGAATAGGACCGAGCATTAAGAAAATCTCCCTGAGGATTTAGCCAACGAAGGAGTCGGTCTGCCGCGTGAGCATTATTGACAAAGATAGCAACGCTATCTGCGAACATTTCAACAAAATGATGTGCCAAAAGAAGTATTTAAGAAAGTGAAAGACACATTTTGAAACAGTCTCTAAGAGACGCGACCTTTTTTCAGTTGTTCCACTTCTTTTCTCAGTTCTGTCTCTATTTTTTTCTGCTTTTCTATAATACTGTTCATCTCTATATTTCTACGGTCCATCTCCTCCTGTGTCGCTTGCAATTCTTCCATGTTCTGTCGCATCTCTTCTTCCTGTGACGTCATCTGTTCCGCCATAAGCTGCGCATCGTCCAGCAGGCTTTTGGTATTTTCCTTGACCTTTACCGAGGATATGGTCGAGGCGATGCTTTCCGAAAGCCGTTCTATAAAATCGATGTGATGAGGTTCTATGTCACTGAAAGAGGCCAATTCTATGGCACCGAATATCTCCTCATTGTTTTTGATGGGCGATATCAATATCGAACGAGGTGTCGCTTCTCCAAGACCGGAAGTGATATGCACATAGTTTTCCGGAATCTCCCTGAGAAGGATACTTTCTTTTTCCTTAATGCACTGCCCTATTAGCCCTTGTCCTATGGACAATTTCTTTTCATTGAATTTCTTTCGGTCATAGGCATAACAAGCTGTCATTCTCAAACTTACTTCACCATATTCCTCCACGACAACAAATATGCCTCCTTGATTGAAACCAAGATAGTCGATCATCTTGGAAAGTATCTCATAGGAGACGGTTTCCAGATTGTCGTCATTGTTCCTTAGGATTTCTCCAAACTTGGCCAGACCTTCGTTGGCCCAGCTCCTTTTTTTCTCCTCTTCCTGCGTAGCTTGGAGCATATCAATGTTATTCTTCAGCATATCTTCGGAAGCCTTCAAATCCTGCTTGCTTTGATCAGCTTCCTGCATCAGCTTTTGGTTGTACTTTCCTGACATAAAATTAAAATAGACCAGCAACAAAATGATAGCATTGATAACAACCAGACTTGAAAACATTCCTGTAAAGCTCAAAATCCTAATATCCTCCAAGGAAACTGCGGTATCCAATTCCAGCCATGCATTCATTATCGGAAACAGCACAAAACCAAGACTGTTAAATATACCTATCAGAAGCATATAGGGCCACTCTCTAAAGTCAAAAACGATGAAGAGTATTATAGCAAATGATAACTGAAGCATAGAAAAATCTGCAAGGGGCCTTTCCCCTTCAGGCAGAACATAAGAATGAAACATTAACACTACAAAAGGCAATGTTATGGATATCATTGATCGAGCCATAATGTTCCAGTTGAGATAATTGAAAAAGAACATTAAGCAGACGATGAAAGTCCCAATGGTAGGAATGAGCTTTAGGGCAAGCCTCTCCTCCAAAACCAAATAAGTAAGTATCAAAAATGGTATGCCTACCAGAGTAATCGCAGCAAACCCAAGCTGATTGGATATTTTTACTTTCGCTTGGATATAGTCCAGCTGATCTTCATAGACTCCTAACATCCACAAACGAGTAAAAAAAAATTTCATACAATCGTTTTAAAAAATATTGTTCCTTAGGCACGTGCCTCGAAAAAGGTAAGTGCTTATAAAATATATGTGTTTAAAAATAACAGAAATTTTTTCAATAGAAAACAATTTCTTGTAATGGAAAGCAACTCTGAGTCAAAGAGGGGTTTTCCGAGAAGAGAATTTTGCTAACAGCAAGGATATAAAAATCTGATTTTCAGATGTTTATTTTATAAATAAATAGTGTAACAATAAACATTGTTTTCTTTACGACCGTAGGTTCTTCTGATTCAATCTATACTACAATATCTATAGGTTCATGCTATATTCAAATTGATACATTACAAAAGTAATACAAACTTAGCTTTTAAAATCGCCTATCTTCCTGTTCATTTTGCTTCACTCTGTGTTGACAATCCTCGGGATAGCGCTGCTATCACTGCGGTTCTCGCCTTGATTGAAACTAATATGACCCGCGCAATCTTATACGACAGTTGAAACCCAAATTTGTATAAGCTCTGAACGCCACCTATATCTTTGCTCATTTTCGCTTTCGAGTGTTTCTACATCAGGTGTGCTACTGAGAAAGAAACCAGAAAGGGCCGACGATATTCGTCGGCCCTTTCTTTTCGGGAATTTCAAGATGGTCCCTCACTATAGGAATAAATGTCAAATTCCTACATCACATAATCGTTCTACTCTCGAATCATGCGCTTCAAGCTTACCTTTCCATCGATTTCCAATCGGTACAAATAAGTTCCGACGGGAAGACTTCTATTGTAGAAAGTCACTTCTTTCGCGCCTTCGCTCTGTTTTTCGTCCACTAAAGTTTCCAGAAGTTGACCGTTGCTACCAAGTACCTGTAACAGTACGTGGCCTTCGGCTTCCACCTGATAACCAATGGTCGTTTCAGAAGTGTAAGGATTAGGATAGTTCATCAGCTTGGTCCTGTCATCCCCTGTATCTTCGATAAGGGTAGCCACTTTTGAAGTGAACGTAGTACTTACTTTCGCTCCTTCTATATCACTGGCAGTGACCATAAAATCAGCATTGCCCACGTCAACATGCGTGATTTCGAGCATGTTTCCATGGATTTTGGCAATGGCGATCTCTCCGTCAGTAGTGGTAACGCTATAGCTAAGTACATCGCCCTCATCGGGATCGCTGAAATAGGTACTCAAGTCTACAACTATCGTATTGCTCTGACTCTCCAGTACTTTATCACTCTCGGTCCTGATGACTTCAGGAGAGCGATTTGCCTCCCTGACCAACACTGCCGTAGAGGTACCGGCGATACCGCCCTTACCATCCTCTGCAACAATACTGACGAAAACAAAACCACTTTTCAGAGGTGTGTATTCAAGGGTACTCCCCATCACTACCATATCCAGTACTTCAGGATCGCTAGCAGATACGGTATAGGTCAGCTCATCTCCATCAGGGTCTGTCAAAAACTCTGACAGGTCGATGAATTTGGTACCCGAAGTTTCGGTTACCCTATCCCACTGTAGTTGTTTGGTGATAATAGGATCGCGATTTACGTCGTTTACTTTGACCACAAAATCAAGTGCTGTTTCGTCTCCGAAGTCGTCTACGGCAAATATGGTGAAGTTGTAAAAGCCACTTTGCTCATAATCCGGTCTGAATCTCAAGAATGGAGGTCTCGCAAAGGCCGAGAAAAAGGAGTTTTCATACTCTTCTTCGATAGCATAACTGACGACCTTACCATCACTATCCTCAGCTTGAAAGCGCAGTTCCAGCAATTCGTTCTCATCGATCTCAACAGTATCTCCAGGTACTTCAACAAAGACAGGAGGTGCATTGACCTGAAGTTTTACGGGTACAGAGGCTTTTGGGTTAAAGGGGTCATTGCTATTGACATTGATACTTGCCAAGTACTCACCAGGGGCCAGACCTTCCGCATCTAGCAATACATCAATAGTCCCATCACTACCCGCAGCTACTTCTCCACTTTCAGGAGTAAGTTCTATCCAACCAGCTCCACCGATTGACATCGCCCTCACTTTAAATGCGATATTGGGCAGGTCATTCTCTATAGGTATCCAAGAAGCTTCATCATCATTACTATAATAGTAAAGCCCTTCTACATCCGACATATTTTCCTGAAAGCCTTGAGGGAATACAATACTGGTCGGATATTTGAACACCACCCAGAAAGTCTCTCCGGGTCCAAAGACTTTCAGTTCTTCCAGCTCGATCAGGTCAAATGCACCTGTACTCGATGACCCAGTGTAAGACTGTTCTAGAACCAGTTCTCCTTGCGTAGGCACAGTACCACCTACATAGACTTTCATGGTAATGGCATCTGTACTGCCTTCTGTTTTGACAAAGTTTCTCACATAGGACAATGAGAACCCATTCACAGGAGCTACAAATTTGGTAGCGGATACGAGGGCAAGGTCTGTTGCCTGTATGCCGACAAAGTCGTCTGCTATAGATTCATCTTCATAGGCAATAGAATCCGCGAATTCTACATCCTCATTGAACAAGTGGACAGCCTGACGGACAGTCGCATTAGATCTGGTTATTTTCTGTCCTGGTAGCGCCTCCCCAAAAGCGGGAGTATTCTCATTCAGTGCAGCACTTTGTCGCTTGCTCAGCGGGATGACTTCAGTGTCGAATATCAAATCGGCTCCTCCTGCATTGAGTACTTTGATGGTATTTCCCCTTATATTACCGTTCAGCCTTACTTTTGCATAGATAGTATCGCTCTCCGTCTCGATGGAAAATTTTGGTGGAGTGATACCTTCTCCGACAAGACTTAACACAAAAGACTCACTACCCACAGTTTCTATAACCAGCTCCTCTACAAATTTATCGGGACTGTCGGGACTAAAAGTCAAGGTAAAGGTGGTATCCTGTTTCGGTGCCAAGACCAAGGGCGCAGAAAAGCTTTCTATAGTAAAAGCATCGCCACTGACATACACCGAATCGATGGTTGCCGATAGGCTACCTTCATTGGAAATAGTGATGACCTCACTCATAGTAAATGAAGAGTCAGGAGCTACAAAGACTTTTCCAAAGTCAATTCCCTCCTTATCCACAACCACTTCAGGGACACCGATTACCGTAAAAGTGGTCGGTATGCTTACCGTGGGGGTTACCGGGTCATTGCTATTGACATTGATCTCTCCTTTATATACACCATCGATAAGTCCTGTGGCGTTCAGCTCAATGGGAATCAAGGCTGTGGTCCCGGAAGCTATAGTGCCGGTAGGAGGTCCCTGAAACAGTATGGCCAGTTTGTCCTCCAAATAGGTATTGTTGAATACTACTTGAATACCATCAGTCCCGTCTTCTCCTTCGATACCTACCGTACCACTCTCTAAAAACAATGCCTTGGATACATCTTCGTACATCATCTTGATTTTCCCGTCAGGAAAGAGTAGTACCTGAAAGGTTATCCCTGCTCCTGTCACATTAAAAGCCGGGACATCGGTATACTGAACCACAAAATATTCGGGTGTATTCGCAAAATGTACCGTACCCGATGGTAGACCGGGTTCGAGGTCATTCCAGAAACCTGCAATCAGGTTATTGAGATCGGAATCTTCCGGAATCTGTTTATTGCTGAAAGTAGTGTTGGTCTGATTTCCGAAGAAAAGGACTCCATTAGCAGAGATATTGACACTATCGTAGTTATTACCATAAAAGTCAAACCCAAAACCTAATGGTACCTTGACACTTCCGTCTGCAAACGTACCATTGGTCAGAATGGAGGTGATATTCGTTCCTGAGGTTTGTATGTCCTCAAAGTCATATACAGGTCCGGCTCCGTCCTTGTTATCTTCCCAAGTATAGCCAAAGCTACCATCATTACCTCCGCCGAACAATACAGGATGCCCTGAACGTGTGTCCTTATCCATTTTATTCAACAAGGGTTCATAACTGATGATATGATCGGTGTTGGATGCTGTCCTTGGAGCATTTACATCAAACCAGTAGGGGGCAGCGATGCTATAGGTCAGTTCCGAAAAACCGTTGTTGGTGATTTCCAAAGTATCCATAACGATGGTATTGGCCATAGCTGTTGCTACAATACTGTCGGGAGCTACCGCTATTACAGGGGGCTCCAAACCTACACCGGAAAGGAACAAAGTAACCTCATCATCAGTAGCATCGCTCTCGATACTCAGGATTCCTTCTATGAGTCCCGCTACACTAGGTGCAAAGAAGACCTCTACCACTACGGAGTCGCCCGGGGATAGTACTGCCGGCCCTTCGAAATTATATATAAAATCAGAATTACTACCGGAAATATTGCTTACCATCATTACTTTGGTCCCCGAGTTCTTTATATAAAAGGACTTCTTCTGGTCCAAGCTCAGCAGCAAACTGTCGAAAGACAAGGTATCCGGAGAAACGATGATCCCTGCCTGTCCCAGTACCGTCAGGTTAAACGGCACTATGGCCGGCGAATTCGTGGGGTCATTGCTTGAAATCAGTAATTCGTTGAAGTAGGTACCGTCGTTGATACTGGTAGCATCCAAAGTGACCTCGATTTCCTTTTCTCCACCTACAGGGATAACACCACTGAGTGGCGAAACAGTAGAAATAAAGTCGGGCTGCGGAGGAGTGATCGTTACCGCATAGTCATCTTTGACCAACTCACTGTTGAACACTACTTGGGCCCCATCACTTCCATCACTGTTCTCAATACCTACCGTTGCACTGGTACTGACACTCAATCCGCTCATCTCCTTATAATAGAAAGTGATACCTCCATGCCTAGTGATCATTACCTGAAAAGTAGCATGGCCTTCTCCGGAATAAGTACCGATACTGTCATATTGTACCACAAAGTTATCGTTCAGATTCTGATAGAATATACGTCCCCTTCTTTCCGAAGGTCGTAGATCGTCCCAGAAAGGGGCTATCATATCATTGGGATCTAGGTCCGTTGGAATCTGATCATTGGAAAAGTCTCCACCATCATCACCAAAGGTCAAGTAACCGTTGCTGGATATCTTTACACTCCTTTTGTTATCGCCATAAAAAACAAAGGTAAAAGGTAGATCTATCTCCTCGAATCCGTCGTCGACATTTTCTAGTATCTCCGTACCTGTCTCTTTGATATCGTTCCAGACAAATACGGGGCCTCCTATTTCTTCGCTGTCAATCCAAGTATAGCCATAGTCCAGGTCTTCACCTGCACCCAACACTACAGAATGGCCATTAGCGGCTATTTCAGACCCTTTTTGATGATTGGTGTCCAGTTTTTTGATAATGGAAACATCGTTTTTTTGGATATCTTGACGAGCAAGGAGGTTTTTCGCTGCCAGCTCGGGAAAAGAAAAAGTAAGCGGATAGTCACCCGAATTACCAATAATCATGGTACGGGTACGGATGTCGCCTGCATCTAAGGTATCGATAACAACATCGCTGTCCACTTCCAATACGGGAGGTAACACCCCTATACCGACTAAAAGCACTTCCAAAGTACCTCCATTAGTGACAATGATCAGTTTGCCATTACTATTTCCGGCGATATCGGCATTGAAAGTAACTGAGATGCTCCCTTCCTTGCCGGGTTCGATAGTAGAAGCCTCACTATCGACACTGAAACTGGATAAGGTGGTATAGATACTGTCGACCACCAAGTCTCCAAGCCCCTCATTGATAATGTCCATATCAAGCGTTTTTTCAGCTCCCACGAACACACTTCCAAACTCCAACAAGGTAGTTCCCAAGGCAAGCTTGGAAGGCTGACCCGATACGGTAACCGTAGTGGGGATGTCTACTGTGGGGTTTTCTATATCATTGCTGCTGAACCTCAGAATCAAATCGTATGTACCATTGATAACAGAAGTAGCATCGAAGGTCGCTTCTACGATTTCCGTGGCGCCAGGTACTACAGTGCCTATCGCGGGGTCAAGACTTACCCAGTTGACTATATTTCCACTGTTGTCTGCATTCAGAGCCCTTTGTTTGAACACAAAACCGGAGGCCCCAAAAGATGCTCCTCCATCACTACTGAAGAAAAATGTATCCGGTCTTTGAGAGAAGCCCTCATCAACTCCTTGAGGAAATGAAATGCCGTCAGGGTATTTTGTTACTACCCAGAAAACATCCCCCTCCATAAAAGTCTGAGGACTGGCCAATTCTACCACAAAAAATTCCCCTTCCTCACTTATGAGATTTTCTTCTTGAGCCGTTAATAGTTGGGCCGTGGCGATATCATCCCCCTTGTATACCTCAAAAATCATTAAGGCAGAAGTGAGTGTTTCCGTTCTCAAGAAATTTTTATAATGCGTAAAGGTAAAAGTAGGTTGGCCTACTTCATAGCGAATCGCAGTAGTATAAGGACCTCCATTCAGACCAGCGAAATTTTCGGCCGTTTCATCACCGGAGTCATAATAGACAGAATCGATGGCATCTATATTACTGGCAAAGCGGCTCCCAAAGACTTGTTTTGATGTACCTGCAACTGATTTCTCTGGTTGATCAGAGGCATTTCCCTGTCCGTATACTCTCTGGTCGATAGTAGTCAGGCCCTTACCAGGATAGAGTAATTTTGAGCTTGTAGCAGCATCAAAGGATAATACACTGCCTATAAAATCGAGGTCTGCACCTTCTCCACTATTACTGATAGATAGTGATTCGCTCCTTATCGGATTTACTGTAACATCAATGGTCATGTCCAGTGATGTAGGAGTTATAGCAATGATGGGAGCAGCCTCGGTAGTTCCCATGACGACATTGGAAATCGCAGATACATTACCGAACACATCGATAGCTTTCAATGCGAAATAATATGTAGTGGAAGGGTCGAGGTCCGCAACGGTCAACTCTTCTATGGTACCTGCTCCTTGTGCCGGTTTTGTAGGGACTACCTGGATGGCACCGTCAAAGTTAACCGAACTAATGGGTGCTTTGGAGTAGCGAATATCGTAGATACTAGCAGAACCATTTCCCTCATCTCTAGGTGCGGTCCATGTCAGGCTTATCGTATTTTGGCCTGATTCGACCACACTGAGGTCGGTCACCGAATCAGGACTTATGCCATCATCATCCTGCAATGCCCTGAAGGCATTCAATCGACCGGCTCCGAAGCTATCGGGTAGAGTGGCTACTTTATCCACAGTACTGATCAATCTATGGCGTACCTCTTCGGGAGTGATACTCCCTGCATATTTACTCACAATGAGTGCTGCTACACCGGATACGTGAGGACAGGCCATGGAAGTACCTGTAATCGAACCATAACGGTTACCCGGTAGTGTACTTTGTACCTGTACAGCGGGGGCGGCGATTTCCACCCAGTCGCCTCTATTGGAGGATATATAGATTTCATCATTTCTATCCGAACCCGATACCGCAAAGGTCGGCTCGTAGTACCCTGGATACCATTCTCCAAAAGCACCACTATTGCCGGCTGCAAAAATAACAATACCTCCCTGCATGGGGCCGAAAGGATTGCCATCAGCATCGTATCCGGCCTCGGTAGTGAAGTAATCAATTGCATCCAATAATGCCTGTTCAAAATCCCCCTCTTGGGTATAACCCCAGCTATTCTGAGAAATAACTGCCCCATTATCCGCTCCATAAGCAACCGCTTCGGGAAAACCACCGACGTTTCCCTCAATAAAAGTAGCGCATGACATCATTCGAACTCCGTCCGTACCACTACCCGAGCCACCGGCTACACCGGACATGCCTATACCATTATTGGTAACAGCTGCCACTGTACCTCCAACATGAGTTCCATGTGAGTCACCGGGAAAATCAGGAGTGTTTGTTGCAAAACCATACCCATTGATATCGTCGATATAACCATTATTATCATCATCGATACCGTTGCCGGGAATTTCATCGGCATTTATCCACATATTTGCCGCTAGGTCTTCGTGATCGACATCTATACCGCCATCGACTACCGATACAATAATATCGGGGCTACCTGTTTGGTCCTCCCAGGCCTTCAATAAACTGATGTCCGCACCGGGTTTACCTCCCCCCTGGCCTGTGTTGTTATAATGCCACTGAATAGGAAACGAAGGATCGTTAGGAGCCTCCCCCAGTGGGTCTTCCACTAACAGGCTCTGGTCATCATTGCGCTCTACTCCCAGAGATACCTTTAAGCAGGGTTCTGCAATCTGTACGTCGGGAAGCTCCGAATAAGAACGGACAGCGACTTCTTCGTTTTGGTCTTTGTCAATGATAACATCGTACCATAGATGTAGCCCATGTGCTCTATGTTTGTTTTCAAATTTCCCTGCGTGCCGGAAAGTACGCTTCATATCCGAAGTCCTGAACTCTTGATTCAGGCGGTCCAATCTTGAAAGGCCCGTTCTGGCGATTCCATTCGAATCTTTGAACAGTGTAGTGCTTTCGATTTGCCTTGCCATCTCAGGACTGACTTTTATCCTGAAAATGCCCTGCTCGATACCATTTTCCACTTGTGCCTGTAATGGGGCACAGAGAAAGAGCATCATGCATAAGCCTACCAAACCAAATAGTTTGCGGTAAAATAGATGTACATTCATGTTTTAGGGTTTAATTAGAGATATTGGTTAATAATCAGGCAGTGTTTAGGATACCTGTTTGGTCATATATAATCGGTCAGAGGATAGAGAAGACCTCTCGACAAATTCAAATCATCCGCATCTTAGAGTCAAGTGGAGAATACAACAGCACTTCAGTGGTGGGCAAGCATTAAGTATCTATTAATAATTATAATAATAGTTGCATAATGATATGGGTATTTGCCAAACTGTCGAGACTATCTTTACTATGAGTGCAGGTATTTTATATGGATATTCGGTTTTTATAAGGTACAACCGAGTAGGTCACTCTCGGAAACTAGTATTAAATAAGGGGTTAAGAATTAAAGCAAACTCTTATTTGTCTTTTGGAAAAGACAACGTAAACAGTATATTAATTTTATCATTCTTATTCTTATCAACCATAAAGTATCCCTAAAATAAATGAATTCGGCAGGCGTCTGCGATGACATAAATCATCAAGACCGATGATTAAAATCATTTTTATTATTGTTTTTTTATATTAAGGTCGTTGCGATAAATCAAAAAAATACGCGCAGATAAGAATCACTTTTGGGGTATGTTATCCAAAACGTCCCTAAAGCCGGATTATTTAAAAAAAAGCTCCTTTTTTAGGTCTGTCAAAGCAAATTTGACAGGGTCAATAGCCAAATAAATCACTCAAAATACTAGTGAACAGTCAAATCGCATCTGCCTGATTGAACTTCCTTCTCCATAATGAGTCTGTCAAGGTGTTTTCAGGGCAGTGATAGAATAACTTAGGTCTGAGACAAAGATTCGTAACAATAGTATCAGTTATAGTAACAATGGAGACATTCGTAATCGTCACTTTTTCAGACCCTATCACAGTGGATTGCGGAAAATGGTTCTGTCCTGAATATAAAGAAGTACATTGTCCGTCTGTAAAAAAATGAGCGTTGGCTCCGCTAAATATTGATATTCAACAAATTGATCTTTGGATACTTTTTTTGAAATTATTCTAGAAACTTGTTATCGCTTATTGAAGTGATTCAGACTTTTTCTTCTGGCTGCAAATAAGTCTTGTTTTACCCTGATCTTGACTTTTCTCCTGACGTAACCTTGGCTACGCCACTCAAAAAAGGCTTCACCGGGGCAAAAAATCCTTTATTTTCGCTTTAATACAAACTTACATTTCAAATGTCGCCTATCTTCCTGTTCATTTTGCGCTACCCTGCGTTGAAAATCCTCACGATAGCGCTGCTATCCCTGTGGTTTTCGCCTTGTTTAGCCCAAAATGATCTGCGAAATCTTACACGACATTTAAAAAGCAAATTTGTATAAAACAAAAAGTCTAAATCACTTCATTTCGAGTAGGGCCGAGCGTCAAGAAAATGTCCTTGAAGATTTAGCCAGCGAAGGGGCCAGCCTGTCGTGTGAGCATCATTGACAATAATAGCAGTACTATTTATGTATATTTCAATAACACGATACACCAAAAGATTACGTAGGAAATGAATATCGCGTTCTTGCCCAACCGACTCAGTTTAATGCACATTGCACATTCCTGAAAATTCTTTAAATGACAATTTTGAGTATAAAACATCTTTATCCAATATTCTCATTATTTTAGTCATCAAACACCCACTATGACTATTCAGGACATCAACCGATCGGTAGGAAATATCGACCTCTATTTACTGGACCAATTGCTCAAAGGGCGCTTTGAGCCTTCCATGAAGATATTGGATGCCGGTTGTGGTGAGGGGCGTAACCTGCACTACTTTATACAGCAGGGCTATGAGGTCTACGGTGTGGACAGGGAAGCTACGGCCATCCAGATGCTCCGTATGATGAACAAAGCACGTCAGGACTGCTTCATTCGGAGCAGTGTGGAGGACATGCCCTTCGTAGTGCCTTCTTTCGATGCTATTCTCTGCAATGCTGTCCTCCACTTCGCAGATGGCCATGCACACTTTGATAGCATGTTCGCGGCCCTCTGTGGCGCTTTGAAACCGGGAGGTTTGTTATTTATACGTAGTTGTGGTAAAATGGGACTCTGTCACGAGCCCTTGGCTTTAGGGGACGGGCGCTATGCGCTAGAGGACGGGTCGGAGCGCTATTTGCTCGACCAAGAAAAAATCGACCTCTGTCTGGAAAAATATGGATTGGCCCTGGCCGAACCTATCAAGGCTGTCAATGTCAATGATCAAAGAAGTATGCTGACACTGGTCTTGTATAAAAAATAGGCCCCTGCAAGGTTTGCAGAGGCTTCTTTCGAAATGGTCCCGACCAGGTTAAACCCAGATCATGCACTGAAAAATCTACTACGGATCTAAATAGCTGCAAACCGGTCGTTGCACTACGTTTTTTGAATTCACCATAGCGGTACCCTGCTAAATCCAATAAAACGCACTGATTTATGGATATGTAAACCCTAGTTATGAAGTCCTAACGCATGATCCGGGTTAAAACTGTACTTCGGGAGCTATATCCGCACCTTCTTGAGCAGTGAAACCTTTCCTTTTGTCAAACTCCTCTCCATCTCCGAAGAAGTTCAAGGCCCACTCCCTGAAGTATCCTCTTACCAGGGCGTTATACTCTTTTATGGTTCTGTTGTACCTCACCCTAGCTACGTTTATCCGGTTTTCAGTACCCTCTAGTTGTGCCTGTAGCTCACCGAACCGGGCCGTAGAGCGAATTTCAGGGTAGGCCTCAAAGGCGAGGTTGATGGCGGTATTGATTTCCTTTCCGAACATCTCCATATCTTCCGGGGTCTTGGCATTAACGATGCCTGCTCTAGCCTGGGTCACTTTCGTGAGAATCCTTTCCTCGCTTTCGGCAGCTCCTTTCACCGTATTGACCAGATTCGGCACCAAATCGGCACGGCGTTGGTAGGCCGCCTGTACATTGGCCCAGCTCTCATTGACCTCTTCCTGAGCGACAACAGCTTTATCATAAACACCCGTGCCCCACATGAAAAAACCGATACCCAACACTATGAAAAAGCCAAAGAAAATACCGAGGACGATAAAGACTATTAATTTTTTGCTCATTTGCTCTACTTTTTAAATACCTTCAAATTTAAAAATTATTTGCCTTTCGGCATTATTTTATATCAGTTTTAACCTATTTGTAAAGATAGTGTTAGAATAAACGTAGTTTAACTCGAAGGTTTCTCATGAATTGTATGCCCGGACCAAGATTTTTCACTCCTACATGGATAGTAATGATCACCGTAGTCGCCTATTCCTGTCAAATGGACCGTGATAAGCTGATAGACCGCAGCAAGTTCACCTTCAGAACCTACGACGATACCGAGATATTTTTTAAGAACATGCGGGCCTCCTATTATAGCATGGAGGAGGTCAGCAGCGCGAAGCTTCAGGTATACCGCTTTGACCGAACGTCAGAAGGGAGCTGGATAAAGATTGCCATTGTCATGAACTGGCGCGAGGACATGGCTTATATCGTGACCGAACTGGACGAATTGCTGTTGGATGAGGAGCCTTTGACCCTGGCCTGGACGGCACCCGATGGTCAAGAGGGTAAAATCTACTTGGAAGAGCGCAGCAGGGAAGGCATGCTGGAGTTTGCCACTCAGGTGTATGAAGGTATACGAGCAGGGCATACCTTCCGGATCATCCTATTAGAGGAGCCCTTTGACTTTCTTTCCGAGCCAGAGGATCGAGAAGCTTTTCGGATAACGGTCTCCGATTATTATCGGCTGACACGGGTTTTTTGAGTTCTATAAAATTTACATTTTATATATCGCATCCCTCGCTGCTCATTTTACACAACACTTAAAGAAGTGATTTAGGCTTTTTCCGTTACATAGCCGTAAGCTACGGAACTTAAAAAAACAAAATCTGAGTGTTATACTCCAAGAAAAAATGAAATGGAAAACCTTATAGGCAATGGCCACGGGAAAAATCCGTATAGTGTCGAACCGTTACCGGTAGACTTATCATCAGGATCTTTAGAAAATAGTAGCACCTAAGTCAACAAATCATCTTGTCCCAGATCAATTCCGTTTAGGTATAAATGTAAAATTCGCAGGTAAAAGAAAAGGTCTAGATCACTTCTGTACTTTCTTTTGAAAAAAAGACACTGATTGCAAAAGAAATTATAATTCTATCCATGAAAGGAATAGAATAAAACCTTAGACTTATATACTTAGTTATGTTGACTGTGTTTCATTCACCTCATTGAATCCGGTATACCGTTGAGCGAAATCCGAATTTCGGTAGTTCATTTGAAAAATTTTCTGTCCGGACACAGCGTTTTCAAAATTTTCCACATCCCACAGGCTGGCCCGAAATCCCTATGGGTTTCGTCCTGCTTAGTTTTTTATCGATAGGACCGAGCGTAAAGAAAGGGTTCGGGGAACCCAACCCTTTCAGCGAAGGGGCCGGTCTGCCGCGCAAGAGTAAGCGCCCGGCCGGCTTTAGGCAAAAACGGAGTTCAGGGTGGATAGAGAATATCTTGACCTCGATTTGAACGATGAAAACGCAACACGTCCAAAATACTTTCCTCAAAAACGGGGTATAGGTTGGCCGACTGTTAAAATCAGTAGTATAGCTAAGTATATAAGTCTGTAAAACCTATTCTAATGACTCCAAGGCCAAAAATATTTATGGATATAAGTGGGCAACTGGACATCGATACTCTTTTTATAGGTAAAATATGTGAAAAGCACCTTTCACTATGAATTAGTGAAAGGTGCTTTTCTTTGCAAGTCGTTGACATCAATTTGTCTATACACTGACCATCAGAACGTATAGTTAAACCTAAGCGTGAATCTTCTACCAGGACTTAGTTTTGAAAATACTTTTTGTGGACTACCAAAATTCTTGTAAAAGCTTTCTTGGTCATCATCTAAGATATTATTGATGCCCACTCCGATTTTCATCTTTCCGTCCATACCTCCCAGACGTTGGTTGACATTCAAGTTCAAACTATGGAAAGGATGGTCGAAAACATCAACATTTCGATTGATTCCTACCAAAGCCAATTTTTCTCCTTGTACGTTATAGAAAAGTGCTGTTTCAAGTCCTTTATCATTGCCATAGTTCAAACCTACATTTACCAGATAGGGAGACTGGCCTTGTAGCTGTCTGCTATCGTCCAAAGTCTGGCCCGGTTTTAAAAATTGAGTTCTGCCTTTAAACTCTTGTTCAGAAAGTTTTACGACGGATTCAATCAAAGAAGCATTCACCACGAGGTTGAGGTCTTCCAAAGAACCTGAGATAAAGCCCAAGCTCTTTTTAGCTTCAAGTTCTATACCATAGACCTGTGCACTGTTCACGTTCTGAGGTTGTACGCTTCTCGGGTCTTGAGCAAAAGAAACAATTTCGATAGGATTGGTAAAGTCTTTGTAAAATACACTTATGGATAATCGCTGTGCGCGGGGCAAAAAGGTTTCCCAACGAAAGTCAAAATTATTGATAAGGGTTTCTACCAAATCAATATTTCCAACAAAGGTTATATCTGTGAGCGGGTCAAAAATCTCTGTAATGGATTTTTCCTTAAAAGAAGGCCTAGCTACCGTACGGGTATAATGCCCTTTGAAGTTAGTGTTTTCACTAAGAGTATAAATAAGGTTCAAAGAAGGGAAAAGGTTAAAGGAACTCAACAAATTTTTATTGTTGAAGCTTTCTCCCGCTACACCTCTCGTGTTAAAAAATGTCTGGTCTTGACCAGTGTATATATGATCGAACTGTTCTGCGCGAACACCATAAATCGTCTTGAACTTTTCTCCGAGGGGCATCTCGTTGGAGACATACATCCCAAATACATTTTGGGTAGCTTCATAAGTATTGTTTGCTTCGAAAGTATTATTGATAAATGTTCCTCTGTCATTTTCAGGTGTCCAGATGTTTTCGTCTCTAAGCAGTTCGTTCGGATCTCCTGTAAACTCGAAGTTGCCCAAAGGATCCCTAACATTCAATCGATAATTATCAATTGAAAAATCCCTTCGCTTGAAAGTTTCACTGAGACCGAACCTAAATTTTCCTTCTTGCTCTTTCATATCATATTTGTGAACAACATCGGCCTTGCCCACGTAATTCACTTCATCAAGAAAACGCCAGATTCGTATAGGGTCTCCACCTTCACTGGGGTCGATAGAAAAACTGCCCTCCTCAAAACGATAGGGAGTCTGTTTCACATCCTTGTCATTGATACTGGACCAAGTAGGCGATATTTTCCAGTCAACTTCCCAGCTTCCATCATCGAAAAAATGATCACCTGATAGAAGTATATTGGTTATAGCACGTTGGCTATAATCAAGATTATCAAAAAATAAGGTGTTGGAGGCAAATAATACATTTTGAGTAACATAGTCGGCTGCTCGATTTTCACCATTCTGTAGGTGCAGGGCGTTTAGTTTGAACTTTGAGGAAGCAGTCTTCAACGCTCCGCCTAAAAGAGCACTTACCAAGACGTTGTTTTCTCCTCTACTACCTTTTTGGATTCGATTGGTAACTAGGCCCGTCTGATTGTTATCTTCTGATTTGACCCAAGCACCTAGCTCAACGTCCTCATAATATTTAGTGGTGTTTCGATAGGACAGTGCAGCGTTATAACCTAAGGTTACATTCTCCTTGTTGATTTGATTTCCGGCAGATATACCCAAACTCACATCCATCCCGTTTTGCTGACGCATAGCAGCCAAAGATTTGTTCAAAGACTGTGTTAACTCCGTCAGTTCCGTACCCGCAACGACAGGATTACGTGTAGTTGAGTTACGCGGAAAAGGTATATCCCTAGTCCCATCATCAAAACCCAAGAAATCAGTACCGCCCCCATCATAGGTTAAATAATTATTGTTGAAGTGCATACTGGGATTGTATCCTAAACTTGCCGATACATTGATTGTCTTCTCATCGGGAAAGCCCTTGGTTTCGATATTGACGATACCCCCTGTAAAATCTGCGGATAATTCGGGGGTAAAGGATTTTAATACGATAATGTTGTTGATCAGGTTGGTGGGAAAGATATCGATCTGTACGGTATTTCTATCCGGGTCCAACCCGGGAATATCCACGCTATTGAGGATAGACTTTGTATAACGGTCTCCAAGCCCTCGAATATAGACGTACTTTCCTCCTTGCAAGGACACGCCCGGAACTCTTTTTATGGCAGAACCCGCATCGCTATCTCCTATTCTCTTGAAGGACTGGGCCGAAATCCCGTCCAAGAGGTTTACTGATTTGCGCTGAACTGTGGCCAGGGCAGTCTCCGAGTCCCGGATTATTTCTGCAGTTACCACAACTTCATCCAACTGTTGCGTATCCGTGGACAAACGGATATCGATTACGGTAACCTCACCTGGTTTAACCACAATATCCGTTACAGTCTTTGTCTGGTAAGATATAGAGGAGAACTGAATCTTGTAGGTACCAGCATCCACATTATTAATGGAGTAGTTACCGTCGAAATCAGCAGCACCGCCCGTCGAAGTTCCCGCTATAACCGCCGTGGCACCATAAAGGCCTTCGCCAGTTTCGTCTTCAATGATCTTGCCCCGGATTGTCCCCTTTTGAGCAAAAGCACAGAGGCTCAAGCCAAAAGCGAAAAACAAAGTTGATAAAATTTTAATATTGTACATTATCGTGGTTTAAAATTATAGCAAGGGTAATTTTTTATTATTTTAAAATGTTCATAGCCCGTAACAAAGTACGGGCTATGATTATAGCTAGTATGTGCTAAGCCTTCTTTGAAAGATGAATAGGGCTAAAAATCAGTCAATGCACCTTTCGAAGCAGCATAGGTCCATTCAAATTTCGATTTGTCCGCACCTACGGTAGCTGTACTCACGACACTGTTATCTGCATTGAATGTTGCTTTGTTCTCAGTAGCTTGCAGAACAGCAGCATCGGCATCACGACTGTCACCGGGCGTAGAAGAAGCCAAGCTCCACTTATCGGTAAAAATATCGTCTATCGTTATATCTCCTCCGTCGGCATCTTTATCGCTGAACTCCAAGTCGGTCATCTTCAATTCGCCGCTTTTGAACTTATCCGAAGTCTTAGGGTTATCGGAAAGTTTCTTATCATCATCATCAGGATCAACACTACCATCAGCATCCAGCTCTACATCCGCTCCTGACTTACCGCCGAAAAAATAGGAGTTCATCACAGTGCCTGTAGCCCCATCCCTAAAATCAGCAAACTCACCTTTTTCTGCACCTGCAATCCCCTTCAAGGAACCGTTCTTCATAGTAAAGCTACCTGTAGTAAGTCCTTCAGGTCCATCGATCTCTAGACCATGATCGGAATTGACACCTGCGATATAGATGAAATTATCTATCGTTCCTTTGTAGGCTTGGTCGATGTCGTAGGCATCATCGCCTTGCGCCCATACCAAAGCATTCGTTACATTTACAGTACCTCCAAAAAGTTCGATACCATCATCTTTATTGGCGACCACTTCTACAAACTCTATCTCGGTTTTTGAGCCAACACCGCCTAACGTCAAACCATTGATTTCATTATTACCACCTAATAAGGTACCTCCATGGCGGATAGATACATATTTGAAGATTCCTGAATCATCATCTTCCGTGGTACCACCATATAGACCTTCGGTAACCGATGGTGGAATTCCCTCTATCTGTACGGACTCCTGACCCGCAGAGATAGGGGCATTTCCTAGAATCAAAACTCCTCCCCAGAGGCCAATACGCGTCTCATCCAGATTAGTACCTGCTTTCTGTCCTAGTTCGATATCATCCAGAACCGAAGTAAATATAATCGGCGCAGCACCAGTGCCCTGTGCATCGATTTTAGCTCCACGAGCAATGACCAATGCCGAGGATGCCGCTCCTTCACCTTCTCTTGCTTTGACAATCGTACCGGCCTCGATGGTCAGCGTCGCTCCATCGGTTACGATAACCCTACCGGCCAGTTCGTAGATTTTATCGCTGGACCAAGTCTCATCGGCTTTGATAAAACCGGACTTCACCACATTACCTTCGTCGACGGGGGGGACGACTATAGGAGTATCATCATCGTCCCCACAGGATGCCAGTGATAGCATTAATCCTACTATAGCGAAAATTGAAAATAACTTTTTCATTCAGATTTCGAATTTTGTTCTTGTTACTTTTTGAGATATAAAAACTTTATGGTCACAAAAGTACAAGGCTTGTCGGCGCTTAATCTAAAAATCACGTTTAATTAAAGTTTAAACTTTCACATCCTAAACCCACTTTAGGTAATATTAGGTTAACACCAAAAGCAGTCCCGGTAAAGTCATACCTACAAAAAGAAGCCATCGAAGACCTAGGCATGTTTTTCAATTGTTAATCGTAATTTACCGATATTAACGGTATGTTAACTGCTAAGCGATGTTGCACAAAATCACCCTGCTGCCATTTTCATCAAAACTTACTCATTATCAAACTATTGCAACCCATTAATACAAAACACTGTAGGAAAATGGGGGGGAGCATTAACTACTGATGGTATTATCATAGCAGTGGATAAAGTAGTTGGTTAAGGACATCAACACGCTCTTAGTGATATACTTACAGGTATAGATATGCGGTTTCTTACGGTACCGGCAATCGTGATACGATGAAAGTAGTTGGCAATAAAAAAAAGAAATTCATTACATCTGTAAGGTATAAACCTGTATAACCGAAAAAAAACTCGAATAGCCAGCTGTTTGATGCGGACTGATCCACTTTCTGTAGGATTCAGGGAGTGACAATCCGTTGATACCAATAAAAGTCCACTAGGATATCGACAGAGACCGGTTCTCTGAAATCATAGGGATACGTACCTGGCTCCGACGGCTGGCTGAAATAGGAGATAGAACCATAGAACAGTTCATTGTTCTTCGTTCACGGGCAATTGCTCATTACCTATGGTATTTATTGATTGATAGGGATCTTGTTCAGTATTTGGGCGATGATGTCCTTGACCTTGACTTCATCGGCCTCGGCTTCATAATTGAGTATGATGCGGTGATTGAGTACATCGGGGGCTATCTCTTTGATATCCTCGGGCAGTACATAATCCCTACCTTCGAAAAAGGCCATGGCCTTGGCGGCCAAGTTGAGGTTGATACTGGCCCGGGGCGATACGCCGAACTGGATGTACTCGGCCAAGTCCTGGAGGCCATAGTTCAGAGGCTCGCGGGTGGCAAATACGATTTCGATGATGTACTGCTCCAGTGCAGGAGATATCCGCACCCGATTGACCTGATCCCTGATGGCAAAGATATCTTCCTTGGTCAGTACGGTACTGACGGTGTTATCAAACCCGAGATTGGACATGCGGCGCATTACTTCCAGTTCATCTTCTTTGCTGGGATAGTCGACATGCACTTTCATCATAAATCGATCGACCTGCGCTTCGGGTAGTGGGTAGGTACCCTCTTGGTCAACAGGATTCTGCGTCGCCAGCACCAAAAAAGGGCGATCGAGTGGGAAAGTTTCTTCTCCGATAGTCACCTGCTTTTCCTGCATGGACTCCAGTAAAGCCGACTGTACCTTAGCGGGAGAGCGGTTGATTTCGTCTGCCAGTATCAAATTAGCGAAAATAGGTCCTTTTTTTACCTCAAAACTCCCTTGCCTCTGATTGTAGATCATGGTGCCGACCAAATCGGCAGGAAGCAGGTCAGGTGTAAACTGTATACGCTGGAAGTCGAGGTGCAGCACCTGGGACAGCGTACTGACCGTGAGCGTCTTGGCCAAACCAGGGACACCCTCCAAAAGAATGTGCCCATTGGTAAACAGACCGATCAGTAAGCGGTTCAGCATATAATTCTGACCGACCACTACCTTGCCCACTTCTTCAAACACTTGCTTGATTTTTTCCTGATGCACGTTATTGATTTCGGATACGGTCTCTTCCATGATATTCGCTATTCGACGTTATGTTTCTACTATCACTGAGCGATGCATGCCCTTATGTGGATATCATCGCTGCTGTACTATCAAACACAATAATAAAAAATTATTTTGAAAATCCGCCTTTACTATCGGCAGGATTTGTGAGCAGGGGCTGTAGTAGCCGCAGCTCCTTACAGCAACTTTCGTTTTAGTTATACTCAAGAAAAAGTGAAATGGGAAATTCGTGTTTCAACGAAAATGGAAAAATCATGCATTGGTACAATTTCATTGGTTGATTGGTCTTTGGGACTGTTCTGATTGGTAAAGTGCTTTCGCAATCGTTTTCAGTCTGTCCCGGAACAATTTCATTTGGGTATAAAACAACCTGGTAAATTGGAAAAGTGAAAATCCTGATGAAATAAGGTGTTATGCATAGTGCATTAATCGACGGTCCATGGTAGCGCACTCAAAAAGTTTGTAGTAAAGAGCTAAGGTCGAGGTGTTTTTCGGGTCACTTCCAATGATGGGTCGATAACATGTTGGGATTGTGAAGGGCGTCCTAACTGCTCTTCCGGGCCATCCCGAACAACTGGCTCAAAATCATGTATATGAGCCAAAAAAATTGCATAAAAACCCATGACCGGTAAAGATTTTGTCCAAGCAGAGAGAAGGGCAAAGTTCTGTTTTTCAGTCAAAAAAGAACATGAAGACTTGACTGTTCAGTAAAAATGAGCTGAACTTAAAAATGTGACAATAGATACGATTTTATTTTGTCGATAAATCATTATAAATTGTATATGTATTGATAAATCATTTTTACATCACCTATTTAATTAAGAACAAATGAGTATCAAGAAACAGTATTTGAAATCAAAGCCAGTTTGTAAGGTCACTCTATCCCTGCCAAAAGAGGCTGCCAACGGAGCAGATTCCGTTGCGCTTGTCGGAGAGTTCAATTCCTGGAACGAAAAGGCCACTCCCATGAAAAAATTGAAAGACGGTACCTTTAAGGCCACTATAGACCTACCCTGTGGTCAGGAGTACCAGTTCAGGTACCTCATCGACGGTAATAAGTGGGAGAACGACTGGTCGGCAGATAAGTATATCGCCAACGGTATATCGATGGAGGAAAACTCTGTTATGGAACTATAGCTTCCAGTACGCCCCATTCAAGTCGAAGTGACCAAGCGATGCGTCTTTTGATAAGAAGGGTTATGTTGTTTTTTCTTTCCGGATTCACTTCGTTTCCTTCCAAAAATATCCATATCTTGGCAAATAGGTAAGCCTTTGTCGATCAAAGGTTTTTTTGCTTAAACGATATATGCCCGTGAGGGCTTGTGCTATATGGAAAAAAAGAAGGTATTGGTACTGACGGGTGGTGGTGACTGTCCCGGTCTGAATGCGGTAATCCGTGGCATCGTCAGGAGAGCCCGAAAAGAGAAGGATTGGCAGGTTTATGGAAGCATAGAAGCCTTTAATGGGGTCTTGAAGGAACCTATGGAGGTAATCAAGCTGAACAAAAAGAATACAGCGGGCATCCATGTGAAAGGAGGGACCATATTAAAGACCACCAACAAGGGAAATCCGCTTGATTATCCCATAACGCAGAAGGACGGTTCTATCGTCACGGTCGACTACTCCGAACAATTGATTGAAAAACTACAGGACTTCGGTGTGCATGCCGTTATCAATATCGGAGGGGACGGTTCTCAAAAGATATCCCAGCATCTTCACGAAAAAGGCCTGAATATCATCGGTGTACCCAAGACCATCGACAATGATCTCTCGGGCACTGATTTCACCTTTGGGTTTCGTACAGCGGTACAGATAGCTACGGATAGCTTCGATAAGCTGGTCACTACGGCTGAGAGCCATCATAGGGTGATGATCATGGAGGTCATGGGAAGGGATGCCGGATGGATAGCTTTGCATACGGCCATCGCCGGCGGTGCAGAAGTGTGTTTGATTCCCGAGATCCCTTATGATATCGACAAAGTGGTCAAACGTATCAATAGCCGTTATACGAAAGGAAAGGGCTTTGCCAATATCGTGATTGCCGAGGGTGCCAAGCCTTTCGGAGGGGAGGCTTACGAAAACGAAAGCGGTGAGGAAGGCTATGCCCATAAGCGTCTGGGAGGTGTAGCCTATCGTCTGTCCCAACAACTGAAAGAAGCCGGTTGTATGGCCGATATTCGGGAGACCGTACTGGGGCACACCCAGCGTGGCGGAACACCGATAGCCTTTGACAGGATACTGGGTTCTATGTTCGGGGTAAAGGCTTTTGAAATGGTCCTCGAAAAAAAATACGGTCAGATGGTCTCCTATAAGAACAATGACATCTGCTCCATACCACTTAGCGAAGCCATCAGCACCTATAATTTTATTGATAAAGATGCGTATATCGTGAAAGCAGCCAAAGGCCTAGGGATATCCTTTGGCAACTAAAAAGTTGCTTTGAACGCTTTGTTTTGACCAAAAGGCGATACCTAGGTATCACTTGCTTTTTATTTCGCCAGTACAATTGTCTTTACCTTATAAAATAGCGACTTTCCAAATTACCGGCACCGATTACTTGCTATGATACCGTCTCAAGAATAAGTTCAATATTCTATTTTTTCTCTATTTGCTTTTATCCCAAATTGATCAATAGGATTTCGTGATGAGGGCGTAAAGTACAATAAAATCAGCGGTTTAGGTGAGGGAGTCCAGCGTATGTTAAGGTGAGGAACCTGCGCAGCGTAAAACCGCTGATTTTGAAGCAGTTTATGCTCGTAATAGGAAGGCTATTGATCATTTCGGGTTTATTCTAATGCGTTTATGAAACGTAAGTTCATTGATTCCAATGAGAATTTAAGAGTGACCGTTTTGAAAACTTGATTTTTACAAAACAAATCATCGGATACTATGTTCATTTTTTAGGTTAGTGGGAAGCTTTATATTAAATTAGTAATAAAGAGAGAATCTATTGATTATTAGTCCAATGAAGTGGCCTAAACTTTTGTTTTGAAGTGAAAATTAAAGATTTTTTGCCCTGATAAAGCTTTTTTTTGAGTATCGTGGTCAAGGTTACATCGGGATAAAGGCAAAATCAGCATGAAACATTCTAATTTTGAAACAGAAAAAACAAGCCTGTGACCCTTTAACAATTTAAGCAGAACAAAATCATCGCTACTCATGGGAGATAGAAAAAAAATCGAAACCGATATTGGCACATTACAAGCCCAGCTCACTGGAGATATGATGAAGGATATGGCCCTTCGCGATAAGATACATAATTTGAAAATGCAGCTCAAAGGAGTAAAGCCCATAGATATGGAAATTGACTGTATCGGCTGTGGCAGTTGAGTGATAAAAGAGTTTTAGAGACTGTTTTGAAATGTATCTTTTTCTTTCTTATGTACTTCTTTTGGTGCCTGATTTCGTTGAAATTTCTGCTAGCTAGCGCGACAGGCTATCTTTGTCAATGGCTCACGGCAGATTGGCCCCTTCACTGATAATGCCCTAAGGGCATTATTTTAACGCTCGGTCCTCTCCAAAATAAGTGATAACAGATTCTAAAATAATATCTTCAAAACAGTCTCTTAGAAAAAAAAGAATATTTTATGCCATCAGTTGATTTTCAAAAAACAGTTTTAGAAGAAAGCCGACGCAGACCCGTCGTTGTAGACTTCTGGGCGCCTTGGTGTGGCCCCTGTCAGTCTTTGAGTACCCTGCTGGAAGACCTATCGAAAACCTCCGACGGACACTGGTCTCTGGTCAGTCTGAACATCGATGAGCATCCCGATATCGTGGAGCAGTATACCGTGCGAGGTATTCCCGATGTAAGGATTTTTCATAGGGCCTCCTCCATCGCAGGTTTTACGGGAGCTTTGTCCAAAGAGAAAGTCATGACCTGGCTGGAAAACAACCTGCCCGATGATAACCTACAGCACTTACAGGAGCTACAGCGAACCTATACGAATCAACCTCAAGCTTTCTCTACGGCACTGGAAGGTTTCATAGACCAGCACCAGGACTTCAAAACAGCTAAGGTACTGCTCGCTATGGAGAAGGTCTGGAGTTCTCCGCAACAGGCCGTAGAACTCATCGGAACCATCCAAGAAGGACATAAAGAATTCGAGAAGGCCGAGGCCGTTCGAGAACTGTCCCGCTTGATGCTACTGGAAGAAGATGGGCAGCCCAGCGTCTATCAGGTCCTGATGGAGGCGAAATCCGCTTTTGCCGATAATAACATAAAATCAGGTGCTCAAAAACTCATCGAGGCCATATCCATAGACAAAAACTACAACCAAGCCCTTCCCAAAAAAGCCGCTCTCGCACTTTTCCAAATACTGGGGAAGCAACATCCCGTCAGCTTAAAATACAGACCTCTTTTCGATATGGCCATATACTGATAACATGTATCTTTATCGTAATTTGCTGTAGTGCAATGATTTATTCAGAAATTTGATTATTTTTGTTGGTTATAGGGCGGGAGTAAATCTATTGATAAAAGAGAGTCGAGGAAAAAACAGAAGAAAATGAGAAGAATCAGCATGGCCCTTGTCAGTTTATTGCTGACATTGGTAGGAGCAGTCTCAGCCCAAGAAAAGGTATACTTGGACCAGGAAAGACAGACTACCGAGAAAGAAAACGCGCTGTACTACCGCATCACCAATCAGTATAAGGTAAAAGAAGACACGGTCAAAGGCAATAAGCACTTTATGATCATGGACTACTATCTCTCGGGCAGAATGGAGATGATAGGCTCGTTTCTGAGCGAAAAAGCATTGGTAAAAGATGGTCCCTTCGTATTTTATCATCCCAATGGTCGGGAAAAAAAGCGCGGAATATTCCGTAACGACCGGCACTACGGCATCTGGAAGTTCTGGGATGATAAAGGAAAACTCCAAGAAGAGAGAAAATATGTCAGCGATGAAGAACATGGAGTCTATCAAGAGTACCATGTCCTCAAGGCCTTTGATAAAGAAGGCGCCGTTTTAGTCGAGGACGGTGAAGGTAATTACGAACAGTACCATCCCAATGGACAGATTGCCGTCAAGGGAAAAGTAAGGAAAGGAACAAAAATCGGTATCTGGAGAGGTTTTTATCCTGATGGAAAGCCCTACTATGTGGAAAACTTTCAAGGAGGGAAACTGATCAAGGGCATCAGCTACGATACCAAAGGCAAACGCTTTGACTATGATCGATATTATGTCGGTCCTCAGGCAAAAAAGGGCATGGATGCTTTCTACGCCTATGTAAAGCGTAAAATGAAGTATCCTACCGAAGCTAAGAACAAAGGAGTACATGGAGAAGTGCTTGTACAGTTTACCGTGGATGAGAAAGGAGAAGTAAAAAGTACGAAAGTCATCAAAGGTATAGGCAATGGCTGTGATGAAGAAGCCATGGCCCTAGTCGCCAATGGTCCCAACTGGAAAGCCGGAATGGAACGTGGCCAGCAAAAGACGGAAAAAATCCTAGTACCCATACCTTTCGACCTCTGAACGGAGTCTAGCGCACAGCATAAGTTATGCGAACAAAATCAGATAAAGTCCCCTCTACAGCGGTAGAGGGGACTTTGTTATGTACTTTTGGTATGGCCTCAAAGAACGCCATCCGTCCCTCTGTTCCGCTTTGCAGATTATTTTCAATGCATGGCATGCACTCTACAAACTTACCTTTCAACCCGAATCATGCACTGGAATTTCGTAACGAGGGTTTACATATCCATAAATCAGGGAGTTTTATCGGATTTAGCATAGCACCGCTATGGTGAATTCAAAAAATTTAGTGCAACGACCGGTTTGCAGCTATTTAGATCCGCAGTAGATTTTCCAATGCATGATCCGGGTTCAATATTGTAGGGCAGCAGTTCGTGGAGTCTGTTGACCTGATGGCCCTTGATGTTGACGATGACGTGTTTCAGCCAAGTGTACACCCGCTTGGCCCCTTTTTCGGGATGTTCCATGTAGTGCGCATCCATTTCGTACATCAACTCAAGGTTCAGCGCGGACTCTTCCCTTGAGCGGTAATAAAAACCCGAACGGTGCACCGAGAGCAGTTCGCACTGCCTTACGATGCTCAATTGACCCTTGCCATCGATCTATGTTCTTTCAGAGGTTTCAGCGCAAGGCGTTCCTTAAAAAATCAACCTCTACTTTCAATTGGCCGATCGTTTTCAGCAACCGGTCCTTCTCTTTCTTCTTTTGGCTATTGGAACCTGTGTCGAGGACATCTTCGGCCCTGGATAGAAAGTCCCGTTTCCACTGGTTGATCTGTTGTAGCGCGAGTTCGTACTTTTAGCACTGTAGAGCGTTCTTTGAGTGCTTCAAGCATTACTTTTGTCTTGAATTTAGTGGTGTATTTTTTTCGTGTCATTACAGTAATGACAGCTATTATTATGGAACTTAACTTACTGCCCTAATTTTTGGGGTATCATCAGTCCTCATGACGAAGTTCCAACGAACATTCTGGGTTAAAATAACTGTGATGTGCATGTAACACTAAAACTCTAGAGTGTAAAGTAAGCATCCAAGCAAGTACATCTTGAGCTGATTCTTCTCTGGCGGTATTTTTGTCAAAAAAGTATATGGCACGCATACCAAAATCGCAAAAGATGAAGGAGCTGGCGGGTTCCGGACAGAGCCGGAAGGAGTTCATCAAGGCCCATGGCCTGACGGAGGGCAAGGTGCAGTACTGGATGAAGAAGTTTTCAGGAAAGCCCTTGAACCCAAAATGTCCATTAGAAAATCTATTCCGGACTTAACTGGCTTCAAATCAGTAACTGAATGCGTTTTTTGAATTAACCGCAGCGGTGCTACGCTGAATCCAAGAAAACGCTCTGATTTATTGCCAGTTAAGTCCTCATGACGAAGTTCCAACGAACATTTTGGGATAAAAAAAGGCCGCCTCGGTGGGCAGCCTTACAACAGGAAGGTCAAGAGCTTTGCAATCAGTCTTTGATCCTACTTTTTTCGTCTTCCAGTCCTGTCTTTCTGTTACGGGCAGCTTTGACCTGATTGTTACCGAAGCGATAGGTAAAGCCCACTTTGATACGTCGGGAATCATTGCCTCCACGACCTGTAAAGCGGACATTGTTGTAATCACTGCTGCCCGTCCATACCTGTGTCCTGAACACATCGCTGAGCGATACCCGCAACTGTCCCTTGTCCTTGAGCACCGATTTTTTCAGCCCCAGGTTCATACTCCACATGCGATCGATCTCAAAGGTCCCTCCCCATACCGAAGGGGAGTTGTACCAGCCCGACACCTCGGCCTTGAAGCCTTTGGGCAGGTTGAAGTTGTTCTGTACAAAGAGGTTATAGGTAGTGGCATCGATATTGAGCTGCGCCACCCTGCCCTTGGCATCGAACTGCTGGTTGAACAGGCTGAAATTGGCATAGACCCCCCACCACTTGGCCACCTCGAAAGGGTAACTGATGTTCAGGCCGATATTTTTGGAGGTCGCAAGGTTTCTTTTCTTGAGAAGCACGCCACGCTCTTCGGTAGGCTCTATCACTTCGGCGAAGAAGTCCTCTGTCACACTATAGCTCAGCTGGGTGTTCAACTTGTAGTGAAAGGTATGCGTCAGCTGAAGGCTGTGGGTATACTGTGGGTTCAGAAAGGGGTTGCCCTCCTGAAAGGTCAGCTCATCCAGTACGTCTCGAAAGGGATTGAGGTCCTGATAGTTGGGGCGGTCGATGCGCCGGCTGTAGTTGAGGCCGAACTTATTGAACTTGTTCAGCTGATAGGTAAAGCCACCACTGGGAAACAGATCTGTGTAGGAGCGTTTTACCGGGGCGTTGTTGTCCGTTGTTTTGTGACTGGTCAGTACCCCTTCGGACTCGGTATGCTCCATGCGCAATCCTCCGCTAAAGGATATTTTTTCACCAAAAGCACGGGAGTAATTGATATAGGCTGCCGTTACCCTTTCGGTATAGTCAAAGTCATTGCTCCTGTCCGTGTCCAGTACCTCTACACTGTTCACCACGGAGAAGAAATCGAAGAAGTTCTGCGTTTCCACACTGGCCAATTTGATGCCCGCACCCAGTTTGCCCTGCGCTAGTTTGCGCTCATAGTCGCCCTTTAAGGTCAGAATGTCAATCTGGGTATCCTGATTATTGGCAAGGATATTGACAGACTCGATCCTTTCCTCTTGGGCATCCATGTAGATATTGGGCTGGTTGGTATTTTCCATCCGCGTATAGCGTCCTATATCCGCATCGAGTGTGAAACTCTCTCCTTCTCCCCCAGTAAACTGGTAGTTGAAATTGAAGTTGAAGTTGTCATTTTCAGATTCGCTGATATTGTCCGAATCCAATATCTGACTGACCACTCGCGTATCCAGGTTGCTGATGGGTGTACGGGACATGCTCTCGCCATTGTTCTGGCCCAGATTACCATTGAAAATGAATCCAATGGTGTGTTTCTTATGAAGAAAATAGTCGGTTCCCACCCGGAAATTATGTCCCTTGGCCCGCCACTCATTGTTGCTGCGCTGTTCGAAAAACAGGTTGTTCAGCATCAGTTCCTTGTCGAAATTGTTGAAATTGGTGCCCCCATTGTCATAATAGGTATAGCTGCCGAAAAGGTTGGTCTTTTTGTTACGGTAGTTGAAATTACCTCCCGCCTGTGCACGGCTGCGCTGTCCGTAACCGTAGTTGGCAAACAGGGTACCATTGGTCCCCAGGTTCTTGTCCCGCTTCAGTTTGATATTGATAATGCCCGCATTGCCTGCCGCATCGTATTTGGAAGAGGGGTTGGTGACGATTTCTATGGCCTCGATATTTTCCGACTGGAGGCTCCTCAAGTAGGCCGTGAGGTCTTCCCCCCTCAGTTGGGAGAGCTTGCCATCGATATAGATCTGCAGTCCCGCCTTGCCCTGTAGCGTGATGTTGTCATTGTTGTCGATGATGATGCCCGGTGCCTTGCGCAGGAGTTCCATGCCGTCATTGCCCGAGGCATTGACACTGTTCTCCACATTGAACACGGTCTTGTCGGGCTGCACGTCCACTAGGGGTTTCAGTGCCGTTACCTGTACATCGTCCAGTTGCTGTGCGGCCGTTTTGATCTGGAAAGTGGGCAGTTTCAGGGCCTGACCGGCCTTCAGATCGAAGAAATCCGAAAAATAGGACTCGTACTGTATGCCCCGCACATTGACCCTGTACTTTCCCGGGGCTATGTGCACAAAAGTAAAGCTGCCATCGTCCTTGGAGTAATCGGCCTTGACCAGGGCAGAATCCTTATCCAGCAGAATGACCGTAGCAAAGGCAATAGTATTGTCCCCCTCCTGTACCGTGCCGGAGATACTGCCCTTGTCTTCTTGGGCATGGACCATGGAGGATAGAAACAATATGCCCAATAGGAAAAGTAGGTTTTTTTTCATAGTTGATTTGTTGTGTGTGCTGTGTTTGTTGTATCGTTCGTGGGTGTTCGTATTCAGCCTTAAGACGTACAAGCATTGTACCGAATGAGAAGTGTATTTTTAATCGGCAATATAAAGGTACAATCGGATTTAAATAGGTGTAAGTGGCTGATAATCTGTGGCAACAAGAAGAAAGTGTCCGATTTCGTTCAGGATTTGGGATAAAAGCGGACAGGGAGGGAGGGCAGGATCTACCAAAAACATCCTGAACCTTCAATCCAAATATATCACTGGTTTTTGTTTCCACATAAATTACTTCTGTACCAACTGTTTAAACCCGAATCATGCATTAGCCCTTCTATCACGGACTTAAATAGCTGCAGATCGGTAAAGTGAATGCGTTTTTCGAATTCACCGTAGCGGTGCTACGCTGAATCCGATAAAACACCCCGATTTATTGCTTTCTAAACCCTCATAACTAAGCTCTAATACATCATCCGGGTTGAAATCTTGGCCATTATGGTAGGGGGCTGTGCATGCTCTCTTTTCCGGCATCTGACCGACTCCGTACTCATTCCCGGTTCTTCCGCTACTTCTCGTGGAGGCTTACCTGTAATGCATAGTTTCAAAACCATCATCTTGAACTCTGTGTGGAAGGGTTATTTCTCTCTTTTTATAGTTATACCCGAACGCAATTGTTTTGGGACAGACTGAAAATCATTGCGAAAGCACTGTTCCACTTGGGACGACCCCAATGATCAATCCACTAATGAAATTGTACCAATGCAGGATTTTTCCCTTTTTGCCGGACCCCAAATTTTCCATTTCATTTTTTCTTGAGTATAAACCCGGATCATGCATTGGAAAATCTACTGCGGATCTAAATAGCTGCAAATCAGTTGTTGCACTACGTTTTTTGGATTCACCATAGCGGTGCTATGCCAAATCCAATAAAACCCTCTGATTTATTGCTATTTAAACCCTCGTAACGAAGTTCCAACGCATGATCCGGGATAAATACAATTGTTTTGAGAGAGACTGAAGATTCTGAAGTAACCTTGTCCATGCCACTCAAAAAAGGCTTCACCGGGGACAAAAAATCTTTTATTTTCGCTTCAAAACAAAAAGTCCAGATTACTTCTTTTCAAAATCGCACATTGGTCACAGTAGAATATGGGTAATACAAATTTGGGTTTTAAATGTCGTATAGGATTAGCGCGGGTCATTTTTTTTCAATCAAGGCGAACACCGCAGGGATAGCAGCGCTATCCCGAGGATGGTCAACGCAGAGTGAAACAAAATGAACAGGAAGATATGCGATAGTTAAAAGCTAAGTTTGTATAAAATATTTCATGAACTTATTTCCATTATTCTTCGCGAAGCCGTATTGCCTTCACAGGTCTTTACGGTTATTTCCATTTTCTATCTTGTGAAATACCGGCCCACGACTTATCTGCTGATAATCTTCATGAAGATACTGGGTACCGTTTTCATCGCCGTGCTATCCTGTAGGTACCGCTCCCGCTATAGGTATTTTTCCCATAATTTCAGTCTCTCGGGCCTTCACCTACTGTTGATCTATCTTGTTCTGGACTTCGGTATTTACCTGCCGATTTTATTGTTCACCATAAAAGTGATGTAACGCTATGTTGGAAGCAGATGGCATGGAACTCGTTTACGGTCACCGAACCCTGCTCAGGGATGTGTACCTCCGCTGTGATATAGGACAGGTCCTGGGGGTGACGGGCAAGAACGGAGCGGGCAAGTCGAGTTTGCTCAAGGTGCTTTTCGGTGCTGTCGAACCCCGCAACAAATCCATCCGTTATCGGGAAAAATACCTCCATAGGCCCTATAGCCTCAGGAGCTTCATCCGATATGTACCCAGAGAAGGTTATGTTTTTCCTTATCTGAAACCCTCCGAGCTGATGGCCATGTACGGTATTGAAGGACCTTCCCTGGAAGCTTTGATGCGCCTGGCGCCGCTATCCGAAAACCATGATCGAAAGTTCGGTACCCTGTCCCAGGGTCTCCAAAAGTTCCTGCAGATCATGGTGACACTGTATTCCAAGGCTCAATATATACTGTTGGACGATCCGTTTGCGGGTCTTTCACCCTTGTTTGTGGAAACGCTCATGGAGCATGTTACTTATCAAAAGCAGGATAGGGGCATTATCATTGCTTCTGCTCAACTTGCGCTACTGGAGCGGGTATCGGATGACATTCTTGTGATAAAGGAATGAACCCGATCACCATCCACAGGAAGCACTACTCTCCTTTTTCCATCTCTTCCAACTCTTTATCGATGATCTTTTCGATGAGCGCTCTTTGTTTTTGATTGATTTTCTTATCGGTCCGGGCCTGTTTTTTCATAAAGCGCAGCATAGCGCTCTTTTTGATTTCGTAGGCAATGAATACGGTATACTGCGTGTCTTTGATGAATTTTTCCTCGCCTATTTTCCGGAGGTCGGCCAGGTTGGTATTCATGACTTCCCGCACGAGGCTCTGGAACTTATCGGCCACTTCGGCCGCATTCTCGTTTTCGGTCTGCCCGAGATATTGGTCAGCTACGGCCCTCATGTTGGTGTTCACCTGCCCCGCCAGCTGGTTCTTGGCCGCGATATCGGCCTTGCCCCGGGCGATATTGTCTTTGGCACTGACACCCTTGCCCGTAGCCCGGAAGAAACGGTTGTTCGATTCGTATGGACTGCCCTGAAAAGGTTCCTTGACCTTTGTACCATAGGGGTTACTGGTTTTACAGGAAAACAGGCCTACTACGGTCATTAACAATAGCGTGGGGGCATAGTGGAGCATCAGCTTTATCATCGATCTATATTTTATGTTATGCTATAGCTTATACTAAAAACTATGCCAATTTCTCCGTGAAGGATTTTCTTCTCGCATCAATAGGGATTGGAATAGATCGGTTTCCTCTGAGAAAGCGGTCATACTATCGTGAGCATTGCTTTCGCCTTGTCCCGCCCTACGCTCTCTTATGGTACTTATCCCGTGGTCTGACCGGATTCGAAGCGTGGGGCGACCAATTGCCAGCGGAAGGCCCACCTCCATTTCAGGCTGAACTGCTGCATGCCCGAGGACCGGGCGATACCCTCCCAATCCGACTTTCGGAAGGACCGCAGTACCGATACGGCGGCATCGTTCTTGACCATGGCCGATTTCGAAAAGAGCTGCGTCAGCCATTTGATGGAGTAGTAGGCAAACCAGTGGCGGTGCAGGTCGTTGATGACGATACCGATGCGGGACTGCTGTTGCATCTGGCGTAGTAGTGCGGTGAGTGCCTCATCACCAAAATGATGGGTAAACAGTGTGGTGGTCATGATATCGAAGTGCTTTTCCCTAAAGGTTTCCGAGAAAATATCGCTGACCTCATAGCTGATCTCCTCAAACTGCTCCGTATTCCTTTTGGCATAGTCGATGATGTGGGGATTGGCATCTACTCCGATGAGTCGGACCTTTACACCCTTCTTTCGGGCCCATCTGGCGATATGCAGGAGCATGTCGCCACTACCGCAGCCGAGGTCGGCAATACTGATGGGCCTGTTGTCAAAGCTGCCCTTGGAAAGGAGTCGGTCAAGACCGCTGAGGGTTACGGAGTTTCCTCCAAGCCATTTGTTGATGGTTTCCAGTTCCTTCAGTGTCTGGTGGATGACCTCCCCGGAGGAAGAGAGGTCATCCATGAGTTCGGTTTCGTCGGAGCGACGGTCAAATCTTGGGTTCATGCCTTAAAATAGGTTTTTAAAAGCATACTTTCAAGTGTCAGCCCCGGTCCAAAGGCAAAACTGAGCACATGTTTTTCGGAGTCCGCCTCGGTAAGCTCTTCGAGCAGGGCCTTGAGTACGAACAGTACTGTGGGGGAGGACATGTTCCCATAGGTTTTCAGTACCTGATAGGCAAAGCGGTTATCATGCTTCGATAGGTTCAGCTCCTTTTCGATGACTTCGAGTATGCGCTTTCCACCGGGGTGTATGGCGAAGTAGTCGATATCTTCTTTGACCATATCGAGCTGTTGCAATAGGTCCTTGCTCAGGTCGGTGATACCTCTTTCGATAATACCGGGTACATAGGCGGAAAGCTTCATTTCAAAGCCCAGGTCACCCACGGCCCAGGCCATTTCCTGGGTGCCTTCGGGATAGAGTGCGCACTGGAAGGCGGAAGTCTCCAGATTGAACCCCGAGAGCGGCTCGGGCCGTACCAGAAGTGCGGCCGAGCCGTCACCGAAGATGGCATTGGACAGAAGGTTATCGTCCGTATGTTCTTTCTGGAAATGGATGCTGCACAGTTCGGTACAGACGACCAGCACATTGGCATTGGGCTGTGCATTGCAGAACGCCGCCGCTGTTTTGATGGCGTTGAAAGCAGCATAGCAGCCCATGAAATTGATGCAGGTCCTCTTGATGGTCAGGTCCAGGTCCAGGGCGGTGACCAGCTCGATATCCAGTCCCGGGGCATACATGCCCGTGCAGCTGACCGTAATCAGATGGGTCAGGGTACGGGGGTCGAAATCGGGGACCTGCGACAGGCAGTTCCGGACAGACTCTACACTCAGGTCCAGTGCCGAGTCGCGGTACAGTTCCATTCGCTTTGCCGTGCCGGGAAAAGGTTCCAGGTGTTCGCTGTTGGGATAGAACTCATAGTCCGAGGAGCGTGCGTAATCGTCGATGACCGAGTGGCGGTGTTCGATACCCGTGGCACGGTACAGGGCATGCAGCCGCTGTTCTTCACCGTTGTTCATCTTATGGGCTTTCACCATAAAGTTGGCGATTTCCCTTTGGGGAATTCTGTGTGCCGGTATGGAAGTACCGATGGCATTGATGTAGGCTTTCATTGATCTATTTGATTAATTTTTATAACTTGCCTGAAATAGTAATTGTTTATGTTTCAAAAATCTACTTGGTTGCACCTTCGCATCCCGTTTTCTTTCTTTTTGCTTCCCATATTTCTGTTTTCACTATGCATCTCTCCGAATATCAACGGGTTGAGGCTCTTCGTCGTCTTTGTATGTCTACATATTTTCCTCTATCCGGCCAGTAATGGCTACAACAGCTACTTCGACCGGGATGAGGGCAGTATCGGTGGGTTGAAGAACCCTCCTCCCGTCCACCGGGGACTGTACGGACTCTCCCTTGCTTTTGACATCATCGCACTGGCACTGGGGTCCACTATCAATGGACTGTTCGTGCTCATGCTGCTCGTCTATGGTCTCGTCTCCAAGGCCTATAGCCATCCCATCATCAGACTGAAGAAATATCCATGGTCGAGTTGGTTCATTGTTGGTCTTTTCCAAGGGGCCTTTACCTTTGTTATGGTCTATATCGGGGTGAATGACTATGCGCTCGAAAACCTCAACAGGACCCATGTCTATCTGCCCGCTCTGCTCAGCTCCCTGCTGCTCTGGGGCTCCTACCCCACGACGCAAATCTATCAGCATGAAGAAGATGCCCGTCGCAGGGACAATACCTTGAGTCGAGTATTGGGCATCAAGGGAACACTTCATTTTACGGCCATTGTCTTTACTTTATCCACGGCCGGGTTTTTCTGTTATTTCGAGTATTACTTTTCCATATATTACTCCTATTTGTTTTTGCTGTTCCTATCTCCCGTACTTCTCTTTTTTGGGTACTGGTACTTACGGGTACATCGGAACAGTAGCACTGCCGACTATCAGCATACGATGTGGTTGAGTTCCTTGTCGGCGCTTTGCCTCAATGCGTTCTTTTTATTCCTGTTTTTGAAGCAAAGTCAACTATGGAAGCTTTACGTCTAAAGTCCTGTTCTACCCGAACCGAGAATATATCCCGCCGATTTCAATACCACAGTAGTGTGTCATCCCCACCCTACTTTCCCCCGAAGCTAGGGAAGTAGGGGAATATTAAATAATCAAATTACCCCCATTTCTTTCATCGGGAACAAATGTACGTTTTTTCCATCCAAAATTTTTACCTGTCTTTTGGGTCCAAAATGCATAGCAACCTAAAGCAACTTAATACAAGTTACTTAGTATCCTGTTGTGCGGTATTTTGTCCGGATGTTGGTCTTTTTTCTGGAGGAATGGCCTTCCTGTAACTGCACTCCACCACTACATCTTAACCCCAAAACCTCAATAGGGTTTCATTCCGGGGATATAAAGTACAATAATACCGGCGAATGGATGAAAAGGGCCATAGTGTCTCTTATATGGTGCGTTTGCATTCTGCAGGGTATATGTATTATACAAATTGTTGGGTGCTTTTTTATTTAAATTCAAACTCTATACCTTCATAATTTTCCATTAATTGAGGTAACGAATTGATTTCAAGATGGAGTATTTTACAAATAGCGGGAATCTTTTTAAAAGATTTATTGTCGTTGCTAGATTCAGTTTCCTCCGAGACAATTACTAGTCTGTTATTTGACTCTCTGTTCTTAAGACCATAGAGTATTAAGCTTAGCATCCGCAGACTCCATAAAAGAATTTTTCCTATTTTCAAATTCAACATCAGTAAGTCTATTTTTAACAGAACCATTAATGAATTGGTTTTCCAACTGATTAAAAAACTTTTGAGAAGGTAGTAAGTCAGTAGTTTTTACTTGATTTTTTTTATCCTTTATGTATTCGAGTTTTTCTACGACAATTCCTTTAGAAGTGAATTTACATTCATCGTAAACTTTATCTAAGATTATTATCTCATTTGATTTAATTTTTTCTTGAATAAAATCATAAAGTATGTTTTGTTTATCAAATGGTAAGTAATAACGAACCAAGGACAAAAGGGAACTTGTATCGATTACTACTATCATTGAATATATTTGTCTAATTTTTCAGGTTTAATATTTAGCCGTTTACAAACTTCATATTCATTTAATACCCCTTCATAAAAAGCAGTTTGAATAGTTGATATTAACAATGGAGATTTTATTGGCTGAGGGGAACTTCCTCTTTGTTTAATACCTCTTTCTTTTTCTAATCCTCTATTTTTTTTAATTTCTTCCTGTCTGGTTTTAAATTGAGAATCAAAATCAGTTTTTATTTTATTGTAGTTTATTTTAGAGATTTTATTTTGATATAATAATCTCGTAAACAAAGCAATTTTACTTAAATGTGTATGCTTTGAAATACCCTCAATTAGTTCAAAATGATAATCGTTTTTTGGTTCAGCTTTTTCAAGTCCTTTAAAAAAATCTGCATAATCTCCAGCTAAAAAACTAAAAGAAAAATCATTACACCATCGTTCAATAGCAGATAGATTATTCTGAGCTAAACTTTCATAGTCTAATTTTTCAATCTCTTCTTCATTTAGAAGGAAATGACCCAATTCGTGAATTAAAGTAAATATTTCACGTCTAAAAGATAATTGTTGCCTCTTCAGTACAATTACGTTTGGATTTAGAAAGAAGCCATCTATGTTTGCTTTTTCTTTTTTATTCCAAGTTTCTACAAATTCAAATACTAAAATAGTATGTTCTGCAAATTTGGATATCAAAGCTTTTAAAAAACTTTTTAAATCAGGTGTAAAAACAGGATATAGTTGTTTTCTGATTTCTTTAGCGACTAACGTAGGGTCATCAGTAATTTTATATACAGGGAAAGCCCTGCCGACATTTAATTCAGCTAATTTTGATATTGCAGAAAGTGAAATTTTGAATTCTTCGAAATGATTAACTATTTTTTTTGCACCTAAATTTAATTCTGAATTGAAATTTTCTTTTCGAAAGAAAATACTAGCTTCTTTAGATGTTTCAGGTGATTTAGGGTCCAGATAAAAATGAAGTCCCTTATTAAATACTTTATCTATTCTCTTTAAGTGACTTATTTTTATTTCAGATGTCAGTATATCTTCTTTATTAATAGGAGTTTTCAATCCTTCACTTATCATATTGCACAGCTCTTCTACTTGAAGATTATATAATCCAAGTAGATGGTTAAGCCTTGATATGTTTTGTTCTACTTTCAAGAAATGTTTAGTATTTATTTACAAAGGTACAAATTAACAACTCATTTATTTTATGCAATTGCACCTAACGAAGATCCATGAACTTTTATTGAAAACAAACATGCCAGTGAACTAAATCGAAGACTCGGTGAATGCCTTATAATCAATTGACACTATGAACCGGACCACGACCATAAGATCCGGGCCCTAAGGTACCGGCTTCGGGCTCATCGAAGGTTTTCGGCACCGTGATAGCTTCCGTTTTCCCTGAACGCCTCGCCGTGTGTCCTGCCGATAAGGTACCTGGCCATGGGCTTGCTCATCTTGGCAACATTGACCACAGTATCGGATAGCCACCGGCTACCGAAGAGCGACTGTATCCTTCTGCCTGTTGATAGGCGTGTGGCAAACTTGCGCGTCAGCTGACTTCTATGGGCCTCCTCCAGGGCATTACGGTCAAAGGCCGGGTCCCTGAAGAAACGGAGCACCTGCTCGGAGAGCAACTTGGCACTATGGATGGCCATGGCCATCCCATTGCCGCACAGCGGCGTGATCATGCCCGCTGCGTCACCGCACATCAATAAGTGCTGTTCCACAGGACTTTTCGGAGCAAAGGAAATCTCATTGATGACCAGCGGTTTTTCAAAAAGGAACTCGGCCTCATCGAAGATTTTCCTCAAAAAGGGGTTCCTGCGGACCACTGTCCTTTCCATATCGGGAACATTACCATATTTACGAAGATTGTCCCGATGACTGAGGTAGCATACATTGGTCCTGCCCCCTTCGATATTGCTGACCCCGCAGTACCCTCCCTCGAAATTGTGCAGGGCCACCAGGTCATCATCGTGCTTCATTTTCACATGGTACTTGACACCGATATAGGGGGAGCGCTCGGTGATGAACGAGCGCTCCAGTGTCTTGTCCAGTTTCGATCTTTTGCCATAGGCACCGATAACAATCTTCGCCTCCCATACCGCGCCCTTGTCCGTATGTACTTGGAACGTGGATGTACCTGCCCTGTAGGCCACCTTTTCCACTCTTGTGCCAAGAGCAAAGGAACAGTCATGGGACAGGGCTTTTTCGTACAGCAGATGATCGAAAGCATAACGGCTAAACCCGAAGCCACCCATATCCAAGGACACTTGTACACTTCTCCCGCTTATGGAGGTCAGTTGGAACCGGTCAATGGCCACAGCACCCAGCTCCAGCGGTCTTATCCCAATATCTGCCAGAAAGGGCAGGGTTTCCTGGGAAATGTACTCGCCACAGACACGATGAAACGGGTACTCATGCCGCTCTATCAATAATACATTCAAGCCTGACTTGCTCAACTGAATAGCATTGATCAACCCTGCCAGACCTCCTCCTATAATGATGACATCCCTCATACTTTCTTAAACAAAACAAACCTATAACAGTTCCCTAGAGACCGTTTTAACCCAAAATAATCAATAGCCTTCCTATTGTGAGCATAAATCACTTCAAAATCAGCGGTTTTACGCTGCGCAGGCTCGTCACCTTAGTGATAAACTAAGCCTCCTCACCTAAATCGCTGATTTTATTGCACTTCATACTCTCGTCACGCAATCTTATTGATCAATTTGGGTTTAAAATGTGCCCTTTATTATCTGTACATTTATTGATTTCCAACGGTCCTATGATAGAAGTGATTCAGACTTTTTCTTCTGGCTGCAAATAAGTCTTGTTTTACCCTGATCTTGACTTTTTCTCCTGACGTAACCTTGGCTACGCCACTCAAAAAAGGCTTCACCGGGGCAAAAAATCCTTTATTTTCGCTTCAAAACAAAAAGTCCAAATCACTTCATATTCACTTCAACGGCATTCATATCAAGCTTTTAACTTTCTCCCTCATGTCCACTGGCACATGTAATCTTTCGGCGCATCATTCCGTTGAATGTTTCCGAAGATAGCGCTGCTGTTTTTTTCAATTCCTCATGGAGTAGATGGACCCTATCGCTGGCTTACTGTCCCCAAAATATTACCCTCACGCTCAACCCTGCTCAAAATAGGTAACAACAAATTCTAAAATAATTTCAAAACAGTATCTAAAACTAATGACAATTTTTTAATTAAGATTCCGTTTATCTTGAGGATTGACCGGATACGTGGGATTTCTGCTGTACAGCTGTACAGAATGGTCCTACTCCTCATGGTAAAGTGATGAATCGTGATGGTTGAATTTATATGACTTGATTTTAAGCCAATTACTATAAATTTTGATGGAGACAGAACTATTGAGCCGTGATATGCATTACCTATTTATTGATTATCTCTTGAAATAAGCCTATGGAATCTGCCGCCCTGAAAGAAAATATCGCCCAAGCACCTATAAATGTGCTCCTTGTGGGCAACAATCCTACAGAATTGAGTTCGGTCTATCACAGTCTGAAGAATGTCAAAGGGAGAAAGTATATCGCAGAGATTGCTTTTGATCTCAAGAATATTTTCTCAAAAATAGTCAAGACCAACCCTACCTGTATACTTATCGACGATAACTTGGATAATGTACACATCAAAAAGTTGATCCGTTCTTTGATGAACAGTCATAAAACCAAGAACATCCCTATCACTATTCTGAAGAACTCCAATTTCAAGGGCATTATACTTGACGGTGTACAGGACTATATCTTGAAGGACAACTTTTCTGCGGATGCATTTTACAAATCCCTCATCAATTCCAGAAGAATGAAGAGGACTCAATTGTATCTACATCGTTTATACCGAAAGAATACAAGCAAGGTATCACAACTGCTTGAAGGCCTCAAAGGGCAGTTATAAATTCAGCCAATATTGAGAAGTCTATAGTGCTTTTTCAAATCTGGTGTTTTAGATGGAGTTCCTTCAATAATTTCCCGTTGTCACGTCGGATGAGAATCCTCAGTTTCTTATTGGCCTTTCTGTTCAAAAAATTGTAGACATGCTTCAACTCCATGGAATTCACTTTCGTGAAGTTGATTTTCAGGATTTCATCTCCTGATAAAAAGCCTGCTTGTGCAGCAGGTGAACCTTCCCTAATATCGGAGATAACGTAGTTTTCCAGATTATTTCCTGTGACGATGACAGACATACCACTAAGGTTATAGGTAAAAGGTTTTTTATAGGTACTGTTCTTTTTTATGTAAATGCACTCTCTGGAAAAATCGATGTAAGTCGTAAAACGTGATAGTATCCCTCCACCGATAGTTCCGTTTCGGTCGATATCACCAAAGGCAAGGCTATCTGCGTAGCTATCTTTGTCGGGAAAAGAAGTGATGACGTTTTTAAGCTGATATCTATTCGATATCTTTAAGGACCTGACACGGCCTACCTTTCCTTTGATATTACCCGCAAGCCCCCTCCCCAGATAGGTTTTCATGTTCAGCTGAGGGATGTTTATTTTATCATCGGAGTCTTTTTCAAGTAATAGGCTATGACTTGCTCCCGTATCCACAAGCAATTTGGCCTTTATCCTTTCAAGGTTTTCGAACTGTACATCTGCATGGATATAGGGTTTTGTATCCTCTACAACGATAGGTACTCGGGTGTATTTCTTTTTAGGTTTGAAGCTATCCGGCTCTATCAGCGAAACCACCTGTCTGCTATAGTCGATACGCACCACGAATCTACTGAATACCTCATAACCGATAATCCCATGGACATAGGCCCCCAAGCTACTTGTCAGTTGTAGGTAGTCTTGCTCCAGAACCAGCATGGCGTGGCCCTGTCCTTCCACACCGGGAAGATCCAAGGAGATATTGTTCGTCACATAGGCTTCTATGATATTCTCCCCTCCTGCCCCTGCGATGGATATTTTACGCTTATAGCTCAAGTTCAGGATGTCGGCAAACACTTTTTCGGTCAGGATAGCATTCCGAACACCCGTGTCGAGCACGAATT
Source organism: uncultured Cyclobacteriaceae bacterium (assembly GCA_947492745.1). Taxonomy (GTDB): domain Bacteria; phylum Bacteroidota; class Bacteroidia; order Cytophagales; family Cyclobacteriaceae; genus Aurantiphycus; species Aurantiphycus algarum. Next base: position 20,038 of record CANLOE010000018.1, on the reverse strand, counting down.
TGAGCGGTATACTATTATTGATGACCACAGGAATCACTATCAGGTTATTGTATGATTCAAAAGGTATGTCCACCCTTTTGGCATCACCTACCAAATTAAAGCCCAGTTGCTGCCCCATGCCATACTGTGACAGGAAGTAAAAAAAAATCAAAACCACAAAAAGACTAGCTCTAACTCGCATATTTATAAAATTTAAGTAAAATATCATGGAATACAATAGAGACAGGCTTAGTATTTGATAAAGAAGTAGTTTTTGCCCAAACCTTACCATGAAGCCTTTAGCCTATCGCACTCGGCCGGTATTTGATTTTAGCAGTGCTATATTGAAGCATGACGAGCGTAAGGCTGATTACAAATCTTCATGCTATAATCGTCACCATACTTGGGCAATTATTGATTTTACTCTATGCTTTCTTAGAAACTACATTGAACTACATCTCTCTTATTTTCAAATGTATACCCCTTGTTTCCAATAGTCACATGGGATTCACAGTAGGACGATACCTACCTCAAGCTTTTGCTTCCCTGACCATACTCATTACTGTAGGAGCTTCTTTGGTATGCAATTCCGTTAAAAAAACCTCAGATAGCGCCAGCTATCTGAGTCAATAGCTCACGCGGCAGACGGCCCCTTTAGCGGCCAAATACTCAGGACATTATTTTCACGCTCGGTCCTCTTCAAAATAATTTCCTTCAAAACCGTCTTTTAATATGATTTATTTTGAAAGTCGGGGATTTGATCATTCTCTTATGAGATGGAATGGAATCACTGGAAAAACACAATTTCAATCCGATGATCAAACGTAAGGGTTTGACAATAGTGTTGCCTTCCCGATAGGTCATAGACTTTTATTTCTTGACGCCGATGTATTTTTTTTGAATAACAAGCGTAAATACTTAAATTAGGAAGGTTTTACCAAACTATTCGTTTACGCTGGCATTTCCAAAAACACCTAACAGACCAAAGGAAAGCATATACAGCTAATATTTCACTAACCATCAACCCTTTATTATGATAACTATAATTAATACCCGCCAACTGTTACTTTTATTCCTTCTTGTACTTTCCTACTTCCCCTCACTGGCCCAGCAAGAGACCATGGATAAGCAAACTAAAAAACTCATTGACCAATTGTATAAAAATGCTCAAGCTCCCGACGGATACATCCATTGTGCGACAAGCCCCTCTGAGATGCTGATGCACTCTAAAGACTATGAGTCCCGGGAGCACTCCTTTGAGCAATACATCGGGGGTCAACGTTCTATCATGGAGAATAAACAACTGGCCCGTGCCGCGGTCCTTGAGATTCCTATCATCTTTCATATCATCCACAATGGACAAGACTTGGGGACAAGCTCCAACTTGTCAGCGGACCTTATCAATGCACAACTGGAGCAGTTGAACAATGATTTCAGAAAAATAGCAGGTAGCTCCGGTGACGGAGGAGGGGTAGATACCGAAATTCAGTTCACTATGGCATTGGTCGACGAAAGCGGTCAGCTACTCCCGGAACCGGGCATCCACCGGATAGACGGAAGGACCATTACCGGTGCAGGAACGGAACCCTACAGCAGGACATTGTACAACTCCACGATAAAGCCAGCTACACAATTCGACCCTGAGCGTTATTTGAACATATGGACCGGGGGCGTGTCCGCACCGAGGGGTATCCTTTTGGGTTTTGCCCAGCTTCCGGAAGCGCCCGACCTACTGGGTATAGGTACCGGAAACGGCGGCGCCAACACGGATGGGTGCGTCGTCAATTTCTTTAGCATAGGCAGTACAAGTATGCCGAACCCATCTTTCAGAGCAGGCCCGTCGCGCCTGGGACGTACACTTACCCATGAAATAGGACATTGGTTGGGACTACGGCATACCGGTGGTGACGGTGACTGTAGCGCGGACGATTTCTGTGCTGATACTCCCACCGCACAGGGCAATCAGTTCGGCTGCTCTTTCGGAAGAGACAGCTGTCCGGAACCAGGACTCGATCCATTGGAAAACTATATGAATTTCACCAATGATGATTGTATGGACCGCTTTACGGCCTGCCAAAAGGATAGAATGCGTATTGTCATGGGTGATACCGGAAATGGCTCTCCAAGAAGGGCTATTTTAGCAAGTTCGACAGTGGCCAGTATGGCTTATTCACGTACTTCCTCGCTCTCAATGGCCAAGACCACTGGTACAGCTCTACCGTCTGAAGACATCACTATCAGTCCCAATCCTGCCAATGATGTACTCTTCATCAACGGACTGCCCAAGGGCGACTATACGCTATCCATCCTTTCGATAGAAGGCGCGGAATTCCTGCGAAAAGAAGTGCATAATGAGGAAACCAGCTATCGCATAGAGCTAGAACTTATGAACGTGGGTGTGTATATAATACACGTAACGGGAGCAGACCTAAACTTCAGAAAAAGAATACTTGTAGACCGTTGATTTTTTAGAGTCATACGGTAAGACCATCTGTGCTTGATTCAGCGCGTCCGGCAAAATGCCGGACGCGCTTTTTTATTTTTTTTGAATCGGGAATCTCATCAAAAGGTGATTCAAAAAAGAGCATTTCAGTCTTTATAAGTTACTAATGTGCTTTCCGTAAAAATAATTTCCTTTTTTTTAATTACTTCAAGATTAAAAAAACATGTAAATATAGATAAATAAGCTTTAATGCGTATTTAACCTTCTTTTCGCTATCAGAAAACCAATCAAAATCAAGTAATATATAAGACATTTTATTTCTTTTTGTTTTCAAAAAATGCATTTTTTAGAGAACAAATGGTTACCTGAGCTTTCGCAAATGTATTAACCTACCAGTTAGAGACTGTTTTAAAATGTATCTTTTTCTTTCTTATGTACTGCTTTTGGTGCCTGATTTCGTTGAAATTTCCGCTAGCTAGCGCGACAGGCTATCTTTGTCAATGGCTCACGCGGCAGACCGGCCCCTTCACTGATAATGCCCTCGCGGCATTATTTTAACGTTCGGTCCTATCCAAAATAAGTGATAACAAATTCTAAAATAATTTCAAAACAGTCTCTTAGTGTTTTTAAAATCATTTTATGCACGCATTTTTTGAGGCCAAAGGGTAGTTTCCATAATTTTTTGCTATCCCAGTGGCGAATCAGCTGAGCATATATCAATAGAATACTTTTTACTATATAAATATGATTTTTTTGGTTTTCCATACTGAAGAGCCTTGTAAAATAACTATGCCCTACAAGCTTTCTTGGTTTGATGAAAATCACATAACAGTTGAAATTTATGAAAAAGAACAGCAACAAAAAGCAGCGTTTTATTGGAAGATCTAGACACAATGGCCACTGGGCTTTGCTATTATTAGCCTGTTCGATGGTATTGACCAGCGGTAAGCTAAGAGCAGAAAGGATTGATGTGACTAGCCAACACGCAGGGAAACTACAAGAAATCATCGATGAGGCGAAGGCCGGGGATATCATCAATTTCGTAGACGAGGAGTATGACCTAGAGCATAAGAATATCGTAATTGACAAGGCATTGGTCTTGAAAGGTAAGAGCAGCATAGGTTTCGATCCTTACTTCAAAGGTTCATCAGGCATTAGGACTACTTTGTTGAATGCCTTCAGCATTATCATCGCTTCGGATGATGTCGAGTTCAAAGATTTGAAGATTGTTCAGCCCAAACCTGCTACGGAGGACTATTCAGTGCTGATGGATGGAAGGACACAGAATTATAAGGATAATTTTCGTCGGCCCGGAAAGCAGGATGGGTTGACCTATAAGGGTATTGGCTTTGACAATGTAGAGCTCAATGGAGGGTTTTACAGTTGTTTTGCGGGTAATGGCATCGGCGCCACTTTCGAGCATGTATCTTTCCTTAATTTTAGAAGAATAGGATACATCAATGATCGTCGTGCCAGAAGAGGTTTCATGCCTAAAGTGACTATCGATTATTGCCGCTTTGTTCCTGACTCTACGGACGTGGGTTTTGATGATAGAGGCATTTCTTTTGATGCCGGCAATACAGAGTTTCCCATTGTATGGGGTGGAAATGGCAGCTCGGTCAAGAATAGTTTTTTTAGAAATACGGGCGTCGCATTTTCCCGCATTCATGGCATTGATGTGACCAATAATACTTTTGAGGATCACAATGGCCTCATCGATCTATTGCACATCGAAGAGTGGTCCTACAATATCGTGGTCAACGGTAACCTGTTTGATTGCCGCGTGGAAAACCCCAACTTCAGAAGCAGGATTATCCAACTGGACAGAGAGCTACAAACGGTCAATTACATCTATATCAATAACAATAGGATAATCGGAGACTTCAACTTTTTTGTCAGTGCCTATTGTCCGAACAACATTTATATCAATGACAATGACTTCACTGGATCTACCGCTACCAATTTTGTTATCGATTTTGATTTTTACGAATCAAGGGGTATAGAACCCATCGAATCCAAATCTGAGTTTGTTTCCTTTAATGTAGATATACTTAACAACACCAATATAGATTCAGCCAACTCTAACTTTATCCCCGATGTCCGAATGCACGTACCGAAATCAGGAGGAAATATACGTATCAATGGAATCCCCAAAGGACAGCAGGACCTACAAAAGACGGATTTCCCTACAGCCTTGGTTTCTGACGGTGTTTATGAAATCATCAACGAAGAGACCGGCCGTAAACTGGCATCCAATGCCGATAACAACGGATTGAGTACTAAGCCCAAATGGGTCGGAGATGCCACTGTAAAATGGGAAGTAAAATTTGTACCTCCTTACTATTATCATATCAAAAATAAAGATCATGGAGGATTTCTAGAAGCACACAAAGGATATACAGAAGCCGAAATAGCACAAAACCTACCACAGACCGAAGCTCCTTTCCTATTTGCTGCTCAGAGCTATAAGCCCCGCTGGAGCTTGGTAGGTACGGGCAAAGCCTCTCAATTCGAAATATTCGTAGGAGGTAATGAAAAACAAGCTGCACTGGTCCATGATGATATAGCCGGCATCAAACTGGCTTTTGGAAAAGCAATGAATGATAAAGGTCTACGGTTTCCCGTCAAATTCAGTGACAATGCGAAGTGGAAGTTTGTCAAAAACTCCAACTTAAGATTGCTTCAAGAAGAAACATTGGAGGAAAGTGTATTTACGCTTAGCCCCAACCCTGCTATGGATATACTGACAGTACGTTATGAAAATAAAGAAGACGCTATCGTAGATCTTTATATTTATGATATCAATGGAAAGGTGATGAAGGTGGAAAAGCTTTTCGCTCACGCAAAAACTTCTTTTGATATTTCAGATCTCAAGAAAGGCTTGTACATGGTAAAGACCAGCAACGGGCATCACGAAAAGCTTATCGTAAAGTAGACGGTTCGTGACAATGGCTATGGATGAATGACCATTTCAGAATGTAGAAAAGAGGCTGTATCAAAAGTGGTACGGCCTCTTTTCATGTCAAATTTTGTATGGTACAACTTAATTTTAACCCAAATTGATCAATAGGATTTCGTCATGAGAGCATAATTGCAATAAAATCAGTGGTTTAGGTGAGAAGGCTTAGTGCATCATTAAGGTAACGAACCTGCGCAGCATAAAACTGCTGATTTTGAAGCAATTTATGTTCGGAATAGGAAGGCTATCGGTCATTTTGGGTTTAACCCAGATCATGCGTCGGGACTTCGTAACGAGGGTTTAATACAAACTTAGCTTTTAAAATCGCATATCTTCCTGTTCATTTTGTTTCACTCTGCGTTGACCATCCTCGGGATAGCGCTGCTATCCCTGCGGTGTTCGCCTTGATTGAAACAAAATGACCAGCGGAATCTTATACGACATTTAAAACCCAAATTTGTATAAATGGCAATACATCAGGGAGTTTTATAGGATTCAGCGTAGCACCGCTACGGTGAATCCTATAAAACGCATTTGCTTTACTGATTTGCAGCTATTTAAGTCCGTGATAGAAGGGCTAATGCATGATCCGGGTTGAAGTAAAAAAGAAGAGGCTGTCTTTTAATACAGCCTCTTTTCTATTGGCCATTCTATACTATGGAGCTCCCCTCAATGGCTACAGATTCTATATTTGGGAAAACACCTGGATATGGTGGCACTTTGATGAAAATAGAAATCTCTATTTGCTATTCAGGATTCTTAACAGGATTTGCTTCGGCATCCAGCTCTACGATATCGTAACCCAATTTTTGTAGTCCGGGAAGGATACTTTCCTTATCGCCTACCACTACAATGTTCATCGTAGTGTAGGGAAGGTGCTTTTTTGTCAATGCGTTGACATCAGCTATGGTCATCTTATTGATGATTTTATTCTGCTCATCGACGTACTTCCCATCGAGTCCAAAATGCACTATACGACTGAGAAACAATGCCTTTTGGCTTGGTGTTTCATATTTTCGGGCATCGCCCTGTCCGATGGAGTTTTTCATGTACTTCAGTTCATCCGGAGAGATCCCTTTCTCATGATATAGCGTGATTTCCTTCATAAACTCCGCTACAGCACTGTCCGTAGCATTGCTTCTTACTCCAGCGGAAGCCGTAAAGGGGCCGGGCTTGTCCCAGCTATTAAAGCGGGAAGAAGCGCCATAGGTAAAACCCTTGTCTTCTCTGAGATTGAGATTGATACGGCTGTTGAAATTACCGCCAAGTACATAGTTCATCAGATTGGTCTTAAAATATTCTCCAGTGGCATCGTAGGGCATGGAGGTCATGTAACCGATCCTGATTTCGGACTGAGGCGCTCCTTTTTTATCCACAAGGTATATCTTGGTTTTCTCATTAGGGCTAACTTCCGGCAGGGCAGGAATGGCAACTTCTTTTGGTGTCCACTTTTTCAAAAAGCCCAGCTGCACAAGCAATTGCTTTTCTTCGATATCACCAACCACCACCAGTTCGGCTGTATTGGGAGCATAATACATCTCATAAAACGCTTTTACATCTGCCAGTTGAATGGCCTCAATGGAGGTAACTGTGCCGTTATCGGGTGCGGAAAAGATATGCTCCTCTCCATACAACAACTTGCGGTAAACGTTTCCTGCGATGGCCCGAGGCTGCTTGGCCTCTGCCTTAGCTCCTTCCAACGCCTGTTTTTTCAAACGCTCAAAATCTTTTGTGTCAAATTTTGGACGCAATAACTTCTCCTCCAAGAGTCCCAAAGTGGCATTGAGGTTTTTCTTTAGTGTATTGACTGTCAAGGAGGTGCCATAAGTACTGGCACTAAAGGAAATACTACTTCCCAGCTGCTCCAGTTTTTCTGCAATTTCCTGTGCGCTATAGTTCTCAGTGGACTCGTTCATCATAGCAGCGGTAAGGGCAGCAAGACCGGCCTTATCGAAGCTGTCCAGTTGATGTCCACCTTTTAGGGTCAGCTGAAGTACTACGGTAGGTATCTCTGTGGATTCCGTGCCGATGACCTTGATGCCGTTTTGAAAGGTTGTTTTCCATAGTTCGGGTATGGATACCAAGGGGCTTTTTCCGGGTGTTGGGCGTTGCGCCCTGTCAAAATTGTCCTTGGCCTTCGTATAGGTCAGTCCGGAGTAGTCTTCAACAGGAAATTTACTGTCCCTGGAACTGGCCGTCGTATAATTGTCCGGTCGGACAGGCTTGCCATCCTCTTTTGCCAGAACACTCTGCACAATAGCGGGCTTACCCTTGATGTATTTATTGTATACCCTGACAACATCTTCTTTGGACACATTGAGGTACTGCTTGAGTTCTGTCTGTAGGTAATTGGGGTTACCCGCAAAAGTCTCGTAATATGCCAACTGGGATACTTTGCCACTGACAGATGCCAGAGCATTGATACTCCTGGATTCATAACTTGCCTTGAATTTTTGGATATCCTTGTCCTGCACTCCGTTCTTTTCGAAATCGGCCAGTGCCTGCCTCACCTCTTTTTCGAAATCGGCCAAAGGTCGGTTAGGGAAGGGTAACACGAACATGGTCATTTCACCTGCCAGCTCACTGGTATTGTGAAAGGTACTGGCCTGAATGGCCTTTTGGCTCTCTACAAAGCTCTTATAAAAGTAAGAACCCTTTCCTTTTCCAAGGATGTCGGAGAGGCAGTCCAAGGCCGCAGCATCGGAGTGAAATGCGGGCACGGTAGGGAAGGTGATGATCAATCCCGGAAAGCGGATATTTTTATCATAGTAGGATACATAGCGGTTGTTATCCAGTGTCACGGGTTCCAATGACATGTCCTTTACCTCAGGGCCTCTCGGAATAGGGGAGAAATACTTTTCGGCCATTTTAATGACCTCTTTGGGCGCTACATCACCACCTATGGTCAGTGTGGCATTGTTGGGGCCATACCAGCGGAGGAAGAACTTCTTCAGGTCAGTGACATCGACCCTGTCCAGGTCTTCAAGAATACCGATGGTCAGCCAAGAGTAGGGATGTCCATAAGGATACAGGGCTTTGGCATTCAGTTCACGAAAACCTCCATAAGGCCTGTTATCATAGTTTTGGCCCTTCTCGTTCTTGACAGTAGCTCGTTGTACCTCGAATTTTTTCTGTGTGACCGCATCTAGCAGAAAGCCCATGCGGTCGGCCTCCAACCAAAGCATGGTTTCGAGCTGATTACTCGGCACGGTCTGAAAGTAATTGGTCCTGTCCCGGTTCGTGGAACCGTTCATCGTACCTCCCGATTCGTTAACGATCTTGAAGTGTTCCTCATCCGCCACATGGTCCGAACCCTGAAACATCATGTGCTCGAAAAAGTGGGCAAAACCCGATTTTTTCAGCTCTTCCCTAGCGGAGCCTACATGATAGGTCACATCTACATGGACAACAGGGTCCGAGTGGTCTTCGTGGATGAGCAGTGTCAATCCGTTTTTCAGTACATATTTCTGATAAGGGATGACCAGTTCATCTCCTTTTTTCGTTACCTTTTCGATGAGTTTTGTTTGTGCCTTACCTACCACTGATACAAGTAGGTAAAGTACGGAAAAGATAATTGGTCTTAAGTTTGTCATTATTTTAAGTTTAATCTGATGGTATCGAGACTCTTTATAACTTTTTATGGGTAGTCTAAGAGACTGTTTTGAAATTATTTTAGAATTTGTCATCACTTATTTTGGATAGGACCGAGCGTTAAAATAATGCCCCGAGGGCATTATCAGTGAAGGGGCCGGTCTGCCGCGTGAGCCATTGACAAAGATAGCATGTCGCGCTAGCTAGCGGAAATTCCAACGAAATCAGGCACCAAAAGAAGTACATAAGAAAGAAAAAGATACATTTTAAAACAGTCTCTAAATTCGATTCTCCAAGATCATCGAATCATACCCAAATCCAGTGCGGCGTTTTGATATTGCCGATATACTAAAACTTATATATAACAGGCACACTATATGGATGTTTATCAAGCGATTAACAATTATACAATTGTTTTATGCCTAGTGAATTATAAGTATAGTTTAAATTTAAGCATAGTCACACATGATTCCCTATTACGTCAAGGATTCGTAGAAGAAATTTTATGAGCGGCACCTCCTAATTAGAGCCTATTTTGAAAATGCATCCTTTATTTCTCACATATAAGATGTTGATTTTCATTGTATATACGGAATTTTCAGGTGTAAGCTTATCTCAGGTCAACTACTTTCGCCATCATACCCATTGCTGTAGATGATCATTTGACGCATCATTTCATTGAAATCTCTCGGACAGTAAGCCAGTATTGTTAATGATGCTCACGCGACAGGCTGGCCCCCTCACTGGTTAAACCCGGATCATGCGTTGAAACTTCGCAACGAGGGTTTAAATAGCAATAAATCAGGGAGTTTTTATTGGGTTTTAGCATAGCACCATTATGGTGAATTCAATAAACTTAGTGCAACGACTGATTTGCAGATAGTTAGATCCGCAGTAGGTTTTATCAATGCATGATCCGGGTTAAATCTTCAAGGACATTTTCTTAGCGCTCGGTCCTACTCAAAATAAGTGATGATAAAATTCAATCATTAGTCTAAAAAAGTCTCATAATCAAATCGACAAATGATACAGTGCATTCACGAAACCTTTAAAAACGGACATAACGCTGAGTTTATGCATAAATCCAAGTCAATAGTAATACAAATTTGGGTTTTAAATGTCGTATAAGATTCCGCTGGTCATTTTGTTTCAATCAAGGCGAGAACCGCAGGGATAGCAGCGCTATCCCGAGGATTGTCAACGCAGAGTGAAGCTAAATGAACAGGAAGATAGGCGATATTTGAAAGCTAAGTTTGTATAACACAGCATCTTTCTCTTTGATTGATTTCCTGCGCTTATATTATCCACGGACAAGACCAATGTGGCATATCCTTATGTCCGAAGAACAGGCCGACATTCACGGCATTGTTTTCCAGCTTATGGCCATAGGGTAGTCCACCTCCGAAGACGTTCTTATAAAGCTATAAACTACAATCTAAATAATGCCTCCACAAACCCCAGATTGGCCTTTTTCTGCTTGATGATGAGCAGAGGGATGTTGCTTTTATGCAAGGTCATCTTTTCGGCGATACTGCCCAGAAGTATTGAGGCTATTCCCGTCCTGCCCCTTGAACCGATGACGATAAGATCTGCCTCCTCTTTTCTGGCGACCTCGTAGGCACGTTCGCTGGGTTCTTCCTCCTCGTCCTGTATATGGATGCACGGAATATTCCGATAGGATTCGGGAAGGCCCTCCATGAACTCGGTCAGGTCCTTTTCTGCATTCTTTTTCATGATTTCGGAAAACTGTTCAAAGGTTTTTCCTGTTTTGTAATATACCGAAGGGACACTGAACGAATTCTGCAGGACCACTTCCGCGTTAAGGTCTTCGGCAATCTCCACAGCCTTTTCAAGGGCCATTTTTGAGGTCTTCGAAAAATCAGTGGGGACTACTATTTTGGAAATAATGGGCGCAGCTCCCTCGGGAACGAACCATATCGAGCTCAAGGCCAGTTTCGCGATTTTCCCTGGCAGCACACCTTTACCCTTCAGACCAAATTTCCGCCCCATGATGATAAGGTCTATTTCTTTGGTTTCGGTGAGGCGCATGATCTTTTCCGTAGCATCTCCTTCTCTTACCTCGATGTCATGAGGGCAACCGAAGTCCATTCCCTTCAATTTTTCAGAGATATTTCCCTCTATGCTTTCATCGATAGGAGCCAAGAGGTCCGGGTACTTGTCGGTGATTTCCTTGGGCAGGTCGAGGTCCTTGGCCACATGCAAAAAGACAACCTTCTCCACCTCTAATAGTTTAGAGATATGAGCCGTATAATCAATAAGTAGCGAGTCCATTTCGGTCAGGTCCAAGCCCACCAGAACTCTTTTGAAAGCATACATAAGCATCGTTTATTTGAATCAAATATAAATGGAAAAATACGCAATACCTCAATTATGAAAAGGTTGTTTGAGCGGTAGGCACTTGTCACTCAATTATGTACGATAAAATTAGAAATTGAGCCATTTACTCAATAAATTTGCAAATATTTACCTTATTGAATACCTAGATCAGGTCCAACATCGATACTCAGGCACATGGCAAAAAGAAGTGGCAGCAAAGCGCTCGAAGAAGAAGAGAAAAGAGCGATCAACAAGACCAACCTTAAAAAACTTTTCAGCATATTCCGGTTCGTTTGGCCTTATAAGGTCACTTTCATTCTTGGAATGGCCTGCCTGGTAGTCTCCAGTTCAGTACTGTTATCCCTTCCTTTTGTGGTCGGGAAGATTGTGGACGAAGCCAAAGGAGAATCAGAATGGTTCATTCAGGGTATCGATAATATTGCCCTACTGCTCTTCGCTATACTTTTGGTACAAAGTGTTTTTTCCTTTTTCAGGGTTTATTTGTTTGCCCTGTTCAGTGAAAAGGGGATGGCAGATATCCGTTTGGAATTGTACCGGCGTTTTTTGACCTTACCATTGACTTTTTATGACAATCGGCGCGTAGGAGAAATGATCAGTAGGATGACCTCGGATGTATCCTTATTGCAATCTGTTTTCTCCACGACCTTGGCAGAATTATTTCGACAGGTCATCACGCTGATAGGAGGTATTGTATTGATATTTGTTCTGGCCACAAAACTGAGCCTGTTCATGTTATCGACCTTTCCCATTATCCTGATAGGGGCGATGCTCTTTGGTAAGTTCATCCGAAAGATGTCCAAAAAGACGCAGGATGAACTGGCTAAGACCAATGTCATCGTAGAGGAGACCTTGCAGTCCATTCACTCGGTGAAGTCTTTCGTCAATGAGCATTTCGAATATGGCCGCTATCATGAAGCGATAAAGAATACCGTAGGTCTGGCCATTAAAACTTCTACTTATTCGGGGCTGTTCATTTCCTTTATCATTCTCTTTCTCTTCGGAGGCATCATAGCGGTGATATGGTATGGGGCCACTTTGGTCGAAGCCAATGAAATGACCATAGGGGAACTCACCTCTTTTGTGTTCTATACGATGTTCATGGGTGGGTCGATTGCGGGTATAGGTAGCATATATACCCAAGTACAGAGAGCCATAGGCTCTTCAGAACGCGCGATGGAAATTCTGGAAGAAGGTATGGAGGCCCCTCTGGGCGATGAGAGCGAAACGAGGACACTGTCCCTTCAGGGAAATGTCCGTTTTGAAAATGTAGGGTTTGCCTATCCGACGCGGAGCGATGTGGACGTTTTGAAAAAAATAACTTTCGATATAGCCCAAGGCGAGAAGATAGCTTTGGTCGGCCCCAGTGGGGCGGGCAAATCGACTATTATCCAATTGCTCATGCGCTTCTATGAACTCAACGAAGGGTCGATATGGGTAGACGATAAGGATATACGGCAAATGGACCTTCGGGCCTATAGGAACAATATCGGCATCGTTCCCCAAGAAATCATCCTATTTGGGGGTTCTATCAAAGAGAATATCGCTTACGGAAAGCCCTCGGCGAGTATGGAAGAGATAAAGGAGGCTGCCAAAAAAGCCAATGCCCTGGATTTTATACTTCAATTTCCCGAGGGTTTCGATACTTTAGTAGGCGAAAGGGGCGTTAAACTCTCCGGAGGACAACGACAACGGTTGGCTATCGCCAGAGCGATTCTGAAAGACCCCAGAATACTGATACTGGATGAAGCGACCAGCTCGCTGGATGCGGAATCGGAAGCATTGGTGCAGAGCGCCCTGAATACCCTTATGGAGAATAGGACCACAATCATCATAGCGCATCGCTTGGCCACTATCCGCGAAGTAGATCGGATATTTGTCATCAAGGCCGGTGAAATCGTGGAAGCGGGCAATCATAGAGAACTATCCCATAAGGAGGAGGGTTTATATAGTAATTTAGTGAAACTTCAGTTTGAAGTAGAAGAATAATCAGTAGTAGAGCATGGACCACGCGACACATTTGTTGAAAGATTTTGAACTGAGGCTCACTAAGCCGCGAGCAGAAATACTCTCGGTATTTATAGCGGAGGATTTTGCATTGTCCCATGCCGATCTGGAAAAAAAATTAAAAGATAATATTGACAGGGTAACAATTTATCGTACTTTGAATACCTTTGAGGAGAATGGTTTAGTGCATAAGGTCCTGGACTTTGATGGTGTTACCAAATACGCGCTCTGTAAAAAGTGCAGCAAAGAAAAAGGACATCATCACGAACACATTCATTTTAAATGTGTACGCTGTGAGCAAACAAACTGCTTGGAATCGATCAGTATTCCGGAAATAGCACTACCGCAAGGTTTTGAATTCATCGAGGCTAATTTTTTGATTCAAGGTATATGCGAGGCCTGTAGCAACAGTACCGAACTTACTTGATGCTATTTTCTTGACTACTTTTTGGTCCCTTGAAGGGTTTTGAATACATTGGGGATTATTGGATTTTATGAACTCATGGACAACGGTAAGAAAACCCACTTTTCCTTGGTCGGGGTTTTTGTTCTAAGCTCACATGTCGCTCTTATTGGAATTAAGCATATTGCAAACGTTTTTTGTGGGTGATGATTAAAAGCAAATAATCTATATGTTGGTTTATTCACTGTTCAGTGTAGAAGAAACTTATCTCTTTCTGCTTTTCGGCTTGGTTATCTTGCTTTTCCTGATCATCGATTTGGGCATACTCAACAAGAAAGCCCGTAAGGTATCCACCCGATCCGCCCTCTATCAATCCATCTTCTGGATAGTCATATCTGTCATATTTGGAGGTCTGATCTATTTCTACGATGGGGGCAGTAAAACCTCCTTGACATTTTTTTCCGCCTACCTTACGGAATATGCATTATCCGTAGATAATATATTCGTCATATTGTTGATACTGAGATATTTTAAGGTAAAGGAGGAATACTATCATAATATATTGTTTTGGGGGATTTTGGGAGCTTTGGTCTTTCGCGCGATTTTCATCTTTATCGGAGCCTATCTGATAGGGCAGTTCCATTGGATATTGTATATCTTCGGTTTCTTTCTGGTATACTCCGGTATCAAGATTTTTTTTGAAGATGAAGAAGATCAGATTGAACCCGAGAAAAACCCCATACTCAAGTTCAGTCGGAAGTATCTGAAAATCACGAAGAGTGATTTTGGCGGTAAAATCATCGTCAGAAGAAATGCTAGCCTGTACTTTACACCTATTTTTCTCGTCATCCTACTGATAGAGACCACTGACCTCATTTTTGCGGTCGACTCCATTCCCGCTGCCTTTGCCATTACCCAAAACGAATTCCTGATCTACACCTCTAATATCTTTGCGGTACTCGGTCTTAGGGCCAAATTTTTCCTCTTGGCGGGAATGCTCGACAAATTTCATCTTTTACAGAAAGGGCTTTCCTTTATCCTTGTTTTTATCGGCGCAAAGATGCTCTTAGAGTATTTCTCTATTGACATTCCCATCGGGGTTTCCTTTGGTATTATCATCCTGACTTTAGTAGGATCTATCGTCATCTCACTGCTCTTGCCCCAGAAAAAGGGTGACCTGCTGGAGGAGGAATCAAAGCAAGAGCCGATCAAAAAAATATAGGACGTAAGCAATATGGGTATCGACCGAAAATGAAGTAATCTGGACTTTCTGTTTGGCAGCGAGAAATTTAGCTTTTGTACCCTGATGAAGATTTATTCCCGTTGCCTCGCCGAAGTTATGGAACTTCAAAAAGACAAAGTCAGGGTACTCAACGTGAAATTTACAGGTAAAAGGAACATGTTTTCCTACCGTACTCTCCCTTATATAACCGGACGTAATCGATCTAATTCGGAACCGAAAGGATCAATGGACCAATGAGCCACAAGATATACTCCATTTGAACTATAACTTTATACTGACGACAACCTTATGCGACACTTGCTGACCTTGACCCTGGCCCAGCCACCCCTATTCAGTTTCAAAGAATGTCTGTGGTTTCTCGACCGAGGCTATGATGACTGCCTGTATCGCATACACGAGGGGAGTATCTCCAAGCCATTGGTATTGGCGAACGGTGAGGTCATCATCGTACAGGTCTCTGAGCTAGGATCTAGTTTAAAAGTAGCAGTGTTGGGCCAAGACTCGGAGCGTATAGAATCCTCTACGCAGGAAATCATAGACTATGTCAAAGAATGGTTTGACATGGACAGGGATATAGCCCCTTTCTACCAACTGCTCGGACAGCATCGCTTACTGCACTTCATGCCCGAGCGTTATGCGGGCTTTCGCCTTATCGGTATCCGCAGCCTATTGGAGGCACTATGTTGGTGCGTCATCGGGCAGCAGATCAACCTGAGCTTTGCCCATCGCGTCAAGAGGAACTTGGTCACTACCTATGGCACTCCCATAGAGACCGATGACTATACCTATCACCTATCTCCATCGGCGGAGGTACTGGCAGGGCTGAGCCGCGAGGACTTATGGCCACTGAAGTTTTCCAGACAGAAGTCCGACTACATCATCGGCATCGCAAGACTCATGGCAGAAGGCAAACTCAGCCGCAAGCAGCTGGAAGCACTTCCTACTTTTGAGGACCGTAAGAAGGCCTTGCTGGAAATCAAGGGCATCGGTGCCTGGACGGCCAATTACGTATTGATGAAGTCCTTTGCGGAAATGCGCTGTATTACCTATGGCGATACCGGTCTCAACCAAGCCCTGAAAAGTATTGCGGGCATAGGACCGAAACCCAAAAAAGAAGAAATAGATACTTTCTTCGCTCCTTTTGTCGGCTGGGAATCCTATCTGGTCTTTTATCTTTGGCGAACACTTTCATGATACGGCATACTACCCTTGACCACACTTTCAGGCTAGGTCCTTTACGACAAAGGTCCTTCCGTTAAAGGTAGTTTTCTCTCCTATTGTCAGTCCGATGAGCCGCTGCCCGATAGGGGCCGTCGGTGCTATGGCAAAGTAATCCTTCCCCATGAAATGAAGCTTTCCCGCTCCTATACTCAGGTAGAAAAAACCCTGATCGGTCTCTACCAGACTGCCCAGTGCTACCTTTTCGAAAAGGATATCGGGCTTCAGCTGGTCCACCACCTTTTTCAATTTGAGTATTTCGGCCAGTTGTGTTGATAGTTTTTCTTTCTCCAAGTGCATCATGGCCCTACCGGTCTCGTATTTATCACCCGCACTGCTCTTGGACTCGTTATTCGCCGCTGCCTGCGCATCGGTCATGGCACTCTGGGTGCGATGGAGTCGCTCATTTACATAAGCTTCGCACAATACATGTAGTTGTACTTTTGTTTCCTGTAATGTCATATCATCCTACTTCTAGTATAAGTCTGTCCTCAATAGTGCAAACATAGGTTTTTCTACTCAAGAAAAAGGATACTATTCAAAGACCGAGAGGCCCTGTTTTGAAATACATCTTTTATGTTCATGTGTATTTCTACAGACCTATCTTTCAAATGCCGCCTACCTTCCTGTTCATTTTGTCCTATCCTGCCTCGGAAATAAGCGGATGGCAAACTCTTAGAATAATTTCAAAAAGAATCGGAAAGGTACAGCACCAATAAAGTTACCCTATGATGCAGTGGTCGTCACTAATGATTCACCTTCGGTGGCTATGGTGATACTACAAACTCTGTCCCGAACCGATTGCTTTTGGGTATAAGTTAGCTTCTCCGGTAATGTGACTATATGAAACGAAGTATCCCTTAGGACTATCATTATGAAAATTTAAGATACAATTAAGAGACTGTTTTAAAATTATTTTAGAATTTGTTATCACTTATTTTGGATAGGACCGAGCGTTAAAATAATGCCCCGAGGGCATTATTAGTGAAGGGATCAGTCTGCCGCGTGAGCCATTGACAAAGATAGCCTGTCGCGCTAGCTAGCGGAAATTTCAACGAAATCAAGATGTACATAAGAAAGAAAAAGATACATTTTAAAACAGTCTCTAAACCCAAATTGATCGATAGGATTTCGTGATGAGGGCATAAAGTGGAATAAAATCAACGGTTTAGGTGAAAAGGCTTTTACATCATTAAGGTGTAATACAAATTTAGGTTTTAAATGTCGTATAAGATTCCGCTGGTCATTTTGTTTCAATCAAGGCGAGAACCGCAGGAATAGCAGCGCTATCCCGAGGGTTGTCAACGCAGAGTGAAGCAAAATGAACAGGAAGATAGGCGATATTTGAAAGCTAAGTTTGTATAAAACCGCTGATCTTGAAGTAATTTATACTCGTAATAGGAAGGCTATTGATCATTTGGGGTTAAACACATACATTTCACTGATGTGAAGTCCTTGAAACTGTGATCGATTCTCTTGTGCGTGATCTAGGTCCAACATATCTACCGGTATGCCAAGATCAATACGATTGTACAGGTCATTTTCACCATTGGTATAAAATAGGGAGAGAACCCTACTGAAATACCCTACTATGAGTAAATTGGCACCTTGTACCTACACGACATTCATTGCCCATGTTATCGATAGCTAAAAGAAGAATAGTTCTCTTATCATTTTTCCTTTTTGTATTATGGCCCTTCATGTCCTATACCCAGAAAAAGGAATGGACTACTCCTTTCGAACGGTCCTTCGGTATGGAAACACCTACGTATTGGGAAGGTATGGACTATTACCGTTCTCTGGCGCAGGCGCATGAAGAAATGAAAATAATGACCATGGGCCTTACCGATAGTGGAGAAGCACTGCACTTGGTCCTCTTGGATTTTGACAGGAAATTTGACCTATCGGCCATAAAGGAAGGGGCGAAACCCGTTATTCTGATCAATAACGGTATACATGCCGGGGAGTCCGATGGTATCGATGCCAGTATGCAGTTTCTACGGGACTGTCTGCTAAAAAAAGAATTGAGAAAAATGGCCCAAGGCCTGATTTTGGCTATCGTACCCTATTATAATATTGGCGGAGCGCTAAATCGCAACAGCACGAGCCGTACCAATCAGAATGGACCCAAGACCTATGGCTTTCGTGGTAATGCGCAGAACTACGATCTCAACCGCGACTTTATCAAGATGGATAGTCGAAATGCTCATGCCTTTGCCGAGCTGTTCCATCGCCTGCGTCCCGATATCTTCATCGATACGCACGTGAGCAATGGCGCCGATTATCAATACCGTATCATGCACCTGATTACCCAACATGAGAAACTCGGAGGAGCACTGGGCAAGTATACGGAAGATGAGTTTACACCTACGCTGGAAAAGA
This sequence comes from uncultured Cyclobacteriaceae bacterium, assembly GCA_947492745.1. Lineage (GTDB taxonomy): Bacteria > Bacteroidota > Bacteroidia > Cytophagales > Cyclobacteriaceae > Aurantiphycus > Aurantiphycus algarum. Next base: position 1,458 of record CANLOE010000018.1, on the reverse strand, counting down.
TGATGATGGAAAAAGAAGAACCCATCACCCCTTTCGTCAATGTATACGGAGTCAGCCCTGACCAGGGTTTTCCGCAGTTCATGGACCATCCACGCTATTCTACGGGTTATACCACCCTTTTTCACACACTGGGTATGATGATAGAAACACATATGTTGAAGCCCTATGCGAAACGGGTAAGAGCGAGCTATCGTTTTCTGGAATCGATACTGACCATAGGCCATCGGGACGGTCTCAAAATCAGGACTATGCGCAGAGCGGCCCTGGCCGCACCCATCCCCGGTAAGAAAGTGCCGCTACTCTGGAAAGCAGACCGTCAGCAGCGAAGCGACCTTGATTTCAAGGGTTATAGGGCACTGATGAAGGTCAGTCAGGTAACGGGACTGGAAAGAATGTACTATGACCGCTCACAGCCCTATAGCAAAACTGTGCCCTACTATAACCACTATAAACCCGCTCTCTCTATAAAAGCTCCCTGGGCCTATATTCTACCTCAGGGCTGGGTAAAGGTCATCGACCGATTGAAAGCCAATGGCGTGGAAATGCAGCCTTTGGAAAAAGATACTACCATCATGATTGAAAGCTATCGTATAAAGGGGTATAAAACTTATACACAGGCCTATGAAGGCCATTATCCTCACTATGAAACAAACTTGGACAAAGAAAACAAAGAGTTACTTTTTCGCAAAGGTGACCTTGTCATCAGTACCGATCAGGAGGCAGGTCTCTTTTTAGTGGCCACTCTAGAGCCACAGGCTATTGATTCCTATTTCAACTGGAACTTTTTCGATACCATACTTCAACAGAAAGAAGGTTTTTCGTCCTATGTTTTTGAAGAAGTCGCCGAAGAGCTACTGGCCAAGAACCCGGATTTGAAGGCGGAATTGCAGAAAAAAAGGGCCGAAGATCCGGAGTTTGCAAAGAATGGTCGCGCCCAGTTGGCTTTTTTACATCAACGATCGCCACACTATGAGAAAGCACACCTGAGCTATCCTGTATACCGATGGTCCCCGAAACCCTAAAGTAATTCTTATACAAACTTAGCTTTTAAAATCGCCTATCTTCCTGTTCATTTTGCTTCATTCTGCGAGGACAATCCTCGGGATAGCGCTGCTATCCCTGCGGTTATCGCCTTGATCGAAACTAAAATGACCGCGCAATCTTATACGACATGTGAAACCCGGATTATGCGTTAGAACTTCGTAACGAGGGTTTACATACCCATAAATCAGGGGTTTTTATTGGGTTTAGCATAACACCGCTATGGTGAATTCAATAAACGTAGTACAACGACCGATTTGCAGGTATTTAGATCCGCAGTAGATTTTCCAATGCATGATCCGGGATAAAATGATAGAAGGGTTATTTTCATAGGTATTCATAAACCCAAAATGTTCGTTGGAACTTCGTCATGAGGACTTAAATGGCAATACATCAGGGCGTTTTCTTGGGTTCAGC
>CANLOE010000017.1 GCA_947492745.1 uncultured Cyclobacteriaceae bacterium | reverse complement strand
TTGTTTTCTTCATTCTTTCTGTAAGTTAACCCTATTGAGCTTTTCTTACTGTCCAGTCAAATGTATACACTCCACACTGATTGTTTTTTTTCGTCACCGTGTGTGCTTTTCGAAAGGTTTCATAAAGTATGCTGTATTTAGCTCGTACGGTGTTTGTCTTTTTGGAAGCAACGCTCGGGCCTATGGTTTATGTCGAATCAAAGTCGGAGCCAAACGTCAAATGATGTTTCAATGTTCAGGGAAAAATTTAGAGAAAGTAGTAGCTATCGCGCGGGTGGTGGTGTTAGCATCGATTTTTGTTAACGAAGAGTGAGTTGAAAGCCAATGCTTTGCTTGTTTCCTTTAACCCAAAATAATCAATAGGATTTCGTGATGAGGGCATAAACCCGGATCATGCGTTGGAACTTCGTAACGAGGGTTTGCATATCCATAGATCAGGGAGTTCTATTGGATTTAACATAGCACTGCTATGGTGAATTCAAAAAACGTAGTACAACGACCGGTTTGCAGCTATTTAGATCCGCAGTAGATTTTTCAATGCATGATCCGGGATAAAGTATAATAAGATCAGAGGTTTGGGGTAGGAGGCTTTTGTATCACTAAGGTGACGCACGTACGTAGTGTAAAACCGCTTATCTTGTAAGCAATTTATGTTCGGAATAGGAAGGCTATTGATTATTTTGGGTTGAAGTGGAATCAATGAAAATCGTTTCATGAACAACCTATGAAGGCAAACATGATCTGGATTGAAAACAAAAAAGCAAGGGATCATCCCTTGCTTTTTTGTTTTACGTAACCTTAACGTGGTTCACATACTAAGGTTTTGTTATAAACCTTAGTATGACCGGAGCGGTAGGATTACTTAATGATAACTCTATGAGTTTCATTCATTTTCTTTCCTTCCAATTTGAAAATGTAAACTCCTGTATTTAGTTTGCTTACATCCAATGCATTGTCATTCAGTGGAGCGGTCATTACCATTTCTCCTTGTAGATTATAGACATTTACCTTTTCAATAGTGTTTCCAGTACTGATAAATCTAAGGATATTCTCAGCGGGATTAGGATAAATGCTGGTTTGCTTCTCGCTTACTGTTTTTTCTATCGAAGTGAGTTTATTAGCTGAACCTTCCACAGGTTTCAGGGTGATTTTGTCCAAGTTCCATTGCCATAGATCACTTCCTGAAGCAACAATACGAATGGTATTTTTACCCGCAGTCAGCTGGATATCGTCACCTTTTAGAGAAGAGTACTTCGCAAATCCACCTGTATTAGGCACGGCGGTAGTCGACACAAGTTTGCCTTCGACCAATAACTGTACCTCGGCCTCACTGGAAGGTGTTGCTATCGTATACTCTGTTGAGTATGTTCCTGTAGCTGGGACTTCAATTTCGTATTCTACCCAATCGCCTGTGTTGACATAGTTGATTGCTCTGGAAGCCTTGTTGGCACCTGACCCGTTACCGCCCGAAGCACTATCGTCATAAGCCCCACCTGTCTCGGAGAACTTTTCTGCTTCGATGACCAATGAGGAGGTGTTTCCTCCATTATTGGAAGCGTCGGCACTAGCTTTAGGTTTGTAAACGCGTATCCAATCTACTTTCATTTGGTTTCTGGTATCGTCTTTCAACAAATCGTCGTCAGGAGTACGTCCTGCCTGTACATGCCAGCTTTGAGATTCTATATTGATGATGATATCCATCTCTTTTGTGAATCCTCTGCCACCTTGGTATCTGAAAGGGTCGATAGCGCTGACGGTAGATGCCTTGTTGGCATCATCCAACATTTCCATCGAGAATTCTTTGCTTGTAGCGAAATCTACTGTTTTTTGGAATCCGCCGCTATCCCTAACGATTTGGCCATTACTTAAGGTAGGGTAAGTATAATGCCATTTATCACCTCTTTTTGTAGCCATGGCTTTATCCTTGAGGATTCTCACCATCTCGCCGTCGATATAGTACTCAAATTGCTTGGGACCTACCCAATTGACACCGATACGAACATACTGTCGCTCTCCATTGTTCCAAGAGAATTCTCCCCAAGTATCGACATCACTTCTTCCCCACCAGCTATCTCTATCTCCGGGCTGGTAGTCCGTAAAAGGAACTCTGATGAAAGAGTGATGGCTCAAGTGGATAAATTCTGCGAAAAAACCGTTGCCACTGTCCCCACCACCATAACATTCGATGATATCGATTTCTTGGGTATCGTCCGGGCTAAGTAACCATACGTCGGAAGCTAAGGCAATATTGGCCACGCTGACACTGGCCTCAACATAAACAGGGTACAGAACACGATTCTCCCCTGTAATACAGCCGGCACTGACACCAGGCTGGTTGAATTTTGCTGTATTGGAGTTTCTGGAAGCTCGCAGGACCAAGTCATTTCCATCTACGGCTACGTGGTCATGTTGCCAGTAGGTCGTGCCGGGTCCATTCCATGTATTATGGTAGAAATTATACCATTTTCTGTCCTTTCCGAAATGGGCTCTGGATCTTGTAGGGTCGAATTTATAGTTGAAATCATCAGAGGGTGCATCTTGGTATTCCCATACCATTCCCGGTGCTGCTTTAGCGGGCACAGGTATATTATCCCACTCTTTTTTTTCTTGTGCGTTCGTCACCAATGGTAGACAGCTCAGCGCAAGCACTGATAGTTTTAAAAATTTCATTTCCATGTTTGGAGATTGTTTTAAGATTGTTTATCTGCGCAATGAAAAAGTCATTTATCTTTTCTGGTTAAAAATAAACTTTGGCGCATTTTCGGAAGGTCTACAAACAGAAAAGCGGAGGGTAACCCCTCCGCTTTAAATTTATGTTTACGTAATACATTAATTATTTGATGATAATGCGATGCATTTCATATAATTCTTCACCTTCAAGTTGAAGGGTGTAAACCCCACTAGGTAGATTACTTACATCGATGAAACTTCCACTTTCAGAGAAAGTCATTACTTCTACCCCCTGAATATCATAGATATTGACTTTTTCGATCAACTTTTTATCCCCACCGAATATGATAATGTTCTCTGTGGGATTGGGATAGATACTGATCTTTTTCTTGATGGCGGTATCCGACGATGTGGTCAATCTGCTGGACGAAGCGGGTACTTTCATATTGATTTTGTCCAGATTCCATTGCCAATCGTTACTTCCGGAAGCTACGATTCTTATGATATGAGGACCTGCTGACAGGTTTATCGTACCACCGCTCAATGCAGTATAACTTTCCCAGCCACCATTATTGGGTACATTAGTGGTAGATGCTAGATTGCCATCGACCAAAAATTGAACTTGAGCTTGGTCAGAAGGTGTGGAAATCATATATTCGATGAGGTATGTTCCTGCGGTAGCTACATTAACTTCGTATTCCATCCAGTCACCACTATTGACATAGTTCACACCACTGCTGGTGATGTTGGCACCGAGTCCGGGACCTCCTGCAAAAGCATCATCAAAGTTTCCGCTGGTACTGGATAAGTCTTCTGCTTCGATAACAAACGGAGTTCCTCCACCTACAGGTACGGTGGTAACAGTCACCGAACTATTGGCAGTAAAACCTCCGTCGACTGTTGTCGCGGTAATCGTCGCTGTTCCTTGAGCGTTAGCAGTAACTACTCCTGTAGCGCTCACTGTCGCCACAGCTGTGTTGTTGGAGGACCAAGTGACATTTTTATTGCTGGCATTTGCTGGACTTATTGTCGCGGATAATGTACTGGTCCGATTCACCTGAAGGGAAACCGCATTTGGAGATATATTTACACCGGTTACATCCACTGTTCCCGGGTCGGTAATGGGTGTACTTCTACCGGGTACCGTATCGAACTCCCAAGTTACAAGATTGACAATACATACTTGACCTACATGGCGAAAGTCAAGCGTAATCGTATTATTGGTCTGAATCAAATTGGCAGGTACGGGAATCTCCAGAACACCGAACCACCTACTTCTTTTTTGCAGGTCACCTCTCCAGTCCAGTGGAGTCTCGACCTCCACACCATTGAAAGTAAATTTATTGATGGACAAGAAACCGAGTTCATCATCAGGAGCATCAAATAGGTTTACCGTTACTTTCAGCATAGCTTCTGCTTGACCAGGGTTGCTGGGAGGAGTAACACCATTAACAAAAAAGGTGTTGTCACCATTTTTGATTTCAACGCGCTCACCAGGACCTACGGATTCTCCGTAGAATTTCTTCTCAACGGAATTCTGATTTACATTGACATTGCCCGCATAAGAATATTTTAGAACCATGGTAGCCTCAGCGCTGATAGTCAATGAAGAAGGCGCACTATTAAAACTTGTCTCATCCAGTATAATGTCGCGAACACCGGAGAGATACAAATGCTTGGAAGTTACCCCACTCAAATTGGGGCTATTTCCAAAGAAATTAAGGTTTACACTTTTTTCTCTTGGTTCCAGATTGTTCAGGATAAGAAACAGATCATTACCATCTACATAAGCATCGACTTGGATATCAGGATCTGAGGCCTTGGTGTCCACACGGGTGCCGTCTACTTCTGACCAGAGCTGGAACCATTTGATATAATCACTCCATTCCCAGTTGCCATCTCCATCATCATCCCGCATCAACTTGTAGTGGTAGGGTGCTTGAGCATTATCTCCCCATGTTGCTTTGATAGGAGTGAAGGGCATGGTCAGTTCGATATAGTCAGGTCTTTCCAGAAATTGCATCAGCATAGCACTGAAAGGCTTTAGGCTCTCCCAATCATACCTTGTGTCATGGGGGATGAAATCCCATTCGTTATTCACTGCACCATATTCTGAGATGACTACAGGCTTTCTGGTTCCAAATTTGGAAATGTCATAAGATTCCAACATTTCTAAAGTAGCTTCTACATGTCCTCCCGATCGCGTTATTCCCGAACCTGCTGAGTTATAGCCAGGCCAGTCGTAGAAGTGTACAGCATAGAAATCCATGTTTTCACCAGCAGCATCGATAAAGCCTTTCCACATAACATCCCACTGGAACCATTCTGCATTTTGACCTAAAAAGGGAGAGGTTACTTGGCTTCTGGCATAAGCCTTGGCCACTTCATCTGCTGGAGTATTACCATAAAAACTATTTACGTATGAAGGAGTTTTAAATCTTGATATGGCATCCATGCCAAATAAATCATGTGAGCCCCAAGTCATGCCTCCGATTTTAGGTGCACGATTTCCTAGGCGTCCTTTTATTCCTTCTGCTACCAAATTGTGGTATTCCCAGATGTCTTCCCAGCTGGACATCATAAACTTCCCTGTATTCAAAAGAAAATCAGGCTCATTTACTACTTCCCAATACTCCGGGAGTACCTGACCATCTTCGCTGAGATTATCAACAAAAAACTGGTCTAAATATTCTACCATCCACGAGGCTGAGGTTTCGATATTTTGTGGAATCCAAATTTTACCATTCGCTTTGCCCCATACCGAACCACTAGGGTGGTTATAGGACAGTGTGGGGAAAGTAGGATGAGGGTTAGTTCCCATAATCATACTTCCCGTTTTGCTTTTCAATGCAGAAAACCCCCTGTCCTCTAAACGCCTTTGATATTCCTCTCTCCAAAAATCCAACACAATTGTTAAACTGTCTTCATGAAAAGTGTTAGGTTCGGTTTCACTAGCTGGAGTAAATCTGAATAGAAAAGAAGCTGTACCATTATCTCTACCGAGACTCACGTCCAAATCATTGAGTAACTGGTTTGCTTTCTCTAATTCCCCTTCCCAATCATTCTCAAAAAGATTGGAGTGGGCTGTAATATGTCTTTCGCGGCCAAAATCCGATATGCCACCTACAGAGTGCTCAATATTCACGTTAACATCAACCTCTACGGATTGCGCATAGCCAAATTGTACGCATCCTGCTAGCAGAATGCTCGTCATAAATTTTCTTACCATCGCTTTACATTTAATTTAAGGTGTTAATAGTTTAATCAACCGGCAAAACGTCACTTTTACCGGTTGTGAATCATAATTTTGGTTAATTAATTGTGAATTATGTTGTTTTTGACTAGACTAAAACTTTTAAAAAACTAGACAAGAACTGAACTTTGGGGTGTAAGTAATTTATTTTTAAGAGGTTAATTTTTAGGTTTTGAAATATTTTTTTCATAATCAAATTTAATTACGAAATTTAAAATCATCTTTTTTGATTTAAAACGTTACTGTGTATTTTTCGTAACTTGGCATGACAGCAGTTTCAGAGTAGGGCCAGGGCCGATTTTGAGGCTGGACTAGGCGTGTGGGTAATCTTCGATAGTGGGACGCATTGTCCCCAAAATTGATTCCGGCTTTGGATGATTGTTAGGCACAGATCATTTCAAAATATAATATTCTAGTTTTAAGCGCAGCATCGTTGACAATGAGGGCGAGGCTACCTGAGGCGATTTCAACTAATATAACACAATAAGAGAAGCATTCAACCCAAAATGATCGATAGCCTTCCTATTCCGAATATAAACCGCTTCAAAATCAGTAGTTTTACGCTGCGCAGTTTCGTCACCTTAGTGATACACCAAGCCTCCCCTTCTAAATCACTGATTTTATTACCCTTTATGTTCTCATGACGAAATCCTATTGATCAATTTGGGTTTAAGCAATTGTCGCGATGAATAAAACGCTGATTTTGAGATGGGTATTGTCCGTTCGAATTCCGTAGGACTGTTGTGAATCAAAAAACACACAGAAAACCCTCCTGCACCTATTTCTCCACAAAGCACAAAAAAGAGTTTGAAGGTTCCTTCTGACCGTATAGGGGCCAGCAATTTTCGAAAGAAAAGTAAAATGGATATAGTTTAAAACAGTCCCAAATAAGTGTAATAGAAACCCTGCACTGTTTTGTGGTTGTACCTATATATAGCCTACTGCTCTATTGGCTACAAGGTACCAATGAAATCTTCAAGATTATCTTGTCGCGTTAATTTTAATTTTTTTCGAAGACGATATCTTGTAGTATGGACGGATTCTACAGAGATACCTAGTAATTTGGCCATGTCTTTACTGGAAAAATTGAGCTTGATCAAAGCACATATTTTTTTGTCACTCTGTGTCAGTTTAGGGAAGCGTTTTTTGAGTTCATCATAAAAACTGGTGTTAACGGCAATAAATCGGGCATTGAACTCTTCCCAGTTGAGGTTTTTGTTAAAATCTATCTGAGATACTATCTTATTGATACTGCCTTCGTTGGTTTTCTTATGCTGTTCGTTCAGCTTCGATTTTAACTCAGAAAGCAACTCATCCCTTTCAATCAGTTGGAGCGTGGATTTTGTCAGTTCTTTGTTCTTAACTTCCAATATTTCCTCTGCCTTTTGCAGTTCCAATTCTTTTTGCTGTTGAATGGCCCGCTTCTGAGCTTTGTATTTTGCTCTCAAGAAACGATACACCAAAAAGATGACCAGAATAAGCGATACGATAGTCACATACAATATTGTTGCTTTTAATTGAGCTATTTCAGCTCTCTGTTCCAGTTGTTCCAAGCGCTGCTTTTGAATAAAATCATCCTTTTTTTCTTTTTCCAGGCGATAGGTATCCGTTATCTCCATCATTTTTTGGTTATGAACACTACGAGTACCGAATTGTCTTTCTTCAAGAGTTTTGGACATATTCAAATATTTGTAGGCAGCCTCTGGCCGATTCATCCTGTAATATAGCTCAGAAAGGTTTTCATATATGGTTGGGATATGATCTTGATGGCTTCTGTACAGTTCGCCGATACGCATAGCATTTAGGTAAAACTGCTCACTACTGTTGTGTTCTCCCATCTCCTTGTAGATATCGCCCAAAAAAGAATCCAATAAGATGACATAGGCTGGATGGTTTTGCTCAAAATAAGGTCTGTTTTTCAATAATAGATTAAGACTCTTTTCATAACCACCTTCATTAAAGGATACATAGGCCAGCTCTGCCTCCATAAATGCCGTACTGACCTCCTTATCAAAAACGCTTTGTACTTGCTGGCAACTATCTAGGTAGCGTCTTGCCATATTGTTTTCTTGATTTTTACGGTGCAGAACGGCAAGTGCATAATATCCACTTAGTAATGTCTCTTGCTTTAAAGTGCCATTTTTTACATATCTCTTCCTGACCTTCAATAATTGATTGAAATATTCTTTGGATTTTTCCAGTCTACTGAATAAGCTATATAACCAACCAAGCCCTTCGTAAACTTTGGCCTTGGCCAGTTCATCGTTAGACTCATCAGCTAATAGCAATGCTTTCCAGTAACCTTCATATGCTTTGTGGAAGTCTGCGACATGAGCATAGTAAGTAGATAAGTTGACCAGACCCGTAATGGTCTGGACCGTATCGTTGATGCTTTTGAACTCTTCGATTGCCATTTTGTAGCGGCGTTCTGTGCTATCGTGATTTTTATCGGTGACCGTATCTTGTTGCGCAGATGTTTTTGTGATGTCATTCACAATACCATTGCTGTTATCGCTTTTTTGCGAAAATCCATCGAGTTGGACAAGCACTAGTAGGAGAAAAACAATTTGTCTAGTGTATTGTGTCAATATAGTAAGTTTATTTTATGTTATGTATTGCGAAAAATAAAAAATCAGTTAATATTGATGTGACAAAAATGGTAATTATTCAAAACGAATGCTTGCTTTTATAGCAAATTGATAACTTTTTCTGAACTGAAATCGGACCTGTTCAGTTATTGTCTAGTAAATTGCAGGCTTTCAACTTTTAATAATGGCTATCTTTAAAAGGTTTCATACTGAACAAAGCGCATGAAATTCACTGATTTAAAGAACTTATGTAACAATTGTAAAATTTTAAACTCACTAAACAAAAAATCTTAACATTGGAAATAATGCAAATACTATGAAGTACGATATACTTAGAAAGCTAATAGGGTATTTTTGTTTCATGACGGTGGTTGGATGTTACTCCGTCAACGCGCAAAAATTAATCAAAGGAACCGTAACGGATGAGACGGGAGAGACTTTGCCAGGTGTTAATATCACCATAGAGGGGAAACTTGGAGGGACCACTACTTCCTTGGACGGAGAATATGAAATTTCCGTAACGAACAATAATGTTTTGTTGTTTCAGCATATCGGTTATACTTCTACCACTAAGGTCGTTGGTGCAAACGACACGAGAATAGATGTAGTATTGAAAGAAGATATTACTACTTTAGGTGAAGTAGTAGTAGTCGGATATGGTGCTAAAAAGACCAAAGAGGTCGCGGGTGCCGTTGCTTCGGTAAAATCTGAAGAAATTCTTAAAAACGCATCAAATGATGCTGTTGCTTCTATTCAGGGCAGGGTCGCAGGGGTAAACGTACAAGCTAGCTCTGGTGCGCCGGGAGCAATTGCCAACGTACAGATCAGAGGAACAGGTTCTTTTACAAGTGGAGGTTCCAGTCCATTATATGTAGTGGATGGTATTCCCTATAATGGTAATCCCAATATTGTGCCTGAAGAGATTCAGTCCATGGAAATCCTCAAGGATGGTGCTGCGGCTGCGATTTACGGCACCAGAGCTTCCAATGGTGTAATTCTCATTACGACCAAAAGGGGAACCAAAGGACAGGTTTCGGTGGATTATAGTATGTATGCCGGTGTGCAGAACATTACTTCCGGGATACCATTAATGAATACACAAGAGCAGCTATTGGCAGAGGAAATAGAAGAACGCCAACTCAGTGGCTTACCGAGCGAAACGGTCAATCTAAATCCAGGATCTTTAAATAGGAATACTGATTTTATCGGTGCCATACTTAATAACAATGCTCCGATACAAAATCATAATCTCACCTTTACCAAAGGTTCAGAAAATTCGAAGACAGCAATAATCGCTAATTATTTCACTCAAGACGGTATATTGAAGAATTCCGATTACGAACGTCTCTCATTGCGTGCAAATAATACGTTAACCAAAAATAAGTTTGAGATCTTTAGTACGCTTTTCGTTAAGGGAGACCGTAGGGAGACGGAACCTTTTGCCGTATACCAAAGAGCTATTGCACAGCGACCCTACCAGCCTTTACCGGAAGGAGAGGGTATTGTACAGGTGCCTTTTGAAAACCCTCAGAATATAGGTTCGTTTGCCAGAGATCTGGTCAATGAGAATACATCAAACGCTACGGATATCAATGCCGCTGTACATATGAAATACGAGATTATCGATGGTCTGGAGTATCAACTTAGGGCTGGAGGTAATGTCATCAATTTTTTCCAGAAGTTTTGGCAGCCCAGTTATATTGTGATCGCCCAAAACGGAGAAGCTGATTTGAATTCTTCACGACCACTGGCGCGCTTATCCGAAACACAGAATCAAGCAGATAAATGGACGATAGAAAATATACTTAAGTACGAAAAATCTTTTGGAGACCATAAGCTTAACGGTACCCTAGTATATATTGCCGAACGTTCGCGTTTTCGACAGACCGTATCCGTTAAGGAAGATTTCCTCAGTAATGATACACAAGAATTCAGTGCCGGTAATGAACCGCTTTCCATCGGTAGTAATCGCACTGCCAATGGTCTGGTCGGTACGCTGGTAAGGGCTGAATACAACTATAAAGATAAGTATATCGTGTCGGCCAGTTTTAGACGAGATGGTTCGTCGAACTTTGCCGAAGAATTCAGGAATGGAAACTTTTATGGAGCCTCTTTGGCCTATAATATCAGCGATGAACCCTTTTTCCAGAACTTGGACTTGGGTTGGGTAGAGAATATGAAAATCAGAGCAAGTTTTGCAGAAGTGGGTAACCAGAACATTGGGGCATTCGGCTTTTTGCCCTTCATCGTGCAAGGCTCGAATTATGTATTCGGTGGAGAGAATCCCCTGGGCCTGAACTTTGGTGCCATCCAGCGTACCTTTGCCAATCCTCAAGTTAAATGGGAGACCAATATTGCCAGAAACTTTGGAATCGATCTGACAATGCTGCAAGGTAAGCTTGACTTTACAGTAGACGTTTATAGAAACTCCAAAGAAGATATGTTAGTGCCCATAGAAGTAGCACCTTCCACGGGGCCTTGGTTACCTGGGGGCGCCTTACAACGGATTACTAGAAACGTAGGAAACATGGTCAACCAAGGTATAGAACTATCTTCTACTTATAGAGGAACAACGGGAGGTGGCCTAAACTATACTGTGAATGCTAACTTTTCCAGAAACGTGAACGAAGTGACCCAATTGTCCGAAACTGTAGGGAAATTCGGTATTAGTGGCGGAAACCCTGTTACTATAAGTCCTGGCAATCAAAACACTACTTTTCTGGTCGTAGGTAGACCCGTAGCTTCCTTTTTCTTGATACCCACTGAAGGAACCTTGAAAACACAAGAAGAGGTGGACGCATATAATAACAGTCTTTTGAACACCAATGCCATGCTCGGTGACCTTAAATACGTCGATACCAATGGTGATGGACAAATCGATGACAATGACCGTCAATTTGCAGGTTCCGGTATTCCTGAGTTTGAGTTGGGTTTGACAGGTAATTTGGATTATAGAGGTTTTGATCTATTCGTTCAGTTGTACTACGCTCATGGAGCAGAATTGTACAATGGTGCAAGAGCCTATGCTTATCAGAGCAACAGACATCGTGAACTCTTGTCTCAGTGGCAACCCGCCAATCCAGATTCCGATATTCCGGCCACTCGAAGAAACCCACGTCATCCCAATTTTCAGACTTGGAGTGACTTCTTCCTAGAAGACGGTACTTATCTCCGTGTACGGAACATTACCTTAGGTTATACCATCATCGGTAAGGCTACCAAATCGGCAAGTTCAAATGTCGGCAAATGGTTTGGTGATAAAATCAGGAAAATGAGAGTATATGTCAATATCCAGAACCCTTTGACTTTTACGGGCTATTCAGGGTTCGATCCTGAAATCGGTTATTCCAACAGTCTATTTGATAGAGGAGTGGATAGGGGCAATTACCCTGTATCAAGAAGAATTTTAGGAGGTATCCAAATTAACCTATAAAAGAATTATAGCAATGCATATCAATAAAACATACAAATACTTACTCATTGCCATTTTACTCATTACTGGTAGCTGTAGTGATGACTTCCTTACGGAAACCAATCCCAATACGATTACTACGGATTCATTTTGGTTATCTGAGGATGATTTTCAACGTGGATTGGTGACTGCTTATAGTGGCCTACAATACGCCTCTGTAGGAGGGGGGGCGATGTCGGTAAATGAAAATATACGCAGCGATGTAGGGAGATCCTTTGACTTTTACGAGACTTCTTTTGCATTTAGTCTATTGGACTGGGATGCCAGTACCATTTATATCAATCAGCGATGGCAAGAACTCTACATCGGAGTGTTCCGTTGTAATCAGGTAATTGATAATATCCTAGCTTTTGAAGCCAATGCAGACTTTACGGAAGAAGAAAAAACAAATATCCTGGGACAAGCTAGGTTTTTAAGGGCACTTTTCTATTTTTGGATAGGAAACAGTTATCGACAGGTAATACTACAGGATAAGGTACCTGTAGAACCCGAAGATTTCAATAAGCCATTGATGGACAGGTCAGAGCTGTTCGAAGCTGTTATTCGACCTGACCTGGAGTTTGCCATAGCTAACCTACCCCGAGAATGGGACGAGAACAATACGGGAAGAGCTACATGGGGAGCTGCTACCAGTCTTTTGGCCAAAGCTCACCTTTATCGAGGTGATTATGCTGATGCAGCTCGGCTGTTCAAGGAAGTGATTGATTCAGGGATTTATTCTTTAACAGAAGATATCGGTGAAAACTTTACCACAACAGGAGAGTTCAATCGAGAGTCGATTTTCGAAATCAGCTTTAATGCAACAGTAAACGAAGGTCTGTCCGGTACCCTGAAAGATGATATAGGGACCCAAAGTGGAGCAGAAGCGACTATCAAGGCGCGCCAAGCAGCTCCACAGTTACGTGGAGGATTTAGGGTGGCAGTACCGACGCATTGGGTACACGAACTGTATGAGGACGATCGTCCCGACCCGACAAACCCTATCAATACCGATAATAATTTCTCCAGAAGGGCATTCTGGTCCATCGCCTTTATCGATCAGGACGAAGGACCATACTATCAGAAAGAGAGCAATATCAGAACCATCGCAGATTGGTTTAATGGAGGAGCGGAAAGCTGCTATTGGAAAAAGGGGACCAACTGGTTTAATAGGTCTGGAGAGGACAATATGGACCGCTCGGGCATCAACGAACGTGTCATAAGATTGGCCGATGTATACTTGATGTATGCAGAAGCATTATTGATGGCCAATGGTGATGCTTCACTAAATGAAGCATTGACTTATGTGGACCTCGTGAGGTCAAGGGCAGGAGTCATTACACTAGAACAGTATAGTAGTGACCTCAGTGGAAGAATTCCTGTACTGCACAAAAGAGGGGGGGGCTCTCTAGGGCACCCTGTGACCACGTTGAATGCAGATGCCTTATTGACACACATCCAGTTTGTGGAAAGAGTATTGGAGCTTTCTTTCGAAGGGGTATCCTCGCGATGGGTTGATTTAGTACGATGGGACCTAGTAGAAGAGGCTTTTGTGAATATGGGTGAGCATGTCTACACGGAAGACATACTCAATGCAGCAACAGGTGAAATGGAACCTGTAGATAATGGTATATTGGAATTTTGTGGAGTGACCTGTCCTGAGCCGGATCCCTTCTTTTTGGGAAGGGCCATCGTGAGATATCAGAATACAGAACAGCAATTGTCGAGATACTCACCATCTTTTCATGATTATTTTCCAGTACCTATTACTGAAATAAATAACAACAGTTCTATACAATAAGAGATATGAAACAGTTTGCAAGATTTTTAATATTAACAATATTCGGATTGGTATTTTTCGGATGTGGGGATGATGATTTCGAAGCCCCTACCGACGAGCCTAACGTAATCCTTATCAATACAAGTTTTGGAATTGGCGAACCCATAGTCCAGATTAATGGAACAGAGACTTTTGCCGATTTATCCACAGGAGTAAATGCAAGGCAATGGAGTTTTCCAGGGGGAGATATCTCAGATGTAACCAGCTCGTCGGATAAGTCGGTGGTCGTCAAATTTTCCAAAATAGGGGAATACGAAGTAAAACTCAATCAAACCTTCAATGGTATTCCTTGGGACTGGCAAACCAAGAAAACAAAAAGCAGTAATGTACTCGATACGACCATTACGGTCACCGTAGTGGATTCTGTCAAAGCCGATATCGAAGTATGGTATGTGTCCACTACCGATGAAGATAGTATCAAATTCGACATGACCGATGGAGCTTTGAATGTATTAATGGCGGGAGATAAAATCCGTATAAAGAACAGTTCCGTGGGTGCGCCTACTATATTAACTACTTTTTCGGATGGAGCAAGCCCGACTACAGTCCAGAGAACCCAAGGAAGCGAGGATTTCTCTCAGGATATAGAAATAAAATACCAGCGTACTGGAGATTATGATTTTAACTTTTCTGCCTCTAGGGTAAAACCGCAAGGTGCCGATGAAATTGATATCGATAATTTCATCCGAGTAATACCCTCGACCCGACCTGTGGTTCTGGAAGATGTATACCGAATAGAGGAGGACGTGGTAGCACTGGCCTTTAGTCGTAGTGTCGCCGACCCTTCTGCCGAAACAGCAAACTTCTCTGTTAGAGTCAAGAATACGGTCAAGAACGCATTGGGTTTACCCGTGGAATTTGATGAATTGATACCCGTGATTAGTGTTTCGGGAGGAGAGGGAAATACTGATAATGAAGTATATCTAAAACTAGAGAGTAGGTTGTTCAGCTCCGATGAAGTATTGGTCAGTTATACCCCTGGGGGACTAGAGACGGCTGATGGAGTTGCAGCTAATGGCTTTACAGAACAAAAACTTGATTTTAGATTAGTTAATATCGCAGCTGAGTACGGCGGGTTTGAAGACAGTGGTCTGGGCTGGCTGGTAGACAACGTAGCGGGTTCCGGAGGTACGGCATCATTCTCTACGGAGAAGCCCCGCTCCGGTACATTCAGTGCCAAACTGTCCTCTGGCCGTACAGCAGACGGCACTCGCGAATGGGCCGAGGTCATCACTGACGGTGATGAAGAAGATCCCACGGCATTTAACGTTATTAATGTTCAGGAAGGAAATAACTATCTTATTTCCTACTGGGTCTTCGTGGAAGAAGCCACGCCCGTCTCCGATGACGAATGGGAAGAATTGAGTATGTTCCTATGGATAATCGGGGACAAACTGGTCGTTCACGAGTACAGATCCAGTCTGACTACCCATCCTATCGGTGAATGGGTCAAGATAGAAGCGGTCTGGGGAGGGGATAGTGGTGCTCCTTCTAGCGGTGCTGTCCGTCCTTATTTTAGGACTATAGGAAATGTTACCGCTTTCTTTGACGATTTGGAAATCTATCCGTATGAATTGCGTCGTTAATCACTATTTTTTGTATTTTTAAAATAAGTGGAATTAATAATAACAATAACAACGAAATTAAATTAACCGTAAACACAATGAATATGAAAAGAATAACAAATTTTCCAATGTTCGGTAAATTTCTGAGCATGACAATATTAGCCACCTCTTTGTTCTTGATTTCCTGTGGGGACGATGATGAAGATAAAACAATGACTCCCGATAGTACAACCGGTGAGATGGATGTGATTCTGGGTGATGAGGTAGAGTTTGAGGATACCGATAACTCCGCGACCTCACGAATATGGTCTATTACCCCTACCAATGATGTAGATTTACCTGCTGATTTAACAGCGAAAACGATAAAAGCCACGTTCAATGCAGTAGGAGAATATAAAGTAGTGGTAACCCGTACTTTCCCTGACACTTTTACTAATACTACCAATTCGCGTACCTACACAATTACTGTTATGCCTCCTCTTGAAGTTGCCTTCAAAGCGTTCAGGGTAAACGATGACGGTAGTCAGGGAGATGAACTTGCTGCTGCGGATGATGAAATGCATGAATTAAATCTTGGTGATCAAGTGAAGTTCGTGAATGAAAGTGATTTTGATATCCCTACTACTACTTGGACCTTCGAAGGAGGTACTCCTGGTACAGCAAATCAAAATACCTTTGGCACTGGAGATGATTTCGTTGTTACTTATAACGAAGGAGGAACTTTTGGAGTATCTGTTATGATAGCCCGCGACTTTAACGGTACACAGCAGACTACTTCGGTAAGCTTTAGTGATTGGGTGAACGTACTTGCACCACTAGAGTTGGATAGTGCCACGACCATTGCAAATGGTAGTGGAAATTCTTCTATCAGGTTAAAGTATACTAGAAATATTGATGACGCGACAGTAGAAGCTTCGGATTTCTCTGTTAAAGTAATCAACCTCGGTGTAGAAACAACACTTACCGTTTCCGATGCAAGTGTAAGCACCGATGACGAAAGAAACATTATCATAGATATGGGCGAAGCTTTCTTATCGTCTGATTCCGTAATGGTATCCTATGCCGGAGATATTGCTGATACTTCCGGTGAAGAAATAGCGGAGTTCACTGACATGTTTGTGGACAACCACAATAATCTGGTTTTTGGCTATGCCGGGTTTGAAAATCTCTTCATCTTTGACAATACCTTATTTGCAGGTGGTTATGCTCAGTTTTTGTTGTTCGGTGATACCAAAGGTGATATAGAGTTTATCCATCAAGGAAAAGCCCACAAAGTTTTATTGCCTAATTTTGATGGTGACCCTGTAATTTCAGAAGAAAAGGGAGCATCAACAATAGAATGTGCTAATGGATTATCTTGTGCTCATTATATAAATACTAAAACTACTGATTATACGGACTTGGGAACGGGCATCGTTGGTGCGGATCAAAAGTACCGTATAGAGAATGGCAAAGAGTATTTGATAAGCCTTAAAGTCAACGCTATTTCTGTTGGACAACGTTTGAATAAAGATTGTACAGATCCCGATGCTACCAAATGTTTAGTAGATCCGGTCCTCTCTATTTTCATTGTTGATTATATTGGATGGGCAGATGTTGTTTCATGGAACCTCAAAGAGGTAGAAGCTAGTGGATGGGTGACTCTTACAACCACTTTTACAGCTACCGATGATTCTAAAGATGGTTCGGGCAACCCTGTTGAAACTTATCCATTTCTAAGGGTAGCGGGTGTAGCGGACATAGTTGTTGATGATTTCTACATGGCAGAAGTAAATAGACGATAATTATTGTTTGAAAATAGAGATCGGGTGGAAACCCGATCTCTGTTTTTTGTTATTATGTCAATATATTGTTTCAATGATTGACTTTTGTTAGAAAATAGTTGGTGCCTATGCTGGCAAAATTACTTAAGGGGCTTTTCGTTATCTTTGTGATGTCTACTTCTGTAGTAGCTCAGGAATACCCCATTTTTATTAAGAAAAGAATCAGCGGTATAGAGCGATTGAGCCAAAACAATGCAGTGGCCGTAGCTGATTACGATCTAGACGGTCATCTTGATTTTTACGTAGTGGCAAGACAGCGCTACGAAGAGAAAAAACCGGAGACCTGGAGCCGACTTTTCAAGAATAACAACAATGCCACTTTTGAAGACATTACACCGTTCTCAGGACTTTCCCCTTCTTATACACACCAAGACCCTCTCCCTAGACTACCCGCATTTTATGAAGGAGAGGTGCGCAATGGGGCTGCTTGGGGCGACTATGATAATGATGGAGACCCTGATTTATTCCTTACCAATTACAAATACAATAAATTTTACCGCAATAATGGAGACGGTACCTTTAGCGATATCACCGAAATAGCAGGCCTCGACAATAAAGATGGCTGCTACTTCTCCAGTGCTGCCTGGATTGACTATAATAACGACGGTCTCCTTGACCTGACTGTCTCCGTATGGGGGCTATGTACTGATAACAAGTTATACACCAATAATGGAGACGGCACCTTCGCCGATGACTCCGAAAAAATCAAAATCAATAATAGGGAACACACATGGATGATGCTCCCTATCGATGTAAATGACGATCAGTGGATAGACCTCTTCGTGGTCAATGATTTTGATGAGAACACACTGCTCATCAACCATAATGGAAACTTTAGTGATAGTACAGCAGCCTACAACCTCTTGGCCAATAGCTCCGAGAATCACATGGGCACTGCCTATGGCGATGTGAACAATGACGGTCTCTTGGATATTTTCATCTCGGATATCAATAAAAATAATCTTTGGATAAATCGAGGAAAGGATTTTTCCAATGAAGCCGAAGCCTTGGATATCGATTCTACAGACTGGTCCTGGCAGACCCGGTTCGGAGATATGGATTTGGACGGAGACCTTGACATTACCGTAATCAATGGCTATTCAAAGTCGTTCAAGAATTTCTATTTGCAGAATGATTTGAGTGAAGGTAAGCTTTCCTTTTCCGACCGATCAGAGGAGAGTGGCTTTGCCGAACTGTCCAATAGCATGTGTTTCGAGCAGTTCGACTATGATCATGATGGCGATATCGATGTGCTGGTGACGCAGATACAGGGAACTCCCTTTTTTTTGGAAAACCAAACGGCGGACAATAACCCTGAAAATGCGCATTGGGTAAAGATAGATCTGGAAGGTACTGTTTCCAATCGCAGTGCCATCGGCACCCATATTCTTATAGAAACTCAGGGTGGGAAGCAACAGCAAGCTTACTATACAGGTGTTGGCTTCAAGACCCAAAGCATGCAGCCCACTATTTTTGGTTTGGGAAACGAGACAATGCTCAAAAAACTGGTCATTACTTGGCCCAGAGGAATACAGGAAACCTATACTGACCTTCCCGTCGACCGGATTATCAAAGCGAAAGAGGGAGAAGGGTATATTCTGAAAACCTTGACCAGCGAGAAGATTGCCGGCTGTACCGACCCTAGCTCCTGTAGCTATAATCCACTGGCCACTGTGGATGATGGGTCCTGCACCTATTTGGAAACAAATGGGGATATCAACGGCCCCGAACAATCGGGATTACTTAAAGTCGAAAAATATAGCTTTCCTATAAAAGAGGGAAATAGCGCTAAGTGGACTGTGTCAGGAGGTCATATTGTATCCGGACATGGCAGTGCTACTGTTGAAGTACAATGGGGTCTAGGTTTTTCCAGAACCATTTCCGTTCGTGAGATAGGAGTGTGCTTTAGTGAGGAAATCTCCAAGAAGGTAGACATTCTTTCCGAACTCCGAAGCGAAAAACATTCCTTGGCACGGCTATGGAACGAGACCTTATTGGATGCCATACGTCGGGATTATGCCCGACCAACGGTACATGCACGCAATCTATTTCATACTAGTCTGTTGATGTACGATCTATTCGCACTTTATTCAGGTAAAGGGGAGCCCTTTTTGGAATACCCTGATCTAGAAGGACTAAAATCGGCTATAGGAGAAAAGGAACCCGAAGAACTTCAACTTGAACTGGAAGAAGCCATCAGTTATGGTATGTTCCGATTGATACGTTCTCGTTTTGCAGCATCGCCGGGCAGAAGGCTGACGGAATTCTATGTTTTTGAATTGATGCGAGAACTAGGGTTCTCCATTAGTAAAAACGGGACTGACTACAGCTCTGGAGAAAGTAATCAGATGGGTAGTTATGTAGCGCAACAGATCATGGATTATGGTCTTACCGATGGCTCAAGCGAAAATGAGGATTATACTAACCGGTTTTATGTGCCGGCCAACTCTCCACTGGTGCCGAATTTACCGGGAAACCCTGTATGTGAGGACCCCAATCGTTGGCAACCATTGAAACTGGCCGAGTTCATCGACCAAAGTGGTAATGTCATTGGGGCCGAGACCCCAGCATTTTTAGGTGCGGAGTGGGGGAGTGTAAAAGGATTTGCGCTGAATCCAAAAGAAAGTACGCTTAAGCCCCGAAACGGTCATAGCTATCGTGTTTTCCATGATCCTGGGGTTCCTCCGCAACTTTCCTTTGGTACTCCATCAGCAACGGACGAATTTTATAAATGGGGATTTTCATTGGTTTCGGTGTGGGGTTCTCACTTAGACCCCAAAGACGGTGTACTCTGGGATATTTCTCCGAACAGTATCGGTAATATCCAAAAGGAAGACTTTCCCCGTTCATGGGAAGAATACCCTAACTTCTATGCACTGGAAGAAGGAGGAGATAAGAGTAAGGGGTGGACCATCAACCCTATTACAGGTAATCCTTATGAAGAACAACTAGTACCCAGAGGTGATTATACCCGTGTTCTGGCTGAGTTCTGGGCTGATGGCCCCGATTCGGAAACGCCACCGGGACATTGGTTCACTATTTTGAACTATGTGAACGACCGGCCCGAACTCGTTCGGCGGATCAATGGTAAAAGTGAGCCAAAAACAATTCTGGAATGGGACATCAAAAGCTATTTTATGTTGGGGGGGGCAGTGCATGATGCCGCTATAGCAGCATGGAGCATCAAAGGCTGGTACGACTACATTCGTCCCATTTCTGCTATTCGTTACATGGCAGGAAAAGGACAGAGTACCGCCCCAGGGCTCGCTAGTTATAATCCTAATGGCATACCTCTTATCGATGATTATATAGAACTGGTGCAAGAAGGAGACCTACTTGCAGGTACTGATAAAGAACATCTAGGGAAAATCAAGGTAAGAACTTGGATAGGACATAGTGAGCTCAATTCGGATAACCGCCCAAAAGTCGACTGGATATTGGCTGAAAACTGGTGGCCCTACCAGCGGCCTTCTTTTGTCACACCACCCTTCGCCGGCTATGTCTCGGGTCATTCTACTTTTTCCCGTGCAGCAGCAGAGGTACTTACGCTATTAACGGGCAGCGAATTTTTCCCTGGAGGCCTAGGAGAGTTTACAGCTCCCAAAGATGCCTTTCTGGTTTTTGAAAAGGGTCCCAGTGTAGATGTGACATTGCAATGGGCGACTTATCGTGATGCTGCCGATCAGTGCAGTTTATCCCGTATATGGGGAGGGATTCACCCTCCGGCAGATGATATACCCGGTAGGATCATCGGTGAGAAAGTAGGTATAGATGCTTTTGCAAAAGCCCTTGTCCTATTCCATGAAAACCTTAATTTCACACCGGACATAGAAGAACCTCTTGCTTCTGTAGAAGTATATCCTAATCCAGTAGAGAAAGGTAATCGCATACAGGTCAAAGGATACGAAGAGGGCGAAACCATTCGCCTGTTCAGTCTACAGGGTAAGGGGTTTGATATTAAATACCAATACCAATGGGACAGTAAGGAGTACATCATCGACTTGGGAAGTAGGCCCGGTGCCGGCCTCTATTTCCTTACTATAGGAAACACGACAATTAAAATAGTAATACATTAATCAAAATGAGAAGAACAATGAATTGGCTAAAGACATTGACCTTGATAGTAGTGACGGTGAGCCTATCGAACTTATCCATGATACCGGCGATAGCTCAATCCATAGAGATTGATGTCAACGTCAATCATAAACATAGTGTAGGAGGAATAGACAGTTTTGATAGGAGTAAGTTCATTACCATCCATTCTGACGAAACCGAACCCGATTGGACTATGGGAACCAATGCTGTCGGTGATTTAAGGGATGATTTTCTCAACCGATTGGATGTATACTTGGGTAGGAACACCGGTTCGCTTTCCGGGGCCATCCAGTTCGGCGAGATTGATGAAGATCCTACACGTCCGGGTTTTGCTGACCCCGCTGATATAGTGAGATACGGAAATCAACTCAAGAACTTTTACAGAAACAGAGCTTCTATCAATGCCTACAAAGATAGAAACGATTTAGTAGTGGCGGCCCAGATCCATCCTTATTACCCCGATGGAAAAAATACGGCAAGGGGTTGGGCCTTTTCACAAGAAGACACGGGTACGAGTCCTTTTGGTTTCGCTACAGGGGAGTATATGGGACGATTCATTCAAGAGTCTTTTGCTGACGATGCGCAACCGGCCCCTAAATGGATAGAAGTTATCAACGAACCGATTTATGACTTGGTGACTAGAGTCAACCCGGCCCCGAGTGACCCACAGACTATTATTGATGAGATTTTTCAGTTTCATAATGGAGCTGCTACCGGTATTCGTTCTATACTGGGAGACGACATTCCTATCGGTGGTTACTGTACGGCTTTTCCTGATTTTGAAAAGGACAACTTTGACCGTTGGGACAAGCGATGGAAAAACTTCATCGATGTATCCGGAGAAAATATGGATTTCTGGGCACTTCATTTGTATGACTGGCCCTCTATCTTTGGAGGCAAGCAATTGTACAGAAAAGGGAGCAATGTAGAGGCAACCATGGACATGCTTGAGCAGTATAGCACGCTAAAACTGGGAGAACCCAAGCCCCTACTTATTTCCGAGTATGGGGCTCAGATGCAGGATTTTGCCGAAGACCCTTGGACCCCCGAAAGAGACTGGTTGTTTTTGAAGTCATTGAGTGGTTTGATGATGTCATTTATGGACCGTCCCGATATGATATTGAAAGCCATCCCCTTTATCGTTTTGAAGGCCGAATGGGGTCGCGACCCGAACACTGGTGTCGCTTACAACTGGAGACTGATGCGCAATGCCTCTGAAGGAGAAGGTGAGACGGGTGATGATTGGGTATATACCGAAATGGTCAAGATCTACGAGTTATGGTCGGATGTCAAAGGAACACGTGTAGATAGCTATACTCTTGATCCCGATATTCAGACCGATGCCTACATCGATGGAAACAAAGTATATGTTATTCTGAACAACCTCTACTTCGAAGAGCAAGAAGTGAAAATCAATATTTCCGATAATTACACTACTGCACTTAGTAGTGTACGTGTAAAACACATGTATGGCAATGATGGCATACCTGTATTGGATGAAGAATCTTTTACCTCCGAACCCGGTACACTCACCCTCGGTTCAGAAGCGACCATGATTTTAGAGTATACTTTTGATGCTCCCATCACTATCGATGAGACCAAAGACGAAACGAAATATTACGCCAGTACTTATCTACAGGAAATCGGTTCTACAGAAAGTGTCGATTTTACTTTTTCAGGTATCAGTAAAGCCACTCATGGAGAAGCTGTTTTCAGAATGGGACTTGGCCGAGGCCACAGCATGTCCACTCGACCAAGATTATTCGTCAATGGTACCGAAGTTTTTGTTCCTGCGAATTTCAAAGGAGATGATCAAGCTGAAAGAGATAGTTTTTTCGGGGTTATCGAGGTGCCCGTACCTTTTGATGTGCTAGAGGATGGGGATAACGAAGTCAGCCTACAGTTTTCTGATGATGGAGGACATGTAAGCAGTATGGCCATGCGCGTTTACCACTACAGTTCCATGCCCGAGCGTAGTCCTGGCCCTGCGGTTACGGGAGTCGAATCCAATCCGGCAAGTGCCACTATACTCGTAGGCGGACAAGTACAATTGACCGAAACTATTTTGCCCTTGACAGCAGGTAATCAAAGCGTAGAATGGACCTCTGCGGATGAAAGTATCGCCAGTGTCGGTATTTACGGATTGGTCAAAGGTCTGGCCGAAGGTGACGTGATGATTATGGCAACCTCTTCCGAAGACCCCTCTTTGTCTGCTTCAACTTTGGTCAAAGTTCGTACTACGATAAGAGATTCTTTGGATTGTACAGCACTACCCCAGAATGTCCTGGTCTTTTCACCTACTACTTACAAGTTCGATATTCCTTATGTTGCTGGAGAAAATCGTACATTGGTAGTGGATATCAGAAAAGATCTGGCCGTTTGGCAGGGAAGCGCCATTATTAATCTGCCCGTCGGCGAAGGTGTTATCAATGCCGAGGTATTCATGAACACACAACTCGGTGTCGATGATAAAAATGTAAGGGTTATTGCCTATATTCGGCCAACGGATTCGGATTTTAGGGAAACTACGTTTTCATGCGAGACTTTTGTAGATGTGGTTGATGTAGTGACGGGTGTGGAAGATGAAATCAGTAAGGAGAAGGTATACCTATATCCCAATCCTGTAGAAAATGAATTGCGTATATTCGGTCTGAAAAATGTACTGCACGAATATGCCATTGTGAACCTCTTGGGTAATGTCGTTAAAGTGGGTTCCATGCAAGGCTCAGAGGCTTTGAATTTGGAGGCATTATCGTCAGGTATGTACTTATTGAAAATAGAAAAGGGTACGGATATTATCGCATTGCGATTTATCAAATAGGACAGTTTATCTCCTATTGGTTTTTTTTACCCAAGTAGATAAGAGAAGGGGGGCTTTTGAGACAAAATATGGACTTGTCCATATTTTGTCTAGTTATACATATTGTTGCCTTATCTTTGAGTCTACATATTCGAATCAAATATTATGAAAAACTGAAAATTTAAAATTTCATTTAACGCTAATGCAGGACTTATTGAAAAAATTTTTTTTTGCGATTGGTTTACTTACCATGCTGGTAATTTTTCCGCACTGCAAAACAACCGAACCAGTAGAAAAAATACCCATTTCCAGAACCTCCGATTTTAATTTTGGTTGGAAATTCATTTTAGAAAAAGACGCTACTCCCATCCAAGGTTTTGAGGTATCTATGGATGATAAATCTTGGGAAGATGTAAGGCTCCCCCACGACTGGTCCATTGGGATGGATTATGATACCGCTAAGTATGATGGTGCCACGGGGTACCTCCCAGGGGGGATAGGCTGGTATAGAAAAACTTTTGAACATTCTGCTGCCTCGGATGAAAGGGCTTTCATTCTCTTTGATGGGGTCTATAATAATTCCGAGACATGGATCAATGGTCAACGCCTGGGGGCTCATCCTTATGGGTACTCACCGTTTTATTATGATATCACAGATTATCTTAACAAAGATGGCAAGCCCAATGTTCTGGCAGTAAAAGTAGACCGCAGCCGTTACATCGATAGTCGGTGGTATACCGGCTCGGGTATTTATAGAGACGTAGAACTCATAACGACAAAAAACCTGTTTATTCCTGTATGGGGAGTTTTTGCAACGACACCCAAGGTCAGTAATGAGTCTGCCGAGGTAGTCATCCAGACACAAGTTCGTAATGAGTATAAAGAGAAACAGGATTTCCGTTTGAAAATCGAATTGATCGACAAAGACGGTAAGGTAGCCGTTACAAAAGAAAGTGATGCTTCTATTGCTCCTAATGAAGAATCTATATTAGTGTCGGAACTAACGGTAGCATCACCTCTGCTGTGGAGTCTCGATAATCCCCATCTTTATAAAGCTAAGGTGAACATTGTTCAAAACGATGCTCTTGTAGACGCTTACGAGTTCAACCTAGGTATCAGAAGCGTAAGGTTCGATGCAGACAAAGGTTTTTTCTTGAACGAAGAGAACATGAAGATAAAGGGGGTATGCCTTCATCATGATGCCGGCCTAGTGGGAGCAGCTGTTCCTGATGGTGTATGGCGTCATCGACTGACGCAACTTAGAGAGGGAGGTATCAATGCTATACGTATAGCGCATAACCCTGCTGCCAAGAATCTATTGGACCTATGTGACGAAATGGGATTTCTCGTTCAAGATGAGTTTTTTGATGAGTGGGACTATTCGAAAGACAAACGATTGAACCAAGAAGAACGGCATGACGATTATGTTTCAAGAGGGTACGTAGAGCATTTTCAGGAATTGGCCGAAAGCGATCTGAAGACTGTCATAAAAGCACATCGCAACCATCCCTCTATATTTCAGTGGAGTATTGGTAATGAAATCGAATGGACCTACCACCCAAGATATAGAAATATTACCGGGTACTTCAATATGAACTGGCAGGGCAATTATTTCTGGGAACTTCCACCACTTACTCCAGAACAGATAAAAGAAAGACTGACCGAGTATCCTCCCCGAGAATATGAATTGGCCAAAACTGCCAATAAGCTTGCGAAATGGACGAAATCAATGGACACTACCCGTGTAGTGACGGCAAATTGTATTTTACCCTCTGCCAGTCATGTGACAGGCTATACCGATGCACTTGATGTCGTAGGCTACAGCTATAGACGTGTATTGTATGACTATGGACATGAACTTTATCCCGATAAGCCCATCATGGGTACGGAGAATTTGGGCCAATGGCACGAATGGAAGAGTGTTATCGAAAGACCCCATATCTCGGGAATGTTCATTTGGACGGGTTACGATTACCTTGGAGAGTCCCACGGTGCCGGAGCTCGTAAGGCCACCCCATCAGGTTTGCTGGATGTAGCCGGTTTCAAAAACGGATCCTATTATATGATGCAATCGCTCTGGACAGAAGCGCCCATGATGCATATTGCTACGCAGACAGAAGAAAAATCAACTTTTACAGTAGATAAGTCTACAGGACAAGCCATAGAGAAGGACCCAGGAGCTTGGAAAGAGGCCCTTTGGGTATGGCAGGATGTCAATGAACATTGGAACTACGAACCCAAGCAAATGGTCATGGTGGAAATATATTCTAACTGTGATGTTATAGAACTCTTTTTGAACGATAAATCTTTGGGTGAAAGAAAACTCACAGAGTTCGAGGACCACATCTTCAAATGGGGAGTTCCTTATGAAGAAGGTAAACTGAAAGCGGTAGGGAAGAAAAATGGTAAAGTGTTCGAAAAAGAAATCAATACCTCAACAGCGCCAGCTACATTTGCCATTACCGTAGACGATAAAGAGCTACAAGCAAATCAATATGATGTAGCACATATCAGGGTCGAGCTGGTGGACAAAGACGGTTTTCCGGTGAGAACCGATGACAAGGTCATACAATTTGAAGTAGGCGACGGGTTAAAGGTACTGGGAGTAGATAATGGTGCCCCGGATAACCTGCAACCTCACCAGCGTTCGAGTCTCAAAACGAGCGATGGCAGAGCTTTATTGATTGTACAGGCCTTGAACAAGGAAGCCGTTGTCAACATAAAGGTATCCTCTGAAGGAATGACAGCTTCAGAGTTGAAAATCAACGTAGTAAAGTAATTGAATAACTGGAATACTTAATTTAAATAAAACCAATTAAACCGGAAGTGTTGAAATGAAAGCGGCATTTTATAAAGAAAAAGGACAATTTATTCTCGGCGAAGGCAAGTCAATCAGCCCTGGAGTCGGAGAAGTTAGGCTTGACGTAGCATTTTGTGGTGTTTGTGGTACGGATGTACATATCTATCATGGTGTTATGGACCAGCGCGTAGGCCCACCCCAGACCGTAGGTCACGAAGCATCAGCTACCGTAGCGGAACTGGGTGAAGGCGTAACCAATGTGAAAGTAGGCGATAAAGTGGCCGTAAGACCGCTTAAGTTCGGAGAACCCCACCCTTTCGACAAAGGTTTTCCACATGTAGGAAAAAACTTGAAATTTATCGGTATCGACGAACAAGGAGCCTTTCAGAACAGCTGGACCGTTCCTGATTATACACTCCACAAACTTCCCGAAGAGCTATCCCTGAAGCATGGAGCATTCATAGAGCCACTAGCGGTAGCCTGTCATGATGTCAAAATCGGTAGAGTAACCAAAGATGAGCACTGTTTGGTCATCGGAGGGGGACCTATCGGTACATTGATTGCTTTTGTACTTCGTGAAAAAGGGGCAAAGGTCATCATCTCAGAAGTGAATGAAACACGCTTGGAAATGTTGGCTGACCTCGGGTTTGAGACCATAAACCCCATCAAGGACAACCTCATGGAGAAAATAGAAGGATTGACCAATGGTGCGATGATCGATTGCGCTTTTGAAGTCTCCGGTTCGCAGGCAGGTGTACAGACCATGACCGATGTGGTCAATGTCAGAGGTAGGATCGTAATGGTCGCCATTCATGGTGGTGAGCAGAAAAAAGTAGACCTCTTCAAATTTTTCTGGTCAGAAATAGAATTGTTGGGAGCAAGGCTCTATCAAGAAGAAGATTATGAAGAAGCGATACGCATTGCTTCTTCGGGAGCTATACCCTTTGATACTTTGGTAACCAAAGTGGATTCTCTAGAGAATATCCAAAAGATTTTTGAAGAAATAGATAATAACCCGGCAGGGATGAAATATTTGATCGATTGCCAAAAATAGAAAATTAGTATAATGAGTATCTTAGATAAATTTAAATTGACCGGAAAAGTAGCACTGGTCACTGGTTGTAAAAGAGGTATAGGTAAAGCAATCGCCGTCGGTTTGGCAGATGCTGGTGCGGATATTATTGGAGTGAGTGCCACCTTAGAGAAAGAAGGTAGTGAAGTAGGTAAGGAAGTCGAGGCTCTAGGCAAGAAGTTCACAGGATATGCTTGTGACTTTTCCGATAGAAACGCTTTGTACGAATTCATCAAAGAAGTGAAGAGTAACCACCCTCAGGTGGATATATTGATCAATAATGCAGGAACTATACTCAGAAAACCTGCCGCAGAACATCCCGATGATATGTGGGATAAGGTTATCGAAGTCAACCAGAACTCACAGTTTATCCTGACCAGAGAATTTGGGAAAGATATGGTAGAGCGTGGTTCGGGTAAGGTCATTTTCACAGCATCATTATTGACCTTCCAAGGCGGTATTACCGTTCCCGGTTATGCAGCCAGTAAAGGTGCCATAGGACAGATGACCATGGCTTTTGCCAATGAGTGGGCATCCAAAGGAGTCAATGTAAACGCCATCGCCCCAGGGTATATCAGTACAGATAATACTGAAGCACTGCGCAACAACCCGGAAAGGGCCAACTCCATTTTGGCAAGAATCCCAGCGGAAAGATGGGGGCAGCCTGAAGATTTTGCCGGGCCGGCCGTATTTCTAAGTTCAGAGGCCGCTTCTTACATGCACGGTGCCATTACATTGGTAGACGGTGGCTGGATGGGCCGATAATTTATGATTCCTTAATTACAAAATAGCGAATAACCATGTCAACACATAAATCATACGACCTCTTCATCAATGGTGAGTGGGTCAAAGCTTCTTCCGGGAAGTCAGAAGATATACTGAGTCCTTCTACCGAAGAGGTGGTCGGTTCCGTACAGATGGGGGAAGAACCCGATGCCCAAAAGGCATTGGAGGCTGCTTCAAC
Source organism: uncultured Cyclobacteriaceae bacterium (assembly GCA_947492745.1). Taxonomy (GTDB): domain Bacteria; phylum Bacteroidota; class Bacteroidia; order Cytophagales; family Cyclobacteriaceae; genus Aurantiphycus; species Aurantiphycus algarum. The sequence goes on along the minus strand of CANLOE010000017.1, from coordinate 51,339 downwards.
AGCCTTCAAAGAGTGGAAAAAAATACCTGCAAGGCAAAGGGCAGAACTGATGCGTAAGTTTGCCGATGAAATCAGGGCCAATAAAAAGCGATTGGCAGAACTACTGGTCAAAGAACAGGGGAAAATCATCTCTCTCGCAGAGATAGAAGTAGATGTTACCGCCAGTTTTATTGATTATGCCTGTGACTGGGCTCGACAAATCGAAGGAGACATTGTTCCTTCCGATAATCCGGAAGAGCATATCATGATTCATAAAATTCCCAGAGGAGTAGTCGTAGCTATTACCGCATGGAACTTTCCTCTGGCACTGGCCGGTCGGAAAATCGGTCCTGCGCTAGTAGCCGGTAATACCATTATTGTCAAGCCAACACAGGAGACCCCACTGGCCACCTTGGAGCTGGCAGAACTGGCCAACAAAGTAGGTATACCCAAAGGAGTGCTCAACATAGTGACGGGCAAGGGACGCGTTCTTGGTAATGCGCTCGTGGATAGCCCCATTACAAGAATGGTCACCATGACGGGAAGTACCCCGGCCGGACAGCAGATATTCAAAACGGCAGCAAATCACCTATCTCATGTACAATTGGAATTGGGCGGTAAAGCTCCTTGCATCGTATTTGAAGATGCCGATCTGGACCAAGCGGTAGAGGGAGCATTCCATTCCAGGTTTGATAACTGTGGCCAAGTATGTACCTGTAATGAGCGTCTTTACCTCCATGAAAACATCTATGATGCCTTTATGGAGAAATTCATGGAGAAAGTGAAAGCCTTCAAGGTAGGTGATCCTATGGACCCAAGTACGGAAATGGGACCTAAGGTGAACAGCTCCGAAATCGGTAATATGGAACATTTAGTATCGAAAAGTATTGAAGAAGGCGCTACTGTAGCCTATGGCGGAAAGCGTCCCGACGGGAAGCAGTTCGAAAAAGGGTATTGGTTCGAGCCTACCGTCCTTACCGATGTTACTCAAGAGATGACTATCGTTCATGAAGAGTCTTTCGGTCCTATACTACCCGTTATCAAATTCAACGATTTCGATCAGGTTATCGGTTATGCCAATGATTGTGAGTACGGTCTGGCAGCCATGATATTTACCAAGGACATGAGAACAATCCTTAGGTGTAACGACGAACTGGAGTTTGGCGAGATCTATGTCAACAGAGGACATGGAGAGCAGCATCAAGGATTCCACAACGGGTATAAGCTCAGTGGCTCGGGAGGAGAAGATGGCAAGTATGGATTTGAACAATACCTGGAAAAGAAAACCTTTTATGTCAATTATAAATAAGTGCGGTTGAGATGAAAATAGTATCAGTAAAACCCCGCCTATTTCACATACCACTTGCAGAAGTCCTAAGTGATGCAAAACACGGTGACCACACTCATTTTGAGTTGGTCACCGTTACCATAGAATTGGAAAATGGAAGTCAGGGCACCGGATATACCTATACCGGAGGAAAAGGAGGCCATGCCATATTTGCAATGGTCGAACATGACCTGGCCCCCATGCTAGTCGGAGAAGAGGGCACCGACATCGAAAAACTCTATGATCAAATGGAGTGGCATATCCACTATGTAGGTAGAGGAGGTATCGCCTCTTTTGCGATTTCAGCAGTGGATATAGCCCTATGGGATTTGAAAGGGAAACGTGAAAATGCACCTCTATGGAAGATGGCCGGAGGGAAAGATAATACCTGTAAAGCCTACTGTGGAGGGATAGACCTTACTTTCCCTTTAGAAAAACTACTGTCCAATATTCAAGGCTATCTGGACAATGGCTTCAGTGCCGTAAAAATCAAAATCGGCCGAGAAAACCTGGACGAAGACCTCGAAAGAATCAAAGCTGTAAGAGAGTTCATCGGCCCCGACATTACTTTTATGGTCGATGCCAACTATTCCATGAGCGTCGAAAAGGCCATCAAAGCAGCCAATGCCTTCAAGCAGTATGATATCCTATGGTTCGAAGAACCGACCATACCGGACGATTATCAAGGATATGCCAAGATAGCCGATGCCACGGGAGTCCCCTTGGCCATGGGAGAGAACTTGCATACTATCCATGAATTTGGCTATGCCTTTGAACAATCCAAATTATCTTATGTTCAGCCCGATGCTTCCAATTGTGGAGGAGTCAGTGGTTGGTTAAAAGCAGCTCAGCTGGCAAAGCAGAATAATATACCCGTATGTTCTCACGGTATGCAGGAACTACACGTCAGTTTGGTCTCTTCTCAAGAGAACTCAGGTTGGTTGGAAGTACATAGCTTCCCCATAGACGAGTATACCCACCGCCCCTTGGTCGTCAAAGATCATAGAGCAGTAGCTCCCGATACCCCTGGCATCGGTGTAGAATTCGATTGGGAAAAATTAAAAGAATTTGAACTCCACACTTAAGTAGAAAAGCCCAGCTTATGAAAGTCGAAAAAGAAACATTCGGTCAATGGGAACAACAGAATGTTGATCTCTACACCCTGACCAATACCAAGGGTATGACCGTTAAGATCATGACCTATGGAGCCACCATCACTTCCATAGAAGTACCTAATGGAGATACCACGAAGCAAGTAGCTTGTGGGTTCGATACGTTTCAAGGGTATCTGTCCGAAGAATACAAAGGTAATTCACCTTATTTTGGGTGTACCGTAGGAAGATATTCATCACAGATAAAGGATGCCGGGTTCACTTTGAATGGAGAAAAGTATGACCTCACTGCCAACGCCGGTAATAATAACCTTCATGGAGGAGGCCAAGGATTTGATAAGCGCATTTGGTCGGCAACTGTCGTAGAAGACAGTGAAAATGCCCAAGTGGAAATGACCTATGTATCGAATGATATGGAAGAAGGCTTTCCTGGCAATGTACAGATAAAGGTAACGTTCTCGTTGACGGATGAGAATGAGATTGTCATAGACTACGATGCCACGACAGATAAGGAGACACCATTATCCTTGACCAATCATACCTACTTCAACCTGTCAGGTTTCAAAGATAGCGTAGAAGGTCATCAGGCTCAGGTGCATACCAACAAGCGTTTGGCACTTGATGATACGGGGGCCGCTACGGGAGAAATACTTCAACTCGACGGAGCACCTGATGATCTACGCGAACCAAAACGAATCGGTGATGTTCACCAAGAAATAAAAGATGGTTTCGAACATTTTTATGTGTTCGATAATCCTGATTTCAAACTACAACCTGTAGCAAGCGTTTCCGATAGTGATTCGGAACTCACGCTAAAAGTAAGTTCTACAGAACCTTGTATGCTTTTATATACGGGAAAATATACCTCAGATGAACTCAAAAGGGAAAATGGTCTTCCATACGGAAAGTTCAGAGCTTTTTGTTGTGAAACACACCGCTATCCCAACGGCCCCAATATTCCTCAGTCGCCAAAGTCCACGACCAAGGCAGAGGAAGCATTCAAGAGCCGGACTATATTTAAATTTGTTTAATCCACTAACCTAGACCAGATGATAGAAGGAATGATATGGGCGATTGCAGCAGGAATCACCCTTGGGGTTTATGCCCTACCCGAAAAATTCACTAAAGATTTTGAATTTGAGAACGCATGGGGAATGATGTTCACTATAAACATGTTCATTGTTCCCTTGATAGCGGCATCTTTATTAATCAATGATTTTGGAGGTATTTTATCTTCTATACCTAGTGACGTATTGCTCAAAATGGGGCTGGCCGGATTTCTTTGGGGTATCGGAGTGATGATGTGGGGGAAAGCAATCAACCATATCGGACTTTCTCTGGGGTTCTCCCTGTTCATTGGAACGGTCATACTGGTCGGTTCTCTACTTCCTTTTATGATAGACGGCCTACCACCGACCAATCAGTTCTTGACTATTCTGGCGGGTATAGCGGTCGTTATGATAGGAGTTATTGCCAATGGCAGAGCGGGTATGCTAAGACAACAGGATGAGAAAGAAGATACTGCGGATGCCACCGCTAAAGGTTCTATGAGTGCCGGTATTTTGATAGCGGTCATTGGGGGACTTTTGGCCACAGGATTCAGCTTTGCCAACACTGTGGGAAGGCCCGTTATTCATGAAGCCTCACTAGCTGCCGGCAACCCTTCTTGGGTTACCTCGGTAGGAGTCATGTTTATTATTTATGTAGCAGGAGGCATATTTGTTATCCCTTATTTTATTTATCAACTGTCTACTAAAGGCCTATGGTCGAAGTTCAAAACCCCTGCTCTTGGTAAAAACATCGGTCTGACAAGTACCATGGCCGTACTCAACTTTGCAGCCTCTATCCTTTTTGCTTTTGCCGCTTTCAAACTTGGAGATTCGGGAAACACAGTGGGATACGCTATATTCAATACCATGAGTGTAGCGACCGCTATTGTCAGTGGGTTGATCGCCGGAGAGTGGAAAGAAGCTACCTCTAGGCCCAAATCATTTCTGTTCGTAGGACTGGCCTGCATGATTGGAGGAGTAATTATCGTTGCTATTGGAAATTCACTATAGATAAACACTACATAAAGATGAAATTAAAACTAACACAAATACTGGTCTTCTGTTTTTTCGCTTTTACCGCTTGTCAAAAGCCGGCTGAAAAAGAGACAACTCCTACCGAAACTCAGACTGTCAGTCAAGAAGAGGGACTTAATCCAATGCAAGAGGAGCTGGATTTTTTCGGTATTACAAATAAAGATCATTTAAGTGCAGCCTCTAAAAGAGCTTTGAAATGGCCCAAACTGAGTAACAAGTGGTTCGGTGAATTTCAGGTACACGATCTGAAAGGAGATTTGGCCTATGAAGAAGGGGTGGTCAGACGTGACCCTAGCGCACTGATCAAGGTCGATGGCAAATACTTTGTATGGTATAGTAAAAGCGTGGGCAAAACGGACGGTTTTGCAGGTGACATCGAAAACGATAAGGTGTTTCCTTGGGACAGATGTGATATTTGGTACGCTACCTCCGAAGATGGGTGGACTTGGAAAGAGGAAGGTATGGCCGTAGGTAGGGGTGAAAAAGGAGCTTATGACGACCGCTCCGTATTTACTACCGAGATTATGGTTCATGATGGTATGTACTATTTGGTTTATCAGACGGTAAGCGGTCCTTATAATGTCAGAGTGAAAAACCAAGTAGGATTGGCTTGGTCCGATTCTCCTCGTGGACCTTGGACCAAAAGTGAAGCACCTATATTGAGTCCTGCGGACAATGGTGTGTGGAAAGGTACTGAGCAGAACCGTTTCATGGTAGAGAAAAAAGGAGACTTCGATAGTCACAAAGTTCATGACCCTTGTATTATTCCCTATAATGGTAAATTTTACCTTTACTATAAAGGCGAACAGATGGGAGAGGAAGTTACCTTCGGAGGAAGACAGATCAGACATGGGGTAGCTATCGCTGATAACCCCAAAGGGCCCTATGTGAAATCTCCTTACAATCCTATTTCCAATAGTGGACACGAAATCTGTGTATGGAAGCAAGACGGGGGTATCGGTGCCCTGATTACCACAGATGGTCCTGAGAAGAATACGGTTCAGCTATCTCCTGATGGAATCAATTTTGAAATCGTGGCCTCTATTCCAGGTGCTCCTCATGCCATTGGCCTGAACAGAGAGTTGAATACCGGTGAACCTTTCGATATTTTCGGTTGGGGAATGACGCACCAGTACATGAGCTATGATTATCAGTACATCCGTAGGTTTGAAGGAAAGAGAAAGACCACGCATGTGGGTAGAGGGGAATCGGGATCTGAGAAAAGTAGCGACGAAGAATAATAGAAAAGACATCCTACAGGTTCAATAGTTGAACTTACAGATGGACAAAAACAATGAAGAAGGGCCGTATCATTTTGTGATACGGCCCTTTTTGTTATAAAGTTTTGGATTCGGTTTATCCCGGATCATGCGTTGGAACTTCGTCACGAGGGATTACATATCCATAATACAAATTTAGGTTTTAAATGTCGTATAAGATTCCGCTGGTCATTTTGTTTCAATCAAGACGAGAACCGCAGGAATAGCAGCGCTATCCCGAGGATTGTCAACGCAGAGTGAAGCAAAATGAACAGGAAGATATGCGATATTTGAAAGCTAAGTTTGTATAAATCAGAGAGTTTTATTGGATTTAGCATAGCACTGCTATGGTGAATCTAAAAAACTTAGTGCAACGACTGATTTGCAGCTATTTATATCCGCAGTAGATTTTTCAATGTATGATCTGGGTTCAATGGCTTCGAGCTGATGCTGTTCCATGATGAACTCCTGAACCTAGGAGTAGAAACACCTTCCACCGATCAGGTAAAGTGGTTATTGAAAACATGGCTGAAAACGACCCTTTCCCAACATATCGAACTATTGTTGTTCCTTATGGAAGAAGCGGCCGACAATTAGGAGTTTACTTGGCTGAAGCCAGTAGTAATGGTTTTTTTTGAGGGACAACCCTAATGATGTACTACTGAACAATAGGATTTTGGGATTTACGGCCCGTATGTTGGGCAAAGATGGAATCCCTTTTTTCGATGACGTTATAGGGCGGACAGAAGAAGCAAGTATCAAAGAGTATGCCGCTGACATGAAAAAATGGACCGAAAACCTACCGTAAATAACGGATAGAGCCATTCTAAGAATTAGCAAAACGAAGAGAATCTGAAAGTTATACGTTTTCTCCTGCATAAGGTCATCTCGTACCAACTCACGCAAACCTTCACGCGCAGGCATCGGTCTGTTTCAAAACTTCCCGGATTTTTGACTTGAGCCTCTAGAGCATTACTATCACTCAAGGACTATTTTTTCCATAAAGTAACCCTTGGTGGTACCTAGCTGTATAAAGTACACTTTTCCATGCACCAGATTATCCATGTTGATGGTGAAAGTAGTGGCTCGAACATTATCTTTTCGCCATAGGCTGCGCCCCATAGTATCCAAAAGCAGGATGTCCTTTATCTGATATTTGCTTTGAATGCTGATCTGTGATCGACTTGGGTTCGGAAAAGCAGTGACCTCCATGGATTTCTCCTCTGCTACTCCCAATACCGCTTCTGCAATGAGCTCTAGGTCGGGTTCCGGCATTTCGAACTTGTCCACTGATAGTATCAAAGAGCTGATCTTGCCACCGCGGTCAGGAAAGGTGATAGAGACGGTGTTATCTTCTTTCAGTAATTTTCCACTGAAAGGGATATCAATGGTACCAAAGAACTCATCGCGATTGGCTTGGTCATAACCCTTCCAGTTTCCCGGAACATGGATGGGTGTTCCATTGATTTTGATGAGGGGGCGTTTGGACCTGTCATGGGTCCTGCCGATGCTCATTTTCAATTTGGCAATACTTGACCCTATGTCGACACCTTTAAAAGAATACAGGATTTCACGATTGGAAAGTATATCTTCCAGATAGTTTTCGGTATAGTAATTAGCGGTACGTATTTGATTATTAAAATCGATATCCTTGTCGAAAGTGTACTCCATAACGACGGTTTCACCCCCGATAAGTGTTACCGTAGAGGGAGCTGAGGTGGAGATCTCGTCGGTATAAACAGGGTCCTCACGTGCGTATACTTTCAGCGCTTTGACCCGAAGGGATTGTAGGCCGTCCAAGCTGTTCACAAAGTCCAGGGACAGGGATTTATTGTTATCATCGAGATTACTCAGTGCCAAGTACAATTGGTTCGAGGCTACAAAAGCCTGCGCCTGTATATCGGGATGATGACTGTAGACGAAGACCCGTTTGCCTTTTACATCTTTCCATTGATGATAAAAATGGATGCGGGGTGTATATTGCCAACCTTCTATTTTCGGTTTATTGGGATCAGCGGTAGGGGTGACCTTTGTAGGTCTCCATAAAGAGGGGGTATAGTATTGATAATCATTGGCCTCGTTGATATGCCATATTGCCTTTCCCGTGATAAAAGGAATGGAGATCATCATCCTGTCCTCTCTCTCCAGTAGGTCGAAGAGCATGTGGTTGATGGACTTAACGGACTGGATACTCTTGGCAGGATTGAAACCGGGGTCATAACCGGATTCTATGGCGCCATATTCGGTGATGGCATGTGGCTTGACCTCTTTCCATTTAATATAACTATAGTTCTCTATCAGGTCCAATATGGCCGCTGCGTTACTCCCTGACCGCCTGTTGTTCTGCCCCGTGACATTGACACCGTCATAGAGATGTGTGGCAAAACCGTCCATATCCTCGCCCGCTATATCCATGAACATTTTCATGCGGGTATCCCAGTGGCCAAAGTCCCAAAGCTCCACGGATGGCCATGCAGAAGAATATCCGATTACCTTCATATTGGCCAGCTCCGGAGTAGCATGTATTTTTTTACCTATCGCTCCGAACCATTCTGCCATACGCTCTCTCATCTTTTCGGAGTCAGGTTGTTCGGCAGTAAACACGTCATCATCGGCATGTACGAAAGGTTCGTTCATGGGTTCGAAGATTTCGGGCCTATTGCTATCATCGGTATAGTTCAGAAAGTACTCAACGGCCCAGTCCGCAGCAGATTCCTTACTCAAATTATAGCGAACAACATTACGTGGATGCTCGGTGGCCACAAAACGGTTTACTTTTCTGATTTCGGAACTTCCGCTTTTGGGTGCTGGATACTTGCCTATTTCACCTGTTGAACTTTTTGCGAAGGAGTACGGTGCCCAAAAACCTCTTCCATCGGAGGCATCAAAATCTGATTTGAAAATCCTATAATCATCGTCATTACCCAGACCATGGTAGTTGAAATACTTGGTTCTATCCAGCTCAGAGACATTCCCTAAAAACCGTTGGATACGGTAGTCAATGGTAACTTTGGTCTGAGCATGCCCCGAAAGACAGGATAACAGGGCCATCCAGAAAAAAAAACGTTTGATACCGATGATATTTCTCATGATAATTCCTTTTTACTTATGGAAGTGATTTAGACTTTTTCTTTACCCGTAAATTTCACATTTAGCACCCTTATTTTGTCTTTTTTTTAAGTTCCGTAGCTTTGGTTATACAAGAAAAAAAAGCCTTTATCAGGGTACAAAAGCCAAAATTCTCGGTGCCCAACAAAAAGTCTAAATCTATGCGAAAGAGAAGGTTTCCATATCTATCTTCAGATGCGTATACCTTCTTGTTCCCGATTTCCCGTATGGAATCGAGGAATTACGGAAGTCCTATTACAGCGTCACTTCAAATACGCAGGCGTACTTGCCGGAAGTGTCTACCTGAATGTGCAGCCCGTCGGGCTTTTGTTCCCAAGTCAGGTTCTTGTGCTTGGACAGTGGTCTTACCGATTCGATTTTTTTGTCCAAATACTCACTATTGCTTCCTAAGGACTGGATATGATACTGCCCATTATCGCTAAAATCCATGGCCATGATGTATACTTTGCCTTCCTTATGGGTAAAACGCACATCGGCCGCTGTTAACTCTTCGTTCTGCTTTTCGGTATGATGCCCCGTAGCCACTTGTGTAGGCCCTTCCCCGAAAATAGTCCAAGGCTCAGTATCATAAATAGCCTCTCCATTGATTGTTAGCCATTTACCGATTTCTAAGAGTACATTCTCTTGATCGGCAGGAATGGTGCCGTCCGCTTTTGGACCTACATTCAGTAATAGATTACCGTTTTTACTGACAATATCGATAAGGTCATCGATCAAGGTATTGGGGGTTTTGGATTCCCAATTTCCAACATAACACCATGAGTTCTTACCGATGGAAGTATCCGTCTGCCAGGGCAGTTTCCGTATACCGGGTAGTTTACCACGTTCCAAATCATAAATAACCGTCCCTTCCGGAAAAGCATCATGATTGAAATTTTTGTCCTGAAGTACTACTTCCTTATCCCATTCGACACCTTTATTGTAATAATAGGCCGCCAGTTTCAGTCGCGAATCTGCAAAATCAGGGATGTCGATGTAAAAATCCAACCATAAAATGTCAGGTTGATAATTGTCAATGACATCTTTGGTCCTGGCCCACCATTTTTCTTTGAACTCTTCTGATACGGGTTCGTTAAGATCACTTCCCTTGCTTCCATAAAGATCAGCGTACTGAGGGTCCATTGTATCGAAGTGCTTCTTTTTATTGTAATAGGACCAGTTAAAGGCATAGTGGGAAGAGGTACCCATAATCATGCCTTTTTGGCGGCCCACTTCAAAAAGCTCTCCCAGTACGTCCCTTTTTGGACCCATTTCGTAGGCGTTCCACCGTGTGGTATTGGATTTGTACATCGCGAAACCATCGTGATGGTCGGCTACGGGAATAACATATTTTGCTCCTGCTTTTTTGAACAGGTCAATCCACGCATTGGCATCGAACTTCTCTCCTTTGAATTCCGGAATAAAGTCTTTATAACCAAAATCTTTTTGGTTGCCATAGCGCTCTTTATGATAAGTATAGACAGGACTCGGCCCGTCGGACTCATGGTCCAAACCCGCGGAAAAGGTTGCCGTATCCATATACATCCATCGAGGGTACCACTCCGAACGGTAGGCCGGTACTGCATAGGCGCCCCAGTGAATGAAAATCCCAAATTTGGCATCGTTGAACCACTCTGGGTCTTTGTAGTTCTTTTTGATGGAACTCCAGTTGGCTTCGAATTTTGGAGTTGCCGATGATGGGGGTGTAGGCACTTTTTCCTGACCTTTCGAACCGCAGCTTAGGCATATCATTGATAACAGAACAATCATTGTGTTCCCAATCAAGAGTCTGGTATTCATAATTCTATAATAAGTTTTAAAGTATGTATTGAGCGCGTCTCGATCAAAGTTATCAACCATGACATCGCCGTAAAAGATTCAAAGAACTGTTCTACATCGCATTTATTTATATACCCTATAGTATTTTTTCAGGACCAAGTGCGTATCCACTTGGTCCTACTCTTGTTTTTTCCGGCACATGGAGCAAGCTCCGACTCAGCTTAGGGCAATATGGGTTTCTTGGTATTTTTTTTGATTCATGGCTCATTCTAAAGCGAAAATAGCGATATTATCGATAATGATATCACAATTTACTCCTTCTTTGCCAGTGAATTGCATGCTTATTCGCCCGGTCGTCAGCGCTTCTTCCGATGTTTCGAAAGTAAGCTCTTTCTGTTGCCAGTCGGAGCCGCCTCCTGAGAAACCCTCGATAGTAGCCTCGGCGATATTTGTAGTACCATCTTCGGCCATAATACCTACGGTAAACTCTTCGGCATCACCGATGACTTTGTACCAATAATTCATTTTATGGACGGTCTTCGCCGCTAGTGTTATGGGGTTGGTGATTCCATCCGTAAACAGGGTGAAATCATTCACTACAGCGTCAGCATCCTTATTAAGCGATACCTTTAACGCTCCATTACCTTGATAACTATCTTCTTTAAGCGCCAGCATGAATTCGGCCCCTTGTACCGAAGTCGGTCCGCTATTGGCTTGGAGCTCGGTTTTCCATCCAGTGAGCTGATTCGATTCAAAACTAGGGTCGAGACCTGCCGTCTGAAGTAGGTTGAGTGTAAAAGCTGTCATCTTCACCTCCTTAAAAGGAGCGAGTTGTATATCATCACTGGACTCCAATGATGATCCGCTATAGGCCAAGGTTATCGAGACTGCGGAATTTTTCACATCTTCTTTTGGAGTGATATAGATGATCCTTTCATCTTCAGTAGATAAGGTGGCGGAAATCAACTCTTGGGCAGTACCATCAACATCAAGTGAAAAGTCACTGACTTCGATATCCGTTGGTTTAAAGTAATGACTGAAAGTCACTGCAAAGACCCCTTTTTCATCTTCTTTCGCTGAAGTGACCGTGATAGGTCCCGTGGAGGGAACTATGGTCACGAAGTCATCCAATGTCAAGGTATCTATGCGTCCCTTTGGGTTTTGACGGGAAGATATAAGCATAACATCATAGGTGCCGGGGGTTTTGTAAAGAACGGAAACCAAGGTATCCCCTTCGCCTTCGCCAGCGATTTCCGGAGTAGCTCCTTCGAATTCCCACATTCTCGTATCCGGACCACCTGCACTGGTCTCAGCAAAGTATACACGCTTTCCAGCTTCTAGGACAATAGGGTCATCGGTAGTTTTGAAAATACCCGCATTGGCATCGGTAGTATCAAGAGCATAACCGATATCAGCTTTTATGGAATCCAGTACCGTAACCATGAAAGTAGTATCTATGGTTATATCGTCGTTTTGAAACTCACTTTGGAGTCTTATGGGCTGTATACCGACCTTGTTGAACTTTACATGGATGATTTCGAGCGAAGAAGACTGGCCCCCATTGTCATTGATGATCTCGGCACTACCGGGAACGGTCCAGGTACGCGAAACGACTCCCCGCGAAATATCTCCAAAAGAAACAAGGTTGCCTACTTCAATAGTGCTGGGGCCTTTAACCGCTACAGGATCACTAAAGCCTGTATTCGGTGGCTCGAACTTCTCCTCGCAACCGATTAGTACTAATGTATTGATAATAATGAATAAGAGTGGATATATGTAATTTTTCATAGATTTTTTTGTGGATAATGCGTTATGCATTCAGGTTATAGTACGTCCAATATTTCCTCACACAGGAAAAGTCCGTATGTTATTCGATTTTATATTGAGACTGTTTTAAACTGTACCTCTTATCTACTTCTTTTTGGCCCTCATTTCTTGGAAATTTTTGCAGATAGCACCGCTATCTTTGTCCATGATTTGACAACCGAAGTAAGCGATGATAAGATTTAACCCAAAATGTCCATTAGAAAATCTATTCCGGACTTAACTGACTTCAAATCAGTAACTGAATGCGTTTTTTGAATTAACCGTAGCGATGCTACGCTGAACCCAAGAAAACGCACTGATTTATTGTCATTTAAGTCCTCATGACGAAGTTCCAACGAACATTTTGGGTTTAATTTTAATTTCAAAACAGTCTCTCAAGCGCAAATTGTTCTTGGACAAAAAGGTTCATGGACTTTATAAGATCAATCGCCAAAATTGGGATTGGTCAGTTGCTCGGTTACCGGGATGGGAAAGTAATCGTGGAGTTCGGGATTGTAGATTTCCGCAGCCTCGATAAATTCCTGCACAATTTCAGAATCAGTATCTTTATCGGCCGGTTCATACCACCGTATGTTTTTGCCCTCAAGCGTAAACTTCATCAGGGATAGACGCTCGTACTGCTCTCTGGTTTTCCCCCATCTTCTCAGGTCCTCCCAGCGTGTATCATGGCCTTCGAACATCAGCTCTAGCGGTCTTTCGACCCACATGATATGTTCCATTAACGTAGCTGCGGTATAGTCGCTTTCTACGAGGTCCATTGCTCCCGCGCGGTCTCTGATCAGGTTGATGAGATCTAGCGCTTCGGTATAACTACCGCCTGTCATCAACAGTGTCTCTGCATAGAGAAGATAGATATCTGCCAAACGTATCAGCCTTTCGTTGATGCCTGAGTTTCCCGTAATCAGAGGCTCTCTTTCCAACTGCCAGTTCTGGGATTTTTTCACATAGGAAGCTTCTTTGTTATTGTATCCGCCCCCTTCATCCGAAGGTCGCTGATATAAGGTCGTGCCTGTATCATCCGCAATAGCGATAGAAGCAGAAGTACGTAAGGTATAGACATCATCGGCCTCATAGCGGGGGTCTGTCATGTCCATAGGGTCTTCCTTATAGAGCATGGTTATCCAATACGAAGGCATGATGACACGGTATCCACCGGACTGCGTTGTACCTAGGATATAGTTTCTATTGGTTCCCTCCGACCGGTCCGAACCGTCATCGGCACCACCTGTATTTCCTCCTTTCAGTGAGGAGTCAAAAGCGATTTCAAAGATGGATTCGGGATTCCACTCATGATCTTCATCAAAATTCCAACTAATGTCCGGTGCCAATGAATACAGGTCAGGTCGCTCGACGATGGATTTGAAATAGGGTAGGGCTTTTGCATACTCTTTTTCGTTGATCCATAGCTTACCTAGCATGGCCGTAGCGGCTCCCCAAGTAGCCCTCCCCTGATCGGAGATGGGCCAGACCTCAGGTAGATTGTCTGCCGCGAACTCGAAATCTTTCAGAATACTATCAAAAACAAGCTCTCTTGGAGCAAGGGATTTGTTGAAGTCTTCTACGGTTTTGGGAGTAACGGTATGCAGTATGATGCTTCCTTTGTTATAACTTTGGAATAGGAAATAGTTGAAAAGTCCCCTCAGGAAGTGGGCCTGTGCTTCTATTTCAAGCCTTTTATCGGCATTGGAAACTGCATCGAGGTGTTCTAGGACCTGATTGGCGCGGTATACCCCTTCATAACAGTCATCCCACATGGTCTTGACAACTTCAGTATTGTCATTGAAAGCAAGGGTCTGTAAAGAGCGTGCCGTAGCATTCCAGTTATTGGGCCGGCCCGTATCCGAGCGTACGGGCAGTTGGGTAGTGGCAGTTGCACCCATCACCCCTTGGAACTGGAGTGCTCCATAGGTAGCCAAAAGACCGGCATCGACATCGGCAGTATTCTTCCAGAAAGAATCTGCGTTCAGGTTATTGGGATTGGCTTCGGTCAAAAATTCTTCGGTATTACAACCGGCAAAGAAAATCACCAAAGTGATATTCAGTAATAGGTTCCATATATTTTTCATAGTACAGGTTGGTTCAAGGTTAAAAATCTATCATTACACCCGATCGGTAGGTCGCCGATACCGGGTATTTGCCGAGATCAATAGAACTGAGCAAAGGATTGTTGGAAGCTACCTCAGGGTCAAATCCGGTATAGGATGTCCATGTGATAGGGTTCTGCGCACTTAAGTACACCCTAATCTTACTCAGCTTCATCTTAGAGATTATTCTCTCTGGTAAAGTGTAGCCGATAATCAAGTTTCTGACCCTAAGAAAAGAGCCGTCCTCTATAAAGGCATCCGAATAAGTCCTGACATTGGCATGTTCGATAGCGGTTCTTGGGGTAGGGATATCGGAGTCGGGATTGTTGGCCGACCAAGCATAGACCAGGTCTTTGTGGCGTTTGGTAGAATAGGCATATTGCTTAGGGCCATTGTAGATTTCGGAACCCTCGATACCATAGAGCTGTATGCTCATATCAAAGCCTTTATATTCCATACCTATGTTCAGGCCATACTCGAAATCGGGATTGGCACTTCCGGCAAACTGGCGGTCGTCGTTGTCGATGGTTCCATCATTGTTCGAGTCTACGTATTTTAGATCACCTAGAGCAGCATTGGCATCAAGTTTACGATAGGCAATCAGTTCCTCTTCATTTTTGATAACACCATCGGTAGGGATGAGGAACAGGGCACCGGCGGGGAGTCCTTCCTTATAAGCCGCTGCGGGCTCGGTCTGCGCTACACGCAGGATATTGGGCCAGCCACCAAAAATCACCTGATCGTTGATCATCTGCGTGATGGTATTGACATTTCTGGTCAGGGTACCGTTAAAGGTCAGCCGAAGCTCGCCAATACTGGTGCTATACCCTGAGGCGATTTCCAATCCTTTGTTCTCCATGTCACCCACATTCTGGATTATGGTCTCATAAGTTCCCCATGCACCGTCCGAAGGAGAAGTTCTGACCTGTTGTAACATGTCCTGTTTGTTGTTCTTGTAGATATCGATATTCAGGTTTATCCGTCCATCGAAAAACTCCATGTCTATCCCCAGATTACTGGAGATATTGGTTTCCCATTTGATGGTCGGGTCCGCAAAACCGGGCTGGCTCAATCCTGTGGCTATTACTCCTCCCAAGATATAGTCGGCACTGGAAATAACACCTGGCGTAAAAGCGTAATTGGGTATTCTATCGCTGCCCGTAAGTGCATAACCGTACCTTAGTTTCAGGTCGTTGAAAAAGCTTTTGAGAGGGGCGAAAAAGGGTTCTTCCGATACATTCCAGCCTACCGATGCCGCAGGAAAAGTACCCCACCTATTGGAGGGGCCAAAACGTGAAGAAGCATCCCGGCGTATGGAGGCGCTGAAGTTGTACCTAGAGAGAAAGGTATAGCGGACCCTTCCCAAAAACGAAATCAAGCTGGAGCGATCGATGGTCTGGGAAATCTGAGCATCGCTACCATTGCTCAAGGTAGGAGTGGCATTAGAGGCGATGCCGTTTGCCCTGGATCTTTTCCAATCCCACTCACTGGTCTCGCGGGTATTTCCTGCCAGTAATGCGAGTTTATGTGGACCTTTCTCAAAATTGTACCTTGCCATATACTCCATTATACTACGTTCGCTATAAGTGTCTATAAGCTGTAGTGAGGCCAAAGGCCTACTTGCCGAAACTATGAGTTCGTCATCAGCATCCGTTACCGTATAAGCGGGAGTAAAGAAACGATTATCGGTATTACCGATAGAGCCACCTAGATTAGCTGATAAACTGAGGCCATTGACAATCTCATATTCAAACCGAAGGTTACCGTTCAGTCCATTTCCATCCACGGTAGATTCCTGTTTCAGAAGACCGATAAAAGAACCCAGCCTCCCCGGATTATCTCCTTTGATCTGTAGGTTGTCATCATCGGGGCTAATGCCCGGGCGGAAGGGCTCCTGTCTTAGTGCGGTATACATAAGGCCCCAAGGCTCGTTGGTCTTAACATCCCGATTCACACCGACGACCATTTGTGTTTTGAATCGTTCTTTCTTATAGTTGGCATTGACCCGAAGAGATTGTTTTTCATAGGCACTATTGATCAGCGACCCATCTTGAGAAAAAACGGTTCCTACCAAGCTGAACTGTAGGTCTTCTTTCCCTCCATTGATGCTCAAACTATGGTTTTGGATGGGGGCATTGTTTACTTGAAGTTCTTCCAGCCAATCTGTATTGTAGTAAAGCGCATCAGGGTTACTTTCCAGAGGAGAAAACTGATTGGTGGAATTGGACCGCTGTTCGAGATCATTGATGAACAATGATTCTTGGGTATTGGCCAGAAATAGATTGGATGTAATGTTTTGAACTCCATAATAAGAATCCAAAGATACCTGTGTTTTCCCCGGTTTTCCCGACTTGGTCGTAATGAGAATGACCCCAGCAGAAGCTCTTGTACCATAGATAGCTGCCGAGGCACCATCTTTAAGTACTTCAATGGAAGCGATTTCTTGCGGGGCTATATTGGGATTGCTCACATAGGTCACGCCATCCACGACATAGAGAGGTTCGGAACCTCCTTCTTGAAAAGAGGAAGTACCTCTGATTTTGATGACGGCGTTCGAACCTGGAGAACCACTGCTATTACGTACACTGACACCGGCTAACTGCCCTTGTAGGGCCGTCGCAAAGTCAGAAGTACCAAATTTGTTGATTTCCTCGGTTTTTATTTGTGAAACGGCCCCGGTCACCTCTCTTTTCAGCTGAGACCCATATCCCGTAACAACGATCTCATCCAAAGTCTGGATATCCGCTTCTAGGGTGACAGTGATACTGGATTGTCCATTCAGACTGACAGTTTGTTTTGAATAGCCTATATAATTGAACTCCAAGAGGGCATTCGAATCCTTAACCTCCAACGCAAATTTCCCGTTAATATCGGAAACGGTGCCTTTACTGGTTCCTTTGATAACAATAGTGACGCCAGGAATGCTTTCTTTGGTGTCACCTGCTGTTACGATGCCTTCGACGGTATGCGACTGTGCTTGCACTAGTTCAAAACAGCATAAGAGACCAAGAAGTAGTACCCATCGTGGCAAAGTACTTCTACAATAAAATTTAATCGGTACAATAGTTTTCATTAATAAGATTTTTAGGTTAAAAGGTTTCCTTTTAAATGATTGATATGCTTTTAATGGTTGGTCGGACGCAGAAAGCAGAAAAATCAAGGTTCGATCAATTTACCAAATTTGAATTAAGGGAGGCATACATTATTTATTTTCAAAAAAGGGGTGAATTTTATATATAGGGTGTATATTCTGTTGTTTATAGAGGGTATATTTGTTAATGTAATTTCGTAGACCCCGTTCGTGACATTATTGCATATTTTTCATTGCTTTCTTTTGATAATTTGCAATTTTTGATGCTTTGAGTTCTTTTATTTGCTGGGTTTGCAAAATTTCCCCGTTGTTACTATAGAATTTTAAGTGCATGAAACTGAATACCTGTGTGTTAGCTGCTTTTTTATGTGTGTCACTGACAGAAGTAGTCATGGGACAGGAGCCAAGGTTCCATAACCATTTTGATATTTATACAACAAAGAATGGTCTTACACAAAATGATGTCCGCAGCATATTTCAGGACTCTGATGGATTTATATGGATAGGTACTCATGGCGGGCTCAACCGTTTTGATGGTTATGATTTCAAAACCTACAAAAAAGAAGTCAACGATAAAGGTTCGATACCCAGCAATCTTATCGCCAGTATTACCGAAGATAAAAATGGCAATCTATGGATAGGTACGGATGATGAAGGAATCGCTGTACTCAAAAAAGGGAGCGAAAGTTTTATCAGTATCAAAAACGATAAGAAGAACCCGCATCGCCTAACAGGTAATCGTGTCATTACCATGCTGGTTGACAATAATAATGCAGTATGGATAGGAACTACGGAGGGGCTGAACAAAATCGTATTCGATAGTAAGGCCAACACCTTCGATATAGAACATTTCATTGCCGAAAAAGACAATCCCAATTCTTTAAGCGATAATCATATAGGTACCCTCTTTGAAGATGAGTGGGGTAATCTATGGATAGGCACTAACAAAGGCCTCAACCGTTATCTGAACAGAGGTGATGATTCGAACCACCAATTTCTATCTTATCAGAGCGATATCTTTCGTTATGTCAGAGCTATAACGGTTAATGACTCTTCCTTACTGATTGCCTCCAGTTCACGATTACTGTCACTTCCCATCGAGCACATCAACAGAAACAACCCCGAGTTCAGAATGCTGAAAAAAGCTGCTTATTATGATATGATAATAGACAAGGCAGGTAATATCTGGGGGATAAATGATAAGGGAATCGATGTCAATTACATGTCCGATGGAAAATTGGCCACACATCGATTTAAAAATAACTGGACCGATTTGCACAGTCTCAGCAAAGATATAGTAACCTCTATTATGGAGGATAGGTCAGGTATTCTATGGGTAGGTACCAATGGTGGAGGCCTTAACTCTTATAATCCCAATCGTAAGGACTTCCTTCACTTTCGAAGAAACAACAACCAGACCAGTCTTTCCTATAATAAAATCAGGGCCGTCAAAGAAGATCATAAAGGCAATTTATGGATAGGTACCGAAGGTGGAGGATTGAATCTTCTGCCACAGGGACATAACAATGATTACGGTAAAGGCTTTGAGCACTTTTCTGTAAACAAAGCCGTCATAGGAGGGGGGAATTATGTATACTCTCTGGAAATAGCAAATATCAATGGTAAACACAAGCTTTTTATCGGGACGGGGCACGGCTCTAACCTTGAAGTAATGGACCTGAGTGATTTTGATAACCTGAAAAAAGAAACACTTTCCGTAATCAGGCCAGAGGGACCCGTTTTTGCACTGCATTATGATAGTGAAGGCACACTTTGGGCAGGTACTTATCTGAAAGGCCTCTTTCGCATCCGCTTTGATAAAAAAGGAAATGTTGCAAACAGCACTCGTTTTTTCAAAGAAAAAGATAAGGAAAAAGGAATATCTTCTAATGTTATTAGAAGTATCAATGAGGATAAGTACGGTAATATTTGGATAGGCACCGATGAAGGAGTCAATAAGCTGACCTTACAGGAGCGGAAAAAAGATGACCCCAAGTTCATTAAATACATTCATGATGCGGAAGACCCGACCAGTATTAGTTATGACTATATTCTGCCGATTTTCATTTCTTCCAAAGGTGATGTGTGGATAGGTACCTTAGGTGGAGGTATGAACAAGGTAGTGCCAGGTAAGACACCCGAAGATGATCGGTTCGACAGGGTGGATGCCGGAGATGGACTGTCCGATAATGTAGTCAAATCGATAGAAGAGGACGAAGAAGGTTTTCTCTGGATCAGTACCAATAGAGGCTTATCCAAATTTGACCCTAAAACCAAGAAAACAACAAACTATGGTATAAGTGATGGGCTTCAGGATGAAGAGTTTGGAGAACTGGCTTCTACAAAAAAGGCCAACGGAGAGCTTGTTTTCGGTGGGGTGAACGGCGCTAATGTATTTCTGCCCAAAACCATCATGACAGATACCTCGAAAGTCAGTATCGTGTTTACGGACCTACAGGTTCTGAATAGGGACATCCACCCTGGCGATACGGTCAACCGCAGAGTACTGCTTACCTCGAACCTGAACACTATCAGTAAGCTGGAACTACTCCCGACGGAAAACAGTTTCTCCATTAATTTTTCAGGATTACATTATTCCTCTCCTGAGAAAAACAAGTATGCTTACAAACTGGACGGTTTTGATGAGGAGTGGATTTATACCAAAGCGCAGAACCGTATAGCAAAGTATACCAACCTCTCCCCAGGCAAGTATATACTTATGGTCAAGGCAAGCAATAGCGATGGGATATGGAATGAAGAACCTATTCAGCTCGAGATAGAAATCCGAAACCCCCTATGGTTGACGAAGACAGCACTGTTCATTTATGCCATTATAGTACTATTGGGATTGTGGTTTTTCAGAAAATACACATTGATTACGAATAGTAGAAAGAGCCAACTGGTCATCGAGCACTTGGAAAGAGAAAAAACAGAAGAACTCAGTCAACTGAAACTGAAGTTCTTCACTAATGTATCTCATGAGTTCAGAACACCACTTACATTGATTTCAGGGCTTATCGACCAACTAAGAAATCCACAACGGGATTCGACAGAGGCTGAAAGGCACACCTATTATGATAAAATACACCGCAATGCCCAAGTACTCCTGAACTTGGTCAACCAATTACTGGACTTTCGCAAAGTGGAGCAGGGAATGCATACGGTAAAGGT
Organism: uncultured Cyclobacteriaceae bacterium; assembly: GCA_947492745.1. Lineage (GTDB taxonomy): Bacteria > Bacteroidota > Bacteroidia > Cytophagales > Cyclobacteriaceae > Aurantiphycus > Aurantiphycus algarum. The sequence continues at coordinate 30,518 of CANLOE010000017.1, read as the reverse complement.
GAGCTTTGGAAATATCGGTAGTTATATCCAAATGCTCACTGAGAATTTCAATGAACTGGCCCGCAAAAAGAGAATAGATTTTACCTTCATCTGCAAAGAAGACATCACAGGATACTATGATGCTGATATTATAGAACGTATTATTTTCAATTTGTTATCCAATGCCTTCAAATTTACCAATGAGGAAGGAGAAGTGATTGTCAGTCTGGATTTTAGGCCAGAACAGGAGAACCTGACATTGGAGGTAAGGGATAACGGAATCGGGATGTCGGCGGATGTGAAGAAACACCTTTTCGATCGTTTTTCCCATACTTATGTTAAGAGGGAGCATGGGTCAGGTATCGGACTATCCTATACAAAAGGACTGGTGGAGTTATACCACGGTACCATCGACTTTGAGTCCGAAGAGCATATAGGGACCTCTTTCCTCCTTAAATTACCTTATAAGAAAGAAGCTTTTGTGGAAGATGTTATCTTGGACGAACAAGAGGGAAGAGAAGAACCCCTCAAAGATGTGGACTGGCTACTGGAGTCCAATCATAACCCTCTTAAGCCAATAGGAGACAAAAGCACCGATAGGGAATATACCTTGCTTCTCGTCGAGGATAACAAAGATATTCTGTTTTATCTAGGGGAACAATTCCGTGATAGGTACAATATCAAGACAGCATCCGAAGGTTGCGAAGCACTGGATATCTGCCTCAATAGTCATATCGACTTAGTGGTGAGCGATGTGATGATGCCGGGGATGGATGGTCTCGACTTTTGTGAGGCGCTTAAGGATGATGATCGGATAAACCATATTCCCGTCATCCTACTGACCGCCAAGAAAACGAGTGATGCCAAACTCACTGGTTATGAAAAAGGCGCCGATGCCTATATCTCCAAGCCTTTTGATATGCAAGAACTGGAAACTAGAATTGTAGGACTTATTGCTTCCAGAAAAAAACTACAGAATAAAATCAGGACCAATATAGATCTTTCGCCTTCTAATGTCGAAGTGACTACCTTAGATGAGCGTTTTTTGAAAAACGTACTCTCCTACATAGAAAAACACATGGATAGGACAGATTTCACGGTAGAGATGCTCGCTCGCGAATGCGGCATGTCTCAGCTCCATTTGAACAAAAAACTGAAAGTGCTTGTGGGGCAAACAGCAAATGTATTTATCCGTCGAATGCGTCTTAAAAGAGCCGCACAGCTACTGGAAAAAAATAGGTATTCTATTAATGAGGTCATGTACGAAGTAGGTTTTGCCGATGCGAAGTATTTTCGCTCCTGTTTTAAGAAAGAGTTTGAAATGACCCCATCAGATTATCAAAAGAACCATAAAAAGGAGACGCGAAAAATGAAATAATCTAAGAGACTGTTTTAAACTGTATCTTTTTCTTTCTTATGTACTTCTTTTGGTACCTGATTTCGTGGAAATTTCCGCTAGCTAGCGCGACATGCTATCTTTGTCAATGGCTCACGCGGCAGAGCGGCCCCTTCACTGATAATGCCCTCGGGGCATTATTTTAACCCAAAATGATCAATAGAGAACCTATTCCACGCATAAATAGCTTCCTACCGGAAGCTTTGCCCACCGGTCTTCATTCACCATAGCGGTGCTATGCCGAACGAATCCAAATGGCCGGTATTTTGCTATTGATACGCTCATCACGATTTCTATCGATCAATTTGGGTTTAACGCTCGGTCCTATCCAAAAAAAATAAGTGATAATAAATTCTAAAATAACATCTTCAAAACAGTCTCTAAGAGAACGTTTTGGAACTATAAATGAAACTTGCTTTTGCTTAATTGAGCTTGAGTTCAATGTACACAGGTCGCAGCACTCCCTGAACCGAAGAGATACCGCTGTACTGCTTTGTCCGTCCGCATCATAAAATTTTCGTATAAAAGGAGTTTAATTATCGTATTTATTGTATAATGCGATTTAATTCACAAAATGATAAATTACGATGCTCAATAAGTGCTGGTGTAGCCATTCTTCCATTATTTTCCTACTGCTCTTCATTGCCTCTTGTAACAACGGTAAGAATACAGTAGAGGAAGAGTCCGAAGGTTCAAAGCCCAATATTATCCTTTTTTACGTAGATGACCTTGGTTATGGCGACATAGGCTGTTACGGAGCTAAAGGGGTAAATACTCCTCATGTGGACTCATTGGCCCGACAGGGCCTACGGTTTACCGATGCACATTGTACTTCGGCCACCTGTACCCCATCCCGTTATTCCTTACTGACGGGTAGCTATGCGTTTCGCAACAATGCGGCCATTCTCCCCGGTGACGCTCCACTGATTATCGATACGGAAAAAGAAACCTTGCCCTCTATGGCACAAAAGAATGGTTATGCAACTGCCGTTGTAGGGAAATGGCACTTGGGTTTGGGAGATGGAGCCATAGATTGGAATACTCGGGTAAGTCCCGGCCCTTCTGAAATAGGCTTTGATTATTCTTTTTTGCTACCAGCTACGGGGGACAGGGTACCCTGCGTTTATATGGAAAATCAAAAGGTTGTCGGTCTGGACACCGCCGATCCGATACAGGTGGACTACGAAACCCCAGTGGGCAACCTGCCCTTAGGTTCAGCACATCCCGAACTACTCAAAGTTGCCGCGGATGAACAACATAGCAATACCATCATCAATGGTATCAGCCGCATCGGATTCATGTCCGGAGGCACCAAGGCGCACTGGGTGGATGAAGACTTTAGTGCAGTACTACTGGAGAAAGCAATGACCTTTATGGGGAAACAAAAAGAGAATCCTTTTTTCCTTTTCTTCTCTTTTCATGATATCCATGTCCCACGTATGCCCCATGCCGATTTCAAGGGGAAAAGTAGTATGGGGTCAAGAGGAGATGCCATAGCACAGATGGACTGGACCGTAGGACAGGTAATGCACTTTCTGGAAAAGAAAGGCCTCAAAGAAAATACCTTGGTCATCTTTACTAGTGATAATGGTCCTGTACTGGATGATGGCTATGCCGATAGAGCCAAGGAACTACTAGGGGAGCATCGACCCTCAGGACATTTCAGGGGAGGGAAATACAGTGCCTTCGAGGCGGGTACGAGAGTTCCCACCATCGCATACTGGCCCGGGCATATTGCACCGGGTGAGAGCGGTGCATTACTATCTCAAGTAGATTTTGTCAGGTCCTTTGCTGTTTTGATGAAGGATACTGTTACACAGATACATGGGGATAGTCAGGATATGTTGAGTACCCTATTGGGTAAATCGAATAAGGGCAAAGACTACATTATAGAAGAGTCCATGTTTGGCAAGGCTATTCGCGATAAAGAGTGGAAGTATATCCCGGCAAATCCCGATGCACCCACTTTTATGGAAAACAAGTCCATGGAAACGGGTATGTCCGACCAAGATCAATTGTACCACCTTTCCAAGGATCCTAAGGAGCAAAAAAATGTAGCAGCACAGTATCCGAAAGTAGTAGAGAGACTGCGGGACAGGTTGGAAAAAATGGTCAAAACCAACCCTTTAGCGAGTCCTACAGCTATTTTGACAAACTCGATGCATTAGACCGATCGTACCACAAATTTTGGACTTGTTCGCGAGGTGTACACTGAACCACAGGTGTACTGTCCTATCGATTACTGAGAAAAAACTGCCTTATACAAACTTAGCTTTCAAATATCGCCTATCTTCCTGTTCATTTTGCTTCACTCTGCGTTGACAATCCTCGGGATAGCGCTGCTATTCCTGCGGTTCTCGCCTTGATTGAAACAAAATGACCAGCGGAATCTTATACGACATTTGAAACCCAAATTTGTATTAGATCCGCAGTAGGTTTTTCAATGCACGATCAGGGTTTATATTAGGTCTTCAATGCTCATTAAGGTAAATACAAGCTTTTATCTCCAGATTACCCTTAGAAATACCACCCTCGTAAATATGGTTTTGCCCCTCGAAGTAGCCTTTCGGTACTGAAAGCGATTTTGTCCGATAGACTATCCGCGCAATGTACGGAATCTATGTCAAATGCTTGTTTACGAAGTGATTCATATCTGTTATAAATTTGTGAAATTACGATGTAAAGCGAACGATATCCATGAGCAACAAGTGGGTGGCTTGTACTTTAGTAATGAGTGTAAGGGCCGGTACTATTACAGGAAGGATTGCCTTGAGCACACATCTTGCGGAACGACCGTGCAGATGACCTCCATTGCCTTCTTATTAAGGGTTGATTTTAATTATACCCCATTTTTACGGTAAATTCACCCCCTATCCTCCAAGTAATTTACCTTATTTTCAACTTCCTGTCATCAGTAAAGCACAATAGCTGGTACGGTAATTTGGTTTTTCCAGGCTAGGTAATCTTGTACTTATTCAAGGGCTGTTCGTTTAAGGCGCTAAGGTGACGTACGAAGCAGATGTAATCTGATTTTCACGAGAGATTGATTACCGGAGTAGCCGGGAGTATTACTGGTTTCCTAAAATGATTGAATGATTCTATAGAAACACACTATGATAAAAATCAATAACATCGGTCTACTGACAGTAGTCCTCTTTGTATTCTTCGCATCAGGGGCAATAGCTCAGTCCCGGAGTTCCTTTCCATGGTATGATGAATCCCTGTCTTTTGAGAAGAGAGCATCGGCATTGGTAAGCGCCATGACCTTGGAAGAAAAGATATCCCAGACCATGGACTATAGCACTGCTGTTCCTCGATTGGCCGTTCCGGAATACAACTGGTGGAATGAGTCACTGCACGGTGTTGCCCGTAATGGAAGGGCCACCGTATTTCCACAGACCATAGGGCTTGCGGCAAGCTTTGATGAACAGCTGATCCATTCGGTGGCCCGGGCTATCTCGGATGAGGCTAGGGCCAAGTTCAATGCCTCACAGGCTATAGGCAACCGAGGTAAATATGCAGGACTTACTTTCTGGACCCCCAATGTCAACATCTTTCGGGATCCCCGCTGGGGAAGGGGGCAGGAAACCTATGGTGAGGACCCTTATCTCACGGCTAGGATGGGTGTTAATTTTGTTAAGGGGCTGCAAGGGAGTGACCCCAAGTACCTAAAGGCCGCCGCCTGCGCCAAACATTACCTGATTCATTCGGGACCGGAAGAACTTCGGCATGAGTTTGATGTATCCGTATCCAAAAAAGACCTTTATGAGACATACCTTCCCGCTTTTGAGGCGCTAGTGAGCGAAGCCCAAGTTGAAGGGGTCATGGGAGCCTATAATCGGGTATTTGGAGAACCGGCCAGCGGAAGTCCCCTTTTTCTACAGGATATCTTGCGTCAACAATGGGGGTTTGATGGCTATGTAGTCTCGGATTGTGGTGCCGTCAAAGATTTTCATCAGTTTCATAAAGTAACCTCAAGCCCCGAAGCATCGGCCGCGATGGCCCTGAACAGTGGTTTGAACCTCAACTGTGGCACTACCTTCCGCGCTCTGAAGAAGGCCATCGATCAGAAACTGACGAGCGAAGCCCAATTGGACACTTCCCTAAAACAACTTTATATGACCCGGTTTCGACTGGGACTGTTTGACAATGGGAAGAACAATCCTTATACCTCTATAGATCCTCTGGTAGTAGACTCGGAAAAACATCGTCAGCTGGCAAGAGAAGCAGCGGTCAAGTCGGTCGTTATGCTCAAGAACAGTAAGGGCATCCTTCCTCTGGCAAAAGATATACGCTCACTATATGTATTGGGACCTCATGCGACCAGTGAGGAAGTGCTTCTAGGAAACTATTATGGAGTCAGTAGCCAAACCGCAACTATTCTGGATGGTATCGTCTCCAAGGTCAGTATCGGCACAAGTATCAATTACAAACAAGGCACTTTGGCCTATCGAGAAAATGTCAATCCCATAGACTGGTCTACCGGAGAGGCGAAACAGTCCGAAGCCATCATCGCTGTGATGGGCATCTCGGGGCTATTGGAAGGTGAGGAAGGAGAATCTCTCGCTTCGCAGGAAAAAGGAGATCGGATAAAAAGTATAAAACTGCCCGAAAATCAGGTAGAATACATCAAAAAAATAACGGATAGCGATACTCCCGTTATATTGGTACTTACGGGTGGAAGTCCTATTGCCCTACCTGAGATAGAACCCTTGGTCGATGCCATACTCTTTGTCTGGTATCCCGGAGAAGAAGGGGGAAATGCCGTGGCCGATATCATTTTTGGAGATCGTAACCCTTCGGGGAAGCTGCCGATAACTTTTCCCTACTCGACCGATCAGCTGCCTCCCTTTGAAGACTATGCCATGAAAGGCAGAACCTATAAATACATGAAATCTGACCCGCAGTTCCCCTTCGGTTTTGGCCTTTCTTACACCACATTCGATTATAGTAATTTGCATGTCAAGCCCAACAAAGACCGTCTGGTAGTGCAGTTCGACCTCAAGAACAAAGGTGAACTTCCGGGAGAAGAGGTGGTGCAGTTATATATATCCTCACCACTGGCCGGTACAGAGGACGCTATGTACGCGCTCCGCGATTTCAAAAGAGTGGCACTGTCTCCGGAACAAGTCAGGACCATCACCATGGAGTTGGATGTGGATGATTTTGTCCAATTTGATGATGAAGGAAAAAAAATATTGAGAAAGGGTGATTACAAAGTTTCGATAGGTGCAGCGGTACCGACAGAAAGAGCGGATGAGCTAGGTGCTGCCAAGCCTATTTCGACCATGGTGAACGCCGAAAAATATTTCAAACTAAAAAGAACACGAAAATAGTAGATGACTAGAGTGAAAACGCGCCATAAATATATACTTCTCGGTCCTATGCTCTGCCTGTTGCTATGGTTACAGCCAGGTGCCAAAGGACAAGAGTTACCCTATGGTTTTCCAAAGACCCATCGACAAAAGATAGCCCTGAATCAAGGGTGGAGCTTTTATCTGGAAAAAAATCAAGGTAGTTCTACCCAGCTTCGCCAGCAAGGAGTGCAATGGCAGGAAGTATCCATTCCCCACACTCTGGAGCTCGCTCCACTGGACATTACCGGCTTGGATACCGAGAGACAGGAATCCTTCCAGCGCTATGTGGGCTGGTATCAGAAGAAGATGACCATAGATATCCCTAAGAACCATCGTGTTTTCTTACAGTTCGAAGGGGTGCATCAAGTCACCAATCTATGGGTCAATGGACAGCACGTAGGAGAACATTCCATTAGCGGATATACACCTTTCCATTTTGATATTACGGACTTTATCTTACGAGATGGTCAGAGCAATACCCTACTTATCAGTGCAGATAACCGATTGAACAGCAACATACCCCCAGATGGTGACCGTTATGATTATATAAAGTTCAGTGGTCTATACCGTGATGTATACCTTGTCGTGACCGACCCCTTACACATCACATTTCCTTGGGAAAAGAAGCAAGCAGGAGTGTTCATCACTACACCTTCCATAACACCACATAATGCCACTGTACAGGTAAGGACCTCCTTAAGAAACGATGGGCAGAGAAAAAAAACCGGCAATATACTGACCCGTATAATAGATGACTCGGGAGTAGTGGTGGCTCATGCGGAGACCCCGGTAGATATACCTCCCGGAGAGGAAAGAACTATTTTTCAGACCATGGGTATTTTGGAAAACCTTCATCTATGGTCTCCGGATACTCCATACCTCTATCGCGTCAATACCATGCTTCGGAGCGAAGGGGAGGTACTGGATTGTCTGGAAAACCCATTAGGTATCAGGAAACTCGATTTTGTCAGGGATAAAGGTCTGCTGATCAATGGAAAACAGGTCGAGCTCATCGGGGCCAATCGCCATCAGGCCTACCCTTTGATTGGGGATGCCGTACCGAATTCCCTCCATTGGAAAGATGCCCTGCAACTAAAGGAGGCTGGATTCAATGTCGTTAGGCTGGCACATTATCCTCATGATGATGCTTTTGTCCGAGCCTGTGATGAACTGGGCCTATTGATTTACGAAGAGCCGCCGACGTGGATAGGTATTGGTAACAGTACATGGATGTCGAACTTGGAAGAGAGTGCTCGAAGGATGATCAGAAATCACCGTAACCATCCGTCCATACTTTTCTGGGGAGCCGGAATCAACCACAGAGGTCCAGTGCCCTCCCTGCATTATGCCTGCAAGGAAGAAGACCCGACACGGATGACCGCCTCTAATGGGAGTCCATGGACAGGCCCCCGTAATGCCGGACCTGTTGATATCTATGCTCCCATGGACTATCAGAACATGGACCTGAATCCCAATGAATTTGTGTTTTTATGTGAACATGGTAGCTCGGCAGATGCCCTCCGAAATCAGTTCGAAGTGTCTAAAGCCAAAGCTTCGGCAAATCATATCGGTGTCGCTGTATGGACGGCACATGATTACCAGTCTTTTAAGCCGAACAGGGGGCAATACCCAAGAAGGATTTTTTCCTGGTTTCGCGAACCCAACTCGGTGTACTACTGGTACAGATCCGAGTTACTGCCCGAACCTATGGTGCGCATTGTCGATACGGATGTTGTCGAAAAGGGAAAGCTGAAAGTGTTCAGTAACTGTGAGGAAGTCGAACTGTTCCACAATGGAAATCGTGTAGCGCGCCAAAGGCCCGATGATTTTCCCGACCGGCGCTACATCGACCATCCCGGATTTACTTTTGATTTTGAATGGTCTGAGGGTACTATCATGGCCAAAGGCTTGCAACGGGGAGAGGTAGTAGCTGAACACACATTGACCACTGGGGGTGAGAAATCACAGATACAGCTGATTATCGAATCGGATAAGCGGCCCTTATACGCAGATGGGTCATCGATAAAGGTTGTCAAGGCCTATATTCAGGATAAAAAGGGTAACCTACTTTCCCAAGATACCAGCCTTGTCAAGTTCTCGGTAAAAGGACCTGGGCGTATCATTGGAGGTGCAGCTTTGGGTGCGAACCCGAACAAGGCCTACAAAGGGGTAGCTTCCTGTTTATTATCGTCTGAGGCAGTTGCCGGAAAAATCACGGTCACGGCCTCTTTGAAAGGAGTCAGGTCAGGGGTCGCTACCATTGAGACCCTTCCCTACGAAAAGGACCGGGTTCTGGCTGAAGCAAGACCGATATACGATCTGAAAAAAATAAAGGTAGATATTGGCGGGGACGAAGAGAACCTGACTCAATTCGGTTGGCAGCCTTGGTCCATGAAGCCCACGATGAGCTTTTCGGAATTTGAAAATGTCGAGTTCGAACTGTTCAGTAAGAAAGGAGACCTTATCTGGATGGACGGATGGGGTATGTCCGCTAATCTATCCTATGTCAGCGTAGATGGTGTAGCAGGTAGGGAAGGGGTGCTACTAAAAATTACAGGCCTGAAAAAGGGCTGGTATACCTTCAGCTCCTACCATCATTCCATGGAAGCACCGGAAGCAGAGTCCGATGACTTTTCCATAGCGCTCAGCAGCGGTAATGAAGAGCGTATAGTCATAAAGCAAGGGCTTACTTATAGTACTGGCAATAGGCTCGGTAATCGAACGGCCAATAAGGTCGATTACCGTTTTTTCGCAGCGGGCAAAACTCCCATTACCCTTCATTTTACCAATACCGATATACAACAGAATACGATTATAAATGGATTCGAAATCAGTGAATCTTTACCTAAACAATATCTACAACCAAATTAAAAATTTAAGAGTATGATAGTCTATTTATCAATTGCGATTTTTTTTGGGCTTATTGTTGGCATACTATTGGGTAGAAATCTTTTATCCAAGCATCAAAAACGTGCTTATCAACTTCTGAGACAACAGTTGGAAAAAGAGAAAAGAGCAGAGCTTGAAAGTGAAAAACAACAATTGTGTCATGAGCTTTCGAAAAAACTACATGGCCCCTTACAGTCTGTTCGGTCGCATATAGAGGAGTTGAGAGAGGGTGGTTTTACTTTCGATATAGAGATAGGAAAAGATCTTTGTTCAAGGGTATATCAAAAAATGGATGAGTCACTTCGCGTCATCGATAGACTGATAGAGCCGCAAAAGCCCGATACGGATTTTATAGAGTTGACCATCCGCAAAAAAGACCTGAGAGAGCTGATGGAAGAGACACTGGTACACCTTCAGCATTCAAAGTTCAATACACAACTGGACATATGCCAGTCCGGTACTCTTCCCAAAACAAAGGACATATGGTGCGACCCTATCATTATAGAGAGGGTCATTCAGCGTATTCTTACCTGGAAACCCGCATCTTCCCAAGAAAAAGTAACAATAGGAATCCAGGAGTGTGTTGCGCAGGAATTACAACCCCTGGTGCAACTGGAACTAGGTACAGGCGATGTATTGAACATCACGATTACCTATCTCGATGTATACCTAAATGAGGAAGAGACCAGAAGCATCCTTCAACATTCTTACACGAATTATGCAGATGAAAACCATCCGAATGTAGTCACCGCTAATGACCACGACAAGTGGAATCAGGTGGGGGCTATGGTCCGCCTTCACAATGGTTATTTTTACGTGATGAACCGTTTGGGTATCGGTACTGAGTTTTCGGTCATCATTCCCAAGGGCAAAGAAGGTTACTCAAGAAAACAGGCACCCTTACCTACCTATACGAGGCCGAGCATTACCTACTCTCAGAAAAATGAGATGTTGTCCAGAACACTCAATGAGAAGGAAGAAGGCAAGGTGAAACTTCCGATATTACTGGCTGTAGAAGGAAATGCTGATATAAGATTGTTCATTAAGCAGGCGCTAGGAGAAGAATATGTAATACATGAGGCTGAAAATGGATGCAAAGGGTTGGAAATGGCTAAAAAACTGATGCCCAGTATTATCCTTACCGATCTGGTCATGCCGGAAACAGAAGGGATGAAGTTATGCCGTGAGCTGAAGAAAAATCCAGCGACAAGTCATATCCCACTGGTAATACTTACCAGTGAGTACTCGAAACGACATGAGCAACAAGGATTGGCAATAGGAGCGGACGAATATATCAGAAAACCCTTCGATATGGATCTATTACAAAGTAAACTGTCCAATATCATCAAGGAAAAAGTAAACCAAGATCATGACGACTGTGCCCCGCAGATAAATAACGGCGCAGGCAAGGTAGAGGAGGACAATCCATTCTTGAAGAAAGCAACTGCTGTCGTAGAAAAGAATATGATGAATACCGAATTCAATGTAGAAATGATGGTGGAGGAAATGGGACTGAGCCGAAGTAACCTCTATTTGAAATTAAAAGAACTGACAGGCCTTTCTTCCAGTGGGTTTGTGCGGAATATCCGTTTGCAACATGCCGTTCAGCTATTGGAGAGGGGCGATTTGTCGGTGAAAGAGATCATGTATATGACAGGTTTCAATACAGCTTCTTACTTTTCCAAGTGCTTTAAAAAAGAGTTCGGTGTGATTCCCAGTGAATACGCTCAACACCATAGGCCGATACAAAAAGAACGAGTAAGATAAGCCTATATACTATCTTTATAATTCGATTCTCGGTAGATTTGAGAGAAAAATGCTATTTTTATCGAGAAGAAAGGACAGACTGATTGACCTCTCTTTGAGCTAGAGTGATAGCTGCTTTGTTCAAGACGCAACAGCGGGCCTACCCTAATAATAGCTGTATGAACAAGAAACTATTGTCGGGATTTCCTTTAAAATTTATTGTTACTTTTTTTTCATGCAGTATGAAACAGGATTGACAAATATAGTAGTGCTATCAGTGGAGGTTTCAACCCGAATCACGCATTGGCTCATCGTTGTGCCTGTTTGACTTTAGTTTCGTGAATACGCTGTTCTGGAGCTTGGTTGGGAGGGTTCAAAATGCAATACATCAGCCGGTTTTCTGGGTTTGGTTTAGCACTGCTATGGTTGATTCGGAAAACACGTACACCTCACTTATTAGAAGAAGTTTATTCCGTATTGGAAGGACCAATGAATAGTCCCGGTTCAATGAAATCAGACACCAAAAGATTACCTAAGAAAACCAACTGAACAAGTGAATACCTTATATCAACTACACTACCAAGTAAAACGCATTGCCTTTTTTTTCTATACTCTAGGTTTCTGTACGGCCCTAGTGGCCTGTAAGCCGGCACCGAGTAGCGATGCTGCTCCCGCAGCTCCAAATATCCTGTTCATCTTTGCCGATGACATGACCTATTCTGCCATTCACGCACTTGGTAATACGGAAGTACAGACTCCCCACCTTGATAAATTGGTCAAAAAAGGCACCACCTTCACCCATGCCTATAATATGGGGGCTTGGAGCGGAGCGGTCTGTATGGCATCCCGAGCGATGATCATATCAGGACGTAGTGTATGGAACGCTCACCAAAGAGATAAAGAGTGGGGGCAGGCACAGCATATCGAAAAAACTTGGGGCACGCTGTTGGGCAATCAAGGTTATTCGACCTATATGTCCGGAAAATGGCATGTAAAAATACCTGCGGATACGGTATTCGATAGCGTTCGGCATGTTCGGCCGGGTATGCCCTACAGTACTTGGGATCATGGTAAAATGGTACAGGTTTTTAAGGATATCGCGGGGGGGGACACTCCTATACAAGAAGTAATGCCCCTAGGTTATCATCGGCCTGTCAATGAAATGGATACTGCTTGGTCACCCGCTGACCCTCGACACGGTGGCTACTGGGAGGGAGGGAGGCACTGGAGTGAAGTACTGCGGGATGATGCCCTGGGATTTATCGAAATGTCCAAATCGGGAAAGCAACCTTTCTTTATGTACTTGGCCTTCAATGCACCTCATGATCCACGACAGTCGCCGCAAGCGTATTTGGACCTGTACCCCCTGTCCGATATCAGTCTGCCCGAAAGCTGGTTACCCGAATATCCCTATAAAGATAGTATCGGTAACGGTTATGACCTACGTGATGAAGCTTTGGCCCCTTTCCCCAGAACTCCCTATGCCATCAAAAAGAATATCCAGGAGTACTATGCACTTATCACCCACTTGGACCATCAAATAGGCATGATCATGGACAAGTTGGAGGAAAGTGGGAAATTAGAGAATACCTACATCCTATTTACAGCGGACCATGGTCTCGCTATGGGCCGGCATGGACTGATGGGAAAACAGTCACTTTTCGATCATAGCATAAGAGCACCTTTTATCATCATGGGGCCGGAGATACCCCAGAATAAAAAAGTAGCGGCCGATATCTATATCCAAGATGCCATGGCCACTTCTTTGGAACTGGCAGGTGTCGCAAAACCCGATTATGTGGAGTTCAATAGTGTATTGAAGCTGGCTAAGGACGAAAAAGCAGAAAGCCCTTACGAGGCCATTTATGGGGCATATATCAATTATCAGCGTATGATACGCAAAGATGGCTATAAACTGCTGGTCTTTCCGAAACTGAACAAGGTCCTGCTCTTTGATATGGAGAACGATCCGGAAGAGATGAACAACCTTGCCGATGACAATCAGCATAAGGAGACGGTCCGAACGCTTTTCAGGGAACTGATAGTGCTACAGGCCGCCATGAACGACCCTTTGGACCTAAAACCTTTGCAACAAAAACTTCACTTATGAGACTATCATTTCTACTGGTATTAGTTGTTCTGGGACTGCTCGGCTGTAGCCGGCAAAAGGTACAGCGACCCAATATCATCTATATTATGAGTGATGACCATGCCACCGGTGCTTTAGGTGTTTATGGGGGGCGACTGGCCGTACTTGATCCTACTCCGACACTGGACCGTTTGGCAAAAGAGGGGATGCTCTTCGAAAACTGTTTTGTGAACAATTCCATATGTGTACCCAGTAGAGCTGCGATACTTACCGGACAACGGGCACAGACCAATGGTGTTATCGATCTGGAAGGGACACTCCCTTTTGAGAAACAGTACCTGCCCAAAGAAATGAAGAACCTTGGCTACCAGACTGCCATTATAGGGAAGTGGCATTTGCACGAGGAGCCTGCCGCTTTCGATCATTACGAAGTACTGCCTGTACAGGGCAGTTATTTCGACCCCGCTTTTCGAGTGCAGGGAAATGCCCCATGGCCGAAGAATGTAATCCATACGAAAGGGCACTCCTCTGATATCATTACCGATAAGGTGCTGAATTGGCTGAAAAACATTCGCAAGCCGGAAAGTCCTTTTTTCCTGATGTATCACTTCAAGGCTCCTCATGATGATTTTGAGAACGCACCCCGTTATGAAGACTACCTGAGCGAGGTGTCCATACCCGAACCCGTAAGTCTGTACAACAGGGGAAACCACGGCTCGGTAGCTACACGGGGAAACAACGATTCCCTGACCACGGTGATCGGCTCCTCGGTCTCTCATAGAAACGTAGTTCGGAATCAGGCCATGAACATATGGGAAGACAGTGCTCAGTACAAACAATATGGTAATGCTCAGGAGATAAGCCCTGACCGGCATGTTCCTTTTAAGATGAGTGCCGAAGAGCGGGAATACACCCATCAAGTATACCAAGATTACCTCAAAAGATACTTACGCTGTGTAAAAGGTGTCGATGACAATGTGAAGAGAGTGCTGGACTACCTACAGGCCGAAGGTTTAATGGAAAACACCATTATTGTGTACACCGGAGACCAAGGTTTTATGCTCGGAGAGCATGACTATATCGATAAGCGATGGATGTACGAGGAATCCATGAGAATGCCCTTTTTCATACGCTATCCTGCGAAGATCAAAAAAGGAAGCAGAACGGACGCCATTATCAACAATACCGATTTCGCCCCTACACTTATCGAACTGGCAGGAGGTAAATCTCCGAAGTATATGCAAGGAAGAAGTTTTAGGCAGATGCTCTACACGGGCATGGAGCCTGAGGACTGGCCAAAAGCGACCTATTACCGCTACTGGATGCACATGGCCCATCGTCACGCCAATCCTGCCCACTTTGGTATCCGTACCAAACGCTACAAACTTATCTTTTACTATGGGCGGTACTGGGTCGATACGGATGACCCCAAGGCAGAGTGGAACAAAAATAGTTGGGGAAATGATTTTACGCGCCATACCCCTGTAGCTTGGGAACTCTACGATTTGGAGAAAGACCCTAAAGAAATGAACAATGTTTATGGGGACCCAGCATACAGAGCTATTGTGCCCAAGTTAAAGCAAGACCTCAAGGCCCTGCGGGAAAACCTCAATGAAACCGATGAAAATTACCCGCATATACAACAGATTATAGAGGAGTACTGGGATAAATAAGAACTTTGTCGCGTGTAGACCCCTATATGATCTGCTCACTGAGACACTAAGGACTCATTTTATCCCGGATCATGCATTAGCCCTTCTATTGCGGCCTCAAATAGCTGCAGATCAGTAAAGGGAATGCGTTTATCGGATTCACCGTAGCGCTGCTACGCTGAATCCGATAAAAAGCCATGATTTCTTGATTTAATACAAATTTGGGTTTTAAATGTCGTATAGGATTGCGCGGGTCATTTTTTTTCAATCAAGGCGAACACCGCAGGGATAGCAGCGCTATCCCGAGGATGGTCAACGCAGAGTGAAACAAAATGAACAGGAAGATATGCGATTTTAAAAGCTAAATTTGTATAATACATAATCCGGGTTTATTTTATTCGGGTCATTTTTTGTTGATATAGGAGCCCGACTTACCAGAGCACCTATTCCTATCATGCGCCCAACTCGAATATCTTTTCCATAGCTACCCATTTTTCACCTTCCTTCGCCCATGGAAGAAACTGCTGGTACTTTTCCATTAGTTTTTCCCACTCTTGGACTTTGGGGCTGGCGGCATCCATGACGGCTTTTTGTGCAGGGTCGAAAGAGTGGAGTACCTCCATGATCATGAAGAGACGGTTACCCGTGAGGTAGATTTCCATTCCCAAAATACCTGCCGAGGTGATACTCTCGGTGATTTCAGGCCAGGCCTTACCGGGAGCATGGTAAGATTTGTACTCTTCTATGAGTTCCGGGCGATCTTTGAGGTCCAGGGCAAGGCATATTCTTTTAGAATCCATTTTTTTATTTTTTCGATGAGGGTCAAAGATTTTTTTCTTGGTCTTTGTGAAGGGCATACCGCCCATAGGCAGTAACTACTGCCAAGCATAATAAAGGCAATACAAAAGAGTAATTGACCTCTGGAATGTAACCGAACAACAAGTGGTCGTCAAGATTCTTTCCGCCAATATCCAAAATTGCCCCTTGGGTCAATGGTAGCAAAGCCCCGCCTACGATAGCCATGACCAGACCGGCGGACCCTATTTTGGCTTCATCTCCCATGCCTTCTAGGGCGATGCCATAGATAGTGGGAAACATGATGGACATAAATACGGAGATACAGACAAGGCTCAAGAGACCGGAAGTACCCGGTAGTACGATAGCTCCCAAGCAGGCCAAGACTCCGCCAAAACCAAAAAGCATCAATATTTTTGGAGGCCTCACCTTTCCCATGAGAAAGGTACCTACCCAGCGGCCCGTAAGAAACGAAACCATCGCTGCTACATTGTACCAAGTAGCGACCAGGTGTTCTTCGGAAGGAAGAGAAGAATTGATGCGTTCCACATACTGGAAAATGGTCGTCCAGCACATGATCTGTGCACCTACATAGCAGGCTTGGGTCAGTACACCCCGAAGATAGAGCGAATTGGAAAACAGTTTGCGAAAAGTGGTACTTAGCTCGATTTTCTCTTCTTTCTGAGTCTGAGGTATCTTCATGAAGATGACAATGAATAGGATCACCACCACCACGAGGCCCAGTCCGATATAGGGACTGCTGATAACCCCTAGGTCATTGCTGCGAATAGCTGCTTTGGTACTTTCTTCCAGTTGCTGATAGACTTCAGGGGTATAATCAGCAGATTGTAGTTTTTCGATGACCACGAACTGTGCGATGATCATTCCCATAAGTGAACCTATCGGATTGAATGCTTGTGCAAGGTTCAGCCGACGGGCGGCATTCTCGGGAGCACCCATAGAGAGTACCAGAGGGTTGGAGGTCGTCTCCAGAAACGCCAATCCACAGGTGATGACCCATAGCGAGACCAAATAGAAGTTGAAATTTTGGTATTCGGCGGCAGGTATGAACAGAAAAGTGCCCAAGGCATATAGGACAAGTCCTACCACTACTCCTGATTTATAACTGAACCTTCGTATAAATAGTGCTGCCGGGAGGGCCATGGTAAAATAGCCTACATAAAAAGCAAACTGGACCAAGTAGGACTGCAAATTGGACAGTTCCGGCATGACTTTTTTAAAAGCACTTACCATAGGATTGGTCATATCATTGGCGATGCCCCAGAGGGCAAAGAGGGAAGTGATAATGATAAAGGGAAAGAGTATCCCCGCAGCTACTAAAGGTGCTTTTTTGTTAGGGTATGAACTCATTGTGGAGAATCTAAGTTGTCGTTAGAGAGTAGCGATCGGTCCAGGTGTACATAGCCCCCATCTACGAATACATGCTGCCCAGTAGTATGCGATGACCGGTCCGAGATGAGAAAAAGGGCCGTATCCGCTATCTCTCTGGTCGTGGTCATACGTTTTTGGAAGGGGATTTTTTCTACGATGCTCTTCCGTTTCTCTTCGGGATTGTCAAGGGTGTTCAACCAATTGTCATACGCCGGAGTCCAGCTCTCGGCAATGACGATAGCATTGGACCGTATTTCGAACGGTAAAAGATCGACGGCCCATTCTCGGGTAAGTGCGAGTACACCGCCCTTAGCTGCCGCATAACCCGATGTGCCACCTTGTCCTGTGTACGCCACCTTGGAGCCGATGTTCAGTATATTTCCTTTAGAAGCTTTGAGCTGAGGTAACAGGTACTTGACCACTAAAAAATAACTGACCATATTCAGTTTCAGCGAATTCATAAAAGCTTCATAGGATGACTCCAGACCTGCACCATCATTGACCCCCACATTATTGATAACGATATCGACACGTCCATGTCGACGGACGATATCCGATGTGGATGCTCTTACCTGTTCGGGGTCGGTGACATCCGTAGGGTGAAAGGAAGCATCGATGCCCTGCTGTCGTAGCTCCTCTACATAAGTCGCCCCTCTTTGGTTTCGGTCGATGATAGCGGTGACGGCGCCTTCTTCCGCCAGTGCTCTGAGGAGGGTCTCCCCAATACTTCCCCGTATACCTGCGGCACCCGATATGACGATTACTTTACCTGTTAAATCTAAATTCATACTGAAATATATATATGTGGGTTTTGAGACTGTCTAGGGATTATGCTCTATACTATATTATCACTTATTTTGAGCAGGACCGAGCGTTAAGAAAATATCCTTATAGACTAATTATCAATGATATAAGTGCTGTAGAAGCAAGTCTTGACGAAATGATGTGTCAAAAGACGCAGGTGGAAAAACGAAAGATACATGTCAAAACAGTCTCTTGGTTTGGGCCACCTCATAAAATCTCTATAGCTTTTCTTGCGTTATAGGAATCCGCTTAGTTTAGTATATTCTGCTGTTCTCAACATAACCTATCCTGAACTTCACTAATGGAACATGGTAACTCGAAGCATAAATCATAGATTATAAAAAGCAATGGCATTTTTGCCCATTACCTTATCCCTTACTTTTTCATCGAGCTTGGAAAGATACGCTTCCACTATACCTTTGACCTTCGGGTAGCTGGCACTGAGCAGACATACAGGCCAGTCAGAGCCGAACATGATGCGGTCAGGGCCGAAGGCATCGAAGATGACATCCATAAAAGGGACGAAATCATCGACCCGCCAGTCGTTCCAGTCGGCTTCTGTCACCATGCCCGATAGCTTGCAGTACACATGTTCGGACTTACCTATCAAGTGTATCAGTGCTTTCCAGTCATGGTCCATCCCATTCTTGATATTCGGTTTGGCGATGTGGTCGATGACAAAACGCTGGTGGGGAAATTCGGCAACAAGTTCAACGGCGGATTCCAGCTGATGGGGGAAAATCAAGAGATCGTAACGGAACCCATAGCCTCCCAATAGCGAAATCCCTTTTTTGAAATCTTCTTTGAGTAGAAACTTCGGGTCTTTTTCGTCCTGTACTACATGACGAAATCCTTTGATGACTTCAAACCGGGAGTAATGCCTTAGCTGTTCTTCTACCTTTTCCGATCGGAGGTCTACCCAGCCCACAATACCTTTGATAAAGTCGTTTTCGGAGGCAAGTCGAAGAAGGAAATCCGTTTCTAGTATTGATTGCTCGGCCTGCACAGCGATACAGCCCTCGATACCATTTTCCTGATACACTTTTTTCAGTTCCTTGGGGAGGTAGTCCTTTTTGAGTTGGGACATACTATCATCTATCCAGGCATGTTTCTCTTTATCGTATTTCCAAAAGTGCTGATGTGCGTCAATGATCATGTTATGGTTGTGGTATTAAGATTTTTTATGGTTTTTTCGATACCTTCTCGCTCTATTTCACTTAAAAAGAGAGCTGTAGCAGCTGTAAGACCAGGTATCGCATTTAGATTTTCGGACCAGATAGCCACATTGCCAAGAATAGAGGCAGTCAGTGTAGGGAGGTCCATCTCTTTCCTCTCAAGCTTCATCCATAGGTCGGCAATAAATGTAATGGTTTCCAAGTTGTCTTTCAATTCAATCCGCTGACTTTTCCACTCGCCTTTATAGAAACGTAGCAAAGCGGCTAGTGAAAGGACTATTCTTTGAGGTAGCTGCTGCCGACGTTGATGGTAGTCTTTCAGTGTAGGCAGTAGACGGGTAGTGAATTTTGAGGTGCTGTTCAGTGCGATACTAAGGAGTTGATGATGTAAGGTGGGGTTTCTGAACCTATCCAGTACATCACTTACATAGGCCCCCTTTATTTCAGCAGGGAAATCGAGAGTCGCAAGTACTTCCTCTTCCAACAAAGAATGCACGAAATCGAAGGTTATGTCGTTTTCGATAACTTCCCTGACCGAGTGGAGTCCCGCCAAGTAACCCACTGGCACCATAGCAGTATGGGCACCATTGAGTACCCGGACTTTCATCGTGCGGTAGGGTATGAGGTCATCCACAAAGGATACATTTAGAGAGGTCTTATGGAAAGGGAGTTCTTTTTTAATGAACTCGGGCCCTTGAATTAACCAACTGTGATAGTACTCCCCTGCAACGAGTAGCGGGTCAACCTCTTGGTCCATTTCTTCTTGAAGCGATGCAATACGGTCTTTAGGGTATCCCGACACGATACGGTCGACCAGCGTATCGCAAAAATAATTGTGCATCGCTATCCAATGGATGAAGGGTTCCTCCAATTGCCAGTGAGCGGCATATTGGAGTACTTTTTCTCTCAAAGCCTGTCCATTTTGTTCTATCAGCTCACAAGGCAGGAAAATACATCCTTTGTCCCTCTTACCCTCAAAGTGAAGGTAACGCTCGTATAACCACAAGGTCAATTTGCCGGGAAACGTCCTCGGTATCGGAGCTTCGCGCCGGTCTTTTTTGTCAAATTCTATACCGGCTTCGGTGGTATTGGACACCACAAAGCGTATGCTTTCCATATGAGCGGATTGGAGAAAGGCCTTCCATCCCGGGTCCGTGGTGATAACATCATGTATGACGTCGATGGGCCTACGTTCCTTGATGATCTCTTCACCACTGACACCATCGAGTACTACGGTAAAGCGTCCTTTCTGCTGCTTTAGTAATGAATACTCCCCGGGAGTTGGTTTTACGATAAGCACACTTCCGTTGAAGTCGGCCTCTTCGTTCAGTATTGCTATCATCCAATCAAAAAAAGCCCTCAAAAAATTACCGGCACCGAATTGTATAACTTTGGGCGGTACACCGGTAAAGGACCGAGACATAAAAGAAGTAGAGTCTTCTGAAAACATAGTAGTTTATGGTTTATAGTGAAATACCTCTTTTCCAAGGGATGAAGTCATCCTGCTGCAATCGCTGTGCGGCCGTAGTATGCTCTCCACTGGCGACTTGAATGATATAGTCCAGTAGTGCCATACCTTTGTTTTCGATAGTTTCTTCTCCGGTAACGATACCTCCTGTATTAAAGTCAATGATATCGGCCATTTTTCTCGCGAGCCGATTGTTACTGGAGATTTTTATTACCGGTGCAATGGGGTTGCCCGTAGGAGTACCCAGTCCTGTGGTAAAACAGACCAGATTAGCACCGGAGCCTACTAGACCGGTAGTGCTTTCCACATCATTGCCGGGAGTACAGAGCAGGTTCAATCCGTTTTTCCGTACCTGGTCGGCATAGTCCAGTACCGCCACGACGGGAGAAGTACCTCCCTTTTTTGCTGCGCCGGCGGATTTCATGGCATCGGTAATCAGGCCATCCTTGATATTTCCGGGCGATGGGTTGCTATCGAACCCCGAACCTACAGCTTCTGCTCTCGCAGAGTATCGGCGCATGAGGTCGACAAACTTTTCTGCATCCTGCTGCTGTTGGCATCTGTTGACCAATGCCTGTTCTACACCATTGAGTTCCGGAAATTCCGATAGGATGGCAGTACCACCAAGAGCTACCAATAGATCTGTAGTATGTCCCAATACCGGATTGGCAGAAATACCGGAAAATCCATCAGATCCTCCGCATTCCAGCCCAAGGGTCAGGTGGTGGAGCGGGGCAGGTTCCCGCTTGACTTTATTGACTTGGATAAGCCCCTGGAAAGTCTGTCGTGCCGCCTGCTCCATAAAATCTCGTTCACTATCGCTTTGTTGTTGCTCAAGTACGAACAGTGGTTTGTCAAAGTCCGGAGCGATGTCTTTCAATGCAGTTTCCAGCAGTGATATCTGCGCATTCTGACAGCCTAAGCTTAAGACAGTGGCCCCGCCGACATTGGGATGGGCAAGATACCCGGCCAATAATCGGCACAGTACCTCGGCATCCTGTCGTATTCCTCCACAACCACCATCATGGTTCAGGAACTTGATGCCATCCACGTTGGGAAACACACGGTCTATGGAGTGCTCTTTGCGTTTTGATTGCAAAGGTATTTGGAGCAGTTCTTCTATCGTGCTACCCTGTTGGTAGGCTTCGATAAGTGGGGCAATGCTGATATTACTACTGTCTTCAATGGGAGCATAGCCCAAGGCCTTGTTCAAAATACGCTTCAATAAATCAATATTTCTGTTTTCACAGAAAACCAATGGGATGACCAACCAGTAATTAGCGGTACCTACCTTCCCGTCATTTCGGTGGTAACCACGAAAGGTAGCATCGGCCCACCGATCTACAACAGGACTGTCCCACATTGTTTCTTGATGGCCAATGCTGTATTCCGCGGAAGCATGAACAATATTCTTCACTGTAATAGGGTCTCCCTGAGATATATCCTTCACGGCTTTCCCTACCAGTCCTCCATACATAATAACAGGACTACCTTCGGAAATATCGACAAGGGAGAACTTGTGCTTCGCAGCAATATCATCATTTAATGTCAGTGATATGCTTTGATGCTCAATGGACATCCCTTTCCCGAGATGCTCTATGGCCACAAGAATATTATCCTCGGGATGTATTTGAATAAATGGTTTCTGCATAAGGTTGTAGATTTGTAATATCGATCATCGATATTACAAAAAAAATCAAAAATCAACAGTGGCTTTGATAACGTTATTGTTAATATCCAGCCAAGTATCGAAGTGTTCGATCATCTCCGATAGTTTGACCGTATGTGTTATGAAAGAACCGGTAGGGAATTGTCCTTTGGTGAGGAGGGCAATAACTTTTTCGAAATCTTCCATCGTAGCGTTCCTACTGCACATAAGTGTCGCCTCTTTAGCATGGATATAAGGGTGGCTAAAAGAGAGTTCATCTTTTGAAAGTCCTACAAGAACGAACCTACCGCCATGTGCCATGTACCTAGGGCCTGACTCTAGCGCAGCCCGATGACCTGTGGCATCAAAAACGGCAGTGGCCATATCTCCATTGGTGAGTTGAGAAACGTTGTCGATGGCTTGCCCATCGGCTAGGACTACCTCATTCGCACCTATGTTTTTTGCGTAATCAAGGCGTTGTTGATTTCTATCTATGGCAATCACCCGTACACCATCGACCAATGCCAGTTTGATAATGCCTATGCCTATAGGGCCACAGCCCAGTACCACTATGGTCTCATCACTGCTAACCTTTGCTCTTCTCAAGGCATGAGCTCCGATAGCCAAAGGTTCAACAATGGCCATTTCTTCATAGCTGAGCCGTTCTGCCGGTATCAGTAGCTCTACGGGAACGGTAATCTGCTCTTGCATGCCCCCGTCAGTATGCACGCCCAATACTTTCATCTGCGTACAACAATTGGTCTTCCCTGCCAGACAAGCCACACACTGCCCACAATTGATATAAGGTATGACAACGACTTTATCGCCTTTGGAGATACCTTTGGGGTTCGAGTCGATTTCGAGAACTTCGGAGGCCAACTCATGCCCAAGTATTCTTGGGTAACTGAAAAATGCCTGATTCCCCGCATAAGCGTGAAGATCCGTCCCGCAAATACCTACCTTGCGGATTTGGAGTAAGGCCTCACCGTTCTTTCTAATGGGAGCAGCTTTCTCGCCCATCTCAAAATTTCCCGGTTCTTTACAAACTATATATTTCATGAAATCTACACAGATAAAAAATTGTAACTATTTAATACAGCCTCATAAGCCGCCTATTTGTATCGCTACTTTTAGACGAATACCGTTGACCGGGCCGTAGTAAAACAATCCTCATTATAATTATGAGTTTCGAATATTGAATCCTTGCCAGTGAATTTGAAAATCACTTGTGCAAAGAAGGTCAATTAAATCCAGAGGGAACATATCGAATGTATCAATTGCTATAACATATGGTTTGCCCGTTTGATTTGATGGGGTAGCGAGAGGGGGCAATGATACACTTTAGGGTTCTTAATTACCCTTTTGCTATAACAAATGATCAGTTGTAATCTATGGGGCTTTCGGAAGAAGTACAAATTTAATAAGTTTAATTCAGAGTATTTCTATTAAAACCAATATGAATAATATTTAAAGTGATATAAGTCAATGGCTTTTGTCATTTATGACCAAAGGCGTAGGGGAAATTCACGAAAGAAGCCAAGTCTAGCTTTTGTCAGTTTACCCAAAGCGAACAACCTGTATATGATATCGCTTTTTATAAAAAAAAACGATAATGAACCGGTCTGAAAAAGATATGTCCGTTTTTTTTGGAAAATACCTTCGGACCTGAAGTACTGTTCGGGTCCATTTACATGGAGGTGTACGGAACATTGGGTTTTATGTGGCATTTCTTATAGACTGTTATGCAATTATTTTAAGAGTTTTTTTATCCAACTGCCGTAGTGTATTTATGGCTTCCAAGGCCTGTTGATGAAAAACGGTAAGAAAGAGTACTCCCTTGGTATATGGTCTGTACCCAATTCGGTATATAGCATAATTGTCAGCAGAGATTTTATCTATGAACAAAAAGAATTTATTCTCTATAATAGCCCTGCTTATTTTAGGGCATGCCGGTTTTTGTCAAGAGCGCTATGCGCCTGACTGGACGTCCCTGAAGAACTACCGTACCCCTGAGTGGTTTAGGGATGCCAAATTCGGCATTTTCATCCACTGGGGACCTACTACCGTACCTGCCTTTGAAAGTGAGTGGTATGGATATCACATGCATAAGAAAAATACAAAGGATGCTGCGGGTAATCCTACGGATAAACCCTCAAAAGCTTATAAGTACCATATAGAAAACTATGGGCCTCTTGAAAAATATGGATATACCAAGTTCATACCTCAGTTCAAGGCCAAGAGGTTCGACGCAGAACAGTGGATAGACCTCTTCGTAGAAGCAGGAGCGAGGTATGTTGTGCCTGTGGGCGAACATTGTGATGGTTTTGCTATGTACAGGTCGAATATTACCCGATGGAATGCGGTGAACATGGGACCGAAGAGGGATATTGTAGGAGAGCTGTTTGCAGCTGCTCGAAACAAAGGACTGAAAGTAGGCATGTCCTCGCATTATGCTTATGGCTGGCACTGGTGGACCTATGAAAAAGGCTATGAAACGATGGACCCAAAGCTAAAGGATTTCTACGGAGCAGCTCATGACCCTTGGTCACCTGCGGCTCCTGATTTTATAGAACACTGGTATGTAAGGACCATGGACATGATGCAGCACTACCGGCCCGACCTGTTCTGGTTTGATTTGGGATTCAGCGAACCGGAATACGAGAATCATAGAAAAAAGGTTATTGCCAACTATTACAATCAGGGTATCGAAAATAATCAGGAAGTCGTATTGAACTACAAAAATATCGATTATAAGCCGGTACCCGATGGTGCTGCCGTACTGGATGTGGAAAGTGGCAAGTTGGATAGGATCAGAGAACTGCCCTGGCAGACCGATATGTCTCTGGGGGGGTGGCGCTGGGGCTGGACCAATAATTATGAGATGCGTCCCGCCGAGGCATATATACAAGATCTTGTGGATATCGTCAGTAAAAACGGTTGTCTTCTGCTCAATGTTGCCCCGGATAAAGAAGGCCGGATATCCGAAGGACAGGTCAGTATTCTCAAGCAGATCGGTACTTGGCTGCGTGTCCATGGAGAAGGCATCTATGGTACACGCCCTTTTACGGTATTTGGCCAAGGACCGACCAATGCCAAACTGGTACTGCATGGCAATACCAAAGAGCAGGGTTTTACCTCTAGGGATATTCGTTATACCCGAAAAGGACAGCAGGTCTATGCATTTTGGTTAAAAGCAGAAGAGGCTCAAGAGTTTCTTTCCCTAAGTGCTTTTGGGAGTGAAAACCATATCGTTCAGGAACCTGTTCGCACTATATCGATTCTGGGTAAGGATGTGACTCTGGATTGGGAAGTCCAAAAGGACCGGTTGCTCATTAGATTGCCCAAAGGCAATCTGGGTAAAAAACCAATAGCCTTCAGGATAACGCTGGAAGAGAGGCCCCCTGATATATTGAAAACAAAGAGTGAATAAATCTTAAAAGTATTTATTTGTGATTATCGGTAGGCCCCAAAAAATTAACATTGAGCTGGGTAGTGGGCCATTCCAAATCATTGGAAGAGAGTAGGGCGTCATTGTGGCGGACAAGGGTGTTTTAAAGGTACGACCCTCTTGATTGTGGGCCGATTGTGCTTGAGGATAGGATAAAGGTCACCGATAAGAAACCGTTCTGTTCCATGAACTCATGAACAGCTTCGTTTTTATAACGAGTAAGATGTTTCGAAATGACCTCCTCCCTAAAATAACGTGTGGGGATGTAGTGATGAGTTTTTGACAGTAGGTCTTTTTTTCTCGATTTCTTTACGATTCGGTGAACATCGGATATTCTAAATGAATAGGGTACTACAATCGTAAAATCATCATCATATGGTCGATAGTTCTGAACTTTTAGTGTATTAATAATGGGTAAAATAAGTAACGTAGTGACTATCGATGATGAAAATATCAATAATTTCATCATCAAAAGAAGTTTTGAGTTGATCGATAGCGATATTCATGTAGAAGCCTTCGAAGACTTTGGCAGTACGAGGAATTATCTGAAGAGCCTTGATGCCTATCCTGCTAGGTTCCCTCAGGTAATAGTGATGGATGCGAAAATGAACAACAGCGAAAGTGTGGGTTTCCTAGAGCTGTATAATGAAACGTTTTATGCCGCTCACCCAAATAGTATTTTTTGTATATGGTCATCATTTGACGATTTCGAATATCTCTATAAATTCAAAGATTACCCTTTTGTACATCGCTACTACGACAAAAGAGAGGTGCGCAGAATGATTACAGAAATAAATGATTTGTACACATCACACTTTATATAAACAGTCAATCAAGCGACAAATCATGTAATCCCCACCTTGAGTTGCTTTTTTTATATGAATAATCTATATTTTTAAATAACTTAATTTAAAACCCTGATATACAGAATGATACGAATAATTATGATTGAGTTTTATTGTAATTAATCTAATCTGTAATAAAGTTTTGGGGTGATTGTTGCTTTAGACTCCTCATACACGTAGAAAAAAGTTTAATACCGCAACTGGACGAAACCATACCCACTCTTATCGATGACATCAGTTAGTATTGTCTCTGTAAATGAACTAGTTAGTTCGTATTTGTGAAAATCAAAACAAATAAACAAACAAAAAGCTGATGAGAAAGAATAGATTTTTTGTATTATTTTTAGCATGGCTGGCTGGTACCATGGCCTTCGGACAATCCACCATGACCGACCGACCTTTGTACGGTGAGATCAATAAAGTACAGCCCATGACAGGTATTGTTTTCTGGTCGGAGAATACATCGGCCCTCCAGTCTCTTCGTGAAGATGTCCAGCTGGAGTATTCTTATTTAGTATACAGTGACGTCATCAATGAAAGGGGTAAATACGACTGGTCCTCTGTGGACGACCGCTTGGAAGCCGTAAAACGTAGGGGGCATCAGGCCATTTTCAGATTTAGGTATACCTATCCCGGACAGACACGGGCATCTGTACCCAAGTATGTGCGGGATAGTAAGGACTATAACGATAGTAAGGACGATAGGGTGCTTTCAGTAGAAGGAAAGTCCACTTACGTTCCCGATTGGTCGAGCAGGGAATTGGAAGACTTCACCATCGAGTTTTACAGAGCATTTGCAGAGCGCTATGATAACGATGCCCGTATCGCCTTCTTGCAACTGGGTTTTGGTTCCTATGCCGAGTACCACCTGTACAGAGGACCCGTAGAGCTAGGGAAGACTTTCCCCAGTAAGCGTTTTCAAAGTAAATTTTTGAAGGAAGTCGATGGTTTTTTCCAAGAGACACCATGGAGTCTGTCCATCGATGCACAGTCCGATAATTACTCACCATTCAGAAGGGATAGTAATCTGAAAAACCTCGGTTTCGGCCTTTTTGATGACTCCTTTATGCATATCAATCACTCCATTGATGATGAAGAGTACAATAGGTCTTCTTGGCTCTACTATGGCAGAGACCGGTATCAGACACAGGTCTGCGGAGGGGAATTCAGCTATTACAACGATTATGACCAAGAGCATGTCCTGGATTTGCCCAATGGTCCCCATGGTAGAAGTTTTGAGAGTTTCGCTATACAATACCATCTCACCTACATCATCGGTAATGACCAATACCCCATGCGGTCACGCGCTAGGATAAAACAGGCCTCTATGGTGACTGGATATAGGTTTGAGGTAACGGCTTTCAGGACTTCGGAGAACGAAGCGGAAGTGACCATCGGCAATAAAGGTATCGCTCCTTTGTACCACGATGCCTATCCTGCCGTAAATGGTGTCAGGTCCAAAACTTCACTAAAGGGCCTGCAGCCGGGAGAGTCGAAGACCTTCACCGTTCGGGCAGGTGGAGCCAGTCCTAGTTTCAGTATAGAAAGTGATCGGCTGGTCCCTGGACAAGTTATACAGTTCGAGGCTGACCTTGAGGGCGGTACTGACCCTGTACCCGATACCAATGCTCCCATAGGTACAGTGATACACCTGACCTCGGCAGGTAATGGAAGGAATGTCTGGGGTAGTTTCAATAAAACGAAAGGTACTGAAAAACTATATGCCAGGACTTTCAGGACAGGGACATGGACCCGCTTTTTGGTAGAGGATGCCGGACAAGGTCATGTGGCACTGAAAGCCGTGAAGAACAATCGTTATATCAGTATCGATGAATCGGATGTTACTTCCGTCAAGGCCAGTGGAAATGACATAGGAGCTGAACAACGTTTTTTCTGGGAAGACTTGGGAGAAGGTAAGTTTGCACTACGTTCTGCAAAAAACAATAGGTACATCACTGTAAATAGGCGTAAAAATAAAAGAGCGGTATTGGAAACAACCCGAGCGGATATAGGTACTTGGGAAACCTTCACCTGGTCAGCAGTTGATGCTACTGTTCTGACCTCGCGTATGAACAAATTGATAGACGTATCGCCCTTGAAAATGTACCCTAACCCTGCTCAGGACTTCCTACATGTTGCCGGAGTGATGGTAGGTGACCATCTGCGCATCTATGACACTAATGGAACTATCGTCAAAGAAATCATCGTGAATGTTGTGACCGAGGATAACCCCGAATCCATAATGATCATCAGTTCGCTGCGTGCGGGAAGTTATTTCTTGAAGATCAACGATGCCACACCACTGAGGTTTGTGAAAAAGTAAAACAAATTTAGGGTTTAGGATACCGTATGCAACGGACCTTATAACATTTGGCACACAGATTTGCACTGAATCCACCAATAGGGCATTGGAAAAGTTTCCAATGCCCTTATCGTATGCACTGAGCCAGTTGCTGCCCTGGCCCATGGAAGTAGAAAGATATGACCTGTTTACAATGGACCTTTTATACAAATTTGGGTTTTAAATGTCGTATAAGATTCCGCTGGTCATTTTGGTTTCAATCAAGGCGATAACCGCAGGGATAGCAGCGCTATCCCGAGGGCTGTCAACGCAGAGTGAAGCAAAATGAACAGGAAGATAGGCGATATTTGAAAGCTAAGTTTGTATTATACAAATTTAGGTTTTAAATGTCGTATAAGATTCCGCGGGTCATTTTGTTTCAATCAAGGCGATAACCGCAGGAATAGCAGCGCTATCCCGAGGATTGTCAACGCAGAGTGAAGCAAAATGAACAGGAAGATAGGCGATATTTAAAAGCTAAGTTTGTATTAGATCCACAGTAGATTTTTCAATGCATGATCCGGGTTGAATGTAGAGGGGAAATATTTGAAAGACGCTTTGGCTTTTGGCCAAAAGTGTATGTACCTTTCTGACGGGTATATATAAGGAAAATCAATACATGAAACTAACTAGACTATTCTATCTACTGGTTCTATGGTGCAGTACCATAACGATAACCGCGGCACAGTCTCAAAACTGGAATATTATAGGTGATCCAAAGATAACTTTTTCAGGGTCGGGTGCCGATGGTCATCTGAGTGGCCTGAAAGGTACTATTGTTTTTGATGAAGAGCATTTGGAAGATGCGCGTTTCGATGTGACCTTGGACATAGGGACTATTTCTACAGGAAACAAGACGAAAGATAAACATGCCAGAGGATCATCTTGGTTCGATGTGGATGCTTTTCCCAAGGCGCGCTTCATCTCCACAGAAGTTTACTCCTCCCCGAAAGGATACATAGCCAAAGGGATGCTGACCTTACATGGTATAGAAAAGGTGCTGACGATTCCATTCACTTTTACACAAAAAGATAATACGGGGGAGTTTAAGGGTAATTTTGCCATCAATCGCCAAGATTATGGCATCGAAGGCCCATTTATAGGTTTCATGGTCGGCGATGATTTTGAGGTAGAGCTTCAGGTTCCTGTACAGCATTGATTTTTTGACCCTACAGAGGTATGATTTTCTATGCTCTGGTATACTTCTGTTGATGTATGGTAGTTTCATCGAAGCTATCGCAGGTAAGACTGCTATCTTTGTCCGTTCAGTCCTATTTTGCGCCCAAAAGAGGTAGCAGTAAATTTTAAATATAATTTCCGGACAGCTTCTAAGACAGCCTTAAAAATGCGAGGATTTGTATAGAGATTGAATTCGTGTTCAGGTGTGTAATTTGAAAAGTACAATTTTTAAACCCAAAATGTTCGTTGGAACTTCGTCATGAGGACTTAAATGGCAATGAATCAGGGCGTTTTCTTGGATTCAGCGTAGCACCG
>CANLOE010000016.1 GCA_947492745.1 uncultured Cyclobacteriaceae bacterium | reverse complement strand
ACCATAATGGAAATCACATCAAACCACCATTATATGAAATGTTTCAATGCGACATTAAAAATGTAAATCTGTATAATACAAACTTAGCTTTTAAAATCGCCTATCTTCCTGTTCGTTTTGCTTCACTCTGCGTTGACAATCCCCGGGATAGCGCTGCTATCCCGGGGATTCTCGCCTTGATTGAAACTCAAATGACCCGCGGAATCTTATACGACATTTGAAACCCAAATTTGTATAACAATCTATATGACTTATGGAGTTGCATAATCCGATATAAAGGGAATTTCCTGCTCAAAAAACAGTTGTATATAGGCTGAAAATCCTAGCGAGAAACTTCTCTACTTGTCAAAATAAAAAAGGGCCGTATCAAAAGGCAGCCTCTTTTTTTAGCTCCAAATATAATTTTGCTATAGATTTATTTTGGCTGTCCAGGGACTGAAAACAGGATAGAACTGATGGATATTGCTCTAAATCAGTCTTGAAATCAAGGCAGTCCATATAAAATTTGGTGTAAAAAAGGCTGTATCACTTTTGATACAGCCTCATTCCTGTATCATGCTTGAGAGTCCATTACATCATGGATTACTGCAAATCAATCATGTCGGTCGAGTCTTTTGATTTATATTCCTAGCAATGCTGAACTCTAGAAAATTCGCTGATTTATTGTTATTCAAGACCTGACGCATAATTCCGGTAAAAAAAAACTTGTCCAAACTGAGGGACGGTTTTGAAAGATACTATTTTAGAAGGTGTTGTTGCTTATTCTGCGTGCAGCTTGCATGGGCATAGCATCGCTAACCTCAGAAATGCTAACGAAATTACATGATAGCCCCTAGGTATGGAACAATAACAGCTATTCCTCACTTTCTTTCTCGGTAGTAGTGGAGCTTATGGTGGCATCACCTTTGTTTTCGACCGTAGCTACGATACTCTTGGCAATACTCAACCTGTCGTTTACATACAAGCGAGCTTCGCTGGTACCCTCGGCAATGACCGCGGCCTGTTCTACCCTGAAGTTACTCGCATCGAATTTGGCAGCACCCTTTAAGGTAGCTTTCAATAGTTCTCCGCTACCCTTAACGCTCATGTCTGCCGCATCTTCTAATAGAATGTCCAGTGTTTCTACATCAAAATTGGCCTCTAATGTACTCTCATCCAATAGTTCCACTGTGATTGCTTCTTGCTTGAACTTCTTGACATAGGCCTTTGACCTCCCCGACATTTTTAGGGTATTGAGTTCGGGCATTTGTAGATTCACTTCCACGAGATTACCTTCTAGGGGGTAGGCATCTTCTTCATCGAACTTCATAATAACGAGATTACCATCCTGAATCACCTTTATTCTATCGATATCACTTTCATGTCCTTTGAAGTCTATCCTATAGTTATCCGCATAGGTGATGTTCACAGCAAAGGCATTGCCTATAGATAGCTCATCAAAATCTTTGAAGTTGAATTTACTGCGATAGTTGCCTTCGCTCCTCGATTTTTTGTGATAAGAGTACCCATTTTCACAAGAGGTGCACTCTAGACCTGCCGGAGTGGTGATCCAGGTCTTGTTCTCAAAGTCCAAGTGATGGTAGTCATAGCGATAATTGTTGTTCAGGATAAATTTGAGATCGCTCTTCATGATAAAGGGCTGCTGAAAGGGGATGTAAAGTGTAGCGTCCACTTGCTGCGCCTTGTAGGGCGTGCTCTCCGGTAGCGATAGGTTCGAGTCAAATGCAAAGATGGAATCTTGCAAAGATACATTGTAGACAATCTGTTTGGCATTTTCAATGGCGACCCTGCGTGAACTGCCCCTAGCGCGATGGTTAAGGACGACCTTCACCTCATCATCGCTATGGCCTTCTATGCGTAAGCGGACTTTATCATAATGTTCTATCCCTGCCTCCTGAAGCTTCAGTACCAAGGTGCTGTCATCGGTTGGGTAGCTATTGGTAACCTGATAGGTTCCTTTCTCGGAAAAATTATAGATGATGGAAGGAATGGTAAACCCTAAGAATACCAGCGCCACCATCCATACGGCGAAAAGTGACCAGCCTGCCATGGTACTGAACAGTTTTCGCTTAGCAATAATGGAAAGTCCCAGCAGGATCAGAACAATGGAGGGAATCACAGCAAAGAAAAATGCGGCTACGGTAGTGGCTGGGGGAATGAAGGTAGAGACCATTTCCACAGGTATTTTGTCTCCAATAATCACAAAGCGATTGGAGACCCACCCTAAAAGCAAGACCGTAGATACAATCAGGGAGAAAAAGAGGGACAGGCCTACGATACCCAACAGGAAACCTGCCAATACCCGTATGGCTTCCACTAAAAACAACAGTAAGGGCCCTAGTCCCTTGGCCAGGCCCGCAAGTACAATGGAGATCAACCGAAACGGAAAAAGGATAATCTTGATGAAGACGTTTTCTTCTCCTTCTTTGACATTCAGACTTTGCTTGATATTACTTTCAATATTGGATAAAGTCACTGGGTCTCCTTGCATCTGCACTTTTTCCGTGATGGTTTTGGCCTCGGGCAGTATAATCCATAGTATAACGTAACTGATGATACCGGCCCCACCCAAGAAGATGGATATGATCAGTAGTAAGCGGATAATAGAAGTGTCTACACCGAAGTAAGAAGCGATACCACTGGCCACCCCTCCGATGACCTTGTTGTCAGGGTTTCTGTACATTTTCTTGATATGTGCATCCTCTTCCAATGTGGCGGATTCGGGTATGGCAGCCCAGAAGATGACATAAGCAAAAGCAATCACCCCGACAGAGCCTACGGCCAGTAAAAATATGATGAGCCTGATCCAGAGCGGGTCTATGTTGAAGTAGTGGGCTATTCCAGCGGATACTCCTCCCAGAAGACGTCTTTTACTATCCCTATAGAGCTTTTTACTGTTCTCCCTGTATCCCGAAGTACGCTTTTTCTTCGACTCCTTTTTGTGATTGTTGCCCTCGTGTTCTTCCAGTGCCTGAAAGTCTTCTACACTCCCCATAGTAGCTATCAGCGAAGAAACATCCTCGGGGGTAATGACCTGTTTGCCATCATTGAGCTTGCTCAAAAAGATCTCCGCTATTCTGCTCTCAATATCAGCTACGATTTCATCGTTTTCTTCAAAAGAAGCAAAATAATCATTGATGGAATTCAAGTAATTTTTTAACTGGTCGTAGCCTTCTTCTTCTATATGAAAAATAATGCCACTTATATTGATGCTTATATTCTTTTTCATGGTTGTTGATTTTCAGCTGTTTTTGAAGTAATGAGTTTTGTTGACTTTGTTAAGTCTTTCCATGTGCGTCCTAAATGTTCCAAGAAGTCTATGCCCGATGAAGTGAGCTTGTAGTACTTTCTTGGCGGACCGGCATTGGACTCTACCCATTTGTACTCTACCAGCCCCGCCTTTCTCAGCCGGGTCAGTAAAGGGTACAAAGTGCCTTCTACAACCATGATTTTTGCCGAAGTAAGTTCTTCCAGCATGTCAGAAGCATAAACCTCGCCTCGGGAGATAATGTGCAATATGCAGTACTCAAGTATACCTTTCCGCATTTGCACTTGGGTGTTTTCTAGATTCATTCCATTGTTGTTATGATAATGAAGACCGAAGAACAACATTCTCAAAGGGCAATGACCCCACGAAAGTATTTGATACTGTCTTCTTCAATTGAATACCGTTAATGACCTATGCAAGTATACGGCATAGTACTTTGTATGACCAAGTACTTAGTTAAAAATATTAGCTTGCATTATATTTTAATTGAAATAATTATTTTTTTTAATCAAAATAACATATTTTAAAAAATATATAACTAAAAACAGTTACCTTCTTCTTCTTGGAAAGTACTTATATAGTAGCTTATAAGACATTGGATGGCACTAAGTATTGTTTATTTTTGTTAAGCAGTAATTAGAATCATTTTTTTGTGGGCCAAGAATCTCTGATATGAAAAGACTATTTTTTGGATGCGGTTACATTTTACTGACAACGGTAGTACTACTGTTTCTTCCTCTGGTCAATGCCCTTGCGCAGGGTTATGGTAATGAATGGATCGATTTTTCAAAAGACTATTTCAAGTTATCTGTTGCCGAAGACGGGATTTTTAAGCTGACTTTCAGTGATTTGACTTCGGTGGGTTTTCCTGTGGGTACAGTAGATCCTAGAGGTATACAGCTGTATTTTCAAGGTAAGGAGCAGTCCATTCTTATTGAAGGAGAAGGTGATGGCCGTTTTGACACGGAAGATGTGCTGTTTTTTTATGGTCAGCGAAATGACGGTAAGAACGATACACGCTTGTATACGCTCCCCGATGGCACAAAAGCCATACAACCACACAGCTACTATAGTTTGTACTCGGATACATCAGCTTACTTTTTGACATGGAATACTGGCGGTAGAGGCAAAAGGATGACGGTAGCCCCATCCAGTGGGGGGGCAGGGCTTGATACGGAGAAATCGCATCAGGCCGAAAATCTTTTGGTATTAACGGAAAATTTTGCAGGAGGTGTTACGTATTCGAGGTATATCAACCTTTCCCAATACGATACAGGTGAAGGGTGGTGTGGGAGACCCGTGCAGGAAAACCGGACCCAAGATTATATACTGACAGGAATCGACCATGGATTACCATCTGAGGGACTCCCGGAATTAGAGGTACAATTGTTAGGTAGGAGTGATGTCAGTCATGTTGCGGAGCTTTTCGTAGGGCCCAATGCGGGTAGTCTGAGGTCGCTAGGGCCGACGACCGGTTTTTTTAGAGGGTACACAACCCATAGAAGTACACATACACTGGAATGGTCGGATATCAGTGCGGATGGAAACCTTGTTTTTAGGATGAGACCTCTGGGCCTAGCTGGCGGAAATGACTTTCTAAGCGTATCTTATTTGAAACTTAACTACCCTCAAGCCTTCGATATGTCAAGCAAGAACGTTTTCAGCCTGCACTTGAAGGAAAATACAAGGAACGATTCACGTTTGGAGATAAATGGGGTCGAACTTGACACCAAAATAATCGATATTACCGATAGTGATACTCCCATATCTTTACCTTATGAACTCTCCGGAACAACAGCGCAACTCACGGTTCCCGATACGAATGTGCCCCGGCAGCTTTTGCTAACCGGAGACGCGCTCAGCCCGACGATCTCCAAAGCTGATTTTGAGCCGATAGTACCCTCAGGTTATGATTATATCATAATATCCCATCGCTCACTGATGAGGCCTGCCGGTGAGCATGCAGATATTGTACAGGCTTATGCAGATTATAGAGAGGCCGAAAGAGGTGGCAGCTATACTCCACTGATCGTAGATATCGATCAGCTTTACGATCAATTCAACTATGGACTGAAATCGCCTTTGGCCATTATGGATTTTATGCGGTTTATGGTCAATCTCGGTGAGCCGAAATTTTTGTTCATCATCGGAAAGGGGCTAATGGTCAACACTTCAGGCCGCTTCAGTACCGGGAGCGAGCTTTACCGTAACTCACCGGAACTGTTCGGTTTTCAGGATTTGGTACCTACCGCAGGCTTTCCCGGTTCGGATATCCTGTTTACCGCTGGATTGGAGGGCCATACAGGCCCGGCGGTCCCCACAGGCAGAATAACCGCCACTAATCCCAATGAAGTGTTATACTACCTGAACAAAATACAGGAAATGGAACAAATGCCTTATGACATGCTATGGCGAAAACGATTATTGCACATCAGTGGTGGGCAGAATGAGCAAGAGCAGTCCCGGTTCAGGACCTATGTCAATCGTTTTAAAAGCATTGCCGAAAAAGAATACCTTGGGGGGCAAGTAGCTACTATTAGTAAGAAAACCGATAAATCGGTGGAATTGATCAATGTTTCCGATGAGATCAATAGAGGGACCAACTTGGTGACCTTTTTCGGGCATACCGCATCACAGCTGACCGATGTGGACATAGGTTTTGTCTCCGACCCTACGAATGGCTATGATAATAAAGGTAAGTATCCAATGTTCCTTATCAATGGTTGTAATGCAGGGCAGATTTTCAATTGGGGTAGGCAATGGGGGGAAGATTGGATACTGACCCCCGACAAAGGGGCATTGGCCTTTATGGCACATACCTATTTTGGCTTTGAATCGCCACTCAATAACTATAGTAACATCTTCTATTCTAATTCCTATGGAAGTGATTCCCTTATTCATCAGCCTATAGGCCTTATTCAGAAATTCGTCTCCGAGAAGTACAGCACAACGACAACAGCCAGTCCTTTGCATGTAACACAGGTGCAGCAGATGATACTGATGGGCGACCCCGCCACACCACTTTTCGGTGCTGCCAAGTCCGATTATGAGATTAATGATGTCAATATATTTGCTCAAAGTGTTGATGGCGAACCGATTACTGCACAGACCGACGCGTTTGACCTGGGAATGATCGTGCGTAACTTTGGAAGGATAGAAGAGGACTCCATAGAAGTCAACGTGAAAATCATTTATGAGGATAGCAGTTTCGAAGATCTTGATGATACGTTTCCCGCAGTCTATTTTCAGGATACGCTATATTTTACGATAGATAACACGGACAGGTCTTTGGTCGGAAACCTCCGCTACGAAATCAGTATTGACCTTTTGGATCAGATAGAGGAGTTGAGCGAGGAGAACAATGTAGCTACTTTCGAGCAGTTTGTTCCCAGTAATGGTACTCTTAATCTTTTTCCCGAAAACTTCGGTATCGTGGGGCAGCGGCCGTTGAATTTGATAACCCAGGCAGCCAGCCCTTTTGCCACTGGACGGGGTATCATTATGCAGCTGGATACTACGGATACTTTCGATAGCCCATTTAAGCAGGAAGCTGTTGTGTCGACACGTCATCTTGCCTCTTGGTCCGTGGAGCTACTGCCCGATGTACCTGCCAATGATAGCATTGTTTATTTCTGGCGTACAAGATTTGAAGAGGTCTTGCCGGGAGAAAGCAGGGAATGGGTCGGTCATTCTTTTGTTTATATCAAAGAAAGCCCAGTAGGTTGGTCGCAATCCGATGTCCGGCAATACAAGAAGAATCAATTTGGAGGCCTCTCTTTAAATGTAGAAGAGAAAAAGCTCTCTTTTGAGGGTAGCGAAATCGAAGTGGATATAAGTACTTACGGTGGGGCGCACCCTTCAAAGCGAAATGGTGACGTAACCTTTTTCATCAGTGGGACACCTTATGTCTATTCGTTCAGGCCCTGTAAGTCGAGTGCGATTACCTGTGTCGCACTCGACAAAACTACATTGAAACCCTATGTAGTGCTTCCTTTTTTGTTCAGAAATAATCGTACCTGTGGCCGTCGACCACAGGTGATAAACAGTTTTAATAACACTCAGATTGCCAATGAGGGTCTTTTATCAGAGTTTATAGATCAAGTGCCGGAAGGTGATGTCGTCATCATGTTTTCTATCGGAAATCTCGATTACACCTCTTGGTCCTCGGATTTGATAGCGCAAATGGAAAGTGTTGGGGCCAGTGCTACCACACTGACAGCCTTGGAGAAAGGGGAGCCATATATACTCATTGGGAGGAAAGGGGCGCTTCCGGGCGAAAGTATCGAAAGAGTCGCGGAAAACCCTCCCTTCAATCAGCAGGAACTCAGTTTCTCCACTATGGTGAAAGGCTCAGGGACTGAAGGGATAATGCAGTCCGGTCAGATTGGCCCAGCTAGGGACTGGAGCCGGTTTGTCAATGAGGTGGATGGAGAAGGCCTTACTGAAAAAGACGATTATGGTTTTACTGTTTTTGGTATAAACATCGAAGGAGAAGAGACCGAACTGATCACCGATACTAAAGAAAAAGAGATTGACCTTAATTTTGTCAGTGCGGAAACCTATCCCTATCTACGACTGGAATACCATGTTGCTGATGAGGTCCGGTTGACACCACCTCAACTCCATCGTTGGCAGGTGCTGTATACCTCTGTACCGGAGTCTGTTCTTGCCCAATCGACCGATATGGAAACCACTGAGAACAAAATAGTAGAAGAGGGGGAGGTTGCTAAGGCGATGTTTGCCTTCACCAACATTTCCACGGCTCTTTATGACGTCGATTCACTATCGGTAGAATATACACTGTCCAATAGGGACTTGTTCAGTTCTAGAAAACAAGAGCTATTGATAAAAGCACCGCTACCGGGAGACACTACTCTGTTTACTGTTCCTATCAATACCATAGGAAGTATAGGGTCAAACGATCTACGGGTTTTTGCCAATCCCATTCAAGAACCGGAGCGACGTTACGATAACAATGTTATTGACCTGAATGAGTATCTAAGGATAGTTGGAGACCGTGCAAACCCTATTTTGGATGTCGCCTTCGATGGAGCCTATATCCGAAACGGAGGTATAGTGTCACCGAGTCCTATGATCAGTATTACTTTACGTGATGAAAATAGGACTCGCCCTAAAAAAGATACTTTGGGTTTTGATATCCTATTGAAGCTCCCCTGTGGCGAATGTCAGTTCGATAAAATCAATTTTTCAGATGAACGTCTTTCTTGGCTGACGGCCGATGAGGATAGTGATTTTATGATAACATTGAAGTTAAAGGATTTACAGAATGGTATACATACACTAATGGTTCAGGCGGAGGATGCAAGTGGCAATAGCTCTGGAGATGAACCCTACGCCATAGATTTTGAGGTAGTCAATGAAAATAGCATCTCGGAGTTCACTCCCTATCCGAACCCTTTTACAAAAACGACCAGTTTTGTATTTACAATGACAGGAGACGATCTGCCCGATAATATTCGCATACAGATCATGAACCTGAAGGGTGAACAGGTACGGGAGATAAGCCAAGAAGAGGTAGGACCGCTATTTGCTGGCGAACACATTACTAAATTTGTTTGGGATGGTAATGACCGT
The DNA here is from genome assembly GCA_947492745.1 of uncultured Cyclobacteriaceae bacterium. Taxonomy (GTDB): domain Bacteria; phylum Bacteroidota; class Bacteroidia; order Cytophagales; family Cyclobacteriaceae; genus Aurantiphycus; species Aurantiphycus algarum. The sequence continues at coordinate 71,649 of CANLOE010000016.1, read as the reverse complement.
CTAGGTCGTCCATTGGCGGGAGGTATCTACTTCTACAAAGCCATTGTCCAAAGAAAGGATCAACCCAAGATATTAAGTTCAGAGGATGAGTTCAAAGGCTATGGGAAAGTAATTTTGATCCGTTGAGATTTCAGGTTTTTGTAGAATTGAAGTCTTCTCGTACGGAATATGCTTTACTGTTCGGAACAAAGGTTGAGGTATCGACAAAGGTATATGTATGAGATGCAATCGTGTTAATATGAAGACGAACTTGCTCAATTATTGAAAAAATGGATTATCATTTAAATTTCCTGTTAAAGACGGGATTATGTAATTATAATGCAGTAAAATTTGCAATCAAGGCCAAAAGGCCTATTGTATTACCAAAGAGATGATTTGTGGTCATATCTTTATTGTTTTTTTAAACCTAAAAACCCCCATTATCAATTTAACTATTAAATGATGCTTGTATTATATCAATTTCTGACTTAGATATAAAATGAATCAGTGAATAGAAAGATAAAATTCAATTTATAACTAATTTCATATAGGTTATTACTTAAATGGTTGGATAATAGTGGAGTTAGCTTATGAAAGTACAACTACGATAAAATTAAACTGTAGGCGTAGCGCCTCGATATACTATTGATGTGTATGGATATTACAATAGTAATGGGTTGATTATAAGTAGATTTATGTTCAGAATAAGAAAGCTCGATATGGTGATGGGTCAACTATAGACCGTTTTATTTTTCAACTGCTGACCTTGATTATGAATACCAATGTAAAAAAAACACTCAACACTGATAGTACGGAAACCGGTATGAACTCAGTGACAGGGACTTTAGATCGTATAGAGTCATTACTTGAACTATCCCGATTGGTAAAGGTAAGTGATCTCCCTACGGCCATTCAATATGCCAAAGAGGCCGCGGTCCTATCATCCACCCATGGCCATATGCTGGAATTTGCGAAAGCAGAGTTGGAATTGGGCTTGTTATACATGATTACGGGTGAAAACAAACTTTCTTTTGGCCATACGGAAAGTGCTCTGAATTACTTTCAAAAAGAAGGTCAGGACTTTGGCAGGGCCGAGGCTTATTATATCATAGGGAGTATTTACTGTAAAATGGCCCACTATGCCCTCAGCATGGAATATTTGTTGAAAAGCCTGAAAATATGGCTCGAACTTCGGGATAAACGAGGGGAATCAAGAGCCTTGAGAACCATTGCCTCGATATATGAGTCTTTTGGAGATCGAGAAAATGCTATACAGACCTACCGTAAATGCATGGAGATAAGTACTTCTACAGGAGATATAAATGAATATTCCAATGCCTGTAATCCCTTAGCAGGAATCTATTTAAAGCAAAACAAGATAAAGGAGGCGCTGAAAATCATCAACGAGAGTATAAAGCTAAAGAAAGAAACGAAAGACAGGCGGGGTCTGGCTTTTGCGCTATATGGAAAGGGCAAAATCTTTCAACGTACCGGCAATCATAAGAAAGCAGAGCCTTATTTATTGAAAAGCCTAATGTTGCATAAACATTTTGGGGAGGGTTTGGGAATAGCAATGTCGGAATCTACTTTGGGCAAATTGTATTTTGAAAAAAACAAACTGGACAGGTCAAGGGAATATCATCAGCAGGCATTGTACATAGGAAAGACCATGGGAAATAAAGCTATCATGTTCAAAGCGCATTATAATCTATACAGGATTGCTAAAGCTGATAATGACCCTCGAAAGGCTTTGGAACATCTGGAAATCCATAACCGTCTCAAGGATATTGTTATCAGACAGGCAGCTACTAAAATCAAGAGTCGAAAATCAAAGCTGAAAGTAGCTTCCCTTGGAAAGGAGGTAATGAATGAAAGTCATGGTAATAAGTCTACAAATGAAAAGAATTTGGAACTCGATAATATCAATAGAGAACTGAAAATTGCCAATGCAACAAAAGATAGGTTCTTTTCCATAGTCGCCCATGATCTGAAAAATCCAATGCACTCTATTATAGGACTCACCAATGCGCTAAAAACAAATTTTAACCATCTGGATAAGGTTGAGATAGAGACGTTTGTGGACCACCTCTATGTTACGGCAAATAACATGTTAAAACTAACGCAAAACCTTCTTGACTGGTCGAGGCTACAATCGGACTCCATCATCTGTAGGCCCGAAAAGCTTCAGCTAAGTGATGCCTTTGGAGCTAACCTTATACTTCTCAAGCAATTTGCTGAATTGAAAAATATCACTTTCAGCGTGCAGTTCAGAGATGACTCTGTCATAGTTGCCGATCGTAACATGGTCATTAGTATCCTAGGTAATCTGTCCTATAATGCTATAAAATTCACAGAAGAAGGAGGGGAGGTGCAGATCTCATCAAGCGCTATACCGGGATATGAGAAAATCAGCGTTCGAGATAATGGAGTGGGGATGAGTACTAAATGCGTATCGGAGATTTTTGATGCCTCCAAAAAACAACCTACGAAGGGTACGGCCAATGAAGCAGGAACAGGTCTAGGGTTGATGTTATGCAAAGAATTCATTGAAAAAAATGGAGGGCAACTAGAGATAGATAGTGAAGAGGGAAAAGGAAGTCGATTTATATTCACACTACCTACAATGTGATTTTTATGCCCTTTTGGGGCTTATATGCTACCGTACAGGTCATCTCATCAGCTGTTTTAGAGGAGACTGCTCAATAAACCTATCGGTTCATTGAACTCAGCTCAGGGTTGTCGGTAGGAATTCCCATATCAGTTGGATAAAGCTGTTAAACCCAAAATGTCCATTAGAAAATCTATTCCGGACTTAATACAAACTTAGCTTCTAAAATCGCCTATCTTCCTGTTCATTTTGCTTCACTCTGCGTTGACAATCCTCGCGATAGCGCTGCTATCCCTGAGGTTATCGCCTTGATTGAAACCAAAATGACCCGCGGAATCTTATACGACATTTAAAACCCAAATTTGTATAACCGACTTCAAATCAGTAAATGAATGCGTTTTTTGAATTCACCGTAGCGGTGCTACGCTGAATCCAAGAAAACGCCCTGATGTATTGCCATTTAAGTCCTCATGACGAAGTTCCAACGAACATTCTGGGTTAAAAGTGCAGTTGTAATGGAATCAAGTGATACTACCTGTAGTTAATCCCTATGAGGTTATACTAAGTAAACAACAAGGCCTCTATCAGTAATTTTAGCTGCGAAAATAAGATCTCTCATAAGAGACTATTATCATTTTGCCGCATTTATTTACTGGATATTACTTTGCTTTTGAGCCATCGGATCAACTCACCTTTTTCCGGGTCTTGAAGTCGAGCAGAAGCATGGACCAAACTATAAGCCGTCATTGGCATTTCTCCTTCATCAATTTCTTCGTAACACTCTTCAAGCTTGTGTGTCTTTGATTTTTCTGAGTAATTGCCCCATTCCGAGAAATTCAGGTGTTCTCGCCCTTCTTCTATATGATGGCCTATCCACCATGATAATGGGGCAATTTCTGCATACCACGGATACTTTGTTTGATTGGAATGACAGTCATAACAGGAATTCTTCAGTATATGCTGTATATCATCCGGGACCTGCCCCACTGTAATGAAATCGAGGCTACTATCGGAGGTGGGAATATTTTTGTCTATTCGAAAGAATTGGATAACAATAAATATCAGTCCAGTGGCAACAAGTACTTTTCTTTTCATAGTTATTCGCTACAGCTCTTTAGTGAATTGGGTAACGAACAGAACTAAAGTCCTGAAACTTGTCTATCGTTCCCTATATACTTTTTTATAAAACGAATTTACACGACTGTGGGGGAATTATGCAAATTTGGGTTTGAAATACTGTATAAAACTTTATAAGTACTATTCTTCTCTGTTATGCTCTTATTTCCAGCAGAGTTGAGTATCGTAATGATGGTCCAGATAGGCTTTGGTGAGCAGTATTTTGCTAGTTGTACTGTTAATGGAGTAAATAAGGGCTTGATTGTATTGATTTATTGATATTTAAGGTGTTTTTGGGGTGGGATTGCTCATTGGTACACTTTCCTCAAAAGGAACTCATACAACGTAAATTCGATGATTATCTAGGGAAGATAATCGGTTCCTTATCTGTAATCCTTGATTTGGTTTGTTGGATTTTTTGCTATTGATAGCATTCATCTGACCTGTGGTTTTGTCGCCTTTACATTAAAAACGTTCAAAATAGCGCTGCTATTACTGCGATTATCGCCTTCGTTCGAGCAAGGCATTCTACTAAACTTTTATACAACATTTGGAAATTTGATTTGGATTAGTCTTCCAGTATCTCGATTTCCACACGGACATTTTTCCTTGCTTGTGGGTCATGTTTGTCGTAGATCATCTTCTTGCCGCCCCATCCTTTGATTTCCAATCGATTTTCAGCGATTCCTTGATCCATTAACCAGTGCTGTAATGTGTAAGCTCGGTACAAAGAGAGTTTCTTTGCGCTGGCATTATCTTCTTCATGGCTTCCGTTCAGAGAAAAGAACTGCTTGTCATCTAGGTCAAGGTGAAGTACTTTACCAAAAGAATTACCATTAGTATGTCCATGAATCCTTATTCTCATCTTTTCATTCTCCTCTAACATATCTAACAAATGGGTCAGTTCTTCTACTGATTCTTGTTTCATAATAGCGGCATCCTTATAAAAGTATACCTTCCACATTGGGATAATGTCACCCCTATTGTAGCGAAGAAGCTCTAAATTGACTAATATAGTATCTCCAATTTGTTCAATAATGCCCATCTCATCGTTTTCGACCTCATCCAAGTCAATAGCATATTCAAAATCCCTATAACCAAATACATCTGATTCTATTTTGATACGGTTAGTGTTGTTGTTAGGGACTTTGACTTTGGATAACTGATGCGCGTTTGCTTCCATTATTAGTTTGTTTCTTTCGCCATCAAGTACCTGGATGATTCCTGGGACTTCTTTTAGGGTAGTAGCATTGACTGTGTTGAAATAAAACTTGCGAGTGCCTGGCGTGTCTTCTTCTTTCACAATGACCGACACAGGCGTAGGGGCTGAGTCGTCCACTAATGATCGTGCGGTAGCTTTTGTGCTGATTTTTTTTGGTGAAATTGTATTGGTAGTACCCGTCTTCAGGTAGTCGGGCCATTGTAAGGAAGTAATATGAGGGCCATTAAAATCACCCGCATATAACCAAGAGTTGGATAGATCTGGATACCTCTCCCTTACTTGGAAAAGTTCGCTTTTTGCTTCTTCCCGGTCCTGAGATGAGTAGGTATATACATAATAGAGGTCTCTGAAAGTATTGAGTTTATATTCTGCCTCTAGGTTTTTGCTGGATAGCGCATTGCCAAAACGTGAGGCATTTCCCTCCAATTGGAATGCACCGACCACTACATAACACTTTCTCATATCTTCGGACAGGAGACCTTGAGCATAAGATTCGTTCAAAAGACAGTGAAGCAAACATAGTATCATGAAAAAAAAACAGGCTCTACGAATAAGTAAAGAAGCTAACATAACACAATATAACTTAGGTAAAAAAATGGCCTACTATTAGCTAACACAGGGTGTTAAATCTCATGATATAAATATACGAATAATTTTATTATTAAAACGGGATTTGGTAGATTGTATCTACTTTTTTCACTGTTTTTACCGATCATGTTGATTTTGGAAGCCGTAAAATCACTAAATATTGATTTATTCATTTAAAACTCTTGTATTTCTTTTATGAAAGAGTGTCGATTACTTCATAGTACGGTTAGGTGAGAGACAAATAATAAAAGTCCTTTAAAAACTACCCTATATGGGAGTATTCAATAGTTTTTAATGAACGGTACGAAAAACGATTGTATTACAATGGTAATTACTTTGTCGATTTCTCATTTCACCTTTTTTAATGTACAATAAACCAAAACCAGCGTATACAGATAACACAAAAATTACAGGTTCGGCTTTGGCCATGGGAGTACTGGGAGTAATATTATTTTCCACCAAAGCGGTACTGGTGAAGCTCATCTATCAGTTTGATATAAACCCGATGCCATTGTTATTGCTTAGGATGCTTTTTTCTCTTCCGTTCTTTTTGGCTTTCGCTATTTTTCAGGGGCCAAAACAACAGAAAACCATTCGAGCGATAGATTATTTTCAGGTTTTTTTACTTGGATTCTTGGGCTATTATTTGGCCAGTTATTTTGATTTTCTTGGACTTCAATATATTGAGGCCAGTTTAGAGCGGATTATTTTATTTTTGTATCCTACCATAGTTATATTGATTTCAAGGTTCCGATTGAAAAAAAGAATATCAAAGCCTCAGATTTTGGCAATCGTAATTTCGTACATTGGTATAGCTGTTATCTTTGGAGGAGAATTGGGTATTTCCGATAGCCACGCTCTTTGGGGGGCTTTCTTGGTATTCTGTAGTGCTGTAACCTATGCCGTTTACCTTGTAGGGAGCGGACAATTGATCCCAAAATTTGGAATACTTACCTATACCGCTTATGCTTTATCGGTATCCTGTGTCTGTGTGATCATACACTACCTGCTGACCGATAGGAGTGATTTGTGGCAATACCCGAAAGAGGTCTACTTCCTGGCCATGATAATGGCAATTTTCTCTACGGTGATACCCTCTTTCTTAGTGTCCGCTGCCATTAAGCGTATGGGAGCAGCTAATTTTTCCCTTCTAGGGAGTTTAGGGCCAATATCCACTATCCTAATGGCGGGTATTCTTCTCGGAGAAGAGGTGTCACTACTGAAAGGAGTAGGAGTAATTATCGTTATAGTAGGTGTTTATGTTGCTTCCAAAAAAAGACCTGAATAAAACTATAATCTATGAATAAGATAGTATTCGTATGGATTATGGAATAAGAAACAATGTGGGGGCGGTATGGAGTAATTTATGCATTGGTGATACTAGGATATCTTGCATACTATGTTTCTTTATATTCAAAATTTAGATAAGAACTGAAATTTATAGTAAAGAGCTACTTGAAAATCAAGGGTGAAACCTATGTCCAAACTACAGCTGACTTGTATATGAGTGGGTTTGGCAGGAGGTAATTCCTTTATTTGTCATCGGGTGATCGGGTCGATGGGTACATCCCTAATTATTGATCGCTCAGGTGATATATGATTAATGACAGTCGTGAATAGCGATTCTACTTATTCAATATTATTGGTCGGAGATGTTACTACTGAGTAATGAATCTACCCTTCGCTGTTTTCTGCTTCTCCTCGTCAGAAAATAAAGGAAAAAAGTGGTAAAAAACAAAGTACTGAGTATGGTCACCCAGAGATCGAAAGAATGTAAAGGAGAATGGCTGGCTCGGCCATAGACATTCGATTCACTGAGGCACAGTAATAAACAAAGAAAACCCCTAAAGATTGTCCTGCCTGAAAATCGTTGATTAATGTATCTTAGGTTATCCATTATTATAAATGACTGCAAGAGTCTTCTTGTCACCCCAAGACTGCTTAATACTTACTTCTTGGTCTTTATGGTCCAAGCTCAGATATTTACCTACAATACCATCAGGGAATCGTTCCTCCAAAACTTTGACTCCGGTTTGTGAGGTTTCTACAATATCACTGAGTGTAAACAATAAGCTATCGATTTCTGTGTGGTTAATGATAACAATATTATCATTTTTGGAATTGGTTAATTTCATGACTTCACTGTTGAAAACTTATCTAAGACAACCTACAACAATGCCGAAGCATTGTGTATATTTACTAGTGATTATGTTTTGTATCGTTTTTGACGACATACCAAATCTACTAAATTGTATCCGATTTGCAAACAATCGCAAAGAGAATATTGCATTATAGAACAGTACTGAATATCTCTCAAGAAGAACTCGGAAAAAGAGTCGAGGAGATTACAGGGATGACTATCACACGAATGACTATCAGTAGTTATGAAGTTGGTCGTAGAAAAGTTCCTGTGAATCTGGTGATTGTGTTTGCTGAGATTTTTGATGTCAACCCAGCGTCGTTACTTTATAGCTCGAAAGACCTCATCCAAAAATTTGAAGATGATGACCTGATGTCTTCAAGGTTGAAAGAAAAAAATAGAATGATTAAAAAATTACAGGATGAAAATAATCTCTTAAAGGAAGAGGTCAATAAGCAAAATGAGGTTATTATAGGAATGAAATCTCTTCTTTCGGGAAAACAGAGATAATTACTGCAATGCCCCCGATTTGAAGGAAATATAATCCTTTTAAGTAGTTGTAAGTCAGGTGTTTTTGTTGGATTTAGCATGACATCATCAGGGTCAATTGAATGAAAATGTATTTATTTCGCCGATTTTCTTCTATTCTTACCCAAGAGAAAAATAGTCTGGAGGGGAGTCAGATGTAATGGAGCATATTGGCCATTGGTGAATCGGTCACTGGAGATACCTCAAAAAGACATAGCTCTCTAAAAAACATCCTGTCCCAAGCCAATTGTGCTTGAGCAAAAGGTCGTAATAAGTTTTTCAATTACGGTTACTGATGCGTACTTTCCAGCACAATCTACCATAACCGATACATCGCTCGAAACCTAAAATTACTATTTTATGGACAGCTTTGTTTTCACAGGAAAAGGCCCAGCCGGTCTTTAGGCGAAACGAATCAAAAAGTAGGTACAAATAGGTTTTTTTACCAATATAATGAGTTAGGGCTTCATGTCAGTGCGTATAGGGCGTTTTAAGGCACCTTATTTCGCCTTTCCTTTGAATAAGAACCAGAATGCATACACAAACAAAAATTCCCACCAAAGCCATTGACGGGAATAATTGCAGAATGCTAAAATTCTTAAAGCAATAAACAATTCTTAATATCCATTACTTTCACAAAACTCAATAGCTTTTCTGTTTTTCTCTCTAGTATTGTAGTATCTCGAAAATGCCAATACTGCTGCTAGCATAAGGAAGATTGCCACAAAAATAAGATTGACTTTCAGAGAAGCAAGCTTTGTCACCTCATCTTGAAGGTCTTCATTTTCTACTTGTAGATTCAAAATGTCTTTAAGGGCGCTACTGGACAGTTTTTTAGCTAATTTCTCTTCTAGCTTATCTTGCTGTACCTGAATGCTCATCAAGTCGATAACCTTGCGGCTATTGATTTGACTGCCTTTTTCCGATAGTGCTTTGTAGCTTTGATTGGCAAAGTTTAAGGCATCCTGTAGATTCCTGTCAATGACACCCTTATCAGAGAGCGCAATACTTCTTTCGAGAAAATCTATAGCTGAGAGATGGTTCCCTTGTTTCTGCATCAGCTCTCCATAGGTTATCAAACATAGTACCGAATTCGGATTTTCCTTTAAACCTTTGTTCAGCCAATGTAGAGAGGAGGCATAATCACCATCGATCATATAGGTATCTCCCAAAAGATTGTACACCTTGACTTTTTGCTCAGAGTCTGTGGCTAACTTAAGTGCTTTACTATAATAGTCCAATGCACTGCTCGTTTTGGCAAAATCACTAGCCAAAAAGCCTTGATGAACATAGATATCAAATAACAATTGATTATCTCCTCCATCAAGTTCGTTGTTGACAACCTGTATCGCTTCTTCAAAAGAACGATTGGCTTTTGAGAAACTATGAGCGGAATTCTTCCCAAAACAGATTCCCAGCATGTATTTTGACCTAGCTATGAACTTCCAATCTTCGGCCTCCCTATAGATGGACAATGACTTTTCAAAATACTCTTCAGCATTATCGAAATCACTGACCTCTTGCAATAAGCGACCAATATTGTAGAAAGCATCTGCTGTCAAAAGAGCCTTATTTGATTTACTCAAATGATGGACAGCTTTTGTATAATAATTTACAGATTGGAAAAAGTTATTCTCTTCACTGGTGATATAACCTTTCCCGAAATTAGCTTTACCAATATACTCATCACTACCTATGTGAGTAGCTAGACGCTCTAACTCTTCTAGATAGCCCATAGCACTTTCATGGTCTTGTCTAATGGTCTGTTTGTACAATTGCCAATAAGCCCACATCCTATCCTTGTCGGGTAAGTCCTCGTCATCAAGGACACCCATTAGAGATGGGATGGATGACTTATCGATTGTCTGTTTCGGATGTATATTCTCTTCTGTAGTTGAACAGGAAAGAAAGATAGTCAGCACTAAGAAGTAGGTTAGTTTTCTCATTGGTTTTAAGATTATAAGACAAAAGTCAACATTTTTGAGCAAACAAGACCATCAATCAGTGCTGATAACTTACATGGTAAGTTAAAAAGCCAATGATTTTTTGGCTAGTCTCGATTACTTCCGTCAGTTTGGTCACCTGCAGCACTACCTTTGGTTTCAAGTTCCTGATTATTAGTAGATACAGGTGCGATTTCTTCTGATTCATCAGTACACGCTACGAAAGGCAACGTGAAAAGCGATAAAATGGCGATCAAAGTAATTTTTCTTAGTTTCATGTTTTTTTTAAGTTTAGTTTATACAAATATACCATACTATTTTGAGTAAAACGATATCATAAACCCTCATAGACTGATCATTGTAATGATTACCTACAAAAAACGTAAAATAGTTGATAATTCTTGTGCAGGTATCTTTTCAGCCCTTATTTAAGGGGTATCGTCTGTAATAGTAAAATTATTAAAGAGAAATAGTGATTAAAACCGTGGAAACAAATATCAAAACTTACATCAAAATGTTTTTGGGTGGTGATTGTTTTCTTAAAATCGCCGCCTTTAAAAGAACTGGGTGTTGTGTTTTCGTTATGATTTATCTTCCAAGAATCAACTTTTGTGATAGCGTGGATTTTTTTTGCTTTTCCGGGCATATATAATGTGTTCTTGTTTTTGAGCATGATAATCTATCGTTGCGGTGAACAACATCACCTATTTTTGAATATTTTTTAGAATGGGCAGACTAATTATTTTTATACTTTATTCAATGCCTTTGAAATATAATTGTGTACTCGTTTTTAGATTTTTTCACTGTTATTTCACAATTATTTAACGCACAACATTGATTATATTTCTTGTTTTGGCGTTGATTTGCCGTTCACTTGACTTTTTTACCGTTGATTGGTTGTTTACGTTCGATACGATTAAGTAATTGTATGGCCAATCCAAGAACAATTGTATTTCGTTTTTTTTCAACATTTGTTTTGTCAGGGGTTACTAAAAGCCACTTCAAATGAAGTACAATAAGTAGTCTATTGTAAACTCGATTTCTGTCTGTTTTTTGCTTCTGTATCCAATTGTTTGAGATACTTTAATTTAGAACATAAGTCAATCGGCTCATTTTAAATCCGGATCATGTATTGGAACTTCGTAACGAGGGTTTACATATCCATAGATCAGGGAGTTTTATTGGATTTAGCATAGCACCGCTATGGTGAATTCAAAAAACGTAGTGCAACGACCGGTTTGCAGCTATTTAGATCCGCAGTAGATTTTTCAATGCATGATCCGGGATAAATAGTATAATGATAAGACAAGGGCATGCTAAATGATCGTTTTCATCAAGAGGATACCAGTGCCATTACAAGAACTCTCATGTTTCTTGTCCTTATGTTGCTTTCGGGCCGAGCGATTATAAGTATCGATTGTTACTCCTGAGCACTTTCGATATATCTATTGGATGAACCGAAATCAATGAAGGTTATATTATGATCATTTACTTATAAGCGTTTTTCCCGTCTAATTGTTTACTTGTTTTGCTTTAAGAGATTATTTCGGTAGCTATTATTTTAGAATTTCCCATCGATTATTTTGAGTAGGACCGAGCGTTAAGAAATGTCCTCAGGACATTCTTGGTAAAGGAGCCAATCTGTCGCATGAGCATCATCAACAAAGATAGCAGCGCTATCTTTGTTGATCTCGCCTCATTTTGCATCCAAAATAAGTGGTAATAAATTTTAAATATAATTTCAAAACAGTCTCTAAGAGTAATTTATAATTTCATGAAGGTTATACCACTAATTATCACAAATGTTTCACGATATGAGTGTAAATAAGTAACCAATTCAACGATTAGCTCAATTCAAGGTTCGGGGTGTTATTAATACTAACCATCATAATGATAAGTCTTGATTGTACCTATTGAAAAGTGAAATTGATCGGAGGTACAGTTTTGATGGAATTCGCACTTAGTGTGGTCGCCATTGGGCGATTGGTTATAGAGTACTTTCGTAGGTATAAGATTTTCCAAGGGATTTTATTTGTGAAGTGATCTGACTTTTTTTCTTGCAGTAGATTTAGCTTATTTTACCCTATTTTGACATTTATCGCATTATAATACTAACTAAGTCACTCAAAATAAGCTTCGTTAGGGCAAACAACTCTAATTTTCGCTTCAAGACAAAAGGTTTACATCATTTCTGTTCAAAACAATTACGGTTTAAAATGGACAATAACTTTTTTAGATGTCACATATACTATCATTTGCGTTCACCCATGTTGTAGGTGAAAAAAGAAAATTATTGTGGTTAGCCAAGAGACGATTCTAAAGTTCTCTATGAACTTTCGATTTAAATCGAACCTTGAATGGGTTCTGTTTGATAAGCTTACACGTTAATTTTAATGAATTTTTTCATATTTTTAAAAAAAAATATTTGTAATTCTTAGCGTATTACGTTAGAAAAATCCGGAAAAATAACAATTGTAGCAGACAGCCGCTAATGCAGAATGATTTGTGTTTTTTAGTGATGACTTTGATTTTCTGTTTGTTAGAACGGATTCATGAGGGTTTTAGTTTGAAAATCTAAAAACTGCTTTGACATTATGAGTCTAAAGAAGTGTGCAAGAAAATAGATGATATACTTCGGAACCACCTTTATTTATACCTAAATCTTTTATAAGTAAATTTTAGTGCGTTATAATGTAAAAAAAATAAAATTAATTAATTTAAATTAAAAAAAATAGCTGTATTATCATATAAAATCAGCGATTTGATAGATCTTGTTTCAATGCTTAAACTCCTATGTATTGGTATTGAAATTATAAGATATGATTTTTCAGTGGTATGAAATACAATAATGAGGGTTGAATTCTGTAGTAAATTCTTATCTTGACCCCAGACTGTGCATTTGGTTCACTGTTCCGAAACGATTTCCGCTGATTCCATAAGAAGGTATAGCCCATAGCGGTCATCTTCGACTTGATTCGTTATATCGATTGATTTCGAATACATTCATCGAACCTGCGGTTTTTTCGTTCGAAGTCTGTTTTTCCAATGGAACTCATGAATTTTCGATTTGCCCATCCATTGCGAAATAAATTTCTTCAAATCAGTGAAATGGGCATGTTTTATTGCACTTTAGTTCCACTTAGATAAAACTGTAATCCATACTCCGGTTTGAGCAAGATGTTTTTCTTAAAATCATTTATTAACTATTCATCATTATTATGAAAGCAGATACCTATACAAAAGTTGTTTTGACCATTATTGCTATAAGCTTGATTTTTCTGGTTTTTGAGCAGTTGAGCTGGCCCGGTCCTGCTTATGCAGCTCCCAAAGATGCTCGATATGGATTGGTGCCGCTCAATCCGGACGGTAGTATCACTGTACGTCTGAGTCCCTTGGACGAATTGGATGTAAATATCAAAGGTGTTGATACTTCCGATGAACTGAACGTTGAGATTTCCGGTGTCGATACTTCCGATGAGTTGCCTGTAAATATCGACGAGGTAGGAGGTAGCTCCATATCCTCGGGAGGCCCGATATCAGTACGGATGAAATAGGATACAACCGTATTTTCTCTTCCTGTTTGGTTCCATGGAAAGAACATGATCGCCTCTTGGTATAAAAACTAGGAGGCGATCATTACGGATAGATTTTCCGAATTCAATTCCTTGTTTGATTAAATTAAGCTTAGTTTTAGAAAAAAATAGATATATGGAGGTAAAGGATAGCAATGGTAATGTACTCAATGATGGCGATGCGGTACATGTTATCAAGGATTTGAAGGTGAAAGGGATGTCAAAGACCCTGAAAAGGGGAAACATAATCAAAAATATACGGCTTACCTCCAGCCCACAGGAAGTAGAGTGTCGCATCGGTAAAAGCCAGATTGTTCTAAAGACCCAATTTCTTAAAAAGGCATAATCTATCAATAATCAAAATCAATCCATTTATATGAATTACCATTGAATTTTCTAGCTCATATATACCTATCGGGCAATGACCCTCATGTTATGTTCGGAAATTTCATTAGCGATTTCCTTAGAGGAAAAGAGGCTGATAAGTTCAGTGCGGAGATTACCTTGGGGATACAGCTGCACAGGGTTATCGATACCTATACGGACAGACATCCCATGGTGGCTCAAAGTAAAAAGCGACTATGGGACAAGTACAGGCACTATTCGGCGGTCATCGTAGATATTTTTTTTGACCATTACCTGGCCAAGAACTGGAATCTTTATAGTGATGAACCTTTGAGGGATTTTGCTCAAAGGAGCTATGCCTCATTGGCAGATTTCACACCTCTATTTCCTCCCAAGGTAAAACAGGTATTTCCCTATATGGTTAGACAGAACTGGTTACTCAATTACGGGACACTCGATGGCATGCGACAGGCCATGAACGGTGTGTCAAGGAGGGCCAGCTTTCCTTCCAAAATGGAACAGGCCACGGAAGACCTTATATGGTATTATGATGATTTTGATAATGATTTTCAAGCATTCTTTCCTGAAGTAATGGAACTGAGCCACCAATTTTTGAAAGAACAGGGGCATTCCAAAAAGAGGTGAGTCGGTATCCGGAGAATAGATTATTTCACGACCAATTCCACCTCTGTCTTATTCTCGGGATGTATAAAATGGATTTGATAGGTTCCCTTTTTAATATATGCGGAGCTGATAGCATCATCAGTAGGCTTTCCCTTCTTTTTCTTTTTCCCGCTTTCTTTTATGCGTCCATTCCAAGTGAAGTAGTGGAAGCCTTTGTTTCCTAGGGCTGTTTCTTGGTGTATCCATTGTCCATCCTTGTCCTTAATGCGAATCTGTAGGTTCGGACTGGGCCGATCGACATAGTACATGACTTTTACTTTCGGTTCTTCACTGTTCAAGTAAGGATACGTTTTTTCACCCCACTTTGCATTATAGTGCATAGGGGTAGGGGCGAAAGTGATTATCGGAGCCTCTTTTTTACCTGAAGCTAATTGCTGTAAAGGCTTGGCATCGACGACAAAGATGCTTCTGCCATGCGTGCCGATAACAAGCTCATTTTCCCTAGGGTGTACTTTCATATCATAAGAAGCCGTATTGGGGATACCGTTCAGTAGATGCCATTCTTTTCCTCGGTTCAGGCTGATATAGGTGCCATGGTCCGTACCTAGATAAAGTAAATCTTCACTGATAGGGTCTTCTAGAATGATATTGACCACGACATCCGGCAGATTAGATTTAAGGGCATGCCATGTCTTGCCATAATCATCACTGGCGTAGATATAAGTTTTATAATCATCATCCCGGTATCCGTTGAGACTCACGTATACCCTGGATGGGGAGTGTGCCGAGGCTTGAAGACTGCTGACCCACTTGTTTTGGGGCAGCGTTTCGGAAACCAAGGTCCAGTCGGTTCCTTGATGTCGAGCCACATGCACCTGACCATCATCGCTCCCGGCATAGATAAGACCGAATTTCAGAGGAGATTCTGCTATCGTTGTGAGTGTGGAAAAGGGTACATTGCCTTGTGGCTTGTTCTGCGTGAGGTCATCGCTGATGATTTCCCACGTATCACCTTGGTCAAGACTGCGGAATACCTTCTGTGCACCTAGGTAAACCACATCGGGATTGTGATGACTCAGGACCAAGGGTGTTCTCCAATTGAAGCGTAATTTGTTATCCCCGATATCATGTTGCGGGGTGATTCTGGTGGATTTCTCCGTGTTGCGGTCGATGCGGTAATAATTGCCGAATTGAAAACCGGTAAATACGGTCGCATTGTTTCTGGGGTCAGGGGCTACGAACATACCGTCTCCACCGAACAACTGTTCCCAATATTTTCCTTTGCCGGGCTTTGAATTGGATGCTCCCATCAAAGTGCCATTGTCCTGAAGACCGCCATAGATATTGTACGGCTGGGCCATATCGATATTGATCGTGTAGAACTGTCCTACGGACAGGTTATTGAGGTGCTGCCAATGTGCTCCTTCATCATAACTCTGGTATAGCCCTCCATCATTACCCAGAAGGAGATGTTCGGAGTCCTTTGGGTCTATCCATAGGTCCTGCTGGTCGGCATGTACATCGCCGAGAGTATCAATGCGAGCAAAAGTCTTACCTCCATCAGAGGATTTCAACAAGGGGACTCCAAAAATATATACCTTATCGGCATCATTTGGATCTACACGTACCTCTCCAAAGTAATAACCATAACTGAAATAAACCCCTTGAAGGTCATAGCTGTTGACTTTCTTCCAGGTAGTACCTAGATCATCGGAGCGGTAGAGTTCCGTGCCCTTGGTCTGTGTTTCCACAAGTGCACTGTTGGCGTCCCCTAAATAATTGGCAATATCCTTCACCCTATACTTTTCAGAACGGATATCCTCTTTGACAGTAGTGGCAGTGTACTTTTTCGGATAGTTGTTATCCTTTAAAAAGGTGTTCAACTTTTTATCCTCTAGGGCCATGAAAGAGGATTTGTCCATCGTCAAGAGTTCATCTGCACCTAGCATGCCTTTCTTTTTTTCTTTTTTCTTTTCAGTCTTTTCCTGACTGTCTACGACTGCGTAGATAACATTTGGCTGACTGCGACATAGGTCCAGCCCTATACGCCCGACTGTGGTACCTTGAGGCAGTCCTTTTTCCAATAGTTTCCAGTTAAGTCCACCATCTTCAGAGCGGTAAATGCCCGAACTACTGCCATTACCCTTAAAATCCCATGCTTTTCGGGTTCTTTCCCAAGCCGAGGCCCACAGCATGTCGGGATTATCGGGATGAATGATCAGGTCGATGATTCCCGTACTGTCATTGACAAACAGGGTCTTGCTCCAGTTTTTGCCTCCATCCACGGATTTGTAAACGCCCCGATGTACATTGGAAGTATACAAGGAACCCATTGCAGCTACCCAGACGATATCCGGATTTTTTGGGTGGACGATGACCTTGCCCGTATGTTGTATCCCTTCCAGCCCTATGTTTTGCCAAGTATCACCGCCATTTTCACTCTTGTAAATGCCCGACCCCGCATAACTGGACCGGCTACTGTTATTCTCCCCCGTGCCGACATAGATAATATCAGGGTTAGAAGGAGCCAAGGCAAAATCCCCAATGGTCAGGGCATCGATATTATCGAATATAGGCTCAAAACTGATGCCATTGTCCTCTGTCCGGAACAGACCGCCCGACGCAAAGGCGGTGTAGAAAACCTTGGTCTTGTCAGGATGCACATCGATATCCACGACGCGCCCACCCTGAACAACAGGTCCGACATTGCGGACGGGGTAATTCTTGAAAATCGATTTTTCGGTCAAGACCTTTCTAGAGGCATAAGCATCCATGATATCTTTAGAGGAGGATTGCCCCCTGATGGAATAAGGGCTTAGCTGTAGGAATAAGAAGAATGTGATAAGACCTATAAAAGGCTTGATTTTTCCGAACATATTGAAATCAATTTTTATTTCTATCAAAAATACTAAAATTTGTACCTGTCACTAGCTTATTTACAGCAGTGGTAACTCCATCTATCGATCAGAGACTATTTATGATAATCGCAAAACCCAAAAAGAGTACCCTTTTTTCCATAGCCGCCTTTCTAGTGTTGACGCTTACGGCGATTGCCTATACTGCAAACTCCGCCATCCATGATGAGGTTTGGTCTTGGTACCATTATTTGGTTTTTGTGGTTTTATCACCCATAGCACTCGGTATTTTGCTACGGACACTGTTCAACTATAAGGTGGTACGAATAGGTAAAGGCAAAGCTATGGTTCGCTACCCCCTTAGGCTAAGACGTTATGAGTTGAGCTTCAAAGAATTGAAAGACTGGAAGGAAACAAAAATCAAAACAGGTTCAGGGATGTATAGGGAGCTGGAAGTGAGTTTCGATAATGGAAAACAGTTTACTATAAGTTTACAGGAACATAGTGATTATCATAAGGCCATCAATTACATGAAGAAAAAACATTCCCAAAAAGAAGTTAAATAAGAAACGGCTTTGTAGTGATATTTGAAACTTGTTATCGCTGATCTGAGGTGCAGCATCAATTGATAAAGATAGCGGCACTATCCTAAGAATTTTTAACACAGAATGGGACTAAATGTACACTAATACATGCGAAATTTGAGAGCTATATTTTTATAAGACAATCCATACTTCAATGATATGCTGAAAACACTGATGATGATAGGCTTGGGTGGTTTTTTGGGAAGTACCTCCCGTTACCTGATATACATCTATTTACAAAAAAAGTTTATTCCTGATTTTCCTCTAGGTACTTTTGCGGTCAATATTCTGGGGTGTTTCTTTTTGGGGCTACTGTTCAGTTACAGTGAAAAGGAAGGTGTCCTTAGCGAAGGGTGGCGTTTGTTCTTTGCGGTAGGTTTTTGCGGTAGTTTCACCACATTTTCCACCTTCGCGCTGGAAAATGTACGTTTACAGATGGATCAACAGTGGCCTATATTTTTTCTATACACAGGACTGAGTATCTTCTTGGGCTTTACAGCGGCTTATTTGGGTATGATTGTGGCTAAGTAGTTTCGGCAGCTGTTGCCTATAGGGTTTGTGGCCGCTTATTCCACGTAGGGAATGAGGTGGAGCCGAGCGTCGAATAATGTGCTGAGAACTTTGTAACGAAAGTGACATTCTACTGTAATAGAAAAGGTAGTAGTGCTTTTTGTGGAAATTTCAATGAAATAACGCGCTAAAAGAAGTATACACAACAATGGGCATCATCGAGAAAGCACTTGGCTTAAGCCGAATGTCATTCCTGCGAATTCCATGTGACCGTAGGCCATCGATACCGACCAAATAAAAACAAAAGAGAGACAGTTCAGAGCAGTCTCTTGGTCGTTCGCAATAAATTCTCTGGGATCTCAATGATACCGTAGGTAGGAAGTATAGGGAAGTTCCAATGCACAATTCGGAGTAATTGTATTGAAATTCAGGAGGCTCTTTACTGCGGGACTTTGACCCTTATCATCTCAAAGGCCGATTGATAAAAAACTGCGTTTTCAATATTGCATAAAATCTCGCAAGTCATTTTGTTCTAGTCAAAATCGCTTGATGGTAGCACTGTCGCGAGAATTTTCAACCTGGATCATGCGTTGGAACTTCGTAACGAGGGTTTAAATAGCAATACATCAGGGAGTTTTATTGGATTTGGCATAGCACCGCTATGGTGAATTCAAAAAATGTAGTGCAACGACCGGTTTGCAGCTATTTAGATCCGCAGTAGATTTTTCAATGCATGATTCGGATTCAACGCAGGACAGGACAAAATGAACAGGAAGGTAAGCGACCTTGAAAGTAAGTTTGCCCCTGCCTTAGGCACTAAGAACAAAATTTCAATGCCATATTAAAGTCTGATGAGAGTGCGACCAGCACCGTCCTTTTCATGATAATAGCACTGATTTCTTCAGAATAACGCATTTCTATATTTAGTTCAGTCCAGAGCCTTGAAAAACTGTCGCCTCCCTAACATTTCATCTACTCTCTAAGCCGCCAAAATTTCCATGATGTTTCCGTGATACTTTTGTGACAACATGTAATGATATTGCTTTGAATGTAAGCGAATTGTATGCTTCACAAGAGTGTTTGCAATAGCCTCGTTTCAACTTTAGCTACATTGTAATACCTGAAAAAAACCAACAATTATGAAAAAAGACAAATTACTATCACTACTATGTTGTCTGCTGTTTGTAGGGCAGCTGTATGCCGTTGACGGAGGCGAGGTTTCGACCCCAAGCGGGGAGACTACCGTGTACACCTGCCCTGGAGATGGCAATGACGATAAAGTCATGGCGGTAACTTCCAGTACGGCCACTGATTCCTATGCCTACATTGTGACGAACGATAAAGGCTTGATACTGGCTCTTCCTTCAGGTAACGAAGTAAATCTTGAAGGTGCCGGTACTGGTGTATGTCGTATTTATGGGGTTTCCTTTACGGGTGATCTGACGATAGCTTCGGGAACACTCCTATCCGATATAACATCGTTTTCTACAGGAGAATCTTCCCTTTCAACGAACTTTATCGCCACGGTACGCGATACTCCTTTGGGCGGAGAGGTCTCCACATTGACAGGGGAGACGGTGGTCTATACCTGTCCTGGCGACGGTGTCGACGATGTGGTGATGGCGATGACGAACAGCAGCTCGAACTCGCAGTACCGCTATATCGTGACGGACAGTGAGGGTGTTGTACTGGGTGTCCCTCCGGGGAACAGTGTGAACGTGGAAGGTGCCGGTGGGGGTACCTGCCGCATCTACGGACTTTCCTTCACGGGCAACCTGACGGTATCCCCCGGTGATGTGATCAGCGAACTGAGCGCTTTTTCAGATGACTGCTCCAGTCTATCGACGAACTTTATCGCCACGGTACGCGATACTCCTTTGGGCGGAGAGGTCTCCACATTGACAGGGGAGACGGTGGTCTATACCTGTCCTGGCGACGGTGTCGACGATGTGGTGATGGCGATGACGAACAGCAGCTCGAACTCGCAGTACCGCTATATCGTGACGGACAGTGAGGGTGTTGTACTGGGTATCCCTCCGGGGAACAGTGTGAACGTGGAAGGTGCCGGTGGGGGTACCTGCCGCATCTACGGACTTTCCTTCACGGGCAACCTGACGGTATCCCCCGGTGATGTGATCAGCGAACTGAGCGCTTTTTCGGATGACTGCTCCAGTCTATCGACGAACTTTATCGCCACGGTACGCGATACTCCTTTGGGCGGAGAGGTCTCCACATTGACAGGGGAGACGGTGGTCTATACCTGTCCTGGCGACGGTGTCGACGATGTGGTGATGGCGATGACGAACAGCAGCTCGAACTCGCAGTACCGCTATATCGTGACGGACAGTGAGGGTGTTGTACTGGGTATCCCTCCGGGGAACAGTGTGAACGTGGAAGGTGCCGGTGGGGGTACCTGCCGCATCTACGGACTTTCCTTCACGGGCAACCTGACGGTATCCCCCGGTGATGTGATCAGCGAACTGAGCGCTTTTTCGGATGACTGCTCCAGTCTATCGACGAACTTTATCGCTACAGTGCGTAGTGAAGGGAATTGTGTGCCAGCTATTGATCTGGAGGTTTCACTAAAGAAGAACCGTTTTGTGAAGCTGAATTGGTCGCCCACTAATTTTGATGCAGATAAATACTTTGTGGTACGTCGTGATAGCCGAGGCCGGACCTTTGTCTTGACGAGATTATCCGGTAATGCTTCTATGTTTACTGACTTCTGGGTAAGAAGAGGAGAAACTTATAGTTATTGGATTTATGGTGTGGATAAAAACAGTAGAAAGGTATTGGTTTCCAATGAAGCCATGATCGGCATCGGAGGTGTAGCGAAGTACAAATTTCCTTTTGCAGTCTCCTACAGAACAGGAAACAACAATGATTTGCCGCAACTTTCCATTATACCTGATTTTGAGGAAGAGCAGATTGGACTGTACCCTAATCCGGTACAAAACCGATTGGAACTTTCATTAAGGAGTATCGACGAGACCGTTTCCATCCAGATTATCGATGCTTCCGGGCAGCAAGTGCTACAGAAGGACTATAAAGCTACGGACTTTACTATGGAATTGGATACAGAATCTTTAAAGAGTGGCTTGCATATCATTCTGATCGATAATGGGCTGACACCAGTGCAGCGAATAAAGTTTGCCAAGCAGTAATATGGATTTGATGGCTCTTGCTATTTGAAAGTCATAGCTGATTTGTTTCAATGCCTCCCGAATCTATATTCGGGAGGCATTTTTTGTGTCATGAGGTCCAATCCGTCATTCGCTTCTAGGTGTACACTAGATGAAAGTATATGGTTTAGCGGTGACTCCAATCATAAGTGTCCAGTTCTTCTAGACAGCTTTTGAGGAGTTCGATACTGTTATCGATATCTTTCTTATGCGCCATTTCGATGACTTGGTGGAGGTATCGGGTAGGAATGGATACTGCTCCTGCAATTGCTCCGTTCTTTCCCATTCGCTGTAAGCCCGCTGTATCCGTGCCACCGGCCGTAAGTACCTCAACTTGCCATGGTATATTGTTTTTATCGGCCGTCTTTTTCATGAAATCGACCATGCGGTAATCACAAATGGTCATGGCATCCATGATTTTTATGGCAGTTCCTTTGCCCAGTGAGGTCACCTTTTCATGCTCTGCGGCTCCAGGTAGGTCGAATGCTATTGTAGTATCCAGACCAAAACCAAAATCGGGGTTGATACTGTGTGCGGCTACATTGGCACCACGTATGCCTACCTCCTCCTGTACAGTGAATACAGCATATACGTCAAAAGGAATACGCTCTAATTTTTTCAATGCCTCCAATAAAACGAATACAGAGACCCGGTTATCGATGGATTTACCATTGACACAATCGCCCATTTCAATCATTTCCTGTTCGCGTGTGATAGGATTGCCGATAGTGATGTGTTTTTCTACTTCTTCTTTGGACATGCCCAGATCGATGTAATAATCCTGTACTTTGGGCATTTTGGTTTTTTCTTCACTGCTCATGACGTGAATAGGCTTGGTACCCATGACACCGGTCACATCCCTTTCCCCATGGATGATGACCCTTTGTGCGGTCAGGGTTTTTGGGTCGAAACCTCCCAGAGTAGTGAATCGGACGAAGCCATTCTCATCTATATGGGTGACCATAAAGCCGATTTCATCCATATGCGCCGCCACCATGGCTTTTTTTGACGAACTTTCTCCTTTTTTGAGCGCAATTATATTGCCCATATTATCCACGCTGACTTCGTCGACCAAAGGGCCTACTGTTGTGTGGACGAGTTCTCTGATACGGCTTTCGTATCCCGGTGCACCGGGAGCTGTACATACTTGTTTGAGCAATTCTACATTAATGGACATAGGCTTATTGTGTATGGGTTCTGTTTTACATTTGGTCCTTAACCCGAACTCATGCATTGGAGCTTTGGTATGAAGTTTTAAAGAACCATAAATCAGTGGATTTTCTTGAGTTCAGCATAGCACTGCTACGGTCAGTTCAAAAAAAATACGTAGATTCTAATGATTTGTAGCTATTCATGGTAGTGATAGAATGCCTAATGCATGATTTGGGATTAGCGGAATATTGATTTTTGGGTAAACATATTCAATGTTTTCAATAATAACATTTCATCCAACTGATTTTTATCTTCGCAAACTTAGTTCCGGATAAAAACACAAGTATAAAATGAATGTCATGGGGTTATGATAAACGTCCGCTAAGCTATTTTTATCGGCACCGGATGATGGGCTTTGATAAGGGTTGAAGGGTTCCTGTTCTTGAGGCGGTGTTTTTTGATTAGCAGTAGTTCCGCCATCGTTGAGGTTATCACTGTGGTATAGGGAAATGTCCTCAGGATGGTGTAGGGCATTTGAAAACTATATTTGTATGGTTATCTTGTGTTCAATGACAAAACGCCAGACCATAAAAGAAATCGCAGCGCGCGCAGGTCTCTGTCGGGACCGTAGACCGTGTTCTGCACAATAGGGGAGGGGTCTCTACAGAAACTAGTGACCGTATTCTTTTATTGCATCGGCATGTTTTGCTCAAGAAGGAAGTATCTGGGGAAGTACACATGCCCTTGGATATATTGACCAGGGAAAATCAATTATTCTACGATAGTTTTTGATTTTTGGTCAAAGGGTTCCGATTGTTTTGCAATATACATAATTTAACATTTTATTATATTCTTATTTTACTCCTTATTCTTGTTTTATGGAAGCATCCCATAGTTATCTTATGGACGGTCTCTATCTGGCCCTGACACTATTTTTGATTATACTTAATGGTTTTTTTGTTGCAGCGGAGTTTGCTCTGGTGAAGTTGACCAAAAGCAAGATAAAGAACATGATCAATAGTGGCCGGCCTTTTGCCAAGGTGGCCGAGTGGCTTTTTGAGCGACAGAATATGGTGCTTTCGGCTTGTCAGTTGGGCATCACCATGGCATCGCTTGCCTTGGGAGCTATAGGAGAACCCACTATAGAATCTTTGGTGTCCCCATTGATACATGCCTCTGGTATAGCCGCTCTTTTGGCTCCGGTATTGGAGTCCATAGGTTTGGAGACAGCTCATTTAACACATTTTATCGCTGTAGTCATTGCCTTTAGTCTGATGACTTTTCTCCACATCATCGTTGGCGAACAGGTGCCCAAGATATATGCTATCCGTAAACCTTCCGCTACTTTTGGCTGGACAGCACTGCCACTGAAATTTTTTTATAAGATTTTATGGCTTCCCATGGCAGGTTTGAATGCGGTCACTAACTACCTGTTGAAAATCATCGGTATAGAAGGGGGCGATAGCCATGATACCCCTTTGAGCGAGGAAGAAATCCGCAGTTCACTAGGGCTCGCCCATGCCCATGGTGAACTATCCCAAAACGAGCATCAGCTGTTGAATGCCGTGTTCAGGTTTGATGATCAGGTGACCCATGAAATCATGGTTCCCAGAAGGGAGATTGCTTTTCTGAACATTGAGCATGGCCTAGAGGCCATGCTGGAATATGCAAAAAAAGCACATTATACACGGTTGCCCTTGTGCAAGGGCTCTATGGATGAGTTGTTGGGTGTTGTGCACATCAAGGATTTACTGGCTGTAGAAAAAGATAAGGGTATCGACTTGAAAAGTATCGCACGGAAACCTCAATATGTACCCGAAAATATACCCATCAGCCACCTCCTCAATCATTTTAAGCAGAGCAAGCAACATTTGGCTTTTGTGATGAACGAGCATGGAACCGTTACCGGCATAGTAACACTGGAAAATGTACTGGAGCAGTTGGTCGGTAATGTTCAGGATGAGTTTGATATGGAGATTCCCGATATTGTTCAGGAGAGCGAAGGCGTCTATGTCGTGGATGGAGGGGCCAGCCTATACCATATCAATGATTCCCTGGATATCAATCTGAATGCCGAAAATGCCGATACCTTATCCGGGCTGCTGGTAGAACGTTTGGGACCCGAGCTGAACACAGGACAGTCCTATTTGTTCAAAGGACAGGCTATTCTTGAGGTAATGAAGATTGAGGGAATCCGTGCGACTCAAGTTCGATTGAGCCTAGAGCGAAAGAATGACACCGCTGATAAGAATACGGGACATCACTGATATTGGACAGTAACTGTAATGAACGATTGTTGAGTTTTTTTCGGCTTCATTCTGAGGATGGGATGCACAGTTTGTGTTCTCTTTATACAGGACTATTTTTTCGATTTGGGAAAAAATACACAAAAGTGAGTGTTTGTTTTTGGTGGCTCGTCGGTTAAATCCGACGCTTTAAATGTGTATAGTGCTGTTGGGCAATGAATTAAAAATCAATACTTTATAGGTGTTTGTTAACTGCTGTTGATTGGCATGATTTTGGATGATTTTATGTGAATCACTCAAAATACCCCTATATGAGTTATATGAAATTTGTTTTATTGTTAGCTGTTTTTTTTCTGGTAGACCCCGTTGGAGTAACAGCGCAGGGAAAAAAATACGGGCCAAGCCCCATGTATTCCACGAAAAAGCAATGCAAGATATTAAGTTTGAAAAGAAAGGATGCGGACCGTTATACCGCAAGGAGAAGGAGAAACAAGAAAGTCAAAATGAAAGTAGTGGAACGTGCAGAGTTCGATACTCCTTTGATAGTACCCAAAGGGGATTCCAAATTGGCCAAAACCAACAAAAGGCGGTATTGATCGATACTCAAAATGGAAACCAATAGTGCTAACAGTGTGCTAACCCCGCACTTACTGCAACACCAACCGCCACCCTTCATCATATTGAAGTAGTTCACTTTCCAACATAAGTCGTATACATTCCAGAAAATCCGTTTTGTTTTCGGGGACGATTCTCTTTTGGAGGACTTCTATGGTCATGGCTTCCTGTTGAAGCACATTTTGGATTTGCTGTTTGTACTGTTCGATAGGCTTGTGTCCATCTTTCTTTTTTCGGGACAGACAGACATCACAGATGCCACAGTCCTTGCTGTTTTTTTCTCCAAAATAGGTCTGTATATAGAGAGAACGGCACATTTCATTTTGTTCCGCATAGTCAACTACGGCTTTTATTTTTTCCCTATCGGCTTTTTTTCGCTCTTTCAAACGTTGGGCATCCAATGTGAGTAAGCGTGCTTCTTGGCGGGCAGCGGTGAAGATAAGCTGCGGTTTGTCCTTTGCGGGGAAGTATAACAGTATTTTTTGGTGAGCCAATAGGTTTAGATACTGTATGATCATGCTCTCACTGATATTCATGTATTTGGCCAGATAGGCTTCGGAAATCTTGACAAAAGCAGTGAACACCTCTCCGCCGTAAATCCGAAGCAGGCCTTTGATAAAGCGGTCCAGGCCGGCATTGGCCACTTGAAATTCATACAGTGTTTTGGAAGAGATGTTGATATGGATTTTAGAAGGGTTGTAATAACTCTCGTTCAACTGGATCAGGCCCTCCTCCTCCAGCTTCTTGAGGGCAAAATAGGTTTCTTTATAGTGAAGGTTGTAAGTGTTCGTAAACTGGTGCAGGTCAAAGTCATGTTGTGTCCCCAAGCCACTGCCAACGGCCATTTTATAATAGTTGGCAACACTCTGATAGACCCTCTTTAGGTAACTGACCGAAGGGTGTGCCATCTGATGCAGTTTTTCCAATGCGGTAAGATCATCCTTTCTGATAATAGCGAGTGCATAAGCTCTTTTCCCATCCCTTCCTGCCCGTCCCGCTTCCTGATAATAGGCTTCCAAGTTATCAGAGATACCGACATGCACCACTATGCGTACATCAGGTTTATCGATACCCATCCCAAAGGCATTTGTAGCCACCATCACCCGTATATAATTATTGATCCAGCGGTCCTGTTTATTGCTTCTTTCCTCATTGCTCAGTCCGGCATGATAAAAGTCGGCACGAATACCTTGGCGGTATAGAAATATGGCCTGCTCTTTGGCCTCTCTTCTCGTTTTCACATAAACAACCGCAGACCCATCCACATGGCGAAGTACTTCCAGTAGTTTATGTTGCTTATCTTCCACTACTCTTAAGGCATAGCTTAGATTGGGACGCGCAAAACTACTTCTAAAGCAATTTGGGGTCTTGAACCCCAATCGTTCTTGTATATCCTGCTGCACTTGTGGAGTGGCGCTTGCCGTCAGTGCTATAACGGGCACATTAGGTAGTTTTTCCCTGATGTCGATAATCTCAAGGTAGGCCGGTCTGAAATCATAACCCCAAGTAGATATACAATGCGCTTCGTCAACGGCGAGGAGACTCACATTCATTTTCAGAACCCTCCCTTGAAAGAGCTCGGTCTTTAACCTTTCCGGGGATACATAGAGAAACCGTATATCTCCATAAATGCAGTTGTCCAATAGAATGTCGATTTCCTTGGTATTCATGCCGGAGTAAAGTGCCGCTGCCTTGATTCCCCTACGCTGTAACTGCATCACTTGGTCTTTCATCAAAGCGATGAGCGGTGTGACCACAATACAAAGGCCATCCATCGCCAATGCCGGTAATTGAAAGCACAAAGATTTACCTCCGCCTGTGGGCAACAGGGCAAGCGTATCCTGCCCGCTCAGGACGGAGGTGGCGATTTCTTCCTGCATGGGCCGGAAGTGATCATAACCCCATACTTGTTTCAAAATCTCCTTTAGAGCGGGTGTTGACATTGTTTTATCTCATTGAATGGGGCAAAATAACGAATATTATGGCCTTATTGCACAAATTTATAAGGGTATACGCCAAGATTATGGAAAGTAGTGCGAAGATAATCGTGAGATTTCTGAAATAGTACTCACTTGTAGCATAACATTCGACCCAAATTGATCAATAGGAGACAAAGGTTTTACGTTAAACCCAGATCATGCGTTGGAACTTCGTAATGAGGGTTTATATCCAAATGAAATTGTTTTGGGACAAATATGAAAATGATTGCAAAAGCAATTTCCGGCCGGAACGGCCCCAGCGACCGATCAACCAATGACGATAATACCAATGCGGGATTTTCCATTGGTTTGCTGAAACTCGAATTTCTCTTTTCACTTTTTCTTGAGTATAAATATCCATAAATCAGGGAGTTTTATTGGATTTGGCATAGCACCGCTATGGTGAATGAAGACAGGTGGGCAAAGCTTCTGATATGAAGCTATTTATGCGCGGAATAGGTTCTCTATTGATCATTTTGGGTTTAAAAGTAGCAATAGCGCTAATATCCGGGAGGACCGTCTATTTGGGTGTTCCTATAAACTGCATTCCTGCATGACCAAAGTGTTTGGAGAGAATTTTCTTGTAGTTAACACTGTGCACGTACCCATGTTGCAAATGAAAGAAATGGTCCATGATAGGTTTCCAGTCACTCTTTTTCGGCATGATTATACCAATATCCTCAGGCGTGGTATCACCTATGGCATGCCGTTTAAGAGGACTCTTGTCTTTAATGGCCTTTATGTAGTAGGTAATATCAATATAGGCAAAAGCCTTAGTATTCTCCAATACACTTTTCACGACTTCACTGCCATTATGGAGATACTGGATTTTCATGCCCGGAAATCGTTCCTTTTTCATTTGTTCCAGTCTAGAGGCATTGGCCGAGTGCTTGACGGCATAGGCCGTAAATCCTTTGAACGTCCTGTTCAGGTTGTAGATTTCATCAACTTCCTCTACAGTATCATTGGTGATAAGTACGGCAACGCTTTTCAATAGGGGAGGGCTAAAACTCAATCTGTTTTCCAAAGAATCGGTAATGATGATACTGCCTACTCCAAAAACACCTGACTTCGCATTTTGTACGGTATGAAGCATAGCAGCATAATCACTGTCTTGTTCCAAAAACTTTATATCTATCTCAATACCTCTAGTGTTGAATACGTAGTCGGTAAATTCTTTCATGAGATCTACGCTGATGCCCTGAAGTGTCCCATCTTTGTCTTTGTAGATGAAGTGAGGCGTATCTACATAATTGATGACTATCGTGCCTTTGCCATTGTCCTTGGCTTCTTTAAAGCTGCTCCCGGATAGTTGTGCAGAAGCATTTGGCTTTGAAAAGAAGATAAGTAGACCTATCAATGTACTATATCTTAATGTAAAGAGGTGTTTCATACAGATTTATAGATTTTGATTTGTTCACTCAGAGACGGTTTTGGCAGCCATTATTCTAGAAATTTGTTATCACTTATTTTGGAGAGTACCGAGCGTTAAAATAATGTCCAGAGGGCATTATTAGTGAAGGGGCCGGTCTGCCGCGCAAGGGTAAGCGCCTGGCCGGCTTTAGTCGAAAACGGAGTTCAGGGCGGATAGAGAACATATTGACCACGATTTGAACGATGAAAACGCAACACGTCCAAAATACTTTCCTCAAAAAACGGGGTATAGGTTGGCCGACTGTTAAAATCAGTAGTATAACTAAGTATATAAGTCTGTCTTTTGATATAAACCTGTACGCACTTCCCTGCACTGGACTTATGATCATGATGTATCCAATACCGGAACACCATCGAACAGGGACAGGTAAGTCGGTAAAAGGGCTATTGTATCTCTTGGAAAAAAAACAATACCCCAGCCGCAAATGATTTTATACTTAAGGGTCCGATTCAACAATCTGAAACACGCGCAAAATTTCACCATTTGTTTGCTCTTGAGTACGGTATTGCCCATTGAGACAATGTTTACTTTTTACCTATCCTGCTCTGTACTTTATTTGCAGATTTTCCAATGGTACCACTGTCACTATAGTTTCGGCCTTATTCGGCGAAAGATAGGCGAAAAAAAGCGTTGCTTAGTGTACAAAATGCTATCGGATATCTGAAAAAAATCGCTTCATACATCCTCACCTCTTATCGATAGCTAAGTATTATTGTTTTGCGGTTTTCACCTCCATTATGCGTTGGAACCACATGATGAGAGTTCAAATAGCAGTAAATCAGGGAGTTTTATGGGGTTTGGCGTAAAAACGCCACGGATAATTCAAAAAACTCGTTCCGCTACGGATTTACAGCCATTAAAATCCCTAATGGATTTGCCAATGCATGGTCACGATTTAAAAACTGCCTTGATGCAATCAACGAAAAAAAAACATATTTTTCAAGAGTTTCGCCTTAAACAGAGGTCTTCGGGTTGTTCGTTATGAAGGGTAAGAAGTTCGGTGACCCTTCACCAATAGGACTGTACTCAGGTCTATTTTCTTTTACCACTTGACGGAAGTCTTGTTGAGAAAAGCAGCGATTCCCTTTTGGCAATCTTCGCTTTCCCGAGTTCTGGCATTCATGATGGCAGCATATTCAAGTCCATCTTCCAAAGTCTTCTCTTGCACTCCCGCAATCATCAATTTGGTGATGGCCATGGATTGTCCCGAATTATTGCTGATCAGTTCTTGGGCAAAGGTATATACTTCTTTTTCCAAGCTTTCTGCATCGACGACCTCATTGATGAGGTTCATGTTCGCGGCGGTCTGTGCATCGACCAGTCGCCCCGTCAGCAATAGGGATTTGGCATGTGCCTCTCCGATTTTCCGTAGCAAGAAGACCTTTACGATGGCCGGTATGAAGCCGATTTTCACTTCGGTATACCCAAACTGGGCCTCGGGTACGCTGTAGGCAAAATCACAGACCGTGGCCAGCCCACAACCACCGGCTATAGCATGACCCTGTACCTGTGCAATGACTATTTTCCCTAGGGTATATATCTGTAGGAAGAGGGATTTCAAGTGCTGAGAGTCTTCGAGGTTTTCCTCGTAGGAGTTCTGTTGCAGTTCCTGTAGATAAGCGAGGTCGGCCCCGGCACAGAATGCCTTTCCCGAGGCACGAAGGACGATAACCTTGGCCTCAGGGTCATTTTCCCCTACTTCAAAGGCTTCTTTTAGCGCTATGACGACTTGCCCATTGAGGGCATTTCGTTTGTCAGGGCGATTTAAAGTGATATAACCTATTCTATTCTTGACTTCATAAGATACAAATTCCATAAGCTTGATTTAGTGAGGCACTGGACACTGTAAATTTAAATTTAACCCAAAAAATTAAAGACAGACCATACAAAAGGCCTATTCTACGAATAATCTCAAAATCTCCACATACTGCCAATACGCCTACCCCGACCGAATGGAAGCCATAGGTCGAATAACTACCGATGACTTCAACCCAAATTAATCGATAGAAATCGTGATGAGCGTATAATACAAATTTAGGTTTTAAATGTCGTATAAGATTCCGCTGGTCATTTTGTTTCAATCAAGGCGAGAACCGCAGGAATAGCAGCGCTATCCCGAGGATTGTCCACGCAGAGTGAAGCAAAATGAACAGGAAGATAGGCGATATTTGAAAGCTAAGTTTGTATAAATAGCAAAATACCGGCCATTTGGATTCGTTCGGCATAGCACCGCTATGGTGACTTCAAAAAACGTAGTGCAACGACCGGTTTGCAGCTATTTAGATCCGCAGTAGATTTTCCAATGCATGATCCGGGTTCAATAGACCGCAGATGTCAAACGGTCGCCATGACCGATAGGATATTCATGATCCAACTGTCGGAATGCCGTCCGTTGGGCTGATGTGATAGGGTATCCCTTTTTGCGTAGCCACTTTTATATAACGCTTTTGTATCGTGGCATCGGCCTTTTCGGAGATGATGAGATGGTCAACCTGCAAGTAGTAGAGTAGTTCTCGAAGGTTAGTGGAGTTTTTTTCTCCCAGGACCAGATGGCCTATGGAAATTGTATCATAGCTATCCGATACCGGAAAAGGTTTCTGACTGTTCAAATACAAAAAGGATTCTCCATGGTAGGCCGAATAGCTGAAATCGGGAGTTTTCCGCCAAGTCATACGGTCCCAGCGCCATTTTTTCGAACGCAGCTGATCTTGGACAGTTTCGTTACCATAGGTATTTGCTGTGAGTAATCCTGTCTTTTGGGTATCGGACCATTGCCTATACAATGAGGCTCCATGAAACAGTAACAATAGTGCCACACTATAGTATAAATGGACAAGGTTCCTTTTTTCAAAAAGTAAAATCAACAATAGTATGCACAACATCAAGAGTGCCGTATGGGTACCGCTAATGGATATATCCTTAAGGGTGGCCCATGGGAGCTGTTCAAGAAAATGGAGGTAATCATTGAAAAGCCCAATGCCTATCTCCAATACAGAGGCAAGAAAAATAGCTACCGTAGGTATAATTGCCGTCACCACGACCAAAAAACTCAGCCCTAGAATCAGAGAGGCTCCTGGGACAGCCACGATATTGGAAATCAAAAAATATATAGGGAATTGATGAAAATAATAGAGGCCCAGCGGGAAGGTAACCAATTGTGCCGCTAGAGTCACTGTACTCAGTGTCCATAACTTGTCCAGGATCAAGGACTCAAAGGCGAACCAGCGGTATATCCTTGGTTGTAAATAGACTATACCGAGAACCGCCAGATAGGAGAATCGGAACCCTAGGGAAAATAGCATATATGGGTCGATGCACAGTGATACAAAAGCTGCTATGGATAGCGTATTGTAAATATTGCTCTGTTGTCGAAAGGAATCAGCCAGTATAAGGCAACTGAACATAATAGCGGCCCTCATCACGGAAGGAGAAACTCCCGTAACCAACACGTACATGATCAATGCCGATATACAGAGCAGAGGGAACAGGAATTTCCAACGACGTAAGCGCAATAACCAAGATAAGAGCCATTTGAGGACCAGATAGATCATGCCTACATGTAGGCCGGAGACGGCAAGTAAGTGGATGGTCCCCGTGTCGGCATAAGTGCTTTTGGTCTCTTTGTCCAAAAACTGTTTGTCCCCGAGTAACAATGCAGACGATACGGCCAGTGCTTGAGGGTCTTTCAGGTACTGTTTCAGTATATGGCCGGCCCTGTTCCGTAGTAATTGGGCATAGTACATGCTACTGCTTTCTGGAGAGAACCCTATCTTGCTTACCCTCTGATGTGCAATAAACTGTCGATGGTAAATATGCCGCTGGTGCATGTACTTTTGATAATCGAAGTCTCCCTCTAAGAGTGTTGGTGGAATGCGCTCAGGAGCACTTCCTATTAAAAGCCGGTCGCCATAGGTATATTTGTCGGCAGTGCTATCCTTGTATAGGTATAGGACCACTTTTCCATGGCAGGGTTTCCAGTGTTCCCTGTGTTTGATGTTCTCTACGGATATCCGGTACTGAATAGTTTTGGCTTTCTCATAAGGCCCATCGGTAACGGTCCCGATATAGTGCGCTATATCATCTTGGTGAAGAAGATGGGCAGTCCCGTGTACATCGGTAGCCGACCATGCCATAGCATAACCGAAAGTATAGAGAAATAAGCTCCAGACGATACCGAGTAAATAATGATAGCGTAAGAAACGGCCCTTGGACAATCCCCACCAGAGGCCGATATAGCAGAATCCCAATAGTATAAGGGTATAGCTCGTTACTACCAGCGAAAAGGTAAATCCGGAGAGGATTCCCGATAAGATACCCAAGGTGAAAAAAAGCGTAACCCGTAGAAATGGAAAAGCAGACCATTGAAACATGTTTTAATTAAATGTATTTATGCTCTGAAGGCAAGTAATCATCGGAAAATATGATGCGAATTTGAGTAGGGAATGACCTCCCTCTATCTTGCTCTGCTTTAACCCAAATTGATCGATAGGATTGCGTGATGAGCGTATAAAGTGCAATAAAATCAGGGGTTTAGGTGAGGAGGCTTTTGTATCATTAAGGTGTAAAACCTGCGCAGCGTAAAACCGCTGATTTTGAAGTGATTTATGCTCGCAATAGGAAGGCTATCGATTATTTTGGGTTTAACCCAAATTGATCGATAGAAATCGTGATGAGCGTATAATACAAATTTAGGTTTTAAATGTCGTATAAGATTCCGCGGGTCATTTTGTTTCAATCAAGGCGAGAACCGCAGGAATAGCAGCGCTATCCCGAGGATTGTCAACGCAGAGTGAAGCAAAATGAACAGGAAGATATGCGATATTTGAAAGCTAAGTTTGTATAAATAGCAAAATACCGGCCATTTGTATTCGTTCGGCATAGCACCGCTATGGTGAATTCAAAAAATTAGTGCAACGACTGATTTGCGGCTATTTAGATCCGCAGTAGATTTTTCAATGCATGACCCGGGTTGAAATCATCTTGCGGAACATGGCATTCTGAGACATGCTCCTCTTGCCCAGAACCGGCCTCTTTTGGCAACAAACGCTTGTGATAGGGGCAGGTCCTATAACTCAAGCCATACCTATGTCGGGCATTATTCCAAGAAGGTTTTGGGAATGGGTTTTTCCGGTGATATTTTCAATGTCACTAAATAGTAGCGGTACTTACCTGCTTTGATAAGGAGGTATCCTGTCGATTCAGTAGTAAATATACGGCAGTGTTCTATACTTGGTCACAAAAAAGGAAAGTGATACTCAATTTTTCAAGAGATACGTTATGGGCAGTGATAAGTGATGGGCTATATATCATATGATCGATTATTCTGTTTTTTCGCTTTCTTGTTCATAAGCATCGATAATGGCCTTGACGATTTTATGCCTGATGACATCTTTGCCGCTCAAGCGCACAAAGCCGATATCCTTGATGTGCCGTAGGGTGCCCACAGCCTCGATCAGACCTGATTTTTGTTTTTTGGGAAGGTCTATCTGTGAGGTATCGCCCGTCACGATTACTTTGGAACTTGGACCCATCCTGGTCAGGAACATTTTCATCTGCATAGGAGTGGTATTCTGCGCTTCATCAAGTAGGACAAAGGCATTGTTCAGTGTGCGTCCTCGCATATAGGCCAGTGGTGCAATTTCCACGGTACCGTTCTCCATATAGTATTTAAGTTTCTCACCCGGTACCATGTCCCTTAGTGCATCGTATATAGGGCGTAGATACGGGTCCAGCTTCTCTTTCAGGTCACCGGGTAGAAAACCCAGTGTTTCCCCTGCCTCTACGGCCGGTCTGGTAATGATGATTCTCTTGACTTCCTTATTCTTGAGGGCTCTGACGGCCATAGCTACAGAGATATAGGTCTTGCCTGTTCCTGCCGGTCCTACAACGAATACGAGGTCTTTTTCCCTGACCGATTTCACCAAGCTTTGCTGGTTAGCGGTTTTAGGCTTGATGGCGAAACCTCTAGTGCCATAGATCAGGATATCTTCTTTTGTGGATTCCTCTATTTCAGAGTCCTCCTTGCTCAAGTAGTTCTGTACATTGTCCTCGGTTACTTTCCCATATTTATGATAGTGTTGCAAAAGAGCATTGAGGATATCATTGATTTTGAGGATTTCAGTGGTATTGCCCTGTATTCGGATTTCGTTGCCCCGAGATACTATTTTGCTTTTAGGAAAAGCTGAGGCGACTTCTTTGATGTTTTTATCTTCGACTCCCAAGAAATCTACCAAGGAGATGTTTTCCAATGTAATGACTTTTTCTACCAAAAGATTTTCAATTATTACGCTTTCAAATTTTTAATGGTCAAAAAATATATATTTTTGCTTATTCAAAAATACACATATTGTGAGTTTTTAAAGGATAGGTCCAATAATTTTATTTTATAAATGCACTTTTAGGAAGTTAGATCTGGCGACTTCCTGAAAAACAACACCTCAGACCTCATATGGCCATCATCACTTTTATGTCAGATTTTGGGACGGAAGATCATTACGTGGCGGCCGTAAAAGCTAAGATGGTAAGTACTGCCCCCGAGGTCAGCGTCATAGATATATCTCATGATATCCGGGCTTGGGATATAGCCCACGGTGCCCACGTTCTAGGAGCGGTTTTTCGTGATTTCCCCGAAGGTACCGTCCATTTGGTAGCTGTTAATACAGGGCATGGCAGTGATAGGCCTATTGTATTGCTATTGGAGGGGCATTATTTTGTAGGTGCGGATAATGGTTTGCTTAGTTTGCTCAGCGAACAGGCACCCGATAAGGTATGGAATGTCGACGTCTCTGATAAAAAGGAAACTACTTTTCCCGCCAAGGATACTTTTGCTGCCATAGCCCTACAGATTGCACTCGGGACAAAGTTGGATACCTTGGGCAGAGAGGCGACAGACTTCACGCGCCTGCTCAATCGTAAGGTACGCGCGACCAAAAAGATGATTGCAGGACATGTTGTCCGCATTGACCATTATGGTAATCTGATCACCAATATTCCCAAAATCGATTTTGATATCCTGAGCAAAGGAAGAAATTATACCTTACTCTTCGGAAGAGAGCGTATGCACAAAGTACAGAACGGCTACGAGAGTGTGGAACCTGGGGATTGCTTTGCTGTCTTCAATACTCAGGGAGTACTGGAGGTCGGCATCAATCAAGGAAATGCCTCGGAATTATTGGGCCTCTATTACGATAGTCCCATTAATATCAGTTTTGAAGGTTAAATCATCCTATTGTGCGTGTTTCGCGTTATTACTAAACTACCCACCCTATGCTCATCCGTATCGTAAGAATGACTTTCAAGGAAGCTCAGGTAAATTCCTTTTTAGAAAATTTCCATCTTCACAAGAAGAAAATCAGGAGTTTTGAAGGTTGCTCCCACTTGGAGCTGCTCAGGGATATGGACCATGACCACATCTTTATCACTTATAGTTATTGGGAAAGCCCGGAAGCACTGGAGGGCTATCGTCGCTCAGAACTTTTTCGTTCGGTCTGGGCCAATACCAAGCCCCTTTTCGCAAAACCCGCCATGGCTTTCTCGATGAAGCGCTATATCAAAGTAGAAGGTCACGAATGATTCAGGTGGTTCGTAAATAGGG
This sequence comes from uncultured Cyclobacteriaceae bacterium, assembly GCA_947492745.1. Lineage (GTDB taxonomy): Bacteria > Bacteroidota > Bacteroidia > Cytophagales > Cyclobacteriaceae > Aurantiphycus > Aurantiphycus algarum. Next base: position 34,832 of record CANLOE010000016.1, on the reverse strand, counting down.
TATAAGGAAAGGTTACGTCGGTCTCCAACACTAATGTCTGGGGAAGCATGTGAAGTCGTAATAGTATTGTTTTTGCTTAAAAAGCGATAATGATGTTGCATATGAAAAATAATTTCGTACTTTTGCATTCCAATTCCGCAAGATAATATATTTATTAGTAATGCCCAGGTGGCGGAATTGGTAGACGCGTTGGTCTCAAACACCAATGTCTTCACGGACGTGCCGGTTCGACCCCGGCCCTGGGTACTTTGGAAAAAAAGGCGTTTTGGTGTTCCCAAACGCCTTTTTTTATGGATTCTCTCAAGGACAAACTGATCCAAAAAATAAAAACCGAATACCTGAACGAATACCAATCGATTATGCCCAAGGATTTCACCGGCCCATTTATATATCATGGTGGCAAAGACTTCGACCTGTCCAAGAGGTGGGTATGTCTATTATAAGTACAGGGACCCCGTGACAGGTGTAATGACGAGACAAAATCTTCCAAAGCGGTTCGACATTTGCCCGGTCGGGTGTACACCCAATTAAAAAGCTCTCAGATCAGCAATCTGAGGGGTTTTTTGATCCTTAGTGCAATTTGTAATTGCTTTAACCCAAAATGTCCATTAGAAAATCTATTCCGGACTTAACTAGCTTCAAATCAGTAAATGAATGCGTTTTTTGAATTCACCGTAGCGGGTGCTACGCCGAATCCAAGAAAACACCCTGATTTATTGCCATTTAAGTCCTCATGACGAAGTTCCAACGAACACTCTGGGTTTAATTTCGGTTGGTTGTCGGTTCGATTCCGGTCGGGGTGCTTGGGGCAGTTTTTCTTACCCTCTTTTTTTGGTCAACTTGGCCTTAAGTTTTTCTAAGAAAGATAAGTCTTCAGTATCCCTAGCCTTACTTCTTCCTTTGATAGCTGCTTTTTTCAATAAAATAAGGTCATCAAGACTGACGACTTTGATTGGAACGTTGTCAACAGTCACAGTCCTTGCTCTTTCATAGGCATACCTGAAGTCAACAGTATCTAATTTCTTCAAGAGTTCAATTTTTAAAGGAGGCTCTCCTATGACGACCATTTTCGAAACCAAGAACATTTCTTTTTCGATACCTTCTTCAGGAATACCATAGGCAACTCAAGCCTTTGTCATTTTCTGGGCATTGTTTTCCGTGGCATTGATAGAGATATTCAAGTCATTGGTTCCACGCATGTGTCCATATGTTCCCAGCGCATAGCCACCAATGAGCATGTACTCCACTTCAAAACGATTCAGTTCTACAATGAACTCCCTGAAATTATCCGGAAACTTGGTATTGGGGTTACTCATTGATGTAACCAATGGTTCTTTTGACACGATATTTAGTCACATCAATATTGGCCATAGCGTAAAGGGCTGCAATGGTATCGCAATAAGCTTTGAACCGCTCTTCAATGGATTGGCTGAGAGCTGTCTCTACTTCGGTTTGCAATTCGTCTTCTTCAGGCTCCACGTATTTGATGGTTCGGGAATTCTTATTCATCTGATATAAAAAATATTCATATAAATATACTAAAAAATTAAAATGTTAATATGTTATACCCAAACGCAATTGTTTTGGGACGGACTGAAAATCATAGGGAAGGCACTGTTCCGCTCGGAACGACCCTAATGACCAATCCACTAATGACCATTGTACCAATGCAGGATTTTTCCCTTTTTGCCGACCCCGAATTTCCCATTTCATTTTTTCTTGAGTATACAAATGTAGGACGGTTATTTACTGGCGTTATCGGAGGTATATTTTTGAAAGCTCTAGGTGGTGGCATATCCCAATTACCTACACCGTCAAGTACCTATGGTTGACCTTTGCACTACCAGACAGCAACCAAGTATGAGGGATTACACGTGAATTCTGTACAAAGACTTCCTGGTCTTGAAAAGAAGTATGATATAGTAAACTAAGTAGGAGGAATTATAAGGTACCTCTAGAATAAGGATACCTGCCTAAAACAAAATGAGAAATTGTCTGTCAGAATTCTCAGGATAAGACATAATTACCAGTATTGTATTCGGTGTTAGGAAGGTGTGTAAGTGTAAAATGTTATAAATCAGCCATGTATAAGAAAAAATGTTAGTCATTTAGCAATGGCACAGATATTGATTATATTTCAGTGCCTTCGGTGTAGACCGAAGTATCTGCGGTTTAAAGTTCCAGAAGCTGTGACTTTCCGAAGAATTCTTTCGGTACAGCACTGGACAATACACGATATCAGAGAGATTATGAAAGCGATACTTGAATGTGACATAATTGCATTTACAGAATTGAAGATTTCCTCTACTGTAATCAACAACCAAAGTTTGTTTAAGAAACCCCCTATCTGCGTCAGATATCATCTATTTGTTAGGATACTGAGGTGGTGGATACCGATTTGCAGTTTATGCTTATCGTTAGGTTTTTCAGGTTCTAAGGAGCTGAATTGTGCCTGGAGTAGCAGTATGGGCAATCGCTTGACCATTCATTGCTCGGGGAGGGGAAAGGGTCCAACGGGTGAAAGTCCTGTGTGAATTGGGGGAAGGTATTTTACCAAGACTTAACGGGTGTGAGCCCGGGCGGGAAATTCAGGCTCTATCTCCCATTAAAATGATGTTATTTAACGAAGATATTTGGGAGCGCTTCTGTAAGAAGGTTGAGTCAGGTTTTAAGAAAAAAGGTTACCCGCATTTTGACGAACCATTTGACTTTCCAGCTCACAAGACTGATTAAATCAGGAAAGGTTGCCCAACACCGTTTCTTTCCGTTTTTAAAAATGGTAATCAAAACTCGCAGATACCGGTATGAGTCATCTCTGAACCCCTATGATTTTACCGCTGAAGAACGTAAACCTTTATACACATCTTTGCTTAAAAAGAGACCAATTTCATTTGCATCGCACTTTGATTCGTACATTTACGCCTACTACTCCTTCGTACTTAACGAAAGGTACCAATCCTATATAAAGGCTAACAATTTCGATGAGTGCGTCCTTGCATATAGAACAGATCTGAGGCTGTGTAACATTCAATTTGCTAAAAAGGCCTTTGATAGCGTTAGGGGAATGGCTGACCAAGGAAGCATCATTGTGGTGGCTCTGGACATCAAGGGCTACTTTGACAATATTAATCATAAAATACTGAAAGAAAAATGGTTGAAGGTATTAGACTCAGGGGAAAAACTTCCAGATGACCAATACCTTATTTTCAAAACACTTACTCGGTACCATTATATCAACTACAAAAGTCTGTTAAAGCACTTTAACATTGATCTGGAAAAGCAAGTTCGGTATAAGGATTGGCGTAGCATTTTGGATTTTATAAATACTGGAACCGATGAAATCGGCATAGAAAGTAAGTTCAGGTATTTAAAGAATAAGAATCTAATTGTCGAGAATAAAGTGAAGGAGGATGGAAGGTACAGAGGAATACCCCAAGGTTCAAGCATGAGTTCTACACTGTCAAATGTGTATCTCGTTGATTTTGATCAACAGATCAAGGATATGTCTCGAGACCTAGGTTTTAACTATTTCCGGTATTGCGATGACCTTTTATTGGTTTGTAGGGAGTGCCAAGCTGAGACAATAGAAAAACTGGTCTTAAATAAGTTAAAGGACTATAATCTTAAGGTACAAGAAAAAAAGACCGAACGAATTCTATTTACAAATGACTCTAAAGGCAGAATTCAATCATTTAACCTAGAAAAGTTACAACATAAGAGAGTTGATTTGACTCTTGAAAACGAAGACTTGTATTACAAAAAACTACAATACCTTGGTTTTGAATTTGATGGTAAGGAAGCGACCATAAGATCTTCTAGTTTATCAAGATATTTTCGAAATATGAAGGATGCCATCACAACAACGGTAAGTAGGGCAAGAGGAAATAGGAGTAAATCGAAGGTGATTTTCACTAAGAAACTGCGATCAGGTTTCACACACTATGGTAAAAACAACTTCATTTCTTATGCTCTAAGAGCTTCGAGAAAGGAATATGTGAATATTGAAGGCAAAAGGCTGGAAGGCTTGAACTCACCTGCAATTCGAAAACAAATAAAATCTCACGAAGAGATTATGAAATATGAGCTGCGGAATAAGGACAATTTAATACAAGAACGTAACACGTATTTCAAAAAAAAGAGAAAAGGAGAAAAGGAAAACAAAGCATAGAAGTTAGTTTATCATGTTTTACTCAATATATTTTTGAACTCACCTCCCAGAAAACCCTCAAATCTTCCATTAAAACAGGGCCAGCGGTTCGACATTTGTCCGCTCGGGGATACAAAACAGAGCGAGATACCTCACTCTGTTTCTCTTTACACACACTCCCTCTTACACTAATTCAACTTTGTTCGATTTCCAAAAACTAACAGTTTATCAGAAAGCTAAAGCCTTCAGAAAGGGAATAAAGGCCTTGATTGGAAAGTCGAATTTTGGTAGAACAACGAATGACCAACTTTCCCGTGCGTCCATGAGTATTATAGTTAAGGCTTCTCCCTTGAAATCGTCCCAAGTGAGCTTACCTTCTTCCCAAGAGCGTTCATTGGATTGGCCAAAGCATCGGAGTGATAGAAAAATCGAAAATAGTAAAAAGGTCTTCCTCATGTTGAGTAGTGTGGATGTTAAGTCTTACTGTCCTGGTTTTGGGGTATTGTCAGTAGCTTCGCAACGGGGCTTCCATAAAAGAAAGTACTTTCCGGCATGGCTCGATTTCCTCTTGAAGCTTATTGGATAGGGTCTATTGTCTACTTTCCAGTAGTAGCTTCTGTTCCTTCAGCGCTGCTACTTCATGGATAACGGACATATACTTGGTCCAGTCTGCGGGTCTTACCATGCCTACGTGTAATTTATGCTCTATATCGAGCACTAGAACATTTTCGGTAAAGTCACTTTTGACATTGAGTGTGGCAATTTCATTGTCGATATTTTTATTGAGAAGTTGATTCGTGAGCAGAGCATAACCTTCGGGAAAGGTTATTTCAATATGATAACTTTTTGAAAAGGGAAACTTAAAATGCGCAGGAAAGGCCCTTTTCTCGTTTAGGTCGGTAAAAACCATATCATCAACAAAATCACTTAGGTGGAGCAATACCCTTTCCCTATCAAAGTCGGTAGATAGACTGTAATGGTAGTTGATCTCGTAGTCCAGCTGCTTCGGGTTGGTACTTTTCAGAACAGTGACCGTATCTATTTCGCAATATTGATGGTCACCCTTCCAGAGTACCTTCATATTGTCGGTAAAGAAATCGTAATTCTCATTGCTCAGTTCCAATTGAGCATAGGGATAACTGTGAAGAATATAGGCACCTGTTTCTTTGATACTGTTTTTTACCTGTATATCAGCCTTTCCGTTACTTATGCCCACATCGATATGGATATCCTCTTGGTGGCTGTTACTGCTGTTTTCGGGCATATTGATAAATGAAATGGTCGCACCTCCCTTTGATTGCCGATACCTGAGTGCTTTGGTCCCCGTGCACTCATAGGGTATCTGGCCAAAGTCGCTATAGGGGTTAAAGGGGTTCCACAAATGGGTGTTTTCGTTTTCATCCTCAAACTCCAGAAACAAATGCCCAAACTGAGAGGAGCTGATGAAGTCTTTGGAAAAAGGAGTACGAAAACGGTTGGTACTAAAGACTACCCCACCTTGAACATCAATCAGTTCCAATAGTTTCAGAATTTGACCTGCGTCCGTAAAGTCGGGCTCATACTTGAGGTAGGTCTGGAAAACTGCCTCGGCATTATCATCATAGGCTTGTGTGAGCAGTTTCCTGACGAATCTCATTTTTTGCATTGCACTGCTGTTTTTGAGGCTTCTTACCTCAGTGGATATCTCACCGATGGTCTTGCCGCCAAAAAAGTAGGTTTTCTTTTTGGCTTTGTTCAGCCTCTCTTTCAGATAGTTTTCCCACGAATCGTAAAGCGTCGACCGATTGTTGGTGATGTGATAGGCCACTACGGGTAGATCATGGTATTCTTCGATATATGCTTCCGTAGGAGTTGCCGGAACATCGGATAGCTGTAGCCGAAAACTGTGATCTGTTTCGGAAAACTTACTTTCCGTATTGAACGCATGGAATCTGCCATGCATTTTCGTGCCCATCTCGTAGGTATAGCTGGCTTCTTTGATAGGGTATTCCCGGGTCAGATGCTTAAAGTCCATGATGTTGACATTTTCTTCTTCGGCTCTGGTGGTATATTTTACCGTGTATTCATACCATATCTCATCGCCAATATTGACATTTTCGAACGCAAGGAGCTTTACCTGCCCCGAATAGTTGCTCAGGAAGGGTGCATTACCGGGAAGTGTGGTTTCTTTGATGGCATCACTGCTCAGTTCGATAACGTTTCCATTGGCCTTATAGGTCCTCGCCTTCAGGGATGCTAACTGAAACTCAAAATCGGCATCTTCGAATGTAGGGATATACAGTGTTTGCAGCTTTTTGAGGCCATAACGACTATTGATCCTGATCCTACGTTCTATCTTCGTCTCATGGCTCAGGTGCCCAATGCCGTCATGGGTCCAAAACCAGTAACGATGGTATTCCTTGTTGACCAGAATGATGGCATCTGCGGTAGCATCGCACTTTGCATATCCATAAGGTATCGAGAAGATGAACAAAAAAAACAGTAAAGGTTTGTTCATGGTACTTATAGGTTGAATATGATGGGTTTGGCTTCAAAATTCTCTTTTTCCTTCACAAAGGTCTTCCATGTCGGGTGTTCGTCCGAGCTTAACAGTAACTGTTCTACCCATGTCTCGGATTCGTACAGTATGGTATTGTCCTTTTTCCTGTAGTCTGCCCGTAGACCAAGGGTTCCCTCCAAGTGTTGGACATCCGTTCCTTCCGGAACGGATTCGATACTTGCCCCGGGAGGCAAGTGATAGTTGATAGTATAGGAGATGAGTTCATTGAACCTGAAGTACATCGGAACCTTCATACGCATAGCATGGTCATGCTTGGGGAAGGTCGGATGCAGACCTCCCAACAGGTATACTTTCATGCCGTCTTCCATTTGTCTGCCCACGATACTACCTTCAAAATATAGGAACAGTAGTCCATTTTTTATTTCATGCCTCACATTACCCGAATTCGTTCGGATACCGGGCAGGTAACGTTCGCATATCCTGGACAAGAGCCTTTCCCTTCTGCCCAGGGGGCTATGCTCAATGCTATTGACATAAGTGTTTTTATGCAAGCCGGAAAAAGTCAGGCTGCCCTTGATGATGGATTCTTCTCCTTTTGAAACGAAGACCTCAGCGTTGACCATCGCTTTGTTCGCTTTCGCTTTGGAAACGGGAATGTCGACCAGTTCATAATCCTCACCCTTTCCTACAAGTGCATTTTTGCCCTGTATGTGGGAAGGAGGGGTATCCCAAATGGCAGCGGGGTCCGTGCCGTCCAGGAAATAGTACTTACCCGCTAACTCTACCGTGCATATCATGTGATTGTCCACGACCAAAGAAGGTAAGGAATAGTTGTAGGGCAATATTCGCGTTCCTATCCAGGTAGGGTAAGCATTGATGTTCTCGGCCCTGAGCAGGTTCACCAAGAGATTGGCCATGCCTTTGCAATCACCATAACCCGTACGGATAACCTGATGGGCTTCGGCAGGCCGGAAACCAGCGATACCATCTTCAAAGGCCACATAAGCAATGTTGTTCTGTACCCACTGGTAGATTTTCTGTACTTTCTGCCTATCGGTATCGGTACTTTCGGTGATTTTTCCGGACAGTTCCCTGACAAAGGCCGCATCGGGGCGCAGGGTTTTCATCAGTTGATGATACCACCCGTATAAATCCCGGGTACTTTTAAGGATGTCCACGGATTGCTTACCGTTGTTGTACGATTTTGTCAATACTACAAAGTGCGGTAGGTAATAATTTGCTGGAACAGGGCCCAGGTCCGAAGGGATTGCCGGTAGGTCCGATAGTTCATAGCTCAGTGTATGGCCGTCCTTCGTCGCTGTTTTCCGAGATGTGGCACGCGTATTGAAAGGTACGATATCGCTTTCCACAAATGAAGGGACATGGAGGGTCAATTGAAACCGCTGGGTCGCTTCTTTTCCCTCCTGCGCATAAAACCTGTTCAAAAATTTGAGGTCATTGTAGATTATTTCATACTGGTAAACCAAGAGACTTTTCTTTCTTATGGGCAATCTGGGTTTGAACTGTTTTACTTTTAGATCGCTGTAGAAAATACCTTCTATATAGTAATCCTGTTCCTTGAGAAAGCGAACCTTGACGTTTTCTTTCAGTTTCTTGTTGCCCAATGAATCCAATAGGTAGTACCTGGCCGATTTTATATTGACGGTTTCAAAGGATGAAAAAGGTATGTTGATATAGCTCAATGCAGCAGCCCCCGGCTTGAGTGCCAGCAAGCTTACTTTATGCTTTGATTTGGCCTTCAACCGGCCTGACCGACTGTCCTTGAAATAGAATATGTCCACGGTCTTTTCCAGAACAACGTGCTCACTGTTCGGGTTTTTCTTCAAGTGATAGTCAAAGTCGATGGGCCCTGCCCAAGAGGTGCCCGACCGGGCGATGGTCAGTGACAGGGCCCACAAACTGATGGCAATCACTTTGATGGAGTAGGTCATTGTATTCATAGGTATTGTACACCACAGGATTAACGTCAAGGAGATAGAAACATCGAAAAGTTTCCGACTTTATAGAATGGAATCTATTTGTTCGCTCAAATAAGGTTTTGCCGAAGAATTTTATGAAACGATTCTTTGGACCGATGATGAACGGTTAAAGATCGGGAGTAGCCTTTTCAGTTCAATTTTGCGCCGAACCTTATTGCCCTTTTTGTGATTTTGGTCTGTATTTCCTTCAAAGTTGAGGGTTTCAACCGTTTCGTCCCCATAAAGTAAAAGACAACTTCATCTTTTTCAGCGGTAAGGATATAATTGAGGCGATAGGTAATCAGTGGGCTTTTAGTATAAAAATTGAAATTTTTCCAGTAGTAACTGTCGGTATCACCTTCCAGTCTTTTTTCTTCCACTTCTTTTTTCGAGGTCAGCTTGTACTTACTGATATGCCAGGCTTTCAGGGCATCGGCCAGGTCGGCATTCCTCTGCTCCGCTTTCTTTGGTTTTTTATGTTCACTCTTGGGGACCAAAAAGGTCATGTCCTTCATTCTCTCAAAAAAGGTTACCAAGTATTCCTTGTATTTACTTTTTATTGCTTTTATCGATTTGTTTCCCTCCTCTTCAAGTTGGGCTGCGGTACTCAAAGAGTGGTTGAGCAGGTTGATCATCAACCTGATATCTTCTTTGCTCGAAAGATCCAGACCATTGATGACAGTTCGTGCAATCGCCCTTTTTTTGGGAGTGATGACCATGATCTGCGCGTACCAATTCCCGTATCGATCACTGTTATAGGACAACACCATCGCTTCCTTGTTTTTTTCCTTGACCAATTTGTTCCAAGAAAATTCCTTGATTTCATAGGGAGTGGCATCATAGGAAGACTCTGCCATGGCCTCTTCCCAAATTGTGTTGTAGGCCTCTATCCTTTGGTTGACATCCTTTAGTTTGTCAAACTTCCCTTTTTTGATAAGTCGCTTCGCATAATCCGAACTTTCGGAATATTTGGGGATATAAAGTACCTTATCCTTTAGCAGGTGAAAGTCAAACCTCTTGATGGGATTTAGTTGTGCCTCAGCGGTAGTCACTGAAAAAATCAGCAGGATAACACCAAAAATATTGTTTCTCATATTTTATTACTTAGAGTTGGATTTTTTTATAATTAAAAGCAAAATAATTTAAAAAAAATCGAAAAGTCAATATTTCCCGGATTATTTTAATCCGCCGTTGAAAACTGAAAATTCCTTCTGCCTTGACTGATTTTCGCGGCCCATATTGTAGTCCGACTTTCAGGGATTTTCTTTCACTGGTATTAGGTATTTGTTGTGGATGGACGGGACGGAAATCGCCTCAATAGTGATTGTTTCGTAGGATTTATCCCGGATCATGCGTTGGAACTTTGTAACGAGGGTTTAAAAAGCAATAAATCAGGGCGTTTTATCGGATTCAGCGTAGCACCGCTACGGTGAATTCGAAAAACACATTCAATTTACTGATTTACATATATTTAAGGCTGCAATAGAAGGGCTAATGCATAATGCGGGTTCAAAAGCACAATCTGAGGCTGTCTGTTCTGAAATCCCGCGCCTATAAATAGTGTAAAGCACTTCAATACATGATCCGGGTTAAAACGCTCAAAATCCCTCCATCGCTCAGGCAGGATGCAATAGAACGAGTGATTTATCTAAATACGTGAGGCCTCTTCAGCAATGGTTTGATTTTATGAAGCTATTTTAAGTCATATTTTATAACAGCATAGAGCAATTACCTGAAATTGACTTCATATTTGATTTTTATTAAATTAGTGATACTGTTTTTTTAAAATCACCTCCGATATTATGTTTATACCTAAACAACACCGTGATAGTAAAGGAAATAACAAATCAGCCCAGCATCAGCCTAAAAATAATCCCGCCCTACCAAACAGTGTATTGCAGGATGAACTGCGCAACGGTCAAAACAGATCACCTCAGGCCAAGATCATAGCTCAGTTAATGCGAAAGTCCCCGACCTCAACACAAGAGGAACTCTCCCAAAAGTTAGCTGTCCCCACTGACAACACTTCAATGTTACAAAGAGACTCGGTCCAAGACGAACCGACAGCGTCTTCGCAGCAAAATGGCCCGTTCACAGCTATAGGGACGATACAAGCAAAGAAAATCGATATAGCACCTTTACAGGCCAAAGTCGACACACCTAAGGATAAAACACTGAACAGCGAAAGGGCGGGCATCACTCGTCCATTACCATTTTCACTGATGTCCGGTCTGGAAAACCTATCGGGCCATGCTATGGACGATGTCCGTGTTCATTTTCAGTCCAGTAAACCTGCACAGCTACAGGCACATGCATTTGCACAGGGAAACCATATCCATTTGGCCCCGGGCCAGGAACAGCACCTCCCTCATGAAGCCTGGCATGTAGTCCAGCAGAAACAGGGGCGGGTAAAGCAGAACGGTGCCCTGAACCGAAACATACCTATCAATGATGATATGGCTCTAGAGCGAGAGGCCGATGTAATGGGAGCAAAAGCAATGCAGTACCCGACATCATCATCCGCAAAATCGACGGGCAGATTAGAAGCGGCTACACTAGGGCATGGGCCAACCGTGCAAAGGGTAGCCTTGGGGGTCTATTCCGATGCACCTACGAACACTCAGGAACTGGACACCAATGATCTGGTGGCGATTGAAGCTTATGTCAGGGCCAATGAGGCTGCGGGAAGACAGGACCTCAACCGCTTATTGGTATATACCGTAAGGAAGAAAGACAGGGCAAACCTCATCAACGTGCAGACCATCGTCAACCGTTACCAGCGGGATAGTGAAAAAGTCCAAGTGGCCAAAACCATACACCTGATTTGGGTAGGGGATAACCTGGGCGCTAAAGAACAGGAGAATATAGAGGCCATCTACGCTAGTGTCCATGACAAAGAAGGTTGGCAGGTCATCCTATGGACAGACAGCAGAAAATGTGGTTTTTTGGGTGGAGCGGCACGGGTCACTGCATTGGCCGAAAACCCGAACTTTACTATCCGTAGGGATTTGGGAAACGTGGTCGACGCACGTGTGAAGCCGACCTATGATATCGCTCTGGGAAAAGCTGATACAGACCCCAAAGGTGGCTTTACGATGATGTCGGACCTGGCACGCTATTCTATCCTACTACAGCAGGGCGGTATCTATATGGATGTGGACTTAAATCTGGGCGATGCCAATGTTGACGATTGGGACATGACCATGTCAGATGACCACTCAATACCAGCTTTTGGTCCTAATATCCAGTATATAGGCGATATGGAGCGCAACCTGCAAAGTGGACTTAGTACAGTTGCAAGTAGGGGAGGGGCAAACCTGACGAGCCCGGATGCGGATAAAGATGATCTGGGAAGAGGCATCAGGGCTGCCTTTAGTAAAATGTTTACCACGAAACTGGAGGTAGCTACTGACGTGGCACTACCACAAACGACCAAGGACCAGGCCAACACCATGGATGTAATGACATCGGATGAGGTACTGTCCGAAAAAACCAGAATTGCAGCCATGGTCAGGTACATGAAAGGAGATCTATCCAATAACCTGGTGGTCGCACCTAAAAATCAACGCTTTTTGAATTTTATGATTGGCAAGATCGCAGAAGGCCTGGAAAAAAGGGGCTATGACTTTAATCCGGGAATGGTGCCCGCGATTACAGGTCCTATGGCATTTATGCCCCTCATGATGGAGTTTTACGGAGAGGGCGGAGACCCTATATCACCGGATAGCGATGTGAAAGGAGCATTGACAGACCCAAACTGGATATCGCAGTTGGTCCAGGTAGAATGGCTTACAGGAGTTCAGAAGCTCAAAAAAGAAGAAGAGGACAGGAAAGCGGCGGCACAACAGGCGCAAGCACGGCCACAAAGGAGAGGGCATTGTTATATCACCACAGCCTGTGTAACGTATATGGGGATGGATGATGACTGCGAGGCATTGACTTTGCTCCGAGCGTTCAGAGATACCTATTTGCTCCAGAAAACCAACGGACAGGAGCTGATCGATCTCTACTATGAACATTCACCACAGATTGTTTCGGCCATACAGGCCCGACCTGATTGCGGAAGTATCCTAAAAAACTTATATCGTGTTATCGAAAGCTGTGTTGATGCCATCAAAAGAGGGGATGATGAATTTGCCTATCGCACTTATTGCCGAATGGTGGTCGGCCTAAAGGAAAAATATCTTCCGGAACTCACTGAACCCATGCCGAAGTATTGAATCGCGAAGGATTTTTTCACGTGTAATTTTATCTCGGATCATGCATTGGGAAATCTACAGCGGATCTAAATAGCTGCAAATCGGTCGTTGCACTACGTTTTTTGAATTCACCATAGCGGTGCTATGCTAAATCCAATAAAACTCCCTGATTTATTGCTATTTAAACTCTCGTGACGAAGTTCCAACGTATGATCCGGGTTTATGCTACTTCACCATCGGTGAGTGACTAATGAACACAGACAATTAAGGCATTTTCAAAATAAAATAGGAAACCATTACAGGTAATGGCCCTAGGGTAAATCCGGATGATTCTTTCAGAAAAGCGAACTCTTCCTTCTCTATCAGTTTTCCATCTACTTCACTACGGCCAGCTTCCACTCTCCAATCAGCTTTGACTTTGTCGCCCTTACTTCCGGTGTTTCTTGATTATCCGGATTTACATCTATATTCATATCATCAGGTTCATCGCAAGAGATAAGACCGATTACAAATAAGCCCAATTTCTTTTTCGTAACATAAATTTTTCTTTCCTATTTCTTGTAGTAATAAAATGCATTATCGAACCAAAGGGAGGAAATGGTTCAATGGACGGGTAGCACGAAAGACAATCAGATAATAACAATGGTTCTTTCGTAGGATACCGCCTTGCCACAACCGGGCGGATTGTCACTATAAATAAAGACGTGATATTCCCCTGGTTCCGCAAAGGTATACTCCAGTTCATCGTCTCCATCAGGTCCTTCATCTTCCTCTAACAAGGTGTTTTCTTTGAATAATATAATCCAAGTGTACTCGATTTCGTCTTTCGACTCGAAGTCAGCAAAAAAATTATAGGTATTTCCTGTGATATTTTCAAAATTGAAACTCAGTTCGGGGCAGAGGTCTATGGCTTCTATTATTGGATGGCAGTATTCAACGCCATCTGGACACTCCGGGGTTACCAATTTCATGCAGACTTCATACAATCCCGGGTCGAAGAGGTATTCATAGCTTCTATTATAGTTATCTTCCCATCCATTGACAAATTGAGCATTGCCCACTCCATTGATTTGCCAGAACAGTTTATCATCACCTCCTGCGAATTCAAAGCCGAGATCAAAACGAAAGACATTTTCACCAATAGGGGTAATGATAAGATTGATATTTTCAGGGCATTCATCGATAACGATAGGCGTACAGGTACGCAACTGTTCATAAAACCCTTTGTATGAGTTTATAGTGATGGGACTGTTTTGTGAATCCAGCCTTGTTAAAACAAAAGGAAATGCGAAATCCACTCCTAACCCCAAAGTACGAATACCTACGAACCTATTGAGGTCTTCAGATGAAGGGATAGTGGTTTTTGTACCATTCTCTTCTGTCAATTGTATCGGGTAAGAGAAATCGAAACATTGAAGATAATCAGAGAAAAACTGATCATTGAATGAGGTTACGCCGCATGCACGAATAAAAACATCAAACTCACTTTCATTTTCAATGGTTTTTAAATCACCGGAAATAGTGACCTGAAAGGGGAATTGAACTCCCAGAGCATAAAAGTCTTTATTCTGGCTTCTGGCGATATCCAATAATGCCTCTAGGGACTTTACTTCTATCCTGGGGCCAGTGTTCAACTGTAGGGAGAGTGGATATACAAAATCAACAAAATCCCTCAATACCTCCAAATGTTCGTCCTTATCGTTCTCTAAGGCATCTAGTAATGCAATCAATGAAATACTGGGGGGAAGTTCTCTTGGTTCCACGTTGGGAAACTCAAGGTCTTCCTTTATACAACCATAGCTTAGCCACAGCAGTGCAAAAAGTAGTAGTATGGTTGATTTTTTTTTCATTACTTAGGTGTAGACCATTTACATAAAATTTACTCTTAAGATTTCCACTGGGCCAACTAGTCGGGTTTAACTCCTTGGTTAACTAATGATAAAGGTATTGATTTTTTGTGAAAAACTAATCCTATATATATACTTTTGTCACAACCGTTGAGTTCAATACTATCTGATTTTCATCTCCTCTGTCATCCCAAAATCATGATGCCTCAAATGGTAAAATCACCTCTTCTAAGATATTGTTTTCGAGGTGAAAAACAGCGTTGCTGTGCTAAATTAGTGCAGTGCTACTGTAACATCCAATTGATTTACAAGAGTAGTATCATCTTTCGGGGTTTTCTTTGTACTCTTGTTTGCGTATATAAAACGGGCTTGTTTAAAATAACCCTACCCCTTTAAGCAAAAAAATCTTTTTTTATAATGCATTGTTTAAAACTAATATCTTGTCTTTTATCAAGGCTTGTCTTACAAGAAAAAAATAGTAGTTTTGACCATTAGTGAAAATACAATGCCCAAAATCAATAACTCCATATGCGAAGAATCTCGATTTGCCTCTTTTTTCAAGGAGCAGGCAAGGTTTTTACGTGATTATCTTTACTACAAGTTTGGAGACCGTGAGCAGGCCGAAGATATAGTTCAAGAGGCTTTTGTCAAACTATGGGACAATTGTGATCAAGTCATGCCCGAAAAGGCCAAGAGTTATCTCTATACTGTGGCAAACAACCTGAGCATTAGTGTTAAAAGGCATGAGCAGGTCAAGATGAAGCATGCAGATATTACCATGTATCAACAAAAATCTGCCAGTGCCGAATCTCCCGAATTCCTATTGCTGGAAAAAGAATATATGCAGCGTTTGGAATCCGCTATTTCAAAATTGCCCGATAGACAAAGGGAAGTCTACCTTCTGAACAGGATTGAAAAAAAGACTTACAAAGAAATTGCAGAGGTATCAAATGTATCGGTCAAGGCCATAGAAAAACTGATGCACAAAGCATTGGCAAAGATTCGGTTATCTTTGGAAGACGAGTGAAGTTCTTTGTTGAAATCCCTGAATTTAACATTTTTACTTCTGATGGCCTGAAATACTCACCCTTCTGTACTGCCACATCTCCCTTCATAAAGATAGCAGTGCTATCTGCGGAAATTTCAACGAATCCTACGCAGTACATAAGAAAATGAAAGAGATACGGTTAAACCCGGATCATGCATTGAAAATCTACTGCGGGTCTAAATAGCTGCAAACCGGCCGTTGTACTACGTTTTTTGAATTCACCATAGCGGTGCTATGCAAAATCCAATAAAACTCCCTGATATATTGCTATTTAAACCCTCGTTACGAAGTTCCAATGCATGATCTGGGTTTAAACAGGCTCTTAATTGATTTGATGTTTTTACAGTTGTAATAGAAGGGCGAAATCGATGATCCATGAATACCTATGGAGATAGACAGCATAGTGAACTGAACGCATGACTTTGGATTAAAGTGATACCTCTGATAATCCTGATATGCCTTCTTTAGTTTTTCTTTTTAAATACTTTTTGAAAGAAATCTCCGAATAGAGGTGTTTCTTCCTTATCTTTTGTTTTTTGTTTTTTCTTTCTGCCCCTAGCTCTTTTACGCCTTTTTTTATTCTGTTTTGCGCCTGTGACCAGTACCGAACGTGCCGAAAATCCAACTTGACCGCGGTACCATTCTTCTCGCCCTACCATATTGAAGTTAGGCTTATAATCCAGTGAAAAGTTATAGTGCAAAAGGGTGAATTCTATCCCCAGAATCAAATCGACACCCACAGTGGCATTGCCAAAAGTGCGTACCAGTTCTTTGGTCATAGGGTCTTTTACCTCGCTCTCCTCGCTGCCCAAGGCTATGCCCGTACCGGCATAGATGTTAAAACGTTTTGTCAGAAAACCGTGATGCTGTTCGATAAGGGCGTGGGCGGTAGTATTATTGCTAAAGTCCGATTGTACGATGCCTTCAAGGGTTGCTTTTTTGAAGATACGGTGCTGCATGCTCAGGCCTATTGTACGGGTCAGGTTATTATTACCGAAACGCAGCCCTAAAGTGGTTCCGTAACTTTGTGCCTGTACTGATAGGCTGCATAAGAATGCCAATAAAAGGACAATACCTGTACTAAAAAAAATAATGTAAAATCGCTCTTGCTTCATTCTAAAAATAGTCTCTTTTGATAACGAAGATTTCCCCTATTAGTATACAATGGCTTGACTATACCCGAATGTAATGCACCGAAGGCAAGCAGTCTAAGCTTGTCTTTAGCTCAAATACCCAGTGACAAGTTCGGATATAGCTTCAGAACAGTCTTTGAGAACCGCTCTGTGACCGAATACCCTCATCGTTACGGGACAGCTGTCCGTATGTCCGTAGTGAACCTTTCCACTAAGATATAGAATAGAAGAGTAGCGGAGCAACTTGAGAAGTGGATATACGATGATAAAATAATGGCTCCTGTTGGATTATATGCAAGCGTCATTGATTTTAGGGATAAGGAATTTCTTTTCGGTAGGATTCTGTTTATAGAAAAACCTTTACCCGAATTGTGCATTGGAGTTTCGTTATGAGGACTTCAACCCAAATTGATCAATAGGATTGTGTGATGAGCGTATAAAGTGCAATAAAATCAGCGGTTTAGGTGAGGAGGCTTTTGTATCACTAAGGAGACGAGCCTGCGCAGCGTAAAATCAGTGATTTTGAAGTGATTTATGTTCGCAATAGGAAGGCTATTGATCATTTTGGGTTCAATGACAACTGTACACCATATTATTTTATCAAGGATTCTCCTTCTGCCGATTTCTCATTTCATTTTTGCTTGACGTTATTTACTCATCGGCCCGCTGAAATTACCCAAACCTTTCTTTTGATTGTAATGTATTGGCAGTCAGTGTAAATGAGGTTTTTTTGAGATGAAAAAGTACTACGGTATTTTTTCATCTCTCTTTTTTAGACATTCATGTATTGATGACTCGATTTTACTATTAAAATTAGTATATTAGTTAAAAATAATAAGATATGATTCAGGGCGATTTTACCCGAGCCATCATACATATGGATTTGGATGCTTTTTTTGTTGCTGTGGAGTGTTTGCGCAATCCTCAATTGCGCGGTAAGCCTTTGATTATTGGCGGGCGGGGTAAGAGGGGCGTTGTGGCCTCCTGTAGCTACGAAGCCAGAAAGTTCGGAGTGCATTCGGCCATGCCTACGGGCATGGCCTTACAGCTCTGTCCCGATGCCCTGGTCATTTCAGGTGATATGGAGGCTTACAGTAATTATTCCAAGCTGGTAACGGACATCATCGCTGAAGCTTCACCTTTATACGAAAAAGCCTCCATCGATGAGTTTTACATAGATATCAGTGGTATGGATCGCTTTATGGGGTCTGCCTATCTCTGGGGCAAGGAGCTGCGCAGCTCCATCATCAAAAACAGCGGCCTTCCGATATCCATGGGCCTATCCGTCAACAAGCTAGTCTCTAAGGTAGCTACTGGAGAGTTCAAGCCCAATGGAGAGAAACATATCCTTCAGGGAGAGGAGCGGGAATTTCTGGCCCCTTTGTCGATACGAAAAATACCCATGATCGGCAAAAAGACAGGGCAGTTTCTGATGGAAATGGGGGTAAAGGACGTACGCACACTTAGAGAGGTGCCCTTGAAAATGCTACAGTCTGCCTTTGGTAAAAACGGCACCCTGTTATGGAAAAGAGCCAATGCTATCGACACCTCGCCTGTAGTCCCCCATAGCGACCGCAAATCCATTTCTACAGAATGTACCTTTGATACGGATACCATTGATATCAAAAAACTCAAGGCCCTCCTGACAGCTATGGTCGAAAAGCTGGCTTTTAAACTGCGCAGTGAACAAAAGCTCTGTGCCTGCATCACGGTGAAGATACGCTATTCCAACTTTGATACGGTTTCCAAGCAATGCCATATCCCCTACACCTCTTCCGACCGTGCCCTTCTCGACCATGCCCTCCGCTTATTCGACCGATTATATGTCAAACGGGTACTCTTGCGACTCGTCGGTGTACGGGTCAGCCACCTGGTCCATGGACACTACCAGATTGACCTGTTCGAAGATACCCAAGAACAGATCGAACTTCATCAAGCCATGGACAAGGTCAAGTTCAAATACGGTACCGATAAGATTATTCGAGCCGCCACACTGGAAGTCAACAAAAAAGTACGCTTGGACAATAATGTGTTTCAGGGGTGATGCAAAGCTATCAAAGGTCCCTTCTGTTTCAAGAGATGGTTTTCTTGGGTTCAGCGTAGCACTGCCGCAGTCAGCTAAAAAAAACGAATCCATTTCGCTGATTTTTAACAGTTCATTCTGGCTAATAAGGTATAGGCCGAAAGATCAATGGGTACCGTTAAAATCAATCGATATAATGGAGTACACTGAAGATTGCCGCGAGTATTGTCCTTTATAGGATTGGCAAAAATTCCAACGAGATAAGGCCCCCAAAAATCATACAGGGCAGATAAGGGATACATTTCAAAACTGCCCTGAATCACTACTCCTTTTGTAGTGCTCAGCTCAGGGCATCGTTCAGGGCCTGAACATTCTTTTTGGAATTCCCGATAAAAATAGCATCACCAATGATGAATACAGGGCGTTTCAGAAAGGTATACTCTTCCAAAATGTGTTTTTTATAATCCTCTTCATTCAGGTCCTTTTCGTTAAGGCCCCACTGTCGGTACTTCATCGCCACGCGACTGAACAGGGCCTCATAGGAACCCGCTATCTCGGCCATCTTCTCCAATTGCCCTTCATTTATCTTTTCTGTCTTGATATCCTGTTTTTCAAAATCGTCAAGTGGCAGTTCGGACATGATTCTTTTACAGGTAGTGCAGGTAGAGAGGTAGTAGACTTTTTTCATCGATGAACCGTTTTTCCAAATAGAGTACAATAATACGATAACATTGGCTTACAGGAAAGCCAAACCGATTTTTAGAAGGCTCTGTGGAAATCCATTGAGGGGTAGATTTGGTTTTCAGGTCATGGATGCTTATTTTGGAGTTATTTAGATGTGAAATATGACCAAAGTTATTTCTTTTATCAGTCGAAAAGGTGGTACAGGTAAAACCACCAATGCCATTCACCTGGCGACCATGCTCCATAACCTAGGATACCGGATTACCTTGATAGAGACCGACACCAATTATACCCTGAATACGCTCCGAAAAATGGAACTGTTCAAATCAGGAGCGAAAGAGGGAAAGCTTTTCGATATTTTGGGTTCTGAGGACCATAGCATCGCCGGAGAGCTTCAGGAACTGAAGTCTTCCGGAGCATTGGATTACATTATCGTGGACAGTGCTGGGAAGACTACGGATGAAGGCATAAAAAAACTGTGTATCGAAAGTGATGCGGTACTGGTGCCGACCAGTCTGACGCAGAACGACCTACTGGTGACCTATCAGACAGTGACCGACCTCAACCCTGCCAAGGATATCAACCCCGAACTGAAAATAATGATTTTGCCTAACCGTATCCATGGCTCTACCCATACCAAAACGGTGAAAAATGTACTGGAAGACCTGGATGCTATTGTACTGGACACCTTTGTTCCTCAGAAAAATCTTTATGTCAATTTCAGTACGATCCTAGCGGAAAAGAAGTACCTGAACGTTACCAAAGAAATCCTAAGCCACTTGTCATGACCGCAAAAAAGAAAAATACACTCAAAGACCTCGATGCCTTTTTAAAACAAGAGGCCTCCTCACTGGTCTCTCCCGAGAAGGTTGAAAAGAAAACGGTAGAAGAAGGGACCTCTGCTTCGGCCGAGGAAAATGAGAGTAGCGCTGCTTCCATGGTTACCGAACCTTCCGATCGGATGGGCAGAAAATCAGAAACAGTACAAAAACCGACAAAGCCCGATGAGCTTGAAGAAGAGCTAAGCGAAACTCCCATAGAAACAACTCAGGAAATCATCGTCAAGGCCCTTTTGCGGCTACATGAAGAAACGGGTGATAAGTTTCGGGAAGAGTTGTACAAACTGCTCAAAACGACCTTGGAACAACTTCCGGAAAGTACTGCTGCCGATAAAATGATGATCAATACGGTACTGTTCCTTAGGCATCGGGAAGACTGGGAAGAAGTCATCCGGTCGTATTGGGAAAACCACCCACAATGATACTTTAGCTTCGGTGGTGTGGCAGCCCGATGGTGCGCTCTTTGCTCTTGGACAACGATGCTCTACAATGGTTTTTGCGGAAGATCAGACCTCCCAAATGAAGCGCTCCTTAGTGTAGGGTACTGCTCCCAGTCGATGATAAAATCGCTTTGCTCCCGTGTTGAACGATGGTGTCTGCCATTGTATGCGATGGCAATCGTTCTCTTTTGCATAGGCAGCGATAAAGGTCATCATCATCTTTCCCAGTCCTTTGTCCCTGGCCTCAGAGCTTAGATACAAACAGTCCATATAAAGATAAAAATCCATGTCCCAAGTTGAAAATTGCTTCATGAAGGTAGCATAGCCGAACAAGGAGCCTCCCTGTTCGGTGACAATACACTCTAAGACTTGGTCGGGACCGAAAAGATGATTCATTAGCTTCTCGGCTTTACCTGTTGTATCGAATCTGGTTTTTTCGTAGTTGGCATGGGCTTTGCACAGGGCTATGATATCAGTGGCATCGCTAGGTGTAGCATGCCGTATGACTATTTCTTCCATGGTTCAGCAAGCGCAGGACATGATTTCTCCCTTGGATGCTTCCGTACCTTCGGTAGCATAACCGTCCAATTTCCACCAGGCCAGTCCTCCAATAAGCTCTTTTACCTGAAAACCCAATTGAGCCATTTTCAAAGCCCCCTTAGTGGAAGCATTACAACCGATACCGTCGCAATAGCAGATATAGGTTTTGGACTTATCGAGGTGGGCTGTAGTAGTGGCGTCCATCTCTCGGTGTGGCAGGTTGACGGCAGTGGGGATACGCTCCTTGTCATAAGCAAAGGGCTTTCTGGTATCTATAACGACAATGCCTGCTTGTTCCTCAAGCGATTCGAAAAGGTCCGAGGGGTCCATTTCATAGGCCAATTTGTCTTTGTAATACTGTAGTTGTGCTTGTGTGATCATAGTTCTGTTAATGAAATCGTCTGAAAAGAGAAAAAACGTACCGTGCTTTTCCCTGTATCAAAAGTAATGCGTCTTTATATTGTTCTGCTTGTTTTCAATTGAAGATGTTTGACGCTGAATATGAGATTTTTTCATCATCGTATGAGCTGCGGTATGTTATCTTTGTACCTATGGAGGTAAAGTATCTTAGGTTGATCAAAGTTATCGCAGAGGAGGGGACCATTGCTAATGCTACGGAGAAGCTGTTCTTGACCCAATCGGCCCTGAGCCACCAATTGCGGGAGTTGGAAGAGCGTCTGGGCTTCAAGGTGTTCCACCGCAAAAGGAATGCTTGGCAACTGACCGTGGAAGGAAAGGAGCTGTATGCTATGGCCAATGAAGTTTTGACCACGATAACAAAGAGACTTCACGCTATCGAGAATATTCGGGAAGGCTCCAAGGGAACGGTAAAAATCGGTACCGAATGTTATTCTTTCTATCATGGCCTCCCTGCTTTTGTGCAGAAGATGGGGCTACTGTACCCGGAGATATCGGTAGAGTTGATCCTTGAAGCGACCCATCGGCCTTTGTCCAAACTATTGGCCAAGGAAATCGACATTGCGCTCATCAGTTCGCCTTCCAGGGATGAACAACTCTCCAGTATTGCTTTGTTCGAAGATGAGCTGTTGGCTATCCTGCACAAAGAACATCCCCTCAGTACTCAGTCGTACATCGTAGCAGAGGACTTTGCCAAAGCGCACCTCTTGATTCATTCCTTTCCGCTGGAGAGTGTCTCCATCCATACTCGGTATCTTCAGCCCCATCAGGTCACTCCAGCAAAAGTGACCGCTATCCCTCTGACAGAGGTAGCTTTGGAAATGGTCCATGCCAACATGGGTATTATGTGTATGCCACAATGGGCACTGGCCCACTTTCGTTTATCCGAAGATCTGGTGTTCCGACGTATTTCCAAGGAAGGCATCCATAGAAGGCATTACCTGACCTACCGAACGGAGGATAGGAATAAGCGCTATATTATGGATTTCATTGCCAATTTTGAAGAAACCTTCATCATCGAATAATCGGGCGTGCATAAGGGTCATACCTCTTTCAGCATTTCCAGGATGACCGTATATACCTGCTGTAGTTCTTCTTCTGTGATAATATAAGGAGGCAGGACGTAGATGGTATTGCCTAAAGGGCGAAGCAGGATATTCCGCTCTAAGAAGTAAGGATATAGCTTATGCCTGACCTCATTGACATAGGAAGTATCCTCCTCTGTGGCGATGTCAAAGGCCATGATCGTACCCAGACACCGGGCCATTCTGACTTTTGGATGTTGCTGCACCGTTTGGCAGAAGGAGGCCTGCTGCCGGGCGATACGCTGTATGGCTGCTTGGCATTCTTCGCGTATGAAAAGCTCGTAGCTGGCGATAGAGGCTGCACAGGCGATAGGATTTGCAGTGAAGGAATGCCCATGAAAAAAAGTTTTCATAATGTCCGAAGAGCGGTAAGCATCGATGATCTTTTCGGTACAGGTCGTAAGCCCGAGTGCCATGGTACCGCCGGTCAGCCCTTTGGACAGGGCGAAGATATCGGGTTGGTGTTCGAGGTAATCACAGGCAAAATTCTTGCCCGTACGCCCAAAACCCGTAAAGACCTCGTCCGCAATACAGAGAGTGCCCTTCCCCTGAGCATAGGCTATCATGCGGTCGAGTGTGGCAGCAGCGTAGATTTTCATCCCGGCAGAACCCAGTACTAAGGGTTCGAAGACAAAGGCCGCAACCTCTTCGGTATCGCATAGCTTTTGGAAGTGCTGTAGTATGGCTTCATCATTGTTCCCATCGGGAAAGTCCAAGAACTCCACATCGAACAGAAAAGGGGCGAAGGGAGCTGAAAAAGGACCTCGGTCCCCGATGGACATGCTACCGAAAGTATCTCCGTGATAGGCCCCATGGAAGGCTATGACCTTCTTTCGGTCAGTATTTTGGTTGTAATGATACTGAAAGGCCATCTTTAGTCCCACTTCCACTGCGGTACTGCCATTATCGGAGTAGAATACTTTCGATTGATTGCCGGGAAGTAACGAAAGTACTTTTTCGGCCAGATCGATGGCGGGAGCATGCGTGAACCCCGCGAAAATCACATGTTCCAGTTCCCTTGCCTGATGAGCCACTGCCTGTGCTATATGGGGATGACCATGGCCATGTAGGTTGACCCACCATGAAGAGATGGCATCCATTATCTTCCTTCCATCGTCCGTATGGAGGTAAAGGCCCTCGGCTTTGGTGACCATTAGAGGGGCGGCTTTGCCATGTAACTGTGTGAAAGGGTGCCATACCACTTCCGTATCTTTACTTATCCAATCTTCCTGTTTCATGTTTTCTATTGTTTTGCCCCGTTTCGGAGTAGGGATTCTTGTTTTTTCTTTCGGTTTTATTTCCACTGTTGTAGCAAGGTATCCGCATACCGTCGGACCACTTCCTTGTTGATGGATTTTTCCTGATGGATTCTCAATAGGCAGGGGTAGCCGGAGTGCTTCAGTATGATGTCCTCACTTTCTTTATTTGCCGGGCCATTGAAGATGATGCCCTTTACGCGACACCCTTTCTGCTGTAGCAATGCTGCGGTCAGCAAGGTATGGTTGATACTGCCCAAGTAGAGGTTGGCCACCAGTACTACTTCGATATCCCAGCGTATAGGGATATCGATCACAAAATCGCCATTATCGTTCAGGGGGACCAGCGCACCTCCCGCTCCTTCTATGATCAGTCCATTATCGCTGGGCAATATGAAATCACTTGTGCGAATCTGCACACCATCTATTTTTGCGGCCGCATGTGGCGACGCTGGTGTTTTGAGGCAATATTGTTCAGGATGTAATGTCACATCGCTCCTGCTCAACAGCGTCTGGACACTATCGGTATCTCTGGGCATCCCGGCCTGTACAGGCTTCCAGTAGTTCAGACCAAGGGCCTCTACTAATATGGCAGATACCAAGGTTTTGCCGCTATCGGTACCGATAGCGGTAACAAAATAATTTTCCATAGGTCTTTAAGTCATTGTAGCGATAGAAGAGTGGCTATGAGTCCTTTTATTTCACTATCGCTGTTATAAGTATGTAGGCATACCCGTAACCGCTCTTCCCCCTTTTTGACGGTAGGAGAAAGGATGGGCCGTACATCGTAGCCCTGCTCCATCAACTGTCGGGAAACTACTTTTACCCTTTCGTTTCCGGGGATGAGGATGGCTTGGATAGGGCTGTCGCTGGGAACCCGTAGGTAACCGTTCTGTGGAGGGCTATATTCCTCGAAATAGTTCTGGAACAGGCTTATTTTTTCGGTCAGTTCTTGCTGGAGTTGCTGATTGTCTCCCAGATGATCAAAGGCCGCCCTCAGTGCGATGAGGCCATGCGATGGCATAGCTGTGGTATAGATAAAAGGGCGGGCGAAATTGACCATATACTGTAATAGGGTAGTACTGCCTACTATGGCTGCCCCATGAACGCCCATACCTTTCCCAAAAGTATGTATACGGGCAAAGAAGTGTTCCGCTAAGCCTTCGGCAATGACCATTCCAGCCCCCTGAGGTCCATACACTCCGGTGCTATGGGCCTCATCGATGATGAGAGCTGCCGAATAGCGTTGTGCAAGTATGACTAGGTCATGTAGTGGGCAGATGTCCCCATCCATGGAGTAGACCGATTCTACAATGATAAAGATATTCCCTTCGGCTTTTTTCAACTTTCCTTCAAGGTCTTTCAGGTCATTGTGAAGAAAACTGTAACGCTTGGCAGGGCTGAGTCGGGCGCCGTCCTTGATACAGGCGTGTGCCAGCTGATCGTAAACGATAGTGTCCCCCTTTTGAGGTATGGAAGAGAGTAGGGCCAAGTTGGCACTGTAGCCCGAGTTGAAGAGCAAGGCGCCTTCGCTCATAAATAATCGGCTCAGATACTGCTCCACTTCTTCTGCCAGTAAAGTGTTACCAGAGAGCAAGCGGGAGCCTGTCGCCCCATGCACAGGCCCATAATTGGTCACTTCTTTTGCTATGGCTTTTTCCAATACCGTAGATGAAGCCAATCCCAAATAGTCATTGGAACAGAAATCTACTAGACCATCGTGGTTTTTCAATGTTCTCAAACTGCCATCTGCAATTCTTTGATTTAGTTTATTGGCTAGTTTAGTGTTTATGCCTATCAAGTGAGCTATTGGTTATTTTCCGAATCCCTTATCGAAAATGGTCCTTGTACCGCATTTCCGTCTCCTTATCTTAGCATGCTAAGATAGGCATTTGGACGGAAGAATAGAACACATGTACCGTACTCGGGGAAACGTGTTCAATTTAAGGGTGCTATAGTGTTTTTTTGTGATGCGCAGGTATATTCAATCTGGGTTGCACACATTTAATGGTTTAGCCCAAATTGATCGATAGAAATCGTGATGAGCGCATAAATAGTAAAATATAAGCCATTTGTATTCGTTCGGCATAGCACCGCTATGGTGAATGAAGACAGGTGGGCAAAGCTTCCGGTATGAAGCTATTTATGCGTGGAATAGTTTCTCTATTGATTATTTTGGGTTTAAATACTACATAAAATTTTGCAGGTCATTTTGTTCCGTCCAAATTATCTGATAGCAGCGCTACCACGAGAATTTCCAACGTAGAATAGGACAAAATGAATAGGGAGATACGTGAACTTTTAGGAATAGGTTTGTATCTCGCACTGGGGCTTCTTCATGATGGCTTAAGGTACAATAGACCTTGGGCTTTCTTGGGTTCGGCGCAGCACTGGTACGGCAGATTCAAAAAAAAACATGTTCATTTTGCTGATCAGAAGAAATTTGTTCCGTAGTAGGAGGGGTAACATATGATTCTGTGTTCAAACAGGGAACAGGATTTTGCTTCCTCTCTCATGTATCTCCAATTGAGGTTTCCCGTTCCTTTCAGGGTACGTTGGCAATCACGAAAGGCTTCCACTCAAAAGCTTGTTCTTTTCGGTTTTAAATATGGATATTTGTTGTTCTTATCTTAACGAAAAAACAGCAATGGCATTTATACATTTTACTCACGGTCTATCCGTACTATTTTCTTCGATGGTCAAGGGGGCTATCATTATTCTATTGATTTCTTCCTGTGTTTCCCAGAAACAATATAGCGGATTACAATCCGAGAAAGAAAGTATCGAAGAGCAGTTGAGCGAGGTCAGGAGCGAACTGGAACAGGCAAGGCACGATATCGATGACCTCCGTCAACAATTGAAATCCCTAAGGGAGGACAGTGCACAGCTCACCAGCACGGCCAGTGATAAGACCGAGCGTCTCCAAGAACTGGAAGGTGAATACCAAGAACTGGAGACGTATTATAATAATTTGTTGAAAAACAGTGGTAAGTTGAACAAGGATATGGCACGTCAGCAAGAAGACCTGATGACGCTCAAGGAAAGTCTGGAACAGACCCGAAGAGAGAATCAGGCACTGGAGCAGGACCTCGCTCTAAGAGAACAAAAAGTAAAAGAGCTGGAAAGGGTGCTGGCAGAGAAGGACGAAGCGGCACGGGCATTGAAGAAGAGGGTCAGTGATGCTTTATTGAATTTTAAGGAAAGCGACCTCACTGTGACGGAGAAAGATGGTAAAATCTATGTTTCGCTGGCAGAACAACTGCTCTTCAAATCGGGAAGTATCGATATAGATGCCAAGGGAGTAAAAGCACTGGGACAACTGGCCCAAGCACTGAAAGATCAAAATAACTTGGAGATTATGGTGGAAGGCCATACGGATAACATTCCCGTATCCAAAGTCTCTAAGTACATGGGCGACAACTGGGACCTTAGCGTTATGCGAGCGACCTCTATTGTTAAAATACTGGTAAAGAATGGCGTTGAACCCAAGCACGTTACCGCAGCTGGAAAAGGGGAGTACTCTCCGCTCAATGAAAACGATACTCCCGAGGGGAGACAGAAGAACCGAAGAACGGATATTGTCATCACGCCCGATTTGGGTGCTTTGTTTCAGCTTCTGAATACAGATGGATAAGTATAAACTCGGCGTTATTAGGGCCTTCCCCGATTTCGGGACAGGCCTCTAATACAAATTTGGATTTCAGCCCGGATCATGCGTTGGAACTTCGTAACGAGGGTTTAAATGTCAATAAATCAGGGGGTTTCATTGGACTTGGCATAGCACCGCTATGGTGAATTCAAAAAACGTAGTGCAACGGCCGGTTTGCAGCTATTTAGATCCGCAGTAGATTTTTCAATGCATGATCTGGGTTCAAATGTCGCCTGGAATTTTGCAGGCTATTTTGTTCTGATCAGAATCGTTTGATGGCAGTACCATCACTGGACTTTCCAAGCGCAGGGTAGGACAACACAAATGGAAATTCACATAACTTTTTAAGGATGTATTTGTATAATACATGTTTGAGTGTGAAATGGGCCTACGGATTCTATGGATAATTTACCTTTGGTCAAGGTGGGGAAGAGTGATATAGAACAAGTGCAACTAAAGATAGATTGGTTGCACTTATTTTGATAATGTGTACAGAGGGCTGTTCATCAGAGCTTTCGGTCCATTTCGAACCGTTCCAGATAATCGGCTACACGCCTCACCATCATACCTCCCAGAGAACCATCCACTACACGGTGGTCATAGGAGTGCGATAGGAACATTTTGTGTCTTATGGCAATGGCATCTCCATGGGGAGTATCGATAACGGCGGGCTTTTTGACGACTGCACCGAGAGCGATAATGCCTACTTGGGGTTGTAGGATGATGGGTGTTCCCATCAGATTGCCAAAAGAACCAACATTGGATATGGTAAAAGTGCCTCCCGAGAGTTCGTCAGGAGTCAACTTGTTATTCCGGGCCCTTCTGGCCAGTTCATTGACCTTTTTGGTAAGCCCCGCTAAGTTCAGTTGATCGGCATTTTTGATAACAGGGACAATTAGATTGCCAGAGGGCAAAGCTACGGCCATACCGATATTGATGGCTTTTTTCTTGATGATGGTATCGCCGTTTACAGTAACATTTACCATAGGGTAGTCCTTTATGGCTTTTGCTACGGCTTCGATAAATATAGGGGTGAAGGTCAGGTTGACACCTTCCTTTTGTTTGAAACTCTGTTTGTTGCGGTTTCGCCAAAACACGATATTGGTCACATCTGCTTCCACAAAAGAAGTAACGTGGGGAGCTATGTGCTTGGAGTCCACCATACGTTCTGCAATCATTTTGCGCATACGGTCCATTTGTATGATTTCGTCCTCCGCATGGATGGATGGAGAAGTAGTGGGGCCTTCCGGTGGAACGGGAGAGGCTGTTGCTGTAGCGACCAATTGGCCTTCTCCTTTGACTTTGATATAGTTTAGGATATCTTTTTTGGAGACTCTTCCATCCTTACTCGAACCAGGGACCATCTCCAGTTCATTACGGTCAATGCCCTCTTTCTTAGCAATATTCAATACCAAAGGCGAGTAGAATCGCGTTGAAGTATCTATTCTCACTTGTGGTATACCGTTTGTAGGACGATCCGAATGGTTTTCTATGGCCATGAGGTTAAGCGTCTCCTCATTGACGGAAGGAATTTCATCGGGGGACTGTACCGACTTGGGCACTATAGCTTCCTTATTAGTGGCGATAACCGCTATTGCCTTTCCGACTTCTACTACTTCCCCTTCCTTGGCCAGTATTTCTTTAAGCACTCCTTCGTGAACAGAAGGGACTTCTGTGTCTACTTTATCCGTGGCCACCTCCAGAACAGATTCATCTTGCTCGATGGTGTCCCCTTCTTTCTTCAACCATGTGAGTATGGTCGCTTCCATGATGCTTTCGCCCATTTTAGGCATAATCAATTCTACTAGTGCCATAATAATCGTGTTCTATAGGTTCTCTTCATTTAATTGCACTTGAATAGCAGTATTTTTGGCTTTGGACTTTTTGGGTGCTTAGCCTTTTTGTTTGCCATCTACATTCTACCTGTAGCTAAGAACATCGGGTAAGAATCCCGACGAAGTAAAAGCTTTCATGTGAATGCCCACTATCAAGGGAATCACCGCGAAAATAGTTTTTTTTTAGGGCTTTACCTTGCTGGATGCCATTAATCTTTTCAAGGCCATTGTCATGACGATAGCGCTAGCGGCCCTGATATTGACATCCCTATCTTTCCATAATTGTAGCTTTTTGGTTACAGTACTTTCTTCGTCCGCGTAGGCAATCCATACAGTGCCCACGGGTTTTTCGGGGGTACCTCCCCCAGGACCCGCAACACCGCTAGTGGCTATCCCGATATCACTATTGAAACGTTTGCGTACGCATTGTGCCATTTGTGCGACCGTCGCTTCGCTGACGGCTCCGTGTTGTGCTATGGTCGCGGCATCTACTCCCAGATTATTTATTTTGATACTATTGTCATAGGCAATCATACTTCCTAGAAAGTAACCGGAAGCACCGGGAACACTGGTCAGCTTATGAGATAGGAAACCTCCGGTACAACTTTCTGCAAGAGCAATTGTTTTTTTCTGCTCTTCAAGGATTCGCCCTAGGACTGTTTCCAAGTTATCCTTATCATAACCATAGATATACTCGTCTATCAACTCGTGTAATTTTTCTACTTCCTGTATGACCTGATGTTGTAGTGTCGAGAGGTCATCACCATTAGCGGTAAGGCGTAGCTTGACTTCCCCCAAACTGGGCAGATAGGCCAAGTGGATATGTGAGGGAAGGGCATTTTCCCAATCTTTGACTTTATCGGCAAGCCAAGATTCTCCGATACCGGCCGTTCTGATAAGTTTATGATAAATGATGGGTGTCCTGAATTCCTCTCTCAACTTGGGGATGATTGTGTCGGTCATCATGTTCTTCATTTCAAAGGGTACACCGGGCATGGAAACAAATACTTTACCTGCTCTTGAAAACCACATTCCTGGAGCCGTACCCAAGGGATTACTTACCTTTTCGCAGCACAAAGGGAGAGCTGCCTGTTGCCGATTGATATCCGTCAGCTCAAAACCTTTACTGGCGAAAAAAGAGGTCACCTCTTCCAGTGCTTCAGGGTTGATTTCAATACTGCAATCAAAATACTTGGCCAGGCAAGGTTTGGTCAGGTCATCATTAGTGGGGCCCAGTCCGCCCGTAATCAACACAATATCCGCACGCGATTCAGCGGAACTGAAAGCAGTCAATATATCCTCCTCATTATCGCCCACAGTAGTACGTTGTACGGTCTTGATTCCTGCTTCGTCCAAAGCGGCACTGATCCACTGGGCATTGGTGTCCAAAATCTGACCGTATAGTATTTCGTCCCCTATGGTCAATATTTCTGCTGTAACGTGTTGCATTGCTATTTAAAATTAAAAATGATTCCTGAGGTCGCTCACCTCTAAGTAGATGGTCCTGGGATAGCGGACAGGGTAAACCAGTAGAACCCTGCCCAAAACAGGGGGCGAATACCATACGTCATAATAGTTCCTTTCGCTAATTTATCCAAACCTTTCGAAATAAGCTGTCATTGCATTCATAAAAAATAACAGACTTATAGACTGTTTTGAAATTATTTTAGAATTTGTTGTCACTTATTTTAGATAAGACCGAGCGTTCGAATAATGCCCCGAGGGCATTATCAGTGAAGGGGCCGGTCTGCCGCGTGAGCCATTGACAAAGATAGCCTGTCGCGCTAGCTAGCGGAAATTTCAACGAAATCAGGCACCAAAAGAAGTACATAAGAAAGAAAAAGATACAGTTTAAAACAGTCTCTTAACTGTGTTGATTATATTCTAGGTACCTCATTTGGGGTGAGCAAGGATACTTACGATACCATAGTCTTTTGTAGTTCCGGACTGATTTTTTTATCTGAGTGCTACCTTATTTTCAAAATTCTCCGTATTCCATGGGCTGGTCCGAAAACGCTACTGATTTTGTCCTATCTGCTTTTTATCAATGAGGGCGAGCGTAAAAATCGTTCCATGAGCTTTGCAGCAAAGGAACCGGCCTGCCGCGTAGGGGCAGAAGTCAGACCGATTAGAGATGAAAAGAATGGGAAGCGGACATAAATGGTTTTTTTTAAGGTTTCAGCAATGAAAAGAGACAAATTAACAGAATTGGAATGGACATGAAAAAAAAGATGCATATTAATAATGCTTAAAAATCAATACACTAGCTATATATAAGTCCTGAAAATAATAGAACTTGCAACCTTTTCCCACTTCATCTTGTCTGGACCTTTGGATCCGGAATTTTAAGCTTTTTTTTTAACGATAACTTTAAATAATGATGAAGACAAAAATTTTGATAGTAAAAATACCGACAGTTATCCTTGCTTGTTTGTTTTTTATGACAGCGTGTGATGACCTCGAAAAAGATGCCCTTCCTTTACCGGAAAGTATCGAGTTAGAGGCCAAGGAAGCGGTAGCCTTGGCCGAGTCACCTATTGTGATAAGTCTAGTGGACGGAGTGAACACTACGGCTCCCTTGTCCATTCAAATCACTGAAAAACCCAAAAAGGGTACATTAGAAGGTATAGGCAATGGGTATTTTCGCTATGTGCCCAACAAAAATACGGGAAATGGATTGGATTTTTTCACTTACACCGCAACCTCTGGTAATGTATTGGTGGCCGAGAACCAATTTAATATAAGTATAGCAAAAGATACCACTGACCTGCCTTGTTCTATTTTGACCTATAGTGATACGGTCACTCTTCCTATGGATAGCACCATATTCGTTGATGTTCTGGCCAATGACTGGGTTTGTGATAGCCTGTTGACGAAAGTTTCCTCTATGATTGAAATTGCGGATGCTCCTCTGAATGGTAGTGCCACGATTGAAGGGGATTTGGTCAAATATACTTCCAATGCAGGCTATGCAGGTAAAGATCATTTTGTTTATAAAATCTGCAAAGATACTATCTGTGCTTTTAATGCGGTCAATGTAACGATTCTTGGTGAAAGTGATTCGAGTTGCCTAGTGTTGAATAATGATCGTTTCTCTTTCGTTGCTGCAACTGACAGCTCCGGAGTAACACTGGACATCCTCAACAACGACGAAATCTGCAATACCGATACTTCAAGCGTGAAAATGACCATTACCTATCCGCCTGCCCGTGGTTCGGTTTCTGTCCTTTCGGATAATAAGATTGTCCATTTCGTAGATTCATCGGCGACAGAAGACTATAGCGTATCTTTTGGCTACGAAGTATGTATCGATGGTGTAGGTTGTGATTCGGCTCAAGTGGTCGTGGATGTACTCGTGGAATCTGATGACTGTGATATTGAAGCCTTCGATGATGAGTTTGTATGGAGCGCTGATTCTACTTCAATGGATTCTATATATGTCAGTATACTGGACAATGATAACCTTTGCATGGAAGGAGCTTCGTTAAGTCTATTGGATACGAACAGTGCGGTGACGTTTGTCGGCGATGAACTACTGTATCTAGCTGACTCCTTACCTGTAATTGATACCGTTAGGTATCAAGTGTGCAATCCCTCGGGGAGATGCGATGAAGCTTATGTCGTCTTCAGGTAAGACGATTATTGACTTAGGCCCTATCTATCTTATTTTTTGAGACGGATAGGGCCATGTTCGGAAGCTATTTTGCCTTTAATGATGATTGTAACCCTTTGTTATATTGAACATTAAGATTTGTGCGAGATAATAACAAGTTCAAATACATGGTCTCAAGTCTCTGTCATGCCGATAGAGACTTTATGCGTTGATAATGAGAGTTATATATGATTAATGACCATTTTTTAAAAAAGTGTATACAGAAAGATGCCAAGGCGCAGCGCATGCTCTATGATTTATTGAGTTCCAGGGTAATGGGGATCAGCATGCGTTACAGCAAGGATAGGGATGAGGCAAAGGATATCTTTCAGGAGGCTTTCATTAAAATATTCAAGAATCTGAATAAGTTGAAGGAGGTGGAGTACCTAGAGCGATGGGCAAAGAAGATTACTGTCAATACGGCCATTAATCACTTCAAGAGTAATAAGAAGCATTATGAAAGCTTACATTTCGAGGCATTGGAACACAGCGGGTTTGTTCTTGATGATATTGTCGAGATGTTGAGCCAAGAAGAACTGGTTCGCCTGATAAACAAGCTTCCCGAAGGCTTTAGGATGGTATTCAATCTATACATTGTCGAAGGTTATAATCATAAAGAGATAGGAGAAATGCTCAATATTTCGGAAGGGACTTCAAAATCACAATTGAGTAGGGCCAAAACTGCATTAAAAAAGGAACTCAAAAAATTAGGGATTAACCACTACGAATATCATGGAAAGGGATGAATTTGACGATTTGCTAAGAGATAAATTGGGTAACTTTGAGCAAGGTGCTCCCGATGAGGCCTGGGATACTATTTTTGGAGAGATACAGGAGGACGCTAGGGAAAAATGGTATTTTAGAAAGTATCTACAGTTTTCGGGAGGTATAGCCGCGATTTTAGCGTTGATCTTGCTCTCTATCTATGTTATGGAGGACCATATGTCCTCCCAAAAAGATACCTCTACTCTGGTACATAATCATGAAGACCGGCATACCGAAAAAATGGGGGACGAACACGCAAAGGATATCGCATCACCTCATGATAGGTTTGATGACGGTCAAAATTCAGGTTCTAAGAAGAAAACCACTCAAATCACCCTTAAAAAACAGGAAAGCCTGGAAGTGAGCAGAGGAGATGAGACGCAGCCTAATGGCCATCAAACGAGTACAGGTATTGTCTCCGGTGCAGTATCTCGAAGTGGAGACACTTTCCGAAATATAAATAGTGATAAGTCTACATCAGAAGAAAAAGAACGCCCGTTTGGCGATGCACACCGAGGCAATATGCCTAAAGAGAAGGTTTTACGGAGGTCTCAAGATAATGATGCTATTTTTACTCCTTATAAAAATACAAACAATCCCGAATCGATTTATGGGAGTGGTGAAAACGGCAAAGAGGACTTGGCTTCTGAAAACAAGAAAGGATACACCAAAAAAAACATAATAGAGGACAATAGTTCAACGTCCAAGAAGAAGAGCGGAGAAGAAGCCGATGAGAACGTGGCCCATAGGGAAGGCAGTACCGAAGTTCCTGCCATCGTCCGGAAGTCGACCGT